>NZ_JANJZR010000048.1 GCF_024623065.1 Bacteroides acidifaciens
GGACGCGACAAGAAGAGCCGGGGTAAGTTAAAATATCAGCTATAAGATTATGACTGAAGAGAATTTAAACAGGCTCTTAGGAACGTTCTAGTTTATTATTGCATAATTCTACTCACTTCTATACGTTGTTTATCAAGTTTCCCGTCTTTATTGGTTCTATTACTGATTTCTTTGCAACGAATAGGGGCACTCATTTCAAGCAAGCGTAATATTTCATTCAGAGATTCACCTTCAAAAGTCGCTTTATAGGAGTACTTTCCTAATTCAGGATCTTTCAGAATAAATTCCACGTTATAAGTCTGTCCCAAACGCTTGAATACATATTCCAGCGGGTCATCTCTAAAAATGAGTATTCCATCTTTCCATGAGCACCATTTATAAGTGTTGGTTTTATTGACGTTATATAAAGAAGTGGCCAGATTATAGTCAATTTTCTCTCCCGGTGAAAGGGAAATCGTCTTTTTCTGGTCAAGAGTGACTGCGACCTTTCCTTTTACTAACGTCACTGCTGCTACATGATCCGGAACGTATGCGTTCACATTGAATGCTGTGCCGGTAGCTTCTACAGTCAGTTGTTTGGTTTTTACGATGAAGGGATGCTCTTTATCGGATTCTACTTCAAAATAGGCTTCACCCTGCATCGAAACAACTCTTTGCTTATCATTGAATTGAGTCGGATACTTTAAAGAACTTCCGGCATTTAGCCAAACCTTAGAACCGTCAGGCAGATTAACTACCGACCAAGTTCCATAAGGAGTGAATAATTCCTGATAAGTCTCTGCAATTTGAGAAGCGGGTTTAAAATAAAGATAAGCAGATAATATCAGTAAAGGAAGAAGTAAGATAGCTGCCACTTGCTGCCAATAGTGCAGGAAGGACAACTTGGGACGAACGGAAACCGGCTGGTTTGGATGGAGAATATTCTCCATTACTTTTCTGTGCGCATTGTCCACATCTATCTCTTCCGGATTAAAAGCCGGGTGACTGACTTCCCACACATTCTTTTGTGATAGAAAGCTCCTATAGTTTTTGGGAGTAGCCGATATCCAATCATCCAGTACCTTTATTTCTTCTGGTGTAGCCTCTTTCGAGAGATATCTGGAGATTATAATTTCTATGTCTGAATCTTTATTTATCATATGCATTTTACCTTATATATAATAGACGTTTCAGAAAGAAAATCCCACATTCATTAGTGGAAAAGAAATAAAAAAAGTAGTAAATAAAAATCTTTTAATAAGATGCGGAGCTGCTTTAATGCTTTGCTGATACGTACTTCTACCGTTCTGACAGAGATATTCAGGCGATTGGCTATTTCCTGATATTTAATGTTTTCTAATCGGCTCATCTCGAACACTTCTCTTTCTTGAGGAGGTAATTGTTCCAATGCATTTTTAAGTTGCCGACATAAATCAGAATACAGTATGTAGTTTTCTGTCGTATCTATATCTATAGAATCCGATTTAAGTTCGTAAGCAATATGTTCATCTATAATCCTGCGATGGCGTAATTCGTCCAGACAGTAATTCCTGACCGCTTTCAGTAAATATGATTTTAGTGAGTTCTCAATTACCAATGATTTCCGGTCATTCCATAGTTTGAGAAAGATATTTTGCACAATATCTTCACAGGTAGATTTCTCCGGAATGTAAGTACCGCCAAACAACACCAGGTCTTTATAATAAGCATGGAATAGTCGGGTAAAAGCCTGTTTATCATCCTGTTTTAGTGCTATTACCAGAAAACGGTCGTCGGAAGTCTGTTGTTGGATATTCGGCATAGTATTGTAGTAAAGGTTCTATTGTCGGGGGTAAAAATAGAAAGATTATTTGGGATAAACGATAGTTTGAAGAAAAAATAATGCAGATGAAAAAATAATGCGATATCCAATGTGGCTTTTATTTTTAGAAACGTCTTATTGATAGAAACGAGAGAAAAACACATTTATTAACCTTTAAATAATACAAGCCATGAGAAAGACATAATCAGTGAAATCAGCTTCCGGCAACTGATAAAAAAAGGAAGGTCTGACTCACCTTCCTTTCCAAAGATTCAGTTATTCGTTAATCAACTTATTTGTAGAACCAATAACCAAACATGTAAAGGTATGAAACTTATTTCAATTAGAAAAATGAAAAAGAGAATTACTGTACCTGCGAATGTAAAAATGGGGAGAATCTGTGCTATATGGTTGTTTTGTATAGCTTTGCAAGCTATCAGTATACCTATCCTGGCACAATCCGCCCAAATTACATTGCGACTGAAGAATGTGACTGTAGAGGAGGTCTTGACTAGTATCGAAAATCAGACAGAATATCGTTTCTTATACAACAAAGACATTGTTGATGTAAGTCGTATAGTAAGCATTACTGTGAAAAATGAACGGATGACTCTGGTACTGGATAAACTTTTTAAAGGCGAAGGAGTATCTTATACGATTGAAAAACGTCAGATTGTATTAAACAAAGTTTCATCTCAACCACAGGATAACAAACAGCCGGTCAAAGTGACTGGAAAGGTAGTGGACGAATCCGGCGAGGTTCTTCCGGGAGTGACTGTGACGATAGAAGGGGCTACTCAAGGAACCATTACCGGTATAGATGGCAATTACCAGTTGCAAGTTCCGGAAGGCTCGACACTGAAATTTACTTCAATAGGTTACACTACATATACGCAGAAAATTACCCGACCGATGACGTTGAATGTGACGATGAAAGAAGATTCGAAACAGTTGGATGAAGTTGTTGTGGTAGGGTATGGAACCCAAAAGAAAATAAACTTGACGGGAGCCGTTTCAACCATCAATGTTGAAAAAGAACTGGATTCTCGTCCTTTGACTAATCTTTCAATGGCATTGTCCGGGATGAGTGCAGGAGTGCAGACATTGCAATCGTCCGGTAAACCCAACAGTGATATGGCGACCATACGTATCCGTGGTATTGGAACATTGAACAATTCCAACCCTTTAGTATTGGTTGACGGAATGGAATTATCGTTTAATGATATAAATCCCAATGATGTCGCTTCAATTTCCATCTTGAAAGATGCCGCTTCATGTGCTATCTATGGAAATCGTGGGGCGAATGGTGTTATAATGATTACCACAAAGGAAGGGAAAAAAGGCAAGACATCTGTGAATTATTCAGGGAAGTTTTCCTTGAACCAACCGTCAAATCTGATTCAGCTTGTGAGCAATAGTGCCGATTATTTCGAATTAATGAACGAATCAGCCCGGAATATCGGGCAAAGTGATATTTTCAGCCAGAACACGATAACAGAATGGAGAGAAGCGACGAAAAATCCTAATGGTCTTGCGGAGTCCGGTTATCCTAACTATGTCGCTTATCCGAATACTGATTGGTATAAAGAGCTGTTTCAGAATAAAATAATGAGCGAACATACGATTTCGGTTGTTGGCGCTTCTGACAATGTGAATTATAATTTTTCCGGTTCTTTCCTGGATAACCCGGGACTAATACAAGATACGGGGCTTCGGAAATATTACATACGCTCCAATATAACCGTGAAGGTGAAGGACTGGTTGCAGATAGGCAACCGTTCGCACGGTTATCATACAGACCAGGATCGGAATGAAGTGGATGCTTTTACTAGTGGAATACATGGGCAAAAGCTTCCACCGGATATTTATCCTGAATATGATGGAAAATTAGGACTTCCCGAAGCAGTAGAAGAAGATCCGACATCTTCCAACCCTCTTCATTTGTTAGCATCTTCTGGCGGCTCTTTCAAATATGAACAGTTAAATACTTCCATGTTTGCAGATGCTACAATCCTCAAGAATTTTGTATATCATGTTGAGTTTGACTATATGCGCTATCGCCATGATGCCGACTGGCTTTCCAAGCAAGTCGGGAGATATAGTTTTAGAAGAGGCAGACTTGTGGAGCAACCTACAACTTTAGAAAATATGTCAAAAGCAGTTTATTCGGAAGAATCCAAAAAATGGCGCTTCGTACAGACATTGGATTGGACTGGAAATTTTGGAAAACATGATTTGGGAGCACTTGCAGGCTATGAAGCCATACGTAACTGGGGATTTAATACGGATATGGCAAAACAAGGAGCTGCCGACGCAAGCTTGACAGACTTGTCTACATATACGGAATTGAGCAATATAACGGGAGCTACCTGGGAAAATACTTCCCGCTCTTTTTTCGGTCGTCTGACCTATGCTTATAAAAGCAGATACCTGTTTGAAGTAAACGCCCGTTACGACGGTTCCTCTCGTTTTGCGCCAGAAAGCCGTTGGGGATTTTTCCCGTCTTTTTCCGGTGGATGGCGTGTCTCGGAAGAATCATTCATGCAAGGTTCGCCTTTTGACAATCTGAAAGTACGTTTGTCGTGGGGAAAGTTAGGAAATAATAGTATTGGAGACTATGAATGGCAGGCTACTTATTCCGGAAGTAATTATATTTTTGGAGATAAACTGACTTCGGGATTGGCGCAGACCGTAATTGCTAATCAAAAATTGCGTTGGGAGAGTGTGACGCAGGCTAATCTCGGACTGGATTTCGCTATATTGAATAATAGGCTGGTTGGAGAATTTGATATTTACAACAAAGTTACCGATGGCATCCTTTACCGTCCGGGTGTGTATGCAACAATGGGGAACAAGATACCTGCCCGTCAAAATTATGCCGAAGTTACCAATAAGGGCGTTGAGTTGACATTGAACTGGAACGACCGTATCAATGAATGGTCCTATTCTCTCTCCGGAAATTTCTCTTATAATAAGAATTATGTCAGCAAGTTTAAAGGAACTTTAAAGAATAGCTGGGAATATGACGAGAACGGCAATTATGTCTACAAGTCGAATCTGGGAGATGTTTCTGACGGAGGGGACAACAGGATAATCGAAGGACATATTATCAATGAATATTATCTGAAAGAACCTTATAAGGGAGATGCCACTTATTTCTTTAATAACGGGTTGGTTAATCCTGCCGGAGGTCCTAAAAACGGTATGATTCGTACGGAACAGGATATGCAGTGGTTGAAAGCGATGCAAGATCAAGGTTACGTGTTCTATCCCAACCAAAAAATAGGGAAGGCTAATTTATGGTATGGCGATTATATTTATGCTGATATAAATGGGGACGGACTTTATGGAAACGACTACGATAAGAAATTTCAGAAAGTATCGTCAGTTCCAAAATATTATTATGGATTGCAGGGCGCGGTGTCATGGAAAGGATTTGATGTTTCCATGAATTGGCAGGGAGCGGCAGGCTTTTCCATTTATTGGTATTCGGTAGGACAAAATTCCACATCCACGATTTTGGGCTATGGATTATCGAAAGAACTTCAAAAAGACCATTATTTTTATGATCCGGAGAATCCCAACGACCTTCGTACCAATTTACATTCGAAGAACTCACGCCTGACGCTTAATCAAACCAATCAGGCAACAGAAGCGAGTACATTGCATCTCGAAAAAGGTAATTTCCTGAAACTGCGTAACCTGACTATCGGTTATACACTTCCACAGACATGGACACGGAAGTTTTATGCCAATAAAGTACGTGTCTATTTTTCAGGTGAAAACTTGTTGACTATAACCAAATTCTCAGGTATGGATCCGGAAATGCAGACTGGTATGGGATATGTTACAATGCGCCAGCTTGCGTTAGGTATTAATATTAATTTTTAATCTGTACGACAATGAAAAAGACTATCTCGATTATTACACTTGGCGGCATATTAATGTTGTTTGTCTATGCTTGTTCTGCAGACTTTTTGGATACGAAACCGGCTAATGTCATATCTACGGCCGGAGTTTGGGATAATGCAGAGCTGGCTGTTCAAGTTGTGAATGGAGTATATAACGCTTTGCGGGCCGATTATGCGACCAATAGCGGGTATGATGGCGATTTGCATTTTTATGATTATCGCTCCAGCATAATGGATATGGATCGCAACTGGATTTGGCATACACCGACGCTTTTCGGAGTAGCCACTCCTTCATCAACAGAGTTTCTCTCAGCCTGGAAGCGTTACTATGAATTGATTCACAGAGCTAATGATGTAATAGCTAATATAGGAAAGACACCCGATATGAGTGACGGGAAGAAAGCGCAATATATTGCAGAGTGTAAGTTTCTTCGGGCGTATAATTATTATCGGATGAATATTTTATGGAAAGGAGTCCCGCTTTATTTGGAACCGGTGACAGCCGAGGAATGTATAAAAGGGCGTTCTACAGAACAGGAAATCTGGGATGCAGTGCTGGCTGATCTGACAGCTTGTGTTGAAGAACCGAACCTGCCTGCCAAGTATGCTGCCAGTAGCTCGGACTACGGACGGATCACAAAAGCTGCCGCCTATTCATTACGGGGGAAAACTTATTTGTGGCTGAAACAATATGATAAGGCGGAAGATGATTTCAGGGCAATCACTAAGATGGGGTATTCGTTATTCGGAGATTACAAAGCTCTTTTTAAGGAAGCTAATGAACGTTGTGATGAAATGATATTTACCATTCCTTGTATAGAAAACCCTTCCGGTTACGGGTCTGTATTTAATTGGGCTTTTGGTAACCGGACAACGAGTGGCTCAGGTTGGAACAATTATCTGCCGAATCCTGCCTTTATAGACAGTTATGAGTGTGCGGACGGCAAACCGTTTGACTGGGATGATTATCTTCCCGGTTATTCTACGATGACTCCGAGAGAACGTTCCGTATTTTTCTTGCGGGATAACCTGACTGACGGGGAGATTAAAATAATGGGAAGTTATGGTGCTGATATGGAGCAATATCTTCCTAATGGAAATGAAGCGCGTATTAAGGCTGCTTATGCAGGCAGGGATCCGCGTTTGGCTATGAATGTGATAACCCCTTATTCCACATATCTGGGTGGTGTGACAGGTTCGTCAGTCTCATATACATTGCGCTGGCCATATCGGGGCTCTGACGATGCCGAACCTTATGATATCCGGACGGACACTAATGATAAGTTTTATTACTTGATCCGAAAGTTTGTGTATGAAGGTACGGAACATACGATTATGGAACGTTCTCCGATTGATATTCCATTAATCCGTTATGCAGATGTGCTCCTGAATCTGGCTGAAGCACTGACAGAACAGGGAAAATGGGAAGAAGCCATACCCTATGTCAATGATGTCCGCAGCAGAGTAGGAGTACAGGCGTTGAATACAAACGATTATACCACAGTAAAAGGTTTGGACGATATGCGCCAACGTGTCCGTAAGGAGCGATATTGGGAATTGGCTTTTGAAGAATATATGTTTTTTGATGAACTCCGATGGGGAACATGGAAAGAGAAAAAGTTTTATGAAGGCAACGGGTTGATGGAAGTCTGGGGAAATACTACCTATTCTTATTTGTGGGGTGGTGATTATCTTTGGAAATGGGCAATACCTGCTTCGGAAATGGAAAAGAACTCAAATTTAGTACAAAATGATGGATGGAATAATTAATATGAAAACACATATGCTTATTATAATAAATTTATTAGCTACACTGATGTGTGTTACATCATGTAAGCAAGATGTGGAAGAATCTTTTTTCTTTAAGATAGAAGATGGATTACAAGAATGGCATGTGGAAGCAGAAGGAGGAGAGCAGGAATATATAGTAGAAGCTAATGCTCCATGGCAAATTGTGCATAAAGGGATAGGTACATGGGCTAAAGTTTCTCCTCGCAGGAGTGAGGGAGCGGGAAGTTTTCTGATAACAGTCAAGGAAAATGAAAGTGAGGAAGAACGTTCCGTATCACTTGCCGTACAACTGGCAGGAAAGGATTATCCTGTCAATATTTCTATTACTCAGGAAGGCAAGTCCTCGGAGCCTGTTCCACCGGTAGAGGAAGATTATCCGATAGTGTATAATTCATTCCGTGTGCGTGACCCGTTTATTTTTGCGGATCCCGTATCTAAAAAATATTATTTGCATGTTCATGCAGACGATGCACTTTATCCAACGGCAGCCAATCAGATTGCCGTGGCTGTTAGCCGTAATTTGTGTGATTGGCGGAAGGCCGGAATCAGTTTTGAAGCACCGGCAAGCTTTTGGGGAAAGACTGACTTCTGGGCTCCCGACCTTTATTATTATGAAGGCAAGTATTATATGTTTGCTACTTTTAGCGGAGCGGATGAAGTACGGGGAGCGTCCGTATTGGTGTCCGACAAACCTGAAGGACCATTTATTCCTTTGGTCAACAGACCGGTTACTCCTAATGGATGGCAGGCCTTGGATGCTGCGCTTTTTGTTGATGAAAACAAGGATCCGTGGATTGTATTCAGCCATGAATGGACACAAATCTCCGATGGAACTATCGTTGCACAGAAATTGACAAAAGATTTGAAAGAGGCGGCTGACGAACCGGTGACCTTGTTTGCGGCAAGTGCAGCACCTTGGGTTATTAGAAATTCGTATTATGTATCAGACGCTCCATTCCTATACAGGGCGAATAATGGTGAACTTTTGATGCTATGGTCTAGTTTTTTGCTGGGAAAGGACGGGAATGGGCAATATGCCATTGGTGTAGCTCGCTCTCAATCGGGTACTGTTACAGGTCCTTGGATACAAGACCCTCAGCCTCTGAACCCGAATGATAATGGGGGGCATGCCATGATTTTTAAAGATTTTGATGGAGTTTTACGCATCTCGTACCATTCTCCTAATACTCCGGGAGGCAGTGAACGGCTTACGATACATCGGATTGTTGATAATGACGGACAATTGTCTATTGATTTTTTCTCGGCATTAAGTAATTAAACCTGATACAGTATGAAGTATATAATTTTATATGGAATGTGTATAATAGCTCAGATGCTATTATTCACAGGATGCGAAGATAAGGAACAGGCTTCTCCTTACTTGGCACTTGATAAGGATGAGCTAAGCCAGTCGTTTGCAGCTACTGCAGGCACTAAGGAGATAACCCTGTTTTCTAATCTGGAAGTTACCACTGGTATATCTCCTGCGGAAGCGACAGCTTGGTGCCGGTTTAGTTTGAAGAACGTAACGGAAGACGAATCGGTTCTGACTATCAGTGTGGATGAAAATACAGTAAAGCAAGGAAGAAAAGCGACTATAACTCTCACTGCTTCTGATTATCGGAATGTTAAGGTTGATGTTATTCAGTCAGGTATCATCTTGCCTATAAGACTGACGGGATTTGAGCCGCAAAATGGTGGAAAGGGAGACATAGTAACGCTCAAAGGTGAAAACTTGGGAGATATAGCGGCCAATCTGCGTGTTTCTTTCGGAACTACTGTTGCCGAAATCCTTTCAGCAAGTGATACGGAATTGCAGGTGAAAGTACCTAAAATAACGAATAGCGAGACTTGTAAGATAAGTGTGGAACTGGACAAAATGAAGGAAGCCTATACCGATGATTTTATGTATGAGAAACGTTGGTGGATAGAAAATCTGAAAGTAGACGTATTGCCTTCGGCAATCGCTGTTGACGACGCCGGAAAGAACATTCTCTTTTTACGCCGTTTCCCTGATGACCGGATTCCGGCTGAACTGGGACTTTATCGTTTGTCGGAAACAGGTGAAGTATCTTTCCTTGCCGGTTATGATCGTGTGGCGGGAGGATATGGCTTTACAAGTGTTGTTTATGATAATGTTTCCAAGAAGTTTTATACAATAGCTGAATGTGGAGGTACGGCAATCCAACTGATTGTAGTTGATCCGGCTAATAACTGGTCGACCGAGGTGAAAGCAGTCGAAGCAGGTATTGACGGCTATTGGGGTGTTGGATTGACTGCTAGTAAGGATGGTAAATTATATACCCGGCAGGGATGGACAAATACTGTTATAGAAATAGATCCTTCGGCATGGACTGCAAAAACAATAGGATTGGTCGAACGGCATGGTAGCCAGGAGTTTTCGACGGCTCTTGCTGTTGCTACTGGTACGAATCATTTGTATGTGCAAATCAGGTCGACGTCCGAACTGGCATATATTGATGTCACGACAGGTGAAGTTACTTGGTTGAATACTTCTACCGAGATTGGGTATTGGGACGGTGCATTTGCCGAGGCCCGTTTCTTGAGGGGGGAACAGATGTGTTCGGACGATGAAGGTAATATTTATATTGTTGACCAGGACAATCATGCTATTCGTATGGTGAATGACATAGGAGTTTCAACTGTCATTGGCGGCAATGGTTCCGGTGCGGTAAATGGCATTGGCAAAGATGCAAAATTATGTGCTCCTTCGGGATTATGCATGGATGCTAACGGGGTTATGTATATTGGAGACACATGGAATGCCTGTATCAGAAAAGCAGTTTTTGAGTAGTATTTTTATATTGTAGAATATTGAAATATAGAATCTTATGAGAAATATATTAGTAGCATTTTTTATTGGCGTTATATTGTTTGGCTCTTGTAATCAGACAACAACTCCTGTTCGTGAAGTCTGGACAAAAGAGCAGGCTAATGAGTGGTATAAACAATGGGGATGGCTTCGTGGATGCGATTTTATTCCAAGCACGGCAATCAACCAAATGGAGATGTGGCAGGCAGATACTTTTGATCCGGTGACTATTGATCGTGAACTGGGTTGGGCGGAAGAAATAGGTATGAACTGTATGCGCGTATATTTGCATCACCTGGTTTGGGAAACAGATAAGGAAGGTTTTAAGAAACGTATTAATGAATACCTTACTATTGCCGACAAGCATCATATCTCTACCATCTTCGTCTTCCTGGATGATTGTTGGAATCCTGTATATCAGGCTGGAAAACAGCCGGAACCACAGCCGGGAGTACACAATTCGGGATGGGCACGTGACCCGGGTGATCTGTATTATAAAGGCGATACGGCAGTGATACTTCCGGTATTGGAAAGCTATGTGAAAGATATCCTGACTACCTTTAAGGATGATAAGAGAATTGTGTTATGGGATTTATATAACGAACCCGGTGGTTCGGGTGGATATAAATACGGTGAAAGAAGTCTGCCGTTATTGCAGAAGATATTTACGTGGGGACGAACGGTGAATCCGTCGCAACCCTTGTCAGCCGGAGTTTGGGATATGAGCCTGACTAATCTGAATAAGTTCCAATTGGAAAATTCGGATGTGATAACATACCACACGTATGAAGGCTTGAATTCGCATCAGCAACTTATTGATACATTGAAGCAATACGGTCGCCCGATGATTTGTACAGAATATATGGCACGTACTCAAAATAGTACTTTCCAAGATATTATGCCAATGCTGAAGAGAGAAAATATCGGTGCAATCAACTGGGGACTTGTAGCCGGAAAAACAAATACGTTCTTTGCATGGGACACTCCATTGCCTGATGTTGTTGAACCTCCATTGTGGTTCCACGATATATTCCGTAGTGATGGAACCCCTTATTCGGAGGATGAGGTGGATTGTATTCGTTCGTTGACTAAATAATTTCATAATGATGGCTGTGAGGAATATGTAGGTAATGAGAGTAGGGATATGCCTGTTTGGTTGTGGGTTCCTTCTTCCTCACAGCTATCCCTACCATGATTCCAAAATCTATCCTAAGCAAGTCATATTTCATTTAAAACCGTACTGAAATCGAACCATTTTGGGTATAAAGATTATTCCTTCACCTCCCAAGTATCAGTTCGAAAAGATGCCACCGGAATACCATATCGACTATAAAGCGTCCCTTGCTCATAATTCCGGAAACAATAGCGGACGGCTACTGGAATAGCGACTTTTTCACAACTTACTTCAAGACGTCCTGTATATTTCTCAATCTGTGCGGTAGCAGGATAAAACACATGATCGCTCCCGGCCACCTCCACGCCTGAGATGGAAGCTCCCAAAGGTGCAAGGCCTTCACTACCACAATCAAAGGTCAAGTATGCCTTGCCATTAACCACCTCCATCGATTGATAGACAGGCGTGTCCGGATTAAAGCCTCTTAATCCATAGCTCCCAGAAAGAGCCAACAACGCCAACCGTTCGCCGACTTTACGTTTACGGGCCGGATGAATACAATTACGATCACCGATATCCATTGTCACAACCATATTACTGTTTGGAATCTCTTTCAAGTTCAGCAATTGTGCCTCACGTAATAAAGCACTCCCTACCAATTCTGTCCCTTCATATGCAAAAGGAGCAATCTGAACATAATAGAAGGGCAATTCACCTTGCCCCCACGCCTCACGCAACATCTTGACAAAAGCCGGCTGTAGCCTGCGATATAAATCCGGATTCTTACGATTGGATTCACCCTGATACCAAAGAAATCCCTTGACGGTATATTGCTCAACAGGAGCAATCATTGCATTGTAAAGCATACAAGGCTTATACTTCGGTCGTTCAATAAACGTTGTATCGTCAAGAAAACTAAGATCGAATGCCTTAAACGGAGCTAACGCCTCACGGCTCATCCATGCCTGAATGGCGGTTCCGCCCCATGAAGAGACAATAATGCCAACCGGCACATCAAGTACTTTTTGGAGATAGTCTGCAAAAAAATAAGCAGTTGCACTCGCTTCAGATACCACTTCCGGAGTGTTTTTCAACCATTGTGCCCGGCAATTCTTTTGTGGCATTCGAGCTCCTTCCTGTCCAATCGTACAAATTCGTATGGGTCGTGAAGGTTTGGCGTGTACAATCATATCCACAGCATCCTCAATAGGCTGATTGGCTTTTCCCATCAGAGGCATTTCCATATTCGACTGACCGGCACATAACCACACCTCACCAATCAGCACATCACGAAGCATCAATTCCTCACCGTCACTTAAACTTATTGAGTAGGGTCCTCCCGCAACGGGTGTCTTCAAACTTGTACGCCACATTCCCGCTTCATCTGCCCGAACTGTATAAAGTTTCTGATCCCAGGATGGACGGATAGCAACCGTTTTCTTGGGAGACGCCATCCCCCATATTTGCACATCAGTTTGCTGTTGCAAAACCATGTTGTCAGTGAAGAACGAAGATAATACAACTTTAGCGCGCACACTTACCGCACACCATATAGCCAAAAGAAAAACAAGAAATCTCATATCCCGTCCATTTATTGAATGATATAATTCTTTTTCTCTTTTCCTATTCCTTTCAGAGTCAGAGATTTCCATGCATCAGGGATTGAGCCTTTTCCGGCAACAATTCCTTTATCCGTAATATCCAGTCCGCCGAATCCCATCAGTACGGACTGCAATACACCGCCTGCCCCTGTCAGGAAATAGGGATTCGTACCACCATCAAACTCGGCTATTACCCGGAAGGGCGGATTCAGATTAGGAAGATAGGAATCTCTGAAGTAATGCCATGCACGTTCACGCTCCCCCAAGCGGGTAAATAAAATAGAGTAGATAGACTTCGACATGGCAGGTGTCTTCTTTCTCGGAACAGTCTGTAGATAATATTCCAAATCCTTCCGAATCTGCTCTTTATCCGTTATAAGCTTTAACGGGAAAGCCAACAGGCAGACATCAGCCTGTTTGGTTATAGCTCCGTCATAGGTATCATGCTCTGCCGTTACTCCATTGGCAAGTTTCCGGAAACAAAGTTTCTCCGCCACAGTCGTCCACATAGGGTCTGACTTTACATTTAATAGTTTGGCAGCTTTGCAGGCAGCTTCCAAAGTGGATTTCGCAACACCGTTTGTATAAGCATTATTATTCACGTTCTTTCCTCCTTGAGGATTCCGGTTCCATTCATCTGCTCCAATCACATTTCTGATTTCATACTCTCCCGCTTCATCCGGTTCCGAACGGCTTACCCAATATTCGGCAGCGGCACTAAGAATGGGAAATCCCTTTTGACGAAGCCATTCCAAATCCTGCGTCACCGCATAATATTGCCAAGCTGCCATAGCTACATCTCCCGTAATATGATTTTCAAAAGGACCGTAAATGTTGGTTACTGTATTATCTTCGTTTCCTTTATCACTACTTTCCCACGGGTACATGGCTCCTTTATAGCCATGCATGAAAGCGTTATGTCTGGCTGCATCCAAACGCTGATAGCGGTACTCTATCATTGATTCCGCCAATTCGGGATGCAGCAATAATAAAGCCGGAAAAATCCACGTGTCAGCATCCCAAAATACGTGCCCGTTGTAACCGAAACCCGAAAGCCCCATCGGAGAACAAGACAATCCCGAACCTTCCCGCACAAAAGCATACGTGTGATAAAGCATGCTGCGAATGTCTTGTTGCGACTGAAGATCGCCCTCAATCACAATATCGCTTTCCCAAAGCTTGTCCCATGCAGCGATATGCTTGCTCCATAATCGTTCGACGCCCTCTACTGCTGCAAATGCCGTCAACCGTTCCACTTCATTCTTGACGTCAGCATGAGTAGCAGCGGAAAGTGTCGTCCCGATAATCGAAAAAATGTAAGGCTGGCCTGCCTGCAAACGAACCATAAATTCTTGTGTATGTACCCCGACTCCGTGTGCACTCCGGTGGCAGACTTCCGGACGGGGAAAAGAATCGTCGAAAACAAACGATGAACAAGCCCCGATTTCAAGTTCCCGGGTCGGAGATTTTGCGATTGATGTGCAGAAATCAATCGCTGTCTTTCCATTGAAGATGCGGTTGAAAGATTCCTGCGGACTACGCAACGATTCATGCACCGTCAGTATATTCGCCACAGCTACCTCTATATTTTCTTTCGGAACGATCCGTACACGCAGTAAACACGAATAAGGTAAATGACGTAATGCGGTATATTGATATTCGATACGGGCAAGCGATTGATAATCAAATTCTCCGCAAAACAATCCCTGACGCATATCCAAAGTCTGTTTATAACCGGATATTTGGGAAGCTTTCACCTTAGTTCCGTTTATCTGCAATTCCGTATCCAGCATATTGATGCCATGCAAGAAATTATTCACTCTTCCCTTTCCATAGATATCATAAAATCCTCCCAGCACGACACGGGAAATCTTCAAAGGATCGGGGGAAGAGACTAATCCCAGCATACCATTGGCTACCGTTATTCCATAATAGGACGAAGGTTCAATCTGTTCGGCAGTTATTTTCCAAGCATCTTGCGCAGACACACCAATGACAGGCCATAGACCGCTCAACAGCAGTAATATTAAAAAGTTCCTTTTTCTCATTATTATCTCTATTTTATAAGCCTTTTGTAAATGCACAGTCAGTCTTTTCTCATCGAAGCAAGGCAACGCCTGCTCCGACGAGAAAAGAGACATGCTAACTAAAAGTTTATTATACTAAAAACTAATACATATATCCGCTCTTACCCGGATTACCTCCCATCTGCGACCAGGCATTGGCTGCATAGCCTGTCGCTGCTCCTTCAATAGCAAACAAAGTGGGTTTTCCTTCCAGCATACCAGTCACATAGATTGTGCCATCAGCCGATATGGTGGGCGATGATTTCAGTTCGGTTCCAAGCTGGAGTGAAGCGATAGCTCTTCCTGTAACCGGTTCGAGTTTCACCAAAGAACCTTTTTCTGCATCATTATAGTAGATATATCCTTCATTATCTATAGCAGGAACTCCATAAGCAGTGCCCGCTACTTCCGTAGCCCACAAAACGGAACCTGTAGAAGATATGGCAGTAATATATTTGTCAGTAGCTACATACACAACCCCATTTCCATCAACCACCAAGCCATAACCGGTTTGTTTATTTTCCCCTTTCACGGCAGTATACCATTCAGGTGTTGACACTTTACCCTCGGTAGTCTTCTTGGTATCATAGCAATAGACTAATGCTTTCGTCTCATTGGTAGATATGCGGGCTCCTAAATTAAGGCAAAGGATATATGCTTTTCCATCTGCACCAATAGCGATCTGGCTGCCATTAGGCTGGTCATTTGGAGCATAATTCTGCTCATTGGTCGACTTGCTCCAACTATTGCCTTTCGGGAAGAAGATGTGTGTACCATACGACCGTCCGCTACTTTGCCCCGTGTTAACAAGTATCTTGCCATCTTTCAATCCTACACAACCGCCATAACTTCCGGAAGACGTTTTTTCCGAATATTTAAGTACCCCGGATACTTTATCATAAATACGGAAATGTTTTCCATCTGTACTTGGAGCCGAATTCGTCAGGATCATCACATACTGGTCTGTGACAACCGGAGCACCGAAAGGACGCATACTCGATTTTGCGCCAATCGCTGTAAACCACAACTGCGTACCACCGTCTGCACCGCCTTTTACAGCATAGAGACTGGCAGACTTGGATGCATCTGCTCCCGCCTTGGTAGTATTGTCTCCGACAGCTACATACACCGTTCCGTCGGAATCCACCGTAGGAGTCGGGTGTTGATAGTCAGAACCTCGATTCGGTTCATTGTTCTGCCCACAGTCGAATCCCCAAGTCCGTTCACCGAGTTTTGTGAAGCAAACCAGGTTATAATTGCTGGAAGAAACATATACATACTGACCATCTGCGCTTGTTGCCGGAGAAGTGCCGTATACCACTCCCTGTTCATCGTAGGAATGAGACCATAACACGCCAAGACTACCGGCTCCCTTGGCTATATCCATTGTGACAGTCTTCGTGTCTTTCCTTTTTTTATTGTCCGTCACAGTCAGTGATACGTTTATTTTTCCATGCGAACCGAAAGTGATTTTCGGGTTTTCCTCTGTAGAGAGGATAGCACCGAATGTCCATTCTCTTTTGACAATCTCAGACCCTTCCGCTGCTTTCGATTGATCCGTAAAAACAACTTCTTCGCCCGCTACAATTCGTTCGGGCAGCCAGCTGAAGTCTGCCGTAGGACGGACACCGTCATCTATTATTTTAATTGTCTTTTCAAAAACTGATTTCATTGCACCGCGATCCGAAGTGACAGTCAGACGAAAAAGATAGTCTCCACCCTCTTCCACGCTAAATGGTTCGGGAGCAGTCAGTTCGTAGGAAACTTTACCCATAAATTCCCATTTGCAGACTGCAATCTGGGCATTCTCCGCCGTCGACGTGTTTGTCAAGGTAATCAAGTCACCAATCTCATAGGATTCCTTATCTGTAGTGAATCCAGCTTGTACCCATGTCTCTTCATCAGGTGTACACCCAACCAACAGACCGATAACAGCTACCAATACATATATGATTCTTTTCATTGCGTTTCTGTAATTTTAGATGATCGTTTCATTACTTCACGTATTCCAATTTACCGATGATGGGATAATGATCAGAGATATAAGTGATATTCTGATAAACTTTATCTATTGTCTCGAACTTCAAAGCTTTAAAGCCTGTACAAAAGATGTGATCTACAATATAAGGATTGGCGGTACCAAAGCCTGTATAAGAGTATTTCGAGTCTGTGATCGGAGCCGATAAGCGGACATTTGTCATGAATGTTTTAACTCCGTCAAAGATATCACTGTCAATCTGCTTGTTAAAGTCGGCAGTCAGCAACATCGGCAATCCTTCCGGATTGAGTTCGGACATTTTATTCACAATCACTTCCATCGACTTGCCCGGAGCGATGGTAGAGCCTACATCGATATGAGTATTGACGAAGAAGAATTTCTTACCGGAAGCAATGTGCTTGAAAATAGCCCATGTCGCTATACGGGGAACGGTACTGTCCCATCCTAGAGAACCCGGTACATCTGGAGTTTCAGAAAGCCAGAAACAATCCCACTTGATTAGTTCAACAGCCTTTTTCCGATAAAAGATAGGGACAAACTCATCATTGTTGGCATTGTTGGCACGGCGTCCCTTACCGACATATCCATAATCTTTCCAGTTCTCTTCCAGCCACTTCAGTTGTGGCGGCCGCGCTTCCTGCATACCGATCACCGTCGGTTTATGTTCTCCGATCATCGGTATAAAAGCTGCCGTACGGGCTTCCCATGACTTTTCTCCCGTATCGTTGGTATTATAATACCGGATATTGAACGACATGACTTTAATTTGGTTATCATTCAGTGACGGGTCTTCCTCTTTTAATGTTTCCGGGTCTTTATAAAATTCCGAATAATCAGGAGTAGTATTACTGCATCCGCCTAACGCTACAACATAGATAGCAATTACAGGCAATATTTGGTTAAATTTCATCATACTAAATCTTTTATATTTTAATTCCAATTGGCGTTCTGTGATAGTTTATATCCGGCACTCTCATAATCGCGAATCACTTGTGCCGGAACAGGATAAAGATATTGACGGTCGTCATCGTACCAGATGCGGTTTCCCGTACCGGGGTTATATCTCAAATCGTATCCGCCTGCGGCATTTACTGTGGCATAAAGTCCTGTTTCATTCTTTACGTTCACTGTTTTACAGTTTTTATTGGATGATTGCGTTCCGTTATCAGTAAAGTAGCAATCAGGAGTTCCGTCACCATTCAAGTCAATATCCACATTCAATGCGCTGATGTGCATGCCTATCCAAGGTAGTTCCTCTATCAGTTCACCACATTTCCAACGACGCAAATCATTGAACCTCGTTCCTTCAGCTACCAATTCAATGGCACGTTCCCGACGGATTTCCAGTAAAACCGGGTTAATGATATTCGGATAAAATGTCTGCTGCAAATACAAATCAACAGTTGTAGGAAGTTTTTCCGTTCCACCTGTGATTCCGGCACGTCGACGCAGGGTGCCGATAGTAGCGTTCCATTCAGCATCAGTAAGCCCACCCAGTTCAGCTTGTGCTTCGGCATAGTTGAGCAACACCTCAGCATAACGCAACAATGGGATACTGTTGTTGTTCTTTTCATTGTTATCGTATTTTGTATCGTCAAGAGAATACTTAATCACATGATAACCAGTCAGGCAAACTGTCATATCGGCTACTACGGCTTTTCCGTCACGTTTGAAATCCAGTCCGCGGATGGTCTGTGCCAAACGCAGATCACGACTCTTCATTTCTTCTACAAAATTTTTGGTTTCATAGCCTGTTTCGGCAGTGAACGGGGTACCGTCCAATTTCAAGTAAGTATTGACAAACGGACGAACCAGACTCCAGCCTTTGCCGTACGAAAGCGAGTTATACCAGTAATTTTGAGTTCCGTAGATACCCGATGCACTATTGGCACATACCGCCAGAATTACTTCGGAGGTGATGGGCGCTTCCAGATAGAACAAATCACGGTAGGCTCCTTTGGTGCCTGTTGCCGTATTCAGCGAAAGTCCGCTGTTGTCCATTACCAGCTTGGCTGCACTGGCAGCATGGCGGTAAAGTTCTTCCGGAGTGATTTCCAAACCTGTCAGTTTGTGATAACGGCGATAGGCGGCTTCGAACAGGCACACACGTGATTTAAGCGCTGCTGCAGCCCATTTGGTGAGTGTGGAGCTATTAACAGAAGAAGTTGCCTGAATATGTTCATAAGCAAAATCGAGATCTTCGATCATATTCTTGATGATGACGTCCCGGCTATCACGCTCTTTATACATGACATCGTATTGGTAAGACTGGATTTCACTGCCAAACCAGGGAACTTCGCCATATTGAGTCAACTTGTCATAATAAAACCAGGCGCGGAACCAACGGGCGATACCCAAGTAATTATCGCGGGTAGCTGCATCCACCGTACACTCCTTTGAGTAGCACCCGTCGATAAAATAGTTGATGTTCCGCAGGGTTCCCCATGACCAGCTGGTAGCTGTTTCCGAATTGTACGCGTTTTGCTGAATAAACACATTCGTCTGCCGGACAGCGGCAATATCGCACATCTCATCCTGCTGATAGCCCGTAGAAAGTGTAGGCAATGCCCGATAAAAGGAATAGGCATAAAGGCGCAATCCGGACTCGCTGCCGAAAACCATAGATTTGTCAGCTTCTACCTGCATCGTCTCCGTCAAATCGCAACTTCCTAGCAACACCGTTGCACACAGAAGCAGGATATTACGTATAGTACTTAATCTTTTCATATCTTCTTTGTTTCTATTTAGTAAGTAATAGAGATTCCTAAACTTAGATTCCGCATCGTCGGATAGTTGAAACCGTCTCCTTTATTACCGGAAGTCAGGTCATTATCCGAACCTTTTGTTATCACTGCCACATCGTAATCTTTCGTGTGACGGTAGAGTGGAGACCACGACCATAAGTTCTCGCCCGAGAAATAGACAGATACTTTAGAAAACCCGGCTTTTGCTATCCATTTCTTTGGCAAATTGTAGCCAAACTGCAAATTTTTGAGCCGGAAGTAAGATACATCCTGCAAGTAGCGTGTATTGGCCGTGCCTTTATATAAAGGATTGTAATAACCCGAATAACGCGGCAGATAAGCATCAGGGCGGTCTTTGGTCCAATAGTTATTCAAGTGCCACACCGGGACTTGGTTATAAGGACGGTTATACTGTCCCCAGAAAGAACTCTCACCACTGGGATACCAGTCTTGTTTTCCTACACCGTCGAACATGGCTGACAGAAAGAAGTTATTCCAGTCGGCACTAAATGAGAGGGTATAGATGTAGCGCGGTTCGGAATTTCCTATGATTTTCCGGTCGCCCGGTGAGTCTACTGTGTTAGCTCCGTTATCAATAGTACCTGTATTGTTCAAGTCTTCGAAGCGCATATCACCGGGATAAGTAATGTAATTGATAGATGTCTGCATCAGGTTGTTTTTGTAGCCTTTTCCGTCAAAAGCCGCATCGATTTCATCTTGCGACTGGAACAGTCCGTTACAAACAAATCCCCAAATCTCACCGATACGCTGACCTATATAATAATCATCCAAGTCACGTTTCGGGTTATTATATTTGTCTATCACTGAATGATAATCGGCAAGTGTTGCTTTGATGCCGAAGCTAAACGGCTTGCCTGCCAAACGGAACGAGTCGTTATATCCCAAAGAAATCTCGTAACCATAGGTACTCATATCAGCATAGTTCCCTTTGGGTGATGATGTACCGAATGTATCGGGAAGTGTCGGTCCCACCGTATACATATTAACAGTCTTACGTACGTAATAATCGGCGGACAACGTAATTTTGTTGTTCCAGAATCCCAAATCGATACCGCCATCAATGGTTCGTGAGGTTTCCCAGCCAATATTGTCAGGAATTTGGGCAGGATTGAGCGTGTAGCGTAACTGTGCCTTACCGTCGAGATAACGGCCTTCGCTTGATGAGCCGGTAGTAGAATAAGTCTTTAATGAGAACTTTTCCAGATAAGAATATGGCTTCACATTACTATTACCCAGTGCGCCATAAGAGACACGCAACTTTCCATTGGAGATAATAGTCGGATTTACTTTCCAGAACTTCTCTTCCGAGAAACGCCATGCTGCCGAAGCTGAAGGAAAAAATCCCCATTGTGAATTGTTAGGGAACTTCGAAGAACCGTCATAACGCCCGTTCACCTCAAATAGATAACGGTTATCATAAGAGTAATTCAACCGGAAGAATGCCCCAGCATATCGCCAACGATTACCGTCACTCTTAATGGACATATTATCTCCCATAGCAAAGTTGATATTTTCCACATCAGGCATCAACAAACCATTCCGCTCTGAAGAGATTGCCTTGTAGTCCTGTTGTTCGTAGTTATATCCCGCCAAAGCTTTCAGATAATGTTTTCCGGCAAATGTATTTTCATATTCGGCATATACATTGGTGGATATATAGGTGGTCTGTTGCACTTTCTCCAACATCTTATCATCCGTTTCCGGTACTCCGAGATATTTAATCACCCCTTCGTAATCGCTATATGGAACAACGGTCGTTTTCTTGTCTTCTATAAAATCTTTCGTACGGAAAGAGAAGTCTCCGGTGAAACGTAATTTGTTGTCCAACATGATTATATTCAAGGTCGTCGTATTTTTCAGCGTCTTCGTTGTACGCTTTATCCAGTTGTTACCTGTTACCAGTCCACCGACGGAACGTGCTCCGGAGTGTGTCAAGGTGCCGTCCGGATTGAAGATTGGTTCGGACGGATGCCCTTCCATATTGATGGCTTTCCAAACCAGACCTTCATTCTGTTCTACATACCCCAATGGTTGCGTATATTTATCATGAGTATAGTCTATGTTATTAGAAATTTTCAGCCAGTCGAACACCTGTGCACTGATTTTGGTACGCATATTCATAGTGCGGTAGGTATCCGAGTTATAATTGAACAGACCGTCATAATCATATAAACGCGCGGAAGTGTAATAACTGATTTTTCCGTTCGAACCGCTAATGGATACATTATGCGACTGTGCAAACGTATGATCTTTGTAAAGCGCATCATAGTAATCTTCATTCCCGTAGTAAGTGTACTTTCCATCAGCTCCAACAGCTGCCTGCAATGTGTTTCCAGCCAACTTTCGCTGCCGGAAAGTCTCCAGCCATTCTTTTGAGAAAGGTTGTGATTTATTAATGCTGGTAGGCTCTATCCCGCGGTAATTGTATTCCGCCTCGCGAAACAGATAAGCCCAGACATAACCGTCATCAACGACATCCGGCACAGCATACGGAGTTTCATAGGAGAAGTTCCCTGTATAATTGACCGTAAATTTATCTTTTTGTTTTGACGGATCTTTTGTTGTAATCAGGACAACCCCATACGGAGCACGTGAACCGTAGATGGCTGCCGAAGCCGCATCTTTCAATACGGACACGCTTTCTATATCATTCGGATTCAACATGGCAGGATCACCTTCTACACCGTCTATCAATACCAGCGCACTACCGCCCGCTCCGATAGACGTTACACCACGGATATTATACGAAGCCGATTGATTGGGCTTACCGTCGACTAACGAAATATTCAGATTGGGTACAGCGCCTTGCAACATCTGTGTGACATTAGCCACCGGACGATTTTCAAATACATCCGATGATACATTTTCTACCGCCCCTGTCAAGTTTATCTTTTTTTGGGTACTGAATCCGACCACCACTACTTCGTCCAACGTCTGTGTATCATCTTTCAGCACAACTGTCAGATAGTTCTTGTTTTTCACACTCACTTCTTGCGTCAGAAACCCCAAATAGGATATTTGTACAACCCCCTCTTCACTAACTGTCAACTGAAACTTACCGTCCATATCGGAGATTGTACCCGCCATGCCATTCTTCTCTTTTATATTGGCTCCGATGACAGGAACGCCCGCCATATCCTTCACTATCCCGCTAATAGTGTATTTCCTGGAGGATTGTTGTACAGACTGACCGCTTTTCTTTTTGATGATAATATCTTTCCCTTGGATAGTGTAGCTAACATTTTGTCCTGCCAGGACCTGTTCTACCACCTTTTCAATAGGTAAATCTTTAGCTAGCACCGTCACAATCTTTTTGGTATTCAGATCGCTTGCCGCAAATGTAAATGAATATCCATTCTGCTTCTGTATGGTTTCAATGGCCTGTTTTACTGTCACGTTTTTCAACTGCATACTGATATGCTGCGCAAATGAACTCAGATGAAGACATAGCATGAGCAGGACCATGAAAAAAACTTTTTTCTTAGTTTTCATAAGTCAATGAATAAATAATTGATAAATAGGATGAGAAGTTTAGGATTTTATTTATATTTGCCTAAGCTTTCATCAATAAAGTCACTGTGGCTTTTAAGACAGAAAGTCAAAAGGGGTCAGGGGTTGGAAAGGAACCTGACCTTTTTTTATTTCTATCAGGGAGAGTAAAATCATGTTTTTTCAAAGTTGCTTTTCATATTCTTTTAAGTTTTAAAAGGTTTAACATTCTGTTTCATTCAGGAAGTGTGATCACAATATTTTTTCCTTCAATGGTATAAGTCATTTTATCGGTAGATGATAGTACATCCATAATTTCCCGGATACTCTGTTCCTTTCTGCGGAAGTTACCATAGAAACGGACGGAGTTTAGCGCAGCGTCTGCAATAGTGATTTTTATATTATAGCTTCTTTCCAGTTCCTTCACAATATCGGGGAGCAACGCTTCGTCGAAATAGAGACGGTCGTTTGTCCATTCGGCACTGTAAGCAGCTTTTGTACTTGAAATCAATAAATTTCCGGTCTTTTTATCTAATAGGGCTTGCTGGTCCGGGTGAAGTATCGTTTCCTTTTGTTGGGTGCTGAGAGCTACTTTACCTTCGAGCAAACAAACTTTCGCTTCCAGAGCGTCCTGATAATTTCTGAAATTGAATTTGGTTCCTAATACCTTTACGTCCAGTTCATCAGTATGTACTTTAAAAGGAATATGTTTATTCTTAGTTACTTCAAAATAAGCTTCTCCGGTAAGATTCAGTGCCCGTTCGTTGATGCCGAAGTCTTGTGCATAACTCATCTTAGAACCCGCATTCAGCCAGACCAGCGTTCCGTCCGGAAGGTATAGTTTGGTTTTTGAACCGTATGGAGCTTCAATTGTAATCTGTGCCAACTGATTCCGGAGTACTCTCTTTCCACTCTGAAAGGCAATCGTTCCGCAAATAAAGACAACGATAATCATCGCGGCAGCATACATCCACGGGCGAAGTTGGAAAAACTTGTGTTTATTGATATTTTGGCGGGTAGTAGCTTCGGTTTGTTTCAAGAATAGTTGATAGGCTCTTTCTTTGTTAAAGACTATATTGTCTGCTTCATCCGAAGCGGCTATCCATACTTCCTGCATATCGGAAAAATATTTTCTGTTTTCTTCCGAAGCATTCAGCCATTCCTGTAATGATTGCATTTCTTCCGGTGTCAGGCTATTTGTCAGATATCCGGTAATCCAATCGTTGACAGTGTCTGTATGTAGTGATTGTTCATTCATAAATAATGATTGCCTTTATATATATTACAGTTTTTTAGAATAAGAGGGTAGGGTAAAAAGCGAGAAAAATGCATAAAAAAGTTCCAAGTTCTCTTTTAAGTATTACTAATGCGCTCTTTATGTGATATTTAACCGTATTGACGGAAATGCCGAGTTTCTGGGAAATTTCTTCGTAACTCATTTCTTGGAAGCGGCTCATCGTAAATACCTGCTTGCAGACAGGGGGAAGTTTTTGAATCGCTTCTTGAATTTTATCTTCCAATTCCTTTTTTAATAATGTACCCAAAGGTTGTTGATTGTCCGGAATGATATTTTGCAGTTGGATTCCTGCCTGTTCCATAGCAGAAAAGCGGATTTCCACTTCTTGTTGTTTGAGGGCCAGATAATTCAGGCATTTGTTGCGTACAGCTATAATTAAGTAATTACGTAGGGGAGGTATAAGTTCCAGATTCTCCCTAATCTCCCATAAGTGAAAAATAACATCACTGACTATACTTTCTGCTTGCGCTTTGTCCTTCAGCATATAATAACTAAGTTTGCAGAGAGCAACATAATGATAGTCATACAAGTACTTGTATGCATCATTGTCTCCTGCTTTCAGCTTTTTTATTATGATTTTTTCATCAACTGGATTCATGGTGTGCTTTTTCATCCCTGCAATATTCGGATAATATATTGAAAGATGCAAATTAATTGGCGGAAAAATACTCTCTCTCCATTTTCATTTATGATATATTCTTTCACAAACTAAGAACAGGAGATATGAAAAAATAATCTTGGTTACTGATTGAAAATTGAATACATTTATGTCTTGTGTTTTAATTAATTTTTTCATATTTTTGCAGGGTATTTTTGAATATTTGTGAAAGACATGAGTAGTTTTGAAAAAATGAGAAGATGTTTATTATTTGTGCTTCTTTTCATAAGTAGTACTGTAAGCAAAGGGCAAATTTATAAGTACATAGGATTGGAAGACGGTTTGAATAATCAGAAAATATACCATATTCAAAAAGACCAACGAGGGTATATGTGGTTTCTGACTCAGGAAGGAATAGACCGTTATGATGGCAAACATATCAAGCATTACAACTTTTCGGACGACAGAATGAAGCTGGATTCACGGATTGCCTTAAACTGGCTTTACATGGATAGCGGAAATGTATTATGGGTAATCGGTCAGAAAGGGCGTATTTTCAGATATGATTCACAACATGATAAATTCGAACTGGTTTATGTGCACCCGGAGCTGATCAGAAATAAGTCGCAGGCATTTCTGAATTACGGTTATTTGGACAAGAATGACTGTATATGGCTGTGCTGTAAAGACAGTATCACCTGGTATAATATCCATACTGGAAAGCCCTTGTATATATCGGCGTCGGTTATTGGTGAAATAACTGCCATTGAACAGGCGGATGGCAATCATTTTTTTATCGGTACGGGAAGTGGTCTGTTTCGTGCCAGGATAGAAGAGGGAGAATTGAAGCTGGTTTCTGACGAAGCGCTGGAAAGTATCGATACACCAGTACATGAACTCTATTACCATGCCGTTTCAAACCAACTCTTTGTGGGAACTTATAAGGAGGGAATACTTATGTATGATATGGGCGGTACAGGAGAAATCATCTCCTTTCAGTCACCCAATAATGTGGAAGTCAATCAGATTGTAGCTTTGAACGCTCACGAGCTTCTGGTAGCTACAGGCGGAAAAGGTGTATATAAGCTGGATGTGAATACCTGCATGAGCGAACCCTATATAACCGCCGATTATAGTAGTTATAACGGGATGAACGGAAACAATATCAATGACATCTATGTGGATGAAGAAGAACGTATTTGGCTTGCCAATTATCCTACCGGCATTACCGTTCGTAACAATCGTTATAGGAGTTACGACTTGATAAGGCATTCTCTCGGTAACAACCGCTCATTGGTGAACGACCAGGTTCATGACGTGATGGAAGACAGTGACGGTGACCTTTGGTTTGCAACTAGTAACGGTATCAGTCTTTATCAGACTGCGACAAAAAAATGGCGTTCTTTCTTTAGCTCTTTTGATCCGGTGCCGGATGATGAAAATCACATTTTTTTAGCACTGTGTGAAGTCTCACCCGGTGTGATATGGGTTGGTGGTTTTACATCGGGCATTTATAAGATAGAGAAGAATAAAGGTTTTAAGATAAGCTATCTTTCTCCTGCTGCTATTGCGGGAGTACGTCCGGACCAATATATTTTTGACATAAAAAAAGACTCGGCAGGTAATATTTGGTCCGGTGGGTATTATCATTTGAAACGAATCAATCTTGAGACTAAAGATGTGCGCTTATATCCGGGAGTAAGTTCTATCACCACCATTCTGGAGAAAGACTTCCGGCAGATGTGGATTGGTACGCGAATGGGGCTCTATCTGCTTGACAAACAATCCGGAGTTTACCAGTATATCGACTTGCCCGTTGAATCTCTCTATATATGCGCATTATACCAAAGAGAAGATGGAATCCTGTATATCGGTACCCGTGGAGCCGGACTTCTTGTTTATGACATTAATAAGAAAAAATTTATTCATCAATACCGAAGTGACAATTGTGCACTGCTCTCCGACAATATTTATACAATTCTTCCGCGTCAGGACGGGAGTCTCCTAATGGGTACAGAGAATGGTATAACGATTTATTCACCAGAGGGACACTTTTTTCGCAACTGGACACGGGAACAGGGATTGATGAGTGTCAATTTTAATGCGGGCTCTGCTACGGTCTATAACAAAAGCGCGCTTGTTTTTGGAGGCAATGACGGTGCAGTGAAGTTTCCGACAGATATAGAGATACCGGAACCGCATTATTCACGCTTGTTACTGCGCGATTTTATGATAGCCTATCATCCTGTTTATCCGGGTGATGAAGGTTCTCCTTTGGAAAAAGATATTGATGAAACTGACCGGCTGGAACTGGCCTACGGGCAAAATACGTTTTCTCTTGATGTAGTTTCCATTAATTATGATTATCCTTCCAACATCCTTTTTTCATGGAAAATCGACGGTTATCATAAAGAGTGGAGCCGCCCGAGTCAGGATAACCGGATTCTTGTCAGAAATCTGCCTCCCGGCAACTATACGTTACAAATCCGTGCCGTATCTAATGAAGAGAAATATAAGACCTACGAGACAAGGAACATTCAGATTGTTATAACGCCTCCTGTATGGGCCAGTGTGTGGGCGATGGTGGGATATGCAATTTTATTGGTGCTGGTTATGGGGGGTATATTCCGTGTCATCATGCTGCACAAACAAAAGAAAGTGTCGGATGAGAAAACACGTTTTTTTATCAATACGGCACACGACATACGCACACCGCTTACATTGATAAAGGCGCCATTGGAGGAAGTTGTAGAAAATTGCATGGTGGCTGAACGGGCCATACCCCATATGAATATGGCTCTTAAAAATGTGAATACATTACTTCAGTTAACGACTAACCTGATAAATTTTGAAAGGATAGATGTTTATTCTTCTACTCTTTACGTTTCCGAGTATGAACTGAATACTTATATGAATGATGTTTGTGCCACTTTCCGCAAATATGCCGAAATGAAACATGTCAGGTTTGTTTATGAAAGCAATTTTGACTATTTGAATGTATGGTTTGATAGTGACAAGATGGGGTCCATTTTAAAGAATATCTTGTCTAATGCATTGAAATATACACCCGAGGACGGCAGTGTATGTATTTATGCTTGTGAGGAAGGAAATACATGGAGTATCGAGGTGAAGGATACCGGAATCGGTATTCCCTCGGGTGAACAGAAGAAATTGTTCAGAAACTGTTTTCGAGGTAGTAATGTCGTCAATCTGAAAGTGACAGGTAGCGGAATCGGGTTGATGCTGGTATACAAGTTGGTCAAGCTACATAAAGGCAAGATTCAGATTCAGAGTGCCGAACGTCAGGGCACATGTGTACGGATTACTTTCCCGAAAGGAAATGCTCATCTCCATAAAGCAAAATTTATTTCTCCCAAAGTACCGGATGAACGTCCGGAGGCTATCATACCTAGGGGGACTTCAGCTTTGCCGGCTATGGAGACATCCCGGATAAACAGTTCCTTACAGCGCATCCTGATAGTGGAAGATAATGATGATTTGCGCAATTATCTTGTGGATATGCTTAGTACGAGTTATAATATTCAGTCCTGTCCGAATGGAAAAGATGCACTTGTTATTATACGTGAATTTAACCCCGAACTTGTTATATCCGATATAATGATGCCTGAGATGAGTGGAGACGAACTTTGCGCTACTATAAAGGGAGAACTTGAGATGTCTCATATTCCGGTTATTTTGCTGACTGCACTGGGGGATGAGAAGCATATGCTTGAAGGACTGGAAATCGGGGCGGATGCTTATATCATCAAACCTTTCAGTGTGGGGATACTCAAGGCAACGATTAAGAACATACTTACAAATCGTACTTTGCTCCGTCAAGTTTATAATAGCATTCAAGATGAAGAACAGGATTTTCCGGTCAATTGCACTAATACTCTGGACTGGAAATTTATAGCTTCTGTCAAGGAATGTATAGAGAGGAATATGGGAGATTCGGACTTTAATGTGGAAATGCTCAGTAGCCAGCATCATATGAGTCGTACGAGCTTTTTCAACAAACTCAAGGCGTTGACCGGTTATGCTCCGGCCGATTATATCCGGATGATACGTTTGCAACATGCTGCACAGTTGTTGAAGCAAGATGAATATACGATAACCGAGATTGCTGATATGGTCGGATTCTCGGATGCAAAATATTTCCGTGAAGTATTTAAAAAGTATTATGGTGTAAGTCCGAGCAAGTATGCGGAATCGGATAGGATACACTCCCAACTTTCAGAATAAGACTGATTAACAAAAAAAGCCCTGTAAGAATAACAGATTCTCACAGGGCTTGATTTTATAGCTTCTTCTTAGTAGAAGAAGATTGTTTATAATAAGTTGTTAGAGCCAAGGATAATCAACATGGTATATCCCAATATCAGTCCGATGATTCCCATAATGATGCCGACTTTCTCCATATCCTTTTGTTGAATCATGCCCGTGGCATGTGCCAGTGCGTTGGGAGGAGTACTGATAGGTAATATCATTGCTAATGATGAACCGATTGCCACTCCGATCAATAAAGTCTCTACTCCACCTAAGGAAGATAGGTTCTCACGCATACTGCTTCCTGCAATGGCAAGAATGGGAACGAGCAATGCGGCCGTAGCTGTATGTGAGATGAAATTAGCCATAGCATAACAAATAAGTCCGGAGCCGACAATCATTAATACAGGAGGCCATGTGTTGAATGGGATAGCTTCAATCATATGTTTGGCAAGTCCTGTCTCCTGTAAGGCGACACCCAGAGCAAAGCCGCCAGCTACCATCCAGAGTACACTCCAACTGATTTCTTCCAGGTCGCGTTTGGTGATAACTCCCGTTACACAGAACACTGCTACAGGAATCATTGCCACTACATTGGAATTTACTCCCGTTACTTTGTCGAACATCCATAGTACGACTGTAATGGCAAAAGTGATATATACCACTATAGAACGCCAGTCTTTCTTAGCCTCCCCTTCGATTTTCAGTTCGATAGTCTTTTGTTTGAAAGGGAACATCCGTAAGAGGATAAACCATGCGATAAATAATACTATAATGGTGTAAGGCATCATAAAACTCATCCATTCTCCGAAACCGATATTCAGGTTCAGTCCCTCCGGATCATTCAGGTATTTTAGTGCAATGGCGTTAGGGGGTGTGCCGATGGGAGTTCCCATGCCTCCTACATTGGCAGCTACAGGGATGGCCATGGCAAGACCGATTTTTCCTTTACCGTCTGCCGGCAGAGCTTTTAATACAGGAGTGAGAAAGGTAAGCATCATGGCAGCTGTAGCCGTGTTGCTGAGGAACATTGAAAATGCGGCCGTAACAAGGATGAACCCTAATAATACATAACGTGATTGTGTCCCGAACGGGCGTAACATGACGCGTGCCAACAATACGTCCAATCCGCTTTTGGTTGCTGCGATGGCAAGTATGAACCCACCAATAAATAACATAATGATTGGATCGGCAAAGCAATGCATAATGGATTTGTATTTGACCGTCTGTCCCAAGTCTGCTACCGGAATCCCTTGTGTGAAAAACCACAAACTGCTGTCCGATACGGTAAGTAGCAGTAAGACGACAATAAGTACGGAAGTGGTCCATGCAGGGACAGCCTCGAATACCCACATCAGTGTGGCAAAAATAAAGATAGAAATAAGTCTTTGTTCTATAACAGTCAACCCTTCTATACCAAATGTGTCAATAGGGAGGAGCCATAAAATAAGGGAAAGGGTAATAGCTACGGTTAGCTTTATACATCTGGCCACTGTCTGATTTTTTGCCAACCGTTTGGCTTTCTTTAAGTCCTGATAAGCTTCCACCAGATGGAAGCCGTGAAAAATCTTGTACATGATACTAGTTTAAGATAAAATTTTAAAAACGGTGCAAAAATAACTTTTTATTCTATATTTCGTAAGTGAGTGAGAGAAGTTTTTAATAATTCTTTTTGGTTGTGATGTCCTTGAAGATATTAATATGGATATTAGGTAGTCTGTCTCTTATCATAATTACGATAACGAGGCACGGCATGGCGAATGTATAAAATTTCTGAAGATGCTTAACCGTCTGTTGGTCTGTACCCAATCCCTGACAGGAAAAAGATAGAATTACGTATTCTTTTTTATCTCTGTTTTTTAGTTTTTATATAGGTTACTATACTATATTATTTTATTTTTGCATCATTCTTTTATAATTTGATAACTACTATAATTAAAACCATGAAAAAACTGAAGATTTTATTATTCTTGTGTGTTGTCGCATGTACGCTTACGGTACAAGCGCAAAAACAATTTACTTTGAACTCTCCGGATGGAAAACTCCAAACGACGATTACCGTAGGTGACAAGTTGACTTATGAAATCTGCTGTAACGGACGGCAGATTCTTGCTCCTTCTTCAATTTCGATGACATTGGATAACGGAGAAGTCTGGGGAGAGAAAGCAAAGTTGTCCGGCACTTCCGGGAAAAAAGTAGATCAGATGATTCCTTCTCCTTTCTATCGTGCCAGTGAATTAAGAGACCACTATAATGAACTGACTCTTCGGTTTAAAAAAGACTGGAATGTAGAGTTCCGTGCCTACAATGATGGTATTGCTTACCGTTTCGTCAACCGCTCAAAGAAACCTTTCAAAGTGGTTGATGAAGAGGTGGACTATCGTTTTCCATCCGATATGGTAGCTTCTGTACCTTATGTAAAAACAGGAAAGGACGGTGATTATGACTCTCAATATTTCAATTCCTTCGAAAATACTTATACTACCGATCCATTATCGAAGCTGAATAAAAAACGTTTGATGTTTTTGCCATTAGTCGTAGATGCCGGCGAAGGCGTTAAGATTTGTATCACAGAATCCGATTTGGAGAATTATCCCGGTCTCTATTTGTCTGCTGCTGAAGGAGACAACCGATTGACGGGACGTTTCGCTCCATACCCCAAGAAGATGGTGCAAGGCGGACACAATCGGCTTCAGATGTTGGTGAAAGAGCATGAAGCTTACATTGCCAAAGTAGATAAACCCCGGAATTTCCCGTGGCGCATGAGCATTGTTACCACTTCCGATAAGGATTTGGCAGCAAGCAACTTGAGTTATTTATTGGCTGCCCCTTCCCGTCTGACGGATCTTTCATGGATCAAACCCGGCAAAGTAGCATGGGACTGGTGGAATGACTGGAATTTGGATGGCGTTGATTTTGTGACCGGAGTCAATAATCCGACTTATAAAGCTTACATTGATTTTGCTTCTGCAAACGGCATTGAGTATGTGATACTTGACGAAGGTTGGGCGGTAAATCTGCAAGCGGATTTGATGCAAGTGGTGAAAGAGATTAATCTGAAAGAATTGGTAGACTATGCAGCCACCAAAAATGTAGGCATCATTCTTTGGGCTGGTTATTATGCTTTCGAACGTGATATGGAGAACGTTTGCCGTTATTATGCCGACATGGGAGTAAAAGGTTTTAAGGTCGACTTTATGGATCGTGACGATCAGCTTATGACTGCGTTCAATTATCGGGCTGCCGCAATGTGTGCTAAATACAAACTGATCCTCGACTTGCACGGAACGCACAAACCAGCCGGTTTGAATCGTACCTATCCGAATGTGTTGAACTTTGAAGGTGTCCATGGTCTGGAACAGATGAAATGGAGTCCGGCTTCAGTGGATCAGGTGAAGTATGACGTGATGATTCCTTTCATTCGTCAGGTATCCGGTCCGATGGACTACACTCAAGGAGCGATGCGGAATGCTTCGAAAGGTAATTATTACCCTTGCAATACTGAACCGATGAGCCAGGGAACCCGTTGCCGGCAACTTGCTCTGTATGTTGTATTCGAATCTCCTTTCAATATGTTGTGTGATACGCCGAGCAACTATATGCGCGAACCGGAATCAACAGGATTTATTGCTGATGTTCCGACAGTGTGGGATGAAAGTATCGTGCTTGATGGTAAGATGGGAGAGTATATCGTGACAGCACGCCGGAGTGGAAATGTCTGGTATATAGGTGGAATTACCAATTGGACGGCACGTGACATCGAAGTGGATTGCTCTTTCCTGGGTGATAAGACGTATGACGCTACATTGTTTAAAGATGGAGCAAATGCTCACCGGATCGGGCGTGATTATAAATGTGAATCCATCCGGATAAAGAATGACAGTAAGTTGAAGATTCATTTGGCACCCGGAGGTGGTTTTGCTTTGAAGATTAAGTAAACAACCACTTTGCACGCTACATTGTCTATGTCTATTAAATCTTGAAAATAGATTGGACATATCTGTAATAGGTTGGATAAGAATGCGTCCCGAACCTTTATAAACGAAGAATACCCCTCACTACAACTGTTTGTGGTGAGGGGTATTACATTAAAAAGAGAGTTTTAGCACATTCGGCACATTTTTTGTTTCTTCTTCCAATTTGGTGTTAAGTTTTTCTCCGCTCATTTAGTAAATTCAGCCAGTGCCTATATTTGCTTACTTTCGTAATTCTCCCCTAAATTCATTTTTCTTAATCCTCCCACAGGAATTATTTCCCTTTTTTGCCCTCATGCTCTCATATTTTGTCTCCATCCCTTTATTCATGGTGCTTTCCGCTGTTAGAGTAAGTGTGATAGCATAGTGAGGGCAGACGTTTGCTCTCACTCTCCGAACTCCCCATTTTTTGATTCAATCCATTGATTGATAATGATATATGTTGTTTTTGCACCTCTGCAAGCACTCCTCTGTTTTTAGGGCATTTCGCGTTTTTTTTATCGCTTGAATGCCTGATATATGCCTCAATTGCCGGCTTTTGCCAAGTATAGTTATATCGTATCCGCCCTCTTCCTTTTGCTTGTTTCCATATACAGTGTATCAGTCCCACATATTGTGGGAAAAG
>NZ_JANJZR010000049.1 GCF_024623065.1 Bacteroides acidifaciens
GCTACAAACAGGGGCTATTGCGGAGGGACAACGACAAACCTCTGTTTAAAGAGGAGTTCTCGGACAGTCTCCCCCATATTGTTTGAAGGCTTGGATTAAACATGCTTGTGAATCCTTACCACCTGAAAAACTTACTAATATTTTCATTTTTATGCCATTTCAATTTTTACATATTCATTTTTATTAATCCCGGCACTACCTTTGGGAGAATACACTAATCGGCCTCCATTATCCAATATCTTTTGTACATCTTTCATAGCTTGGTATGCTTGGGTATAGTCTTTGTATTCTTGGTGGCCTATTGGATATTTGCAATATCTTCTACCACCGTCAGGCATGATGCTGATACCGAATACTGTTTCATAAGTTTTTCGGTTGAAATTCTGTTGAGTCCTTACTTTCATTTTTTTTGATACATTTTCCCAGTTTAAGTATAAATACACATTCGTTATCCGGTGCTCCCCAATTGGTGTTACCAACTCCGATGGTTATAGATTCAAGTTCAAAAAGCATTGTCCGTTTGGTGTAGCCAAAACGGAAGCGAACATGAGTGTATTCTTTGGGGTGAAAGCCGTTTCCACGTGTAATACAAGAAAAACAAATAGCTTTCTTACAATAGAAACCAGTCTTTTCATAGGAATTGCGACCTCCACATTTTGCTAATCTTCCGATCCAGTATTTCTTGATCTCTCTGTATTCTTCTTTCTTATTTCCGGATTCGATCATTTCATACCATTTTGCTTTTAATGGCAGGTCAAGGATTTTCATATTAACCATAGTCTAAAAGAGTTGCGGATTCTGTTTGTCGTGAAGGATTTTTTGAACACGTTCAATTTCTTCATCTACTTCACGCTCAATTTGTTTACTTATTCGTAAATCTATCTGTCTCTTATTTTTTAAATATTCTTTTTGGCAACGGCGCATTTCCACCACTTTGTCGAAAAAATCTTTTGGAGTCATAGATTTAAAAGGTATGGAAAAGGCCGCTTTGATGCGGCCTCCCCAGTGTGATTACTTTTTTCCAATCAGAAAGTCTTTCCACAATTCTTTGAATTGTTCTCCAAAGTAAATTGCGATTTCACTTGATTTTACAGCAAGGCGAGAGCCGAGATTCGCATACGAGTACGACCAATCGTTATACGAGTCCGCAGAAGCGAGGCCGCAAGACGCACCGTCATACGCACCACCGCCCCAAAGAACCAGCCGATTACGATCCTCTTCGTCCATTTCATCAATTTCTTTTTGATTATAAAGATAAAACCACGGCGTATAACGGTATTCATCTTTAGTAAATCGTGGAAAATCAGGATCGTTGTTTAACGCACGGGCAATAGTGCATAGTTTGATGTAGGCGAGGTGTGCAATATCAGCCACTTCTTCTTTGTGTCCGTCTTCATCTTCAACAAGTAGGCGAACAATGGGTTTTACACCTATTGCTTCACAAGCATCTTCGTAGGTTTTAATATTGTGATAATCTGTATAATCCGGCTTTTGCTTTCCGAATAGGGCTGTTAGAATACTAATTGCTTTAGGACAGTCGTTTGCTTCACTAAAAGCGGCTGTTACCTTTTCTTGTGTGATTTTAAGTTCTGACATAATGTAAATTATTTATTGTTAATACTATATCCGAATAATGCAAAATCTCCCCGGCACGGATCATCCGGGAAAATTGTTTTCATGTAATTGGTTACTTGTTGAACCATTTTCCAGTCCTCTGTTTTGCGTGTTGTTATCCCAAGCTGATGTGCCATTTTTGCAACATGCGCATCCAATGGTATGTATAATTCTGTTGGATGAATAATAGTCCAAATACCTAAATCCACCGGCGATTTTCGTACTACCCACCGTAGAAACAGACAAATACGCTTGCATGGAGAATCACGCTCCAATTTTGGAATACCTTTTACGCCACCAAAATCTGTTTGTATTTCACGGATAACATTGTTGTAACCCTCATAAAATACTTCCAAATCATCCCATTCCTGATATATGTTGTACAACCGCTGGCAAATGCAGAAGAAGTCATGGTAGGTGAACATACGGTAGAAGGTATTTGTATTTTCTTTGTATTGTTCCCATACTTTGTTCATAATGAAGTCATAAGGAGAATTACCCATTAGATTATCCAAAATTTCTGCTTGCTGCATTATCAGTTTGCGATTCCCGAAAGCTATCCATGAAGTAAGAAAGGCACTGATTTCTATGTCCTTTTTATCACTGTACTTATGTGGGAAGAATATAGGATCATCTTTTATAAAATCAGGTGTTTCAAATTGTTTTGCCCAGTCAAGTAGTTTGTTTCTTAGTTCTTCCATAATATTCTTCTTTCCATTTTTTGAAAGCGGCTTCTTTATCATTTGATTTCATCCTTTGTATGAATGATTGATGGGATTCCAATAATTCTTTGGCCTCTTCATCTCCATTTTCCGATCTTTCAGTTAGATGTTTGATATATTCTCCGTAGAACATTCCAGTGCTGTTATTATTTTGTTCATGGGCTTCATTAATTGAAAGAGAAGAAACAATTTCATCACGCTGTACATCGTATTCATTTAACCAGCCGAGAATGATATTACCGTCCAGTCTATCGTAAATCTTACCGGAAGCCATAGCATTACGGAAACACAATTTGATTTCCTCCAATTTGAGATAATAGAATCTGTCTATTATTAGATCAGCGGTAAGTGCCACTTGAACATCATTCATCGTTTTTCCGACATTGAAAAAAGACACAAGCTCGTTAATCGCAATTACCAGTATGGCTCTTGCGCCAGCCAATGTGATTTCTTTTCTTATAACGGAGAGTGGTAGGTTAGGAGTGTTGAGAACAGCTTCTTTAATCGAACTTACGTGCAATCCCTTGTAATACTCCGCTTGCAAGGTCAGCAAGTCTTTCAACGCTTTCTTTTCGGTTGCCGGGAGATTGCTGTTGACTTGAATTAAGTTGTTTCCCATACTTGTTAAAATCATTATTAGACCATCTGACTAAACGTTTGGAAACTTCAAATGTACGTTCCTTCTCAAAGCGCATTTTCCGTCCTCCGCATTCAGTCCAATACTCGAAAAAGTCCTTCAACATATCATCAGGATATTTCCCTCTGTACATGAGGACTTCACTTCTGAATTTGTCTTTCCTTGCAGAAAGAGAATCTTTATTCATATTCATCTTATGGCCTAATCCGGCCATGAATGCTTGTTCCAATGTTGCATCAGGATGATCCCGACACCACTGGGTTGCTAATTCTTCTGATTTCATTTGATTTATAATTTAGATAACCAATATTTCCATACTCGTGAGGCTACATGCGCCATCATAACGGGTGGTACACTCATTCCACAGATATAATGTGGGGATTGGTTGCAAAAGTTATAGTCGATGGGGAAAGTAGAGACTTTACAGATTTCAGATGTACTTAGATATAAAGGCTGTGTAAAGTGTATCAAATCATCATGCTTGGAAGTTATCGTATTGCAGATGCGATCTTCAAGTGTATATTTCTTTGAGAAGAATAACTCTTTACCGTATAGCCGCATACATGTATCAGACATGTCTTTATCAGTAATTTCTCTATGTTCCCAAACATATCGAATTTTTGTACCATTTTTAATTTCTTTCCCCTTAAAGTCTGTTATTTCTTTCATCAAAATGGGTATTTCATTGAACTTCATACAAATATGTGGCTCAACATTGAAGAGGTCTGAAACTTTTAGAAAATGAACTCCCAAATCATGCCTGATACATATAAAGAATACACGTTCTCTTTTTTGAGGTACTCCCATTTTAGAAGCATCAAGAAGAAAATGCTGACAATAATAACCAGCTTCCTCAAAGTCTTTGTATATACGTCTGACATAATCAATCGCATTCCCTAAAAGAAGTCCTTTCACATTTTCAGCAATAACGACTTTAGGTTTTAAGCGTTTGGCAAGTGCAATAAAATCAAAAAAGAGCGTGTCTAAAACTTGTGTCTTTTGACCTTCCTTGAATTTCTTTTCTTTACCCCACGCATCTTCACGTAATCCCGACATGCTAAATGTACTGCAAGGTGGTGATCCGTCCAATATATCTAAATTGTACAATTCTTCGGGAAGATAATTCCTTTTCACTAAATCACGAATATCTTCCAAATAACTATACTGGGGATGATGGTTTGTTTCATAGCATTTCATCATTCGTGGATCAATCTCATTACAGCCAATAACATCGTAACCGGCTATTTTGTAACCCATAGTAGAGCCACCGCCACATGCAAAACAAGAAAATACCTTTCCTTTATCTTTAGTAAAAACAGCATCTTCTAAAGACCAGCGATAAGGATAGAGATGTTGGGGGGGGTAATTACATCTTTCATCATTCCACCTCCCATAATTCAGCTACTCTTTTGAATTCTTCATCAGCTGGAACCGGGCAATCTTTGATCCATTTCATATCTTTTACTTTCCATAACGAAAGGTCTGTGTTATCAGGAATATGCTTTTTAATATCAGGAAAAAGATTGAGTCGAAGAGATTTACTTTCCATAAGTTCATCTTTGTAGTCCAACAAAAAATTATTGGCCTCCAATAAACTATGAACATCATTAACAGAATGTGGAGTGTAAACAACTCCATCGAAGTATCTGATATAATTGGGGAGCATATCAGCCAGTGCCGTATATAGAAATAATTTTCCTTTATTGCCATAGGCCAATTTTTGAACGGTTTTGATACTTTCAGCCAAATTTGCCAGTTTTTCAGGAAACAAAAGTGGTTCTCCACCAGTTATCATGATCTCTTTGTAATTAAAGTGCTCAACAACTGGTAATTTTGAAAAATCCCATGAGTTGTTGCAACACATAGGACATTTGTTCGGACATTTGGTTGTAACCAATAGACGTAACTTTTCCATTTATAATGATATTGTTTGGGTGTATTTCAATTCTCCGGTATATCCACGTGCTTTCAATTCTGCGATAAGTTCCCGTGGAGAAAATTTTGCCAATTCAGGATTGGAATATATTTTCTTCAAATTCCCCCCCGGAGTTTTCTTACGGTTTCTGGCATAAACATTACCGCACTCTTTACAATATGTCTGCAATCCATCTTCGGTTGAAGCATTTTTCCAAAACTCACTGACCGGAAGTTCCCGGCTACATTTGCTACATTTTTTTAATTTTTCCATTATTCCTTTTCTTTAATTCTACCATATTCACATATTAGTAAGGCATCCGAAGTTGCCAATGTAACTTTTGCATACGGGAACAGCTGTTGGGCTTTCTTCTTTAAGATGTTTTTCCATTCTGTCTTACCCAATTTGTCTGTATTTCGTAATCCTATAGTTTTTTGCCAAGTTTGTGGAGATACTGTTACTGTCGGAATCCCACAAGCTATCAATCCCATAGTCAGCTGTCCGTAACCTTCTCCAAAAACAAAAGAGGCAGAAGCACTTTGTCCGGTCATGCCATTCACTCGTTCCAAATAACAAACGCTATTTTCTTTGTATATGGAGAGAAAATCTAATAAGTCTTTGGGAGTTGGTGGCATTTTGATACACTCCAATAATTTGTTATTCTCGGTGTCGTACACTACAATTCCACCGTTTTTGCCAACATCTATACCTATGATCCTTCGTTTCATAAATTATACTTTTTTGTTTATAAATCTTTTGAGCTTAATTACATCTTTCTTTCCAAGCCTTAGTGCTTCACTGGTCTTGATGTCAGAAGGTGAAGCTTTACAATTCTCGGTTATCCTTTCAAAATGTCGGATAAAGGATTTTAGGAAATAGTCGGGGATTTCAACTTTCATAATGATTGATTTATGTGGATAAGCCCGGACTCGAACCGGGAACTGTTGCAATCAGGATTTTCGTTTCTGCTTCCGTTTGTACGTATGTCAAGTGTTAATAGCATATTACCTGACTCGTGATGCTATTCGTGCATTTTTACCACAGAAACTAAGCGTCTTCCGATTTCGCCACTTATCCGTTTGCCTCTACAATAGAGGCATTTTACATGAACAAAAAGACTCTTTGTAGTATCTACCGCCGTGGAGCGTATGCAGCGTACTCGACTCGACTTGCAAAGAGAAGAAAAAAGGTGAGGCATGATAGTTCCCGGATAGGCGGTCAAGCCACACCGGGAGAAGCTGATTATTAATCGGGTTGATAATTATTATTTTAGGAATTTAGCAAAAGTCTTGATTGAGCCTTCATTATTACTTTTTAAAGAGGCCAATTCTGTATTTTTAGAAGTTAGTGTAGAAATAACAGATTTATTCTTTTCGATTTCTGCATCAATATCACTATTAAGTGTTTCCAAATCGGCTTTTGCTTGTGCAAATTGAGACAATATCGTATCTCTTCTTTGTTGAAATGTCAGCATATTATTTTGTCATTTTTAAAAATTCAGGAGCAATGCCATATAGAGGTGTCTTCCCGTCCCACTTGTCTATAAATTGTTTATATAAAATCTCACGGGTGAGTCCACGGGACGCAATTAAAGCTTGTTCTGTTTTTAGTTGCTCCAGTTCGTTTTGCTTCTTTTGTTCTTCAATCTTCTGATCAAGTACCGAAATATTAGTGTTTACCTCGTTACGGCTATCTATTTTATCGCGGACAGCTCTTGAAAATTCCAATTGTGCGGAGAAGGTCAACAACTGCAATCCCCGTTTCTCAAATTCTTTATCAACGATCTGTTCCAGTCTCTTTTCAAATACCAATGAACCACCGTCAGCCATCAGACTGTCTGTTTTATGTTTGCGACTTTCTTCTTTGATAAGATCATATATACGTGGCTCCAAAATATTATCTTCTAATGATTGCATAAAGCCATCTTTTCCCGATGGGGTGTCAGCCTTATCAATATGCTTGTTATCAAATACAATATCAATAGCCCTGTTTTTCATTACTTTATAAGAGTAAGTTGGCCGGGCTGTAAACTCTGTATTGTCGGCTGCTTTTAGTGTGACTGGATCAGAAAATTCTCCACGCTGATCGAATAGCGGAACTTGAAAAAGCTCTGTGCCTAATTCCCATGTAGATACCTTACCGGCAACGATTTTAAAATCTTCTTTCCCTTGTTTGCCGTAGTTCTCCATAAGGACACCGGCATAATTGGGAGCAACTCTTTCGCATGAAGCAAACAAAACAACGGCAAATAGTGCCACAATCAAAAAATCAATCTTTCTTTTCATTTTCTACTTTTTTTAATGATATTATAAACTATAAATGCTACTGTCAGCATAATTATTGAAATTCCCAACCACGCATTTATGTGATTGAATACGCGGTTGCCAATGAAGAAAGCCGATACGACAAGTACCGGCTTCCAGTATTTCTTTACAGTCTTCATTGTTATTGTTCGATAATGGCAATATCCGGTGCCAATTTACGGATCAACAATAATTGCTCGTCAATGGCCTTGTTGCGTTCTTCTTCCACTATCACTTCTGCACCAGGGGAGCAAAGGGATAATCGAATGTTACGCCCATCCACATCTGCAATGATTTCCACTTCAATTTCTTCTGCCGGGCGACCTTTGAAAATCGGAACAATAAGATTGAATGAGGCCGGAAGATTGGAGTTGACAACTTGGCTGTAATTGTCAGTGCGACTACCGTTGTCTTGTCGGGAGTTTTCCACTTTTGAGTCAATGCTGGCTTTGAAGTTCTTCAAGACTGTTACCAGTTCCATGTTGTATTGTGCATCCTTGAAGAAGGCACGATTCATTTTGAAGAACTTTGAAAGCTGCACCGGTTCCCATGTCTTGCTTGTGTTAATACCAAATTCAAGAAACTTGGGATAGTATTTCAACTCACCTCTTACAGTAGCTTTATTCCTACTGTCAGTTTCATTGGTGACAAGTTTAAGTGTCATTTTCTCCCGATCAACAAGAATATAGCAACGTTTCTGATTGATCTGCTCTTTTTCAGAGATTCTTTTCAAGAGAAATTCATGAACACTTCCAATTGTTCCGGCTAATTCTACCTTATCAGGCTCCAGTACCGGTAACTCATTTTCTTCGTGAAGTTCAATAACTCTAAGGGTTGCTTCGGTCATACCCGGAGCAAAGTTCACTTGCATCTTTTCGTTTCCCATGCTGTTCTACAAATTTTTAGTTCTGTTTTTAAATGATTTGGCTGGTTTGAAGTGTGGAGTATAATGCTCCGCTATGACAATAGTCTCGTTTTTGTGTATGTTACGAGCAACTTTTCGTTTATAGTGTTTGGGTGACAGTGTACCAAAACCTCTGATATAAAGAGTTCTTCCATTAGCTACTGCATCCACGGTTTCCTTCAATGCTGCTTCTATAACTGTTCGGACTTCGCAAATAGCAATACCGGTTGATTCGGCTACTTGCTTGATAAGTTCTTCTTTTCTCATGGCTTATCCCTCCGTACCAGTAGATTCAATGTCCTCGAAGACCGTTTTTTGCATCTCTTGTGCCTCCATCGGACGTTCTTTAACCAAATCGCCATTACCATTGTAATATCCGGTGGTACGGGTGCTACGATCCATAAACTTAAAGCATTCATCCGTAATTTCCTCATAACCACGTTTTATATCGGTAAGCAACGTTTTTTTACGTTCCTTTTTAGGTTTCAGTTTGTCCTTGTATGCTTGCATGAAAGCTTTCTTTTCTTCTTCCAGTGCGGCCATGTCAAGGTCAATATTTGCCAACTCCGTTTTCCGTTCACCCATTTCTTCCTCGCTGAAAGGAGAAGTATAGGTAATTCTTTCAACTGCTGCGCAATTGTCTTCCAACATTTGTCTGCGAAGCAATGGATTCTTATCTTTAAATAGTTCTTTATCCATATCATAAAGGTTTTAAGCCATATCGGGCAGAACCGACAAATGGCTGTGGGTTAGTCCTTATGTTTGCTTTGTGTATATCATCTGTACGATGATTGAATAATCGGGGTAATCCCGTTATTTTGTCATATACAACCAGTTCAGACGATACATAACAAATAAAGCCTTTCAGTCGCTCTTTCAACCATGCGTTCTGATAGGCTCTGCGTTCACGATATTCTTGGTAGCTCATTCCCTTTGGGCGAGCTGTGAGAAGGGGAGTGTAATTTCTCGCCCCCCCGATTTAGATTTACTCTTTCCCATCAATCAAATTTTTATATTGTTCTTCTGAAACGAACTTGTCGCAGTTCCCATACCAAGTACCATCATTTATCTTGTATGGCCTGACTGTTTTATCCATTTCATTCATAACACCGACTACCGCATTTTCTTTGCTATTATCATCCCATACAATAACAACATCGCCGACAGTCGGGATATATTCAGGCTGTAACTTCTCAAAATTGAAGGAGTAATGTTTTTCTTCCTTCATGGCGGCAAGCATCTTTGCCTTTTCCTCTTCCGTAGCTTTACGGAATCCCTTCATGCCTCCGATACCAGCTTCGGGTGTGAGTCTTACAAAAACTCTGTCACCTTCATCATTGGAAGGAACATAGGCGACAAGGCCGAAAGGTACTTTAATTGCCGGTAAAAAAGAGAGTGGCCTTTCTTCTCTAATTTCAGAGAGAATCATCATGCTGCCCCCTCCGCGATTCGGATTGATAATTACGTCACCGGGGATGAATGTCTCACCCTCAAATTCAAATTTACCCCCCCGTAACTTTTTGAGTAGGTTGCATACTTTCTTCTTTCACGATTTTTACCATGTGTCCTTCGGGCACTTCAACTGTTACTGTTCTCATTTTAATTTGATTTTAAACTGGTTATTGTATTCTATGTATTTTTCCGGGCAGGTTGTTTCTATAATTCCGTTCATTGTAGGAATACGAAACAACTTGCCGGATTTATGAAGCTCTTTTTCAAGCTGTTTTGCTTTATGTAAAGCAGCCAAAGAACGTGTTTCATTTTCGATCAGTTCTTTAGCCGCTGTGATACTGTTACTAATTTTTTCACATGAATCCATTACTTGACTTCTTCTGCGTATGGAGTATCGTCTTCCTCAAAATCGTCCGGTTTCTGACCTTGTGCCTTTTTCCAGTCTTCAAACATTTCATCATCCAACTGGCTCTCTGTTTCAAGAACTTTAATCATGGAATCTGAAATGCCGGTTTTGGGCAGGAATTTGAAAGCCCAGTTCACGATTGTTTTTCGAGCCATTTCTTCAAAGTCTGTGTCCCACGGGGATTGCTTGCCTTTCTTGACAGCCTCACTACGACTTTTTATTTCTTCAATACGTGCTTTGGGCATTGCATCGAATTTTACAACACCGGAAGTCAAGACTGCAAAATAGTAGCCTCCAAGAAGATCACCACGTTCTCCGAATACATTGGGTTTGTGGATGATAGTGCCACCGGTACCTTTTGTCATGCTGAACTCGTCATTAGCATAAACCAAATCAGAATAAATATCTTTTACAACACCGGTGCGGATCAAAATATCAACTTTACCCATGTATGAAGCTTGGAACTTCACTTTGCCTTTGTACGGTACAAGATACCCCAACCTTAGTTCAGGATTGAGCGTCAGACCGGTAAGAGAAACGTTTTTGATTGCTTCGACAAGATGATCGGGATATTGCCGGGCACAGTCAATCAAATAAGGATTATTCAACATTGCCTGCATAGCGAAATTGACTTCACGGGCAAATTGCTGTTCTGTGCCACCAGCTGCTATAAATGCCTTTTTAGGGGAGATAAAACAGCTTTCCAATCCTTTCAGTTGTACTGGAAAGGCTGGTGGGGCAGAAGGAACGGGCGGTTGTGGTGTGGAAGGTGTTGGGGAGACCGGTTCTGTTTTTGTTGGTGAAGGAGCATTGTGTTGTTCCATTCCCAAGTTCCCTTGTTGGGGGGATTGATTCTCTGTTTTACTCATTGTTCTTGATTATTATAAAAGTTAAACATCTTGTTCTTTTCAAATGCAGGTGTGTCCGGCACCATTATTCTTCGTCCTTTGAATCCCGGCTGAATAAATATCTGTGCACCGTCAAAATCATTGTTTTGTGTACAGTAAACATGCTGGTCTAACAATTTCTTGAATGCCAATGCGCTTGCCCCCATTTTCACAATTCCGTCTTCCAAATGGAAAGCCCAGTTAGCTGCACTGACAAATACTGCGTCATAGGGAGCTGTCTTTTGTTGCATAACCCAGTAGAACTCCTTCCATACTCCAGTACGTTCATGTTCAAAAAACTGGTAGAAGGCTGCCGAAATACCGTAATGAAATTTGGCGATAGTCCGGTTAACTGTTTCTTCATGAAGATCATCAACCGCCAATGTTTTCCAGTCAACAATTTTTTTGGCCGTTTCCACATCAGGGCGATATTTGAACTTGCATCCTTCGTATTCAACGAAATGGCTAACTTCGGCTTTTCCCCATTTTAATATCTGCCTAATCTGTTTGGAGGTGTCCCGGCAATTATTAAGAAGCTCATAAACCATTGTTTCAACCAATTGTATATCGGTTGTGCTTGTCAATGTTTTACCGGGATTTGATTCTTTGGCCTCTATTAGTGCAATCTGATATTTTTGGGTGTCTCGTCCATACGGACAGCCGGTTTTAGGATTTATAGGTGGCTCAAATACAAGAAGATTGTTTCTCCATTTGTCAAGTGTTCCAGTATTAACAAGACTTTCCATTGCATCATGGTACAGCGAGCCTTTTTCAGAAGCTTCAATACTGATCTCGAACATTTCAGGGTGCAATGCCTTGTATCGGGCAAACTTTGGGGACACCATATAATCTTTAATCTGCGTACTACTTAGGAAATCTTTGAATCTTTCTCCACGGTGGTATTCTTCATTTGGCAGATTGTAAATTGTATCTTCTATATTACTCATATAATGAATTTGGAGTTTTACAAAAAACTCCCTACTTTCGCAAGCAAGGAGCCAATAACTAACTAAAAAACTTATTCATCACTTGTGGATAGTAATTCTTTGTAATTCTGTAATATGTATTCTTTTTCTTTATCTGTAAAAGAATAGGCTTTAGCCATAAACTTCATTGCCATATCCTCATTGTGATCGGAAAGGGGATAATAGTCAGTAGCGAATTTGTAAGTAAGCCTATTCAATCGCTCATACTTAACTTTGACCTCTTTAACCCGTCCGCTTATTTCCGAGATAATACCGGACGCTTCTTGCATCTTTTCGTCATATTCTTTTTGGTCTTTCGCTGCTTGTTCTTTCATAACCTTGTTCTGTGCGGCAAAGTTTGAAATCTTTTCGTATAGTTCACTTGAATACACAAAGCCACAGTTAACCTCAAAGTCTGGCTTGATAGAGTAATTGTATTTATCTTTCTTGACGAGATATTTGTAGTCGCTTCCGAGTTTGTTCCAATCGTATTCAACTTTGCGAAGGGTTTTCGCATTACGTAATGCTTCTGCTACCGCATTCGCTTCTTCCATGTCTGTAAAAGCGTAACCTTCAAAGAATGGGATCGTGAACACTTTCAAATCAGCAGGTTCAATCTCAAACAATTCGGGAACCTCCGGCTTATCCATAATTTTGATACCTTCCTCCATCATGCGGAGTTTAATCAATTTCTGTACATCTTCCTCCGTTAACGCAAGAATCTCTTGCTCGGTCATTTCTGTAATTCCTTTCATACTTTTAGCATTTAAAATGTGTTCCCGTCCGCGTTCCGATGGATTGTTGGCCGTAGCTTTTTAGCGGTGACCGCTTCTTGCGAAGCACGGGTATATATATCATTTAAAGTATCTATTCAATTAAGAATGTATTTATAAACGCCCTACGTTTACTTTGTCATAATATAAGTTGTTTTTGATAACTTAGTGATTCGTGTGCTGCATCTTCTTATTGGCAGTCTGTATTCACACTCTTTTCACTAATCCGCTTTGGCTACTTTGTCGGTCTATTTCGCCCTTTAGATAAGCAGTAAACCTTGTTTTAAGTCTTTATTTGTTCAGACTATACAATATGTCAAAGAACGTTTTGTTAGTTCCCGGAAAGACGGCCAAATCCGTCCGGGATTATTTTCTTTCCATGAATTTTCTCAAAGCTGATTTGGTAAAAATGAGACTCTTGCCATTTTTGGTGTGAGGAATATCATGTATTCGATTGTATAAGGTTTGCAACTTCCATCCGAGAAATACAGCAGCTTGTTTGGCATTCAAATACTCTTCGGTTTCAGCAGTCGCCATTTCTGTTACAGCCTTTCTCACATCATTGCGAATAAACTTGTGCAGTTCTTCTGCAATCATTCTGGCATCTGAACGGTTCATTTCTTTATCGCTTCGATGGTTATCTGATTTTTATCTTTGTCGATGGATATTGAATATCTTTCAACGTCTTCACGGGGATCAGTAAAAGCTAATTGATAGGCGTAGCTTCTTGCATTGACGCAATCCTTGTAAGAATCCAGCTGCATCACTTTGGAAGAACCAGCTTTAATGCTTAGAATATCTTTCTTTGTTACTTTCATATTATTTTCTATTTTATACTTAAATTTTCCACAAAAAATTTGCATAAAAGAAAGCTAACAACTACATTTGCCAATGAGATATGTAGTAAGTGGCTTTTGAAGTCGCCAGCTTTCTTGTTGTTCAAACTTACACTCTTTGTTTGTTTGACGTTGCAAATATACTTCATATTTTCAGAAGTACAATAAAATACTTCATAAAATTTGTAGTATTTCGTATGTTATAAAACATATTTTAATGTAAGTTGCTGGTTTATAAAATGTTATACAAGTGAGGCTTGCGTAAAAAGAAAGCTTTCTGAAAAAAAAGTAATGTCGTTCTATTAGTATTGTAATAATTGAAGAAGTAAAAGACGATCTCATTCGGTAAGGTGCTGGATTGCTGCATAGTTAGCCCTTAGACGGTTTCCCGTTTTTGCTATATGCAGCATAAGAAATGTCTCGTTCGTATAAGTACGCCGTTCTTAGCTGGCCGGGCATTAACAAGTTACCCGACTTCCCGGATTTTTCGCTTACTTGTAGCTGTGCAGGCATCCCGGTTTCGTTTGCCTCTCAATATCGCACGCCCTTCGCAGTATTGAGTTGTAAGAGTGTAACCCTCTGTCTCTCCGCTATGCGGCCTACCGCCGATTACACAATGTGGAGAAAAAGAAAATCCGCAAATAGGTAGCAGCTATTTACGGATTTCTATATATAAACTCCAAATAGGATGTTTAATCAATTTATGTGGTAATACTGCTACTATTACGGATGCAAATATACTACTTAATTTACGAAGTATGCAAGAAGTTGACGATAAAAAATTGAGTGATCTCTCAAAAAGGTTTTTGCAAGCAATTTCATATTGTGGTTTGAGTGGGTATAAATTGAAGAAAGACAATATTATATCCAGTGAATCAACTCTTACCAGTATAAAAAAAGGGATTCAGTTACCAAGTAAAAAAACAATTGATGCTTTTTGTGAGAAGTATGATGTGAGCAGGGCATGGCTATATACTGGAGAAGGTTTGTTTGCAAAGACTCCATCAGGACAGATAGAACCTTCGGAGAAGGATATTAGGGATGCTCTGAAAAATGCGAGAATGCAATCAGACTCTACGATTAGTAAAGTAGCTCCTTATCTTCAAGATATTCTTGTAAAAGTAAAATATGTTCCGATAGATGCTGCGGCTTCATTTGTCGAAAGCTTATATAACACAGCTTATGAAATTGATTCTTATGGTGTCATGCCGGAAGAAGGTGAAGTGCTTGATGATTCTTATATGGTCTTTCAGGTACGTGGTGACAGCATGGAGCCAACTATACCGGACGGAGCTAAAATTCTTGCTCGCAAAATAGAAGAAGGTTTGTGGGAAAGCGCGTCAGGAGTTGTGAGTATTGTGTATGGGAAAACACTTTCAGTCAAGCGGATATTGAAAAACAGTCTTTTCTTGGATAATGTGCTGACTTTAAAGGCTGATAACCCCAAGCATGGCCAGTTAGATGTCGAGAGAAGAGAAATAAGGGGGATGTGGCAAGCATTACGCATAATAAGTCAAAAGATTATTTGATATGGAAGAAAGGGCTATTGACAGATTACGAAAATTTGCAAGGTATGCACGTGATAAGGGAGTTGTCAAAGGTGAGAACTCGTTTGAGGCTTATTGTGAATTATCAAATAGATACATTTATAATTCCATAAGGAACGGGAAGGGGGCTATTGGAACTGATATAATAGCTCGTATTGTGGATAAGTTCCCGGAATTGAATGTGAAGTGGCTTTGTACTGGCAAAGGGAATATGATTGAGACGGATATTGATGCGAATGTCAATTATAAAGCGGCTTATGAGGGTGCAATGATGCAAATAGAAGCTTTGCATAAAATTATAGAAGAAAATAAGCGGAGATGATATAAATATGATACCATTAATATATTTTTAACAAGTATTTTGCTGATTATCAGTATAATAGTAAAATGTGTTAGTTCCGTACGCACCGCAAAGGAGAATTAGGAACATAAAAAAGCACTGATATTCAATATATCAGTGCTTTTTTATGTTCTTACCTTTGCTACACTTTAAAAAAATAGTGTGCATAATGTGCGACCAACTATTAGTAACCCGTGCGACCAATCCATGTGTAACATTCATGTGTTCTAACCACCTGAAATAATGAATGTTATATATAGGTTACTTTTTAAATTTTGTACCTTTACTTTTCGTGTCTCCGACACATAACATTCAGTTTCAAATTTGAATTCATAAGAACGTTTGATTTACTAAGAGCCTGTTCAAATTCTGCTCAATACTATTGTGAGAATTGTTTTCGAGTATCTTTTTCTGTTTTTATGAGAAGAAGGCTCCGGAGGGTTCTCGTCCGGACGTTAAATCTTGGTTAACGTACTGCTAAAAAAACAAAAAACAATCTCCCTCCAGAGCCTTCCCGAAGATGCTGTTTTTTTGTCTTTCCACTGCTTTTCCGCTGCTTTTTCGTCACTTCTCCGTATCACCTCCGTATCACCTCCGTTTCAAGTCCGTTTCACCTCCGTTCTAAAATTGAATAAATATTTACTTAATATCCGTGAAGAAACGAAAATGAATGCTTCATGAAGCGAGGATGAAGCGGAATTTGATCCTTTATTGTTAAAACATGTAAATCTATAGATAACTTGTTGCGCTTTTAAAAATGCGGACAAACGCCCTTTGGCCGCGTTCGCATTCGTTAACAGAACGGGGCGCCTGTAAGAAAACTTTCTCCCGTCGGTGATTGTTGACAGCATTGAAGCATGATTGCAGTGCGATTGCACCCATTCGGCCAAGAACGGCATAGAATGGAAATACAACAAACGTCGGTCCGATATAAGCCTGCACTATTCTGATTCCAAAAATATCGCCCTATAGAGATTATATCATGAAAAACAAATGTTTTAGGAGCAAGAATGACGAATCTGATATTTTTTCCTTATTTTTGTGTGTCCATTCTTGAATGATATGATACAGATAATACGATTAAAAGGAAAAGACAAACAGTTATACCGGCTCCTGGCACCGATGGTGATGGATCCTGAAGTAATACGTGCCAACAATAATTTCCCTTTCAAGACCGGCGAGGAGTATGTGTGGTTTATTGCGCTGAGAGATAAAGAAGTGGTAGGCTTCATTCCGGTGGAGCAAAAAAGCCGGAAGAAAGCCGTAATCAATAATTATTATATAAAGGCAGAAGGAGCCGGACGGGAGGAAATCCTGTCGCAGTTGTTACCTGCCATCATCAAGGAATTCGGCCCTGAGAACTGGTTGCTTAATTCGGTCACATTGATGCAAGACAAAGAGATATTCGAGAAGTTTGAATTTATATCCATGGATAAGAAGTGGACAAGATATGTTAAAATGTATAGATAATATATGGGCAAAAAGAAGGCTACGGGCACAAAAAATGTATATGAACTGGCACAAGAGCGACTAAAGGTTATATTTAATGAGTTTGATAATATCTATGTATCTTTCTCCGGTGGCAAGGATAGTGGAGTATTGTTGAACATGTGCATTGACTATATCCGGAAGAATAACTTGAAAAGACGTATCGGAGTCTTTCATATGGATTACGAAATTCAATATAAGATGACCATTGATTATGTAGACCGGATTCTGGAAGCTAATAAGGATATTCTGGATGTGTACCGTGTGTGTATTCCTTTCCGCGTATCTACATGTACATCTATGTACCAATCATTCTGGCGTCCTTGGGAAGACAGCAAGAAGAATATATGGGTGCGCTCCATGCCCCAAAAGGCAATGACCAAGGATGACTTTCCTTTTTATAACACAACAATGTGGGATTATGAGTTTCAGATGCGATTTGCGCAATGGATACATAATAAGAATGACGCAGTGCGGACTTGCTGCCTGATTGGGATTCGCACGCAGGAAAGTTTCAACCGGTGGCGGTGTATCTACATGAGCCGTAAGTTTCAAATGTATCATAAGTACAAGTGGACATCGAAAGTGGGGAACGACATTTATAATGCCTATCCTATCTACGACTGGAAGACGACGGATGTATGGACGGCCAACGGAAAGTTCCAATGGGATTATAATACGCTGTATGACCTTTATTATCGTGCGGGTGTCAATCTGGAACGGCAACGTGTGGCGAGTCCCTTTATTAACGAAGCTCAGGAGAGCCTTCAGCTCTATCGCGTGCTCGATCCCAATACATGGGGCAAGATGATAGGACGGGTGAACGGTGTCAACTTTACCGGAATGTATGGCGGTACCCATGCCATGGGATGGCAATCGGTGAAACTGCCCGAAGGGTATACATGGCGTGAGTTTATGTACTTCCTGTTGTCTACCTTGCCGGAGCGGGCACGGAAGAATTATCTTCGGAAGTTGTCGGTGAGCGTAAATTTCTGGCGGACGAAAGGGGGCTGTCTGAGTGAAGCCACCATCAAGAAACTGATTGATGCCAAAGTGCCGATTATTGTCATGGACAACAGTAACTATAAGACGTTGAAGAAGCCGGTGCGCATGGAATACCAGGATGATATTGATATACCGGAGTTTAGGGAGATACCTACCTATAAGCGAATGTGCATCTGTATCATCAAGAACGACCATGCCTGCAAGTATATGGGATTCTCGCCGACGAAGGAAGAGATGAGTAAGAGAAGTCAAATAATGGAACAATATAGAATCATAGTATCATGAGTGTAGATAAAAGCCCTGTTTACGAGGTAAAAGCGGTGCCCGTAGAGAAAGTACATGCAAACGATTATAATCCGAATGTCGTAGCACCGCCTGAAATGAAGTTGCTCGAACTTTCCATTTGGGAAGATGGCTTTACGATGCCATGTGTGTGTTATTACAACAAAGAAGAAGATAACTATATTCTGGTGGACGGTTATCACCGTTATACTGTACTGAAAACGTCGCAACGTATCTATAAACGCGAGAACGGACTGCTTCCGGTTGTAGTGATAGATAAAGACTTGTCGAACCGTATGAGCTCGACGATACGGCACAATCGTGCCCGTGGGATGCACAACATTGAATTGATGTGTAATATTGTAGCGGAACTCGATAGGGCAGGTATGTCCGACCAGTGGATTATGAAAAATATCGGTATGGACCGTGACGAATTGTTACGTCTGAAACAAATTTCGGGTTTGGCGGATCTCTTTGCCAACCGGGAATTCAGCATTCCTGACGAAGTTGCGCCTACAGAAACAGAACGCAAGGTGTTATAATCTGATGGCTATATATACAGTATTCAGACATTTTGGCATTCAGGCACAGATTACACGAATTACACGGTTTATAAGATAATTGGAAAAACGTGAAATACGTGTAATCCGTGCCCAAATTGTATTCTGAAAATGATTTATCGTTTACAGATTGCCTTAAAGTCGCAGTACGAACATTTCTTTATATCTTTCGTTTGCGTAAAAGCTTCTTTCTCATCGAAAACCTCTTCCAATAGTGCTTGCAGGCGTTCGCGGAATTCGTCCTCAAAAAAGGCGAAGTTGTTTACCGGTATTTTCGGTTTGCGGGGTTCTCCCATTTCAATAACGGGCGAATAACTTTCCGATGCTGCGCGGTGGATATAGAGTAGGGCAGGAGCTACCATCAGTGATTGTTTCCGGCTCATAATGGCAGCATAGAGAAATGTCTGGAAGATATAATTCGGGCGTGTTTCCGAAGGGGTAAACAACTGCTCTATATTGGCTGGTGTTTTGGGGCTTCCGCCGGTTTTGTAATCAACGATTCTTAAAGTTCCTTTCTTAGCGTCCATGCGGTCTATTGTTCCACCCAGGCGGAGAGTGAACGGGCCTTGTCCTGTCTGTATGGTCATCTCTTCTGAAACCTTCTTTTCCATGGCAACCATTTCAAAAGGAGTATATTGAAGGTCGTTGCGTAACAACTGTTTCAGATAGGAGAGAATGACTTTGGAGTTGATAAGTTGCACGCCATTGTATTCGGGCTTTTCTTCAGGAGCTACCTTGAATAGTTCTTTCTTGAATGCCCGGTCAACATAGCTTTGCAGTTTGACCTCATCACGGAGCAAGCGTTCCAAGTCTTCTTTCTGTATCATATTTCCGTTGGCTGTCAGCTCAGTATATACCAATTGGGCGGAGAGGTGAAAAATCGTTCCGAACAGAGCGGAGTCGATTTCTGCGCTGACTTCATCAGGAGTCTTTAGTCCTGCCACATACCGGTAGTAAAATCTCAACCGACAATCGAGGTATGCGTTAAGGGCGGAAGGGGAAAGAATGACGGATTTCGGGTTGCTGCTGTCGTAAGCACGGTAAATTCGTCTTAATACTTCCGGTGTCTTCTCGATTTGTATCTCTTGATTGCTTTGTGGAGATTGTCCGGCTTCCAGATATTCGCGGGTGATTTCGTGAGGCCCTTCCACTAGCAATTGTAGCATGAAACGGGATTCTTCTCCACGATTCAAGCCATCTGAAGAGGTGTTGTAGAGTAAAGTGATATTCTCTGCCCGTTGTATCAGGCGGTAGAAGTAGTAGGCGTAAACCGCATTTTTGTGTTCGATGGTCGTCATGCCGAAAGCCTTTCGAAGATTGTATGGGATGAATGAGGATTCTCCACCGGATTTGGGCAGTTGGCCTTCATTGAGAGATAGCATCACAAGGTTGCGGAAGTCAAGATTACGCGTTTCCAATACGCCCATCACTTGCATTCCGATGGCAGGCTCGCCGTGGAAAGGGATATTAGCGGCAGTCAGTACTTTGCTAATCAGCCTTTTTAGTGTGTCGGTACGAACGTTCAGTTCTCCACTTTCAATCAGGCTATAGAGACGGTTGATTTTAAGATGGCTCTGGAATAGGGATTCTCTATAAAGTTGATTGAAAATGTCATTGTATTCTCCTTCTTTGCGGTACAGGATGGAGATATCTTTGATTAATCCGACAAGGTAGTCGCATAAGTCCTTGATGCCGCTGCGGGGAGTGAAGAGATTGGCTAGGAAGTCATCTTGTTTTAATTCCGAAGGGAGCGGATAGAAGCGGTTTGTCTTTGTCAGTTCGTCTTCCAGTGAATCGGCATGAGTGGACAGTTGTTGAGTGTAGGGATGTTTCAATATAGCTGATACTGCTTCGTAGGTAAATCGTCCGGTATCGCTACGATAACCATTGGTCTGCAATTCCATTGCTGCGTTGATAAAGCTGTATACGGGAGTTTGTGCCAATGGGAATCCCATAGTGATATTGACGTTCTTCACTTCTTGCGGAATGGAGTGGAGTACAGGAAGCAACAGTGCTTCGTTACAGAGTACTACTGCATTTTCTTTTTCTTCACATTCACTGTTAGAGAAGGTTGTACGTATCCATTCGGGAAGGAAGCGCGCTTGTGCATTTTCGGTAGAAGCGGAAATGTAGCGTATATTTTTGGGTGTTTTGAAAGAGTCGAAATAACTATCCGGAAGCTCGTTCGGGAAATCCTGTAAGTTACGTTTAAGGAATTCTCCGGCTTCATGCTTCTTGATTTGTTGGGTATAGAATATATCATAATCCCAATAGAACATGGCTTTATCTGCGTCTTGCAGCAGTTTGAAGAATTGGTGTTCTACTTTATTCAGTACATTAAAACCGACGAATATATATTTGTCATACTTGAGCCGTTCAGTATCAAGCTGCTCGATGACATTCCGGTAGAGCATACCTTCGTAGGCAATGCCTAGCTCTGTAAGGTTCTCCTGGTAGCGATGATAAATAGAGCCTAGTTTGTCCCAAAGGGAAATAAATTTCTCCTTAAGTTCCGTCCGGCGTTCGATAGAGAAATTCTGGAAGAATTGCCGGATAGCCTCTTCCTGCTCTTTGTCCAGAAAGTCATAGTTATCCATCAGGTTCTTCAAGCCTTGCAGATTGCTGAAGAGTTTGTCTGCATCTACCATGTTCTTATCTACATCATCGAAGTCGCTGATAAGCAGTTCTCCCCAAAAATAGAAATCATCCAATGTCTCCTGGCTTTGTGTTTCTTCCTTGAACACTTTATAAAGTTCGCAAACTAATCGGATAGGGTCACCGGTTTTCTGTACGGATAGTTTCTGAAACAGGTCGCTGATACTCATTGCAGCGGGAGCCCAAATTGGTTGGTCGGATTCTCCTGCCAAGTATCCGTTGAAAAACAGGTTGGCGCGCTTGTTCGGGAAAACGAGTACCGTACGTGACAGGTCGTTGCCTATTTTGGAATATAAATCGTGAGCGACTAGTTGGAGAAATGTTTGCATAACGTTATAATACTTAGAATCTAATATTTAATACTTTTGAGTTTTAGACTTTCTCTATTCTTTCTTCATCTACATACCACAAATATCCGGTAATATTCTTATATCCCATTTTTGTGAGCAGTTGCATATATCCTTTCACTTGCTTATTGTATTTGGGATTCTCTTTTCCGAATTTAAAATCAACAACAACTACCTGCCCGTCTTTCATCATTACACGGTCGGGACGGCGAGTTTGCAAGACTCCTTTTTCCTTGTATATGATGGCACATTCATTGAACAGTGTCCATTCTCCTGAATACCAGTCTTGTATCTCGGGGGATGAGAAAGCCTTTTGTGCGACTTCACGTGCCATTTCCTCTTTTTCTTCGTTTCTGATTACTCCTTCAAAGATAAGCCGGTCAATGGCGGGTTCAATATCCTCTGCCGTTTCGATAACGGAGAATAGGGTATGCAGCAAACGTCCGCGATTGATAAAACGGTCGTCGGATTCCTCTTCTTCAATTCCTTGAATGAAGTCTGCTGAGCGGTTGGACTGGCGGAATTCAATATCATGGCGCATGGACTCCATTTGAACAGGTAGCTTTTCCGGTTTCTGAGTAAGCTTGTTGGTAGAGGTCTTAGCTTTATCTTCTTCCGAAGGGCAGAGTTTACCTTGTTCATAACAGTCTTCTTCCCAATCTATCCCTTCTTTGAGCGCTACGACAGGGAGTGCGTTTGCCAGTAGTTCCGACATTGTACCTTTTTGGGCTTTTTTGCTCCAGATGATAAGATTCTTTCCTGCCCGGGTGAAAGCGACGTACAGCAAATTTAAGTTGTCTACCCATAGTTGCAAGCGTTCGTGCAGATAGTCGTTTCCATATATGGATTCCGCCATCTGCGTGGAGTAGTTGATAGGAAGAATATCCAAAGCGTTGAAGGGGGCTGCCTGAGGGGCGCACCATACTAATTGGTTATTCGTTTCATTCTCTAATTTCCAGTCACAGAAAGGAAGAAGCACTGTGTGGAATTCCAATCCTTTGGATTTGTGTATAGAGAAGATTCGGATACCTTCTACTTCTCCGCTTGGAATCGTTTTGCTGCATAATGTTTCATCCCAATAACGGATGAATGCGTCAAGCTCGGAAGAGTTGTTTTGCAGGTAATCCGTTACTGCATCAAAAAAGGCAAACAAGTAAGCATCCTGGGCCTTGATATTCTTCATCTCGAAGATGCTGAATAGTTCCTCTAACAATTCATAGAGAGGCATTAGCCTCAGCTCTTTTATCCTTTCAAGAAATGCGGATGGAAGATGGTTTTCGACAGGAAGAAGCAGGAGGCTATTCCAGTCCAGCCCTTTTTGTAAAACTTCGTTCTGATAGGCTACTGCCAGTTGGGCACGGGCTATCTTATTGTTTTCGTCCGAGAGATAGCGCAAAGCATCCATCATCATACAAATAGCCAAGGAAGCATTCAGGCGGAATGCTTCATCCGATACTATTTTGTAATGCAGCTCTTTGTCAAAATAATCGGCGATACGTGGGATGCTTTTGTTCTTTCGTACAAGGATAGCTATGTCATTTAGCCGTACCCCGTTGGCAAGCAGATGTTCTACTTCTGCTCCCAGGCTGATTAGTGTCTGTTCGGTATAGTCGTGCTCTTCGTCGGGTTCGAGAAAAGAGACTTTTACATATCCCTTCTCTGTACTTCGGGGAGATTCCTGCACGACGTCGGCATAGGCTTTTTGTAGGTCCTCGCAATCTTTGCCGAGCTGTTGTCGGTAAACTCCGTTCAGATAATCGGCAGCGGCTGTGAATATATGGTTGTTGAACCGGATGACAGTGGTCTCACTACGCCGGTTGGTAGCCAATGTCTTGACACGAATCGGGAAATGTTCGATATGGTCGTTCAGTCCGTTGAGAATTCCCCAATCCCCATTTCTCCAACGGTAGATAGATTGCTTCACGTCTCCGACAATCAGGCTGTTTGCCCCTTGGGATAATCCTTCGAGTAAAAGTAGTTTGAAGTTACCCCATTGCATTCGGCTGGTATCTTGAAACTCGTCTATCATGACATTGCGGATATTCGTCCCTATCTTTTCGAATACAAAAGAAGAATCGCCGTCTTTTACTAATTGATGGAGTAGGGCGTTGGTGTCTGACAGTAGGAACCGGTTGTTATCGTGGTTCAGTTGGCGTACTTCTTCATCGATATTGGCGAGAAGTTGTACTTTATTGAGATGTTGCAGGGACAGCCGGCAACTGTTCAGCAGCATATTGTTTCGTGGACGTAACTTTTCGGCATCTTCCAAAACTTGCATAAGGCTGGAATTAGCTAAGTTTATGATATCCGCATAGCGGGGTGAGGTCTTGGCTGCCCAGTTCTTGGCGTCTTCCAGACATTTTTCCACTGTGGCATTACGTATATCGTTACCTAAAACCCCATTGTTGAGTTTACGAAAGTAGCTGCCGATTCCTCGTGAGCCACCTTTCAGGTCATCGGCAGTCAATGCGTGTCCGTCCAGTTCTCCTTCGAATTGGTCGTAGAAGCCTTTCATTTGTTCCAAAACCTCAGTTTCTAGGGCTTTCAGGTGTTTACGGTATTCTTTGATGGTATCCGGGTTGCGCAGTCGTTCACGAAGTTTTTCTCCTTTCTCAATGTAGCCTTCATCAAATATATTGCGTCCGAAACTCTTGACTTCGTCCGATACGTTCCAACGCTTATCGTCGGCAATCCGTTCGTTGATATAGTCTAACAACCAGGCGAGGACGGGGGAGGCAGGTCCTAGCTTTTCTATCATGCTGTCCACTGCGTCACTAAGGACTTCTGTGTTGTTCAGTTCTATATTCAGGTTCGGACTGAGTTCCAGTTCCCGTGCCAGGTTACGCATGACGGATTGGAAGAAAGAGTCGATTGTCTCTACCCGAAAACGGCTGTAATCATGCAACATATAGCTTAGGGCAATACCTGCTGCTTCACGTATTTCCTGTTCCGTTTTACCAGTCTCTTCCTTGATACGGTTGAGATAGGCTTCAGAATCTTTATCACTTGTCTGGATACCATAAAGCTGGCTGAGAATGCGTTCTTTCATCTCTGCCGTGGCTTTGTTTGTAAAGGTTACAGCCAAAATCTGCCGATAGGCGCGTGGATTGAGAATAAGTAGCTTAATATATTCTACAGCCAGGGTAAATGTTTTCCCCGATCCTGCAGAGGCTTTATAAACAAGGAGTTCGCTCATTATCTAATAATAGGATGAATTAATAAAACTTTTTCAGAAAATCAACTCCGAAACAAAGTATGAATAGAGGCAGATAGTCTTTTAAAGCTACTCGCAGTAACTTTAAAGCTTGCCCGATTCTGTAATTGACAGTTTGTGGAGAAACCTTGAGCTTTTCGGCTATCTCTTTGTGAGTTAAACGATGATTACGGTTCATTTCATATGCCTTCCGATATTCTTCAGGAAGTTGTTTTAACGCTTCTTCGTAAAGTCGCATAAGTTCATTTTCTAAATAGAAATCCGGATTGCTGAATTCACCTTCGTATTTTTCTACTATTTCCTGATGTACTTTCCGTTTAATCTCAAAATGGGAGATACGGTTCAGTGCTTTGTTTTTGACTATCGTAAAAAGAAGGGTTTTCAATGTCAGTTCCGGCATGAGACTGGAACGGTTTTCCCACAACCACATCATTGTTTCCTGCACAATTTCCTCAATCTCTTCCTGCTCGGCAACGTATTGCGAGCAGAAGGCGCACAATCGTCGGAAGTAATGACGGTAGATCGCGTCAAAAACTTTTTCTTCGCCTGCTTTCAGAGCATTGATGACAGATTTATTATTATTAATATCTAGAAATATTGGAGATTGTGACATTCTCTTTTGCTTTTGTAAGACAAAAATAATGAAAGAAGTAGAGAAAAGAAATAAAAACAGGAGAAAAATATTTTTTTCTTTTTGAGTTTAGTATATTTGTGCAGCCAACTGTATTACTACAAAGGTATTATATTTTTTATTGAAAAAAGAGTGAATAGACATGGATGAAATATTCTTGTTGAGTTATCTACGGGGTGAATGTAATGATGAGGAAGCCGGACGGGTGGAAGCCTGGTGCAAAGAGGCACCGGAGAACCGGAAAGTCTTGGAACAGCTTTACTATACTCTTTTTGTAGGTGACCGGGTAGCGATGATGAATGCCGTAGATACAGAGGCATCATTAGATAAATTTAAATCGGCTGTTCGGGAGAAAGAAAAGAAGACCAGACGGAAGAATATGTCACTCTGCTGGGGACGTTACAGTACTGTGGCGGCTGCTTTCTTCGCCGGACTCGTTTTTGCAGGCGGGGTTACTTGGGGACTGGTATCCAATAAGCTTTCGGACTATGAGGTGCTGACTGTTGCGGGGCAAAGGGCACAGACTGTACTCCCGGATGGCAGTAAGGTATGGCTGAATGCTTCTTCTAAACTGGTTTATCATAATTCTTTCTGGAGTTCGGACCGTCAGGTGGACTTGTCGGGTGAAGCTTATTTTGAGGTGGCTCATGACAAGCATGCTCCGTTTATAGTAAACAGTAAGCAAATCAAGACATGCGTGTTGGGGACTAAATTTAATGTGCGGGCACGCGAAGAAGAGAATAGGGTAGTGACTACTTTGCTTCAAGGATTGGTTCGGGTGGATTCTCCACGGACAGAGGAGAATGGTTATTTGTTGAAACCGGGACAGACATTGAACGTGAATACGGATACTTATCAGGCTGAACTGATTGAGTATAACCAACCTACGGATGTTCTTTTGTGGATTAACGGCAAACTGATGTTCAAGCAACATTCGCTATTGGAAATTACCAATGTCATGGAGAAGTTGTATGATATTAAATTTGTTTATGAGGATGATGCTCTGAAAACTGAACGATTTACCGGTGAATTCTTAACGGATAGCACACCTGATGAAATTCTTAATGTTTTGATGCATACCAATCATTTTGATTATAAGAAAAACGGACGAGTGATTCGGTTGATAAAGAAGAAATAAAATAGAGATATTTATAGAAGAAAAGAGTATTTGAGATAGAAGGCATGTCGGGTTAGCTGGCATGCCTTTATTGTTACCCACGAAAATAATGTGAGCCTAGATAAGCACATCGCTCTTTCTACAGTTGATTGAACGATGTGCTTGGTTTAAGAGATTTTAATTCTCTATCTTAGTCTTTATTATTCGGCAGGGAATACAAACATTTTGCCACCGTTATCGTCAAATCTGCCTTTCATCGGAAGATTCAGATTATCCTTATCGCCGTCGTAATAAGTAGCCCAGTTCCATATCATAGTATCATCTTCTGTGATTTCACCGGTCTCGTGATTACGTTTTAGCCCGTTACACGGATAGTAAAGCAACAATCCTTTTTCGTCCGGATTTACCATTTTCCAAGTGAATGCTTTGATTTGCTGTTGAGTGCGCGCGATATCCCAGAAACGAACTTCGCGGATATATTCGTTGGCGCCCCCTATCCAGAAACCAATCAGACCATACTCTCCGTCCCTAATCTCACTGGATGCTACCAGATCGCCATTTACATATACATAAGTTATTTTACCGTCATATACAAATGTAAGCATATACCATTCATTGGGTTTAGCGGCAAATTTATTCTTCGGAACATCTATTTGAGCAGAACCCGTTTTTATTTGCAATTGATTGGGGTCAATGGTTACATCTCCAAACCGAGTGTAAATTTCATCATGAGGTCCGGCATTGGCAACCAGTTTTGTTCCCCCAATAGACCTATTGTTGGCATTGTATGCAGAACGCTTGACCATAGCTTCCATAGTCCATTGTTTCACCTTAAAGTCCTGTGGGAACATTTTGTCACTTTCACTTCCTGAGCCATTCATAAGAAGTACTTTGGTACGCGTACGTTTCTCTAGAATAAGCAACGCTTCTTCTTCACCCGGAATCGGAGAGGCAGAGCCATTAGACAAACGGATAGGCAATGCATAATCTCCTTTCAATGAAAATTTCAGATTTTTCAATGAAACCGGTATGGACTGCATAGCTAGATTGGGTTTGAAGTTCATAACAGTCGGCATCTCATACATTTCGGGCGGTAACATCAGATAGGATGTGTTATTCTTCTTGTTGTATTCGTCAAGTTGTGCTTGGTCACCAACGATTAAAGGAACATCGAATGCTTTGTCCTCCTTTACCGTCAATCCGACTTTCACATCTTTGATGAAATATTCTTTACCCTCTTCTACGAAAATCTGAATAGGACCCTCAGCGGCAATGTATGCACCTTGACCGCTTCCGTTTTCTTTTTGAGATTCCGTATATAATTCGTTTTGGCAACCTGCTAGAAGCAATGCACCGAACAGAGTCATAACTATTTTTTTCATTTTTCTTTCTGATTAAAAGTTTATTCAAATTTGCCGGGATAAACCTGGTTACCATAATAAAGAGCAGTTCTCAACCACTTGTAAGAAGGTTCGTTGGCAAAATCATACTCCATGTGATAAGTACCTATGCCACCGATTCGTTTGCCACTAGGCAAGTCCATCGTTGCATAATCAAAGAGTTGTGCCCCATGAATATACCTGAATTCAGGATGCACAGAACTGGAATAATAGGTAATGCCACCGGTTCTCCAACCTTGTTCAAACTCAACTGTGATAATGGTTTTACGCTCCCAATCCTCTAAATGCGGATGATTGATTTTCCTGATAACACTATTTGTATTACTTTCCCAATAAGCCTGATAGATATAATGATCTATTAATTTAGATGTTTCCGTAGACAAAAGATCCGGTTGCCCATCCATTACCAGCATTCTGCCTGCAGGACGTAAACGGGCACTCAAAGTTTCTATAAAGGCTTGCATTTTTGTATTACCTTTCGGACTTATTTCCTGACCATTAGCTATAGTTCCCGAATGTCCATATCCCGGTTCGTAGTCAATATCAAAACCATCTATATTATATTTTTCAATAGTGTCACAAATGGCATTTGCATAAGCGATACTTCCTTTTACAGGATCACCCTCACCTAGTTCTTCTACCCAGTATTGGTGCATATCCTTACCTTGTGGAGTAATGGCGGAACCAATATCTTGAACAATCCAACAAAGCAGGGCTTTCCCTCCTTTTACCTCTTGAAAGAATTTCAAGTCTGCTTTCTGTTCGTCAGATAAGTAACCTCTGGCCCCCCACAGCGAAACAAAGTCTACACTATCAGGCAACATCTTCAGATAATTCTGAGGATTCGTACCTTTACCGGTCCAGTTTCCATACCAGCCGAAACCCTTCACATGAGGAGTTTTACGGTACTCTCTGAGTTGGCGATAATATTCACGTTGCGAAGGCATTAAATCCTCCTCTCCCTGTGCTTCAATAAAAGGGATGTAACGTGTTATATCTTCTTGTTCGGGGAACGTCACACGCTCTGTCTCTGTCCAATCAGAACAGGCTACAAAGCTCAAAGCTGCAATACCAATGTATAAATAATTACGTAATCTCATAATATTAATTGTTGTTCATTGATTATTAAAACAAGTAACTGAATGGTTATTACTGGACAGGTCTGCCGGAACGTACCCACCAAAGTTTTGTGCCCCCTTTATCCGGACCATTTAGCAAAGTAGAAAGAGACGACATATTAGGGTTGCCCTGATGTTCCTTTGTTGAAAAGCTGAAACGTTCCGGTGTCCGGGCTTTTGCATCTGCACCTATCTTATTGGGCAAGTTGCTGTCAAAGAGAGCTGCCAGATAAGGATAACCTGTTCTGCGATATTCTGTCCACGCTTCTACTCCATTAGGATAGAGAGCCAGATATTTCTGAGTAATGATCTGTTGCAATTTTCCTTCTTCCGAAGCAGTGGCATCCCATTTGGGAGAAACGTTTCCGGCAGTGATGTCAAAACCGTAGGGATTAGAATAATTGGAATAATGATAATCACTCGTTGTCAACGCTGCAGGTTTCACACTGCCTTTGTTTAAGTAGGCAGTAGCTACTGCATCCGTAATGCCCCATTCTTCCATAGACATTTTCACGCCCGCTTCATACAAGTTCTTTACGTCTTCTGCTATCAAGTCATACAATGCCGCTTCAGCTTTTAAGAAATAAGTTTCGGAAGCTCTGAACCAATATAGCGGGTTTGCATTTTCCACTTTGGGTGCAGATGCGAATTCAGCGCTATTCCTACCCGTTCCCTGTCCTTGTGTATTGCCGGGAGCAACGCAATAATATCCTTTTACGTCACTATATGTGCCTTGCGTATAGTACTTTTCCAAACGTGGGTCACCATAACCGGTAAGATAAGACCAAGCCGTGGCGCCCATCCGGTTTTCTTTATAATCAATTGTGGCGATGAGAGAATTGAGTAACGGGTACTTGCTTGTATTACCAATTTTAGCTTCGTCAGCTTTGCTTTCAATCACGCCCCCATTCTTAGGGTCCAATGCTTTCTCAATGTATTCCTTTGCTAGAGCTTCATTCACAAAATGAACGCGGACAGCCATTCTTAGCATTAACGAATTGGCGAGTTTCGTCCATTTCACGGGGTCCCCATCATAAATTAAATCATATTTGGGCATAATCTTCGAAGTCGCTTTGTTGAGAACATCTGCACAAGTAGCCAAATCTTTCAGCATAGCCTTATACACATCTTCCTGTTTGTCGAGTGCCGGAGCGATGTCACCGTTTCCTGCATTGGTATATACGATAGGACCGAAACAATCGGTAGCTCTTAACCAACCTGCAACTTTCACTATATTAAATATGGCCATGATTTCTTGTTTCTCAGGCTCATCGCTCGTCCCTATTTTTTGGTATATCTGCACCCAAGGCTGATATACTTTCATGTAAAGCTGTTCGTATGCATAGTTCATTCGATTGTCTGCAAAATCCCAAGTTGCTTCCGTGCCCAACCTCCAGTTGTTATTCATCCCGAAATAACCTATATACTGACCGGATGACATCACGTCTGTAACCGCCAGGTCATTGCCCGGTTCGGTTGTCTTACTCGGCGAGCCGATAGGAATAACCCGCTGTTGCATATCCATCAACTGTGTGCCGTATATCAATCCGCCTGCTTCCAGATCTTCATCCGTCACACCTGTAGTACTTTTATTTATGTCAACATAATCTTCACAAGCAGTTAAGAAACTTAGCGAAAAGATTAATAATAAGTATTTCTTCATTTTCATAATATCAATAATTAGAATCCAAATTTCAAACTAAATCCGTAAGTGCGACTGCTAGGCAACATAAAATAGTCGTAACCTTGACCGAACGTACCGGTTGAAGCAGTTAGTTCAGGATCATATGGAGCTTTGTTGTAAATCATCCATAAATTGGTTCCATATACAGAGACGTTCACGTTTTTCACCACATTACCAAACCATTTGTTAGGCAGCGTATAGCCTATGCTGGCTTCCTGCAAACGGATATTGGTAGCTGAGTAAACATAATAGGAATCTAAATCGTAGATTGTTCCATAATAATCTTGCGGCTCCATCTTTATATTACCCAGCATCACGTAGCCTGTCTCCCGCGCATCTGCAGATGTTTTTGATACGCCGAAACGGTCAAGCGTAGCTTGAGTTTTAGAAATCACGTTGCCGCCGATTCTTGCGGTAAACATGACACTGGCATTGATGCCTTTGTAGTTGAATCCATGTCTCCAACCTAAATTCCATTTCGGATTGACTGTGCCAATCTTGAACGGTGTGGTGTTTTCTGTCGCTATAGTCTGTCCGGGAGTGTAAGGGATATAACCTTCATCGTTTTTCTCCACCCGGCGGTCGGCATACAAAGCACCCACTTCACCATCTTCACGAAGACGGAAACGACCGAGTTTAATATCACTCAAATCCATCAGTTCGCCACTGACAGGATTCTTCACGTTGGAAGCTAGCTTCTTTATCTTATTCTTGTTGGAAGTGGCGGTGAAAGTCGTATTGTAGTTAAAGTCACCAAATGTCTGGTCGTAACCTAGCGTCAATTCGATACCTCTATTCTGCACATTACCGGCTTGCACATACATATATTTATATCCGCTGGTTCCCGGCATATCCGCTTTCAACAACTGGTTGTACGTGTTAGACTGATATATCGTAACTCCTAAAGTAACGGTGTTGTTAAACCATCTGGAGTCGATACCCAATTCGTAGGAGCGGGTACGTTCTGCCTTCAAATCACTTAAAGGATAATATTCGAAAGGAGCTACTGTGCCATTTTCCAGTTTATGGGTAATGGTTCCCGGCGTCAGACCCGTAAATGGAATAGGAGATCCTACTTCGGTATAAGAACCTCTGATTTTGAAATAGCCTAATACCGGTTGTATGCTTTCACGAAGACTATTCGGTAAAAGCTCGGTAACGATAGCCGAAAGACCTACCGACGGATAGAAAATCCATTCTTCTTTACTGTTCACCAGTTGCGACGGTTTGTCGGCCCGACCGGTCAGTGTGAGATACAAAGCCGAATTCCATGAAAGCTCTGCCGAAGCAAAAGCTGCGAAGTTTTGTGTGCGCGAATCGCCTCCTGTCTCATAAACACTGGCAACGGCTGAATTTACATTTCCATAAGTAAATTTATTGGGGACAAGCAATAAATCGCCGCCATAACCGTGACCTTTTGTATCATATTCCTCGAAAGATACGCCGGCATTGACCGTAGCGTGGTAAATTTGGGCAAATTGCTTGTCGAAGTTTACCATAATATCGGCATATTTCTGTTTATAGGACTCGTTGGAGTATCTATATCGGCCGTTGTCTCCCGCAAAGGTGCTGATGGTGGAAGCGTAACGCTTGTCTTCCGATTCGGAATATGTATTATCAATGCGGGTACGACCTGCGACATTCAAGTACTCCGTAATGTCATATTTCAGATTGGCATAGAGCATATAGCGGTCTTTTGCTTCAGGACGCAAGTTGCGATAAGCAATCCAATAAGGATTTTGCACGTCCATACCCATACCTCCCGGTTGCCAGCTTTGTTTATTATACCCCAACTCATTGTTGTAGCGTTCAAAATATTTTTCACTTTCAAAATTCATCCCTCTCGGATAGAGGTATGCCCCCACTATGGGATTAAAGTATGTACCGAAGGATATCATGTTGTTGTAGAACTCGCGCACATAACTGGCGGATACATCCAAAGTCAGTTTATCCTTTAGAAATTTAGCCGTATTGCGGAATGTTACATTATACCGATGATATTTATTATTTTCTACCATGCCGGTAGAGTTGACGGCTGATGCGGAGATATAGGTCTGGTTCTTTTCCGTCCCCATCGAGAGATTAAACGAATTGTTGAATGTAGCTCCGGTATTAAAAAAGTCTCTGGGTTCCCATGAAGACGGTTTTTCCATTTTGTCGCCCCAAGAGAAGTAATTACCTGTCAGATTTCCATACGTATTTTGAAATTCCGGCATTACAAAGGGATTTGCGAACTCGACAGAAGAAGATACATTCAGACGCATTACACCTTCGGCGCCTTTCTTGGTATTAATCAGGATAACACCATTGGCGGCATTGGCTCCATACAATGCGGCAGCCGACGGACCCGTCAATACGGATAGGCTTTCGATATCATCGGGATTGAAATTGGCGATGCCTTCACCGGACGTTGCTCCTCCGAAACCGGTTCCGTCTCCCGAACGGTCGGCTTTATTTCCAATAGGAATACCATCCACTACGTAGAGCACATTGTTCTGACCTGCGATAGACTTGTTACCACGCATCACAACACGAGTGCCGCCGCCCACACCGGATGCACTACGCTGAATGTTTACACCGGCGACTTTTCCATTCAGTGAGTTCATAAAGTTGGCATCTTTGACTGCCGTCAAGTCGTCACCTTTCACTTGTTGCACATTATAGCTCAGTGCTTTCTCCGAGCGCTTGATACCCAATGCAGTAACAACCACTTCATCCAAAGTTTGAGTATCTTCTCCCATTACAATTTTCAGGGGTTGTGTATTAGCTAGCGTGATTGCTTGGGAGAAATGTACTCTATTAGAATCTATTTTATTTGAAAATCCTTTCGGTTTCAAAATTGCCTATGAATACATCTATAATGTTTGATACTAAATGACTTAAATAGATATATGGTCTATTTCTCTTGTAACTGACAATAGATATAATAGTAATCATTCTATTTTCCGCCACGACAATTTTATCGGCTGTTTTTCAGCCGATAAAATAAAAATGCCCGCAAGAAA
>NZ_JANJZR010000004.1 GCF_024623065.1 Bacteroides acidifaciens
TCAGGGACTTTCGCAAATTTAATCACTTAAAAATTAGATGTTTAACAGCATAAATTTAAATTTTGTCATCTACAAAAATATCAGCTATAAAATTATGACTGAAGAGAATTTAAACAGGATCTGAGATTTCATGTTCTTCTTCCTCTTCCTCGTCCGCAAAAGGTTCCGGTCGCTGAGGCCCGTGGTTCACGAATGCAAATGCACAGAGCACTCCCATGATTCCACCGCTGAGATGTCCTTCCCATGACATATTGGCGGGGGAGAAATAAGGAAACATATGCCAGATAATCCCCCCATATAGAAAGGTGACAAGTAGGGAAATAGCAATCAGTGGGACGTATTTGCGGAGAATACCGCTGAAAAAGAGAAAGAAGGCAAGTCCGTAGATGAGTCCGCTGGCACCGATGTGCCATCCCGGTTTGCCTATAATAAAGGTAAGCAGTCCCGCACCAAGCCAGATTAGGACAAAAATCTTGCCGGCTATCTCTCGGTAAAAATAAAAAAGACACCAGGAAAGGAAGAATAAAGGAATTGTATTTGCCAATAAATGGCTGAATCCGCTGTGTATCAGCGGATGAGCCAAAATGCCTGTTACACCTCGCTTTTCCATGGGATATATCCCCAAGTGAGAGAAGTCCCAGTCCATCCCGATTTCCAGAAACTTGAGTATATATAAGATGAAAATTAAGAACAAGGGCTTTGCGGCAGCCACCGTGATACGCTGAATATCTTGCTTCATGACATTCTTTTCTTTAGATATTTTGCGCAATACTACGAATATTTGCACAAAATCTGAAAATAAAAAGGCTTTTTATTTTTGTTTTTATCTATAATTTGTACATTTGGGCGTTATACCTGTTATGTATGGGGCTACAACTATTTAATATACAATGTGGCGATAAATATCAGGTGCGATATAATGACCAATAATTAACCTTTAAATAATGCACAACTATGAGTTATTTACGATTTGACAAGACCCTCATGACGAATCTGGAAGAGTCTCTTCAGAGAGAAATTCTCCGGACGAACAAGGCAGGAGCTTATCATTGTACAACGATTGTTGATTGTAACACACGCAAATATCACGGACTGTTGGTAATTCCGGTTCCCAATCTCGACGATGAAAATCATGTGCTGCTATCTTCTCTTGATGAAACGGTAATTCAACACGGTGCAGAGTTTAACCTGGGGTTGCATAAATATCAAGGAAACAACTTTAGTCCGAATGGGCACAAGTATATCCGTGAGTTTGATTGTGAGCATATTCCGGCGACAACTTACCGTGTTGGAGGTGTGGTTCTCCGCAAAGAAAAAATCTTTGTACATCATGAAAACAGAATCCTGATTCGTTATACTCTACTTGACGCGCATTCGGCAACGACTTTGCGCTTCCGGCCGTTCCTCGCTTTCAGAAGCGTACGCGAGTATACCCACGAAAATGCACAGGCAAGCCGTGAGTATCAACTTGTGGAAAACGGTATAAAGACTTGCATGTATCCCGGCTATCCGGAACTTTATATGCAGTTGAACAAAAAGTGCGAATTCCATTTCCAGCCCGATTGGTATCGCGGCATTGAATATCCGAAAGAGCAGGAACGCGGGTACGACTTCAATGAGGACCTGTACGTTCCGGGATATTTCGAGGTGGATATCAAGAAAGGAGAGAGTATTGTATTCTCTGCCGGAATTTCAGAAACAACTCCGCGTAAACTGAAACAGACCTTTGAGGCGGAAGTGGCCGACCGTACGCCACGTGACAGTTTCTACCACTGCCTGAAGAATTCTGCCCATCAATTCCATAACAAACAGGAAGGTGAGCATTACATTCTTGCCGGTTATCCTTGGTTCAAATGCCGTGCACGTGATTTGTTCATTGCTTTGCCGGGTCTGACACTCGCTATTGATGAAGTTGACGAGTTTGAAGACGTGATGAAAACGGCAGAAAAAGCGATTCGTAACTTTATCAACGAAGAGTCTGTCGGGTACAAGATTTATGAAATGGAGCATCCGGATGTCCTGCTTTGGGCGATCTGGGCTTTGCAGCAATATGCCAAGGAGACTTCCCGCGAGCAATGCCGTCAGAAATACGGTGAACTTTTGAAAGACATCATGGAATTTATCCGCCAGCGGAAGCATGACAATCTTTTCTTGCACGAGAACGGATTGCTTTATGCAAATGGTACTGAGAAAGCAATTACATGGATGAATTCCACGGTGAACGGACATCCGGTGATTCCTCGTACAGGATATATTGTTGAATTTAACGCATTGTGGTATAATGCATTGCGCTTTATAGCCGATTTGGTACGCGAAGGTGGTGATGTATATTTGGCAGATGCGCTTGATGCACAGGCAGAAGTGACTGGAAAGTCATTTGTCGATGTATTCCGTAACGAATACGGATATCTGCTCGACTATGTTGATGGTAATATGATGGATTGGAGTGTACGCCCCAATATGATATTTGCCGCAGCATTTGATTACTCTCCGTTAGACCGGGCACAAAAGAAACAAGTGCTTGATATTGTGACTAAAGAATTGCTGACTCCTAAAGGAATCCGTTCTTTGAGTCCGAAGAGCGGGGGATATAATCCGAATTATGTAGGTCCGCAGGTACAACGTGACTATGCATATCATCAGGGAACGGCATGGCCTTGGCTGATGGGATTCTATCTGGAAGCTTATCTTCGGATTTATAAGATGAGCGGATTGTCATTTGTTGAACGCCAGTTGATTGGTTATGATGATGAGATGACGAGCCATTGTATTGGTTCCATAGCCGAACTGTTTGACGGGAATCCACCTTTCAGGGGACGTGGTGCTGTGTCATTTGCGATGAATACGGCAGAAATCCTGCGTGTTTTGAAGCTGCTGTCTAAATATTATTAAAGAAAGGAGGAACGAAGATGAAAGTTTTAATGTTTGGTTGGGAATTCCCCCCAAAAATATATGGTGGTCTTGCAGTTGCTTCTTACGGAATAACTAAAGGATTGAGTTTGCAAGGTGATATGGAAACGATTTTCTGTATGCCCAAGCCTTGCGGAGAAGAAGAAAAGTTCTTGAAAATCATCGGTATGAATCAAGTGCCTATCGTGTGGCGTGATGTCAACTATGACTACTTGAAATCCCGTTTGCTGGAGATGTCGCCGGAAGAGTATTACTCTTTCCGTGATCATATCTATGCCGATTTTTCTTATATGCATGTCAATGATTTGGGATGTATGGAGTTTGCCGGCGGTTATCCTGGAAACTTGCATGAAGAAATCAACAATTTCTCCATAATAGCCGGAGTAGTTGCCCGCCAGCAGGAATTTGACATTATCCATGCACACGATTGGCTGACTTATCCTGCCGGTGTACATGCCAAGATGGTAAGTGGCAAACCGCTTTGTATCCATGTGCATGCAACAGATTTCGACCGTTCCCGCGGTAAAGTAAATCCTACTGTTTATTCGATCGAGAAGAATGGCATGGATCATGCCGATTGCATCATGTGTGTGTCCGAACTTACCCGCCGAACGGTTATTAACGAGTATCACCAGGATCCGCGCAAGGTATTTGCCATGCACAATGCCGTCTATCCGTTGTCGCAGGAATTGTTGGATATTCCGCGTCCCGATCATTCTAAAGAGAAGGTGGTTACTTTCCTCGGACGTATCACCATGCAGAAAGGGCCGGAGTACTTTGTGGAAGCTGCCGCACTTGTATTGAAACGCACCCGTAATATCCGTTTCGTGATGGCGGGTTCGGGTGATATGTTGAATGCCATGATTAACCTGGCGGCAGAACGCGGCATTGCCGACCGTTTCCACTTCCCGGGCTTTATGAAAGGTAAACAAGTATATGAGGTTTATAAGAATAGTGATGTGTTTGTCATGCCTTCCGTTTCCGAGCCTTTCGGTATCGCTCCTTTGGAAGCTATGCAGTGTGGGACGCCTTCCATCATTTCAAAGCAGTCGGGTTGTGGTGAAATTCTCGACAAAGTGATTAAGACCGACTACTGGGATATACATGCTATGGCCGACGCCATTTATTCCATCTGTACCAATCCGTCGCTTTTCAGTTATCTGCAGGATGAAGGAAAGAAAGAGGTGGACGGAATTACTTGGGAAAAAGTCGGTTTGAGAATCCGTGCTCTCTACGAGGATGTGTTAAGAAACTATGGTAAATAACGAAACAATATATAAAAATGAGAACTATCTGTCTTTATTTTGAGATACATCAGATTATACATTTGAAACGCTACCGTTTCTTTGATATCGGTAATGATCATTATTATTATGATGATTATGCGAATGAAACGGGCATGAATGAAGTGGCCGAACGTTCATATATTCCTGCTCTCAGCACATTGATTGAGATGGCGAAAAATTCAGGCGGTGCCTTTAAGGTTGCGCTGTCTATTTCGGGAGTAGCTTTGGAGCAACTTGAAATCCATGCTCCGGCAGTGATTGACTTATTGCATCAGTTGAATGATACCGGTTGTTGTGAATTCCTTTGTGAACCTTATTCGCATGGCTTGTCCTCACTTGCCAATGAAGATTGCTTCCGTGAAGAAGTGCTTCGTCAGCGTGATAAGATGAAACAAATGTTTGGAAAGGAACCGAAAGTGTTCCGCAATTCCAGTTTGATTTATTCGGACGAGATTGGTGGTCTGGTGGCTTCTATGGGGTTCAAGGGAATGTTGACAGAAGGTGCCAAGCATGTGTTGGGATGGAAGAGCCCACATTATGTATACCACTGTAATCAGGCTCCGAGCCTTAAACTTCTATTGAGAGATTTCAAACTGTCAGATGATATAAGTTTGCGTTTTTCTAATTCGGATTGGGCGGAATATCCTTTGTTTGCGGACAAATATATCAATTGGATTGATGCATTGCCACAAGAAGAACAAGTTATCAATATCTTTATGGAATTGAGTGCGCTGGGTATGGCTCAGCCGTTATCTTCCAATATTCTCGAATTCCTGAAAGCTTTGCCGGAATGTGCGAAAGCGAAAGGCATTACTTTCTCTACGCCAACGGATATCGTGACGAAGTTGAAATCTGTTTCTCAGCTTGATGTTGCTTATCCGATGTCATGGGTAGATGAAGAGAGGGATACTAGCTGCTGGCTGGGCAATGTAATGCAACGTGAAGCTTTTAATAAACTGTATAGTGTAGCAGAGCGCATTCATTTAAGTGACGACCGTCGTATCAAGCAGGACTGGGATTATTTGCAGGCCAGCAATAATTTCCGTTTCATGACTACAAAGAATAACGGTATGTGGTTGAATCGTGGTATCTATGACTCTCCTTATGATGCTTTCACTAACTACATGAATATTCTGGCTGACTTTATCAAACGGGTGGATTCATTGTATCCTTCAGATGTTGACAGCGAAGAACTTAACTCTTTGTTGACTACGATTAAGAATCAAGGTGACGAAATCACTGAGTTGGAGAAAGAGGTTGAGAAATTGCAGGCAAAGGTTGCAAAGGAAGCTGCTAAAAAGACTACGGCAAAGAAGCAGACTGCGGCTGCTGCTGAACCTGTAGTAAAAGAGTCTGGTGCTAAAGCTGCTAAACCTGCCGCCAAGAAAGCTACCGCTAAAAAGGCTACTGAACCAAAGAAACCGGCTGCAAAAGCTAAGAAAACTACAGCAAAGAAAGAAGGATAAGATAAGTCGCTCTTAATATAAAAAGCCGTGAATCTGATGAAGGTCAAATTCACGGCTTTTTCATTATATCATTGTCTTTTGAATATTTCTATAAAATAATAGCGCGAATTACATTCAAGTAATCCGCGCTGATATTTTATAGATGTGTCTCTATTATTTTTTATTTTGATATTGGTTCAAAGTTAGTGGATACAACTTCTAATTTTAATACATTATTAGGGTATTCATGTATCATTTTAGGAGTTCCATCTTGGTTGTATTGAGGTTCTCCATTTTTTACTTCTTGAATCATTTTTTCTCCATTTTTACCACCTTTCAAACGTACATAACCAGGCTTTAAGTCATGTTGTATGCTTATTATGTTAGAAGAACTTCCATAATAACTATTACTTGAAGAAGAATCTTTGGTAACAAGTACTGGGATAAGTATGAACTTGTTCCATTCACTTAATTCTTCCCATTGTTCGATGGTAGTTGCTATTTCTTTTTTAGGTTCTTCTTCAGGATCGTTTGGATCGGGGATATAAAATGTTATAGGTAATGCTTTTCGGGCAGCTTCTCTATCCGCTAAACAATTGTTAATCATTTGAGTGATATTGTTGAATGTATATTGGGTAAAGCTAAGTGAATTATTTGAATAATCAAATAGGGCTGAAGTTGTACCATCACTAAGTTGATTCTTTTCAAAAAAAGTATCTTTGTACTTTTTGCGTATCAATAAAACATTTCTTGGTTTGGACATTTCAAATTTCTTATCATTCGTTTCATTATAAATGGGAATTCCAAGTTTTACAGCATTCAAAGTGTCCCCTTGTAATTCTTTTGCTATTTCGCTAACAGGAATAGTTACCTGAGTGAAAATGCCAGCAGGACTTTTTATATAAGTCAAATCGGGATTTTCAATGCAACTCTCAATAGCATCTTGTTCATTATTCAAACTGTTTGCTTGAATAATTTCACGGGTAGAAGTAAATGAACGTCTACTATATACTACAGAGTCTTTTCCAGTAGATGTATGTAGTAGACCACCTGTAACGCTATCTCTTGCATGTTCCAAAAATGTCACATCCATTTGTATGGTATTGATATAGAGAATCGTTCCATCACCATAGTCGCTTTTTACATATAATCCAGGAAATATATTTTGAAATTTTTGATATAAATCCTTAGTGCGGCCTTCTTTAAGGAGTTCTTTTCCTAGTTCTTTTGTTTTTTCTTGATCCAATGTAATTTTAACATAAGGGACGTATGTAGAAAGGTTACGTATGGAGTCGCTGATAGATAAGTCAACTGCTGTATAAGCTTTATTACCTAATAAACTTGTTGTTTTGTCATAATATGCTGCAGGGTTAATATTAGTATAATATGCTTTTGGGTCTTCATACCAATAATGTTTATTTCCCTTATCATCTACCTTTTTCTTGTCTAATTCATACATACTTAGGCGACATGCTGTCAATGAATCTCCAAAATAACTGTCATACCAAAGATAAATATTAATTTGGCAGTTACCGATAGGAGTACTTCCATCTTTAATGATTGTGTAGTTTTTAGATACGGCATCTTCTACATTACTGAAACTTGTCATCATCTTTCCTGTTCCACTTGTGGTAGTCCCAGAAAAAGCTTCAGGGAAAGTCATTCCTTGCGGACAATTTAGTTGAGCCAGAAATCCTGCTTCATAAGTTCCAAATGTTGCATCTGTGAATTTCCCAACATATCCAATATTTGTTTTGGCGTAAATTTCTCCTGCAGGAACGGATTCCGTTGTAACATCAAATGTCGTCAGCTTTCCATTAATATCTCGGTCGCTTCCCGGAAACATTCCCAATCCCAATCCTGCTGTGTTGTCATCACAACCGAAAAAAGAGATTGCCAGTAAAGCTATTAAGGCGTATTTTGCTTTCATGATCGTCGTATCTTGATTTTTTTATTCTTCTTTTTCGTTTGCAGTGGCTTCCCATACCTGGTCGTAGAACTCGTTGCAAGCATCTGCGTAGTTTTCCGGGTTCTGGTAGTCAAGTACCAATTTGCCTGATTGGCGGGCGTATTCAATAATAGACTCGTCTACCTTTTCGCTATTCTGTATAACTCCGTCAGAGTAGTCGACAGCTAGTTTGCAAAGAGCGGCGTAGTCCATTGGTACATTCAAGTCGCCTAAATCTTTCTTTGAAATACCTTTTAGCATCAGCTTTGCGGCGAAGTCGTCGCTAAGTGTATTCTTGAAGTCGTCCTCATAAACCGAGAATACTACCTTGGCATCACGGAAAGAAGGCTCGTCTTTGTAGGCTTTCTTAATATAAAGAGGAGCCAGAGCCGTCATCCAGCCATGGCAATGGATTACATCCGGACACCAACGAAGTTTCTTCACTGTTTCCAGTACACCCCGTGCATAGAAGATGGCGCGACTGTCGTTGTCATCATATTCCACACCATTTTCGTCCGCTGTCTGCAAGCGGTTCTGGAAATAATCATCGTTGTCGATGAAATATACCTGCATACGTGCGGATTGGATAGAAGCGACTTTTATAATCAGTGGGTGGTCAGTATCATCGATAATCAGGTTCATCCCGGAGAGACGGATCACTTCGTGCAGTTGGTTTCTGCGCTCGTTGATGTTTCCCCATTTGGGCATGAAGGTTCTGATTTCACGGCCTTTTTCTTGTATTGCCTGTGGAAGGTTTCTACCTATATTGGCCATTTCGGATTCTGAAACGTAAGGTGTAATCTCTTGAGTAATAAATAAAACTTTATTCGCCTTTGTCATAATAACAATAGTTCTCTATAATATTCTGCAAAGATACGAAAAAAAAGACACATTAAATAAGATATTCTTTCTTTATGTGGCAAATATTAGTTTATTTTGCAGAGTTTTTGCAAACGAGTAAAACATAAACCAATTGACGAAAATGAAAATAGTGCACACTATCAAGGACTTACAGGCAGAATTGACTGCCTTGAGAGCCCAAGGTGAAACGGTAGGACTGGTTCCTACAATGGGTGCTTTACACGCGGGACATGCATCTCTGGTAAAGCGCAGCGTAAGTGAGAATGGTGTAACTGTTGTGAGTGTTTTTGTGAATCCCACACAGTTTAACGATAAAAACGATTTAGAGAAGTATCCGCGTACATTAGATGCAGATTGCCGTTTGTTGGAAGAATGCGGAGCGGATTTCGCTTTTGCTCCTTCGGTAAGCGAAATGTATCCGGAGCCGGATACTCGTCAATTTAGCTATGCACCATTAGATACGGTGATGGAAGGTGCTTTCCGTCCGGGACATTTCAATGGGGTTTGCCAGATTGTCAGCAAATTGTTTGATGCTGTACAGCCGGACAAGGCCTATTTCGGTGAGAAAGATTTCCAGCAATTGGCGATTATCCGTGAGATGGTGCGCCAGTTGCAATATGAGTTGGAGATTGTAGGTTGTCCGATTGTCCGTGAAGAGGATGGTTTGGCATTGAGCAGCCGGAACAAGCGTTTATCTGCACAAGAACGTGAAAATGCTTTAAATATTTCTCAGACCTTATTTAAAAGTCGTAACTTTGCAGCCACTCACACAGTGAGCGAAACGCAGAAGATGGTGGAAGATGCGATTGAAGTTGCTCCAGGCTTGCGGTTGGAGTATTTTGAAATCGTAGACGGAAATACATTGCAGAAGATAAATAATTGGGAGGATACTTCTTATGCAGTAGGATGCATTACTGTATTCTGTGGGGAAGTCCGCTTGATTGATAACATTAAATATAAAGAATAACTAAAAAGACGAAACCTTATGATGATTGAAGTGTTGAAGTCGAAAATTCATTGTGCACGTGTCACGGAGGCCAATCTGAACTACATGGGTAGTATTACGATTGATGAAGACCTGTTGGACGCCGCGAACATGATTGCGGGAGAAAAAGTGTATATCGCTGATAATAACAACGGTGAACGCTTTGAAACCTATATTATCAAAGGTGAACGCGGTTCGGGTAAGATTTGCCTGAATGGTGCTGCCGCCCGTAAGGTGCAACCGGATGATATTGTCATTATCATGTCTTACGCATTGATGGATTTTGAGGAAGCCAAGTCGTTCAAACCGACTGTCATATTCCCGGACCCCGCGACGAACAAAGTGCTGTAAACGATTAACGGAGTAGTGGCCGGTGATTGACAATCGCACCATTACTTGATGATAAAAAATAAGCGGTGGATAAACTTAATTATCCACCGCTTATTTTTTATCATCAACTTCAGCCGTTAATCACTAACCGTTAACTGTTCATTCATGGCAGCGGCAGCCTTGCGGCCGTCTCCCATAGCAAGAATCACGGTAGCTCCACCGCGAACGATGTCGCCACCTGCATAAATCATCGGGATAGAAGATTCCATATTTTCATTGACGGCAATCGTTCCTTTGCGTCCCAATTCCAGTCCTTTGATTGAACTTGGGACAATCGGGTTGGGAGATACACCGACACTTACGATAGCCAAATCAATGTCAATCGTCTCTGTCGCACCGGGTATAGCCACAGGGCTACGACGTCCGGAAGCGTCCGGTTCGCCCAATTCCATCTTTTGCAGGATTACCTGTTTCACGCATCCTTGTTCGTCTGCGATATATTCAATCGGATTATGTAGTGTCAGGAATTCCACTCCCTCTTCCTTGGCATGTTTCACCTCTTCGATACGGGCGGGCATTTCCTCTTCCGAGCGGCGATAGATAATCATGGCGCGTTCAGCTCCCAGGCGTTTTGCCGTACGGACGGAGTCCATAGCGGTATTACCGCCACCAATCACAGCTACGTTCTTGCCGAAAGCTACCGGAGTATCAGATTCTTCGCTGGCAGCATCCATCAGGTTGACGCGAGTGAGGTATTCGTTCGAAGACATGATATTGATGGAATTCTCTCCGGGGATATTCATAAAGTTGGGCAGACCGGCGCCGGAAGCCACGAATATACCTTTGAAACCTTCTTCTTTCAGGTCTTCTACGCTGATAGTCTTTCCTACGATGCAGTCTTTGACGAAGTTGACCCCCATCTTGGAAAGGTTGTCAATCTCCACATCTACAATCTTGTTGGGTAGACGGAATTCGGGAATACCATATTTCAATACACCGCCGATTTCGTGCAAGGCCTCGAATACAGTTACATCATATCCATATTTCGCCATATCACCGGCAAATGCCAATCCGGCAGGTCCCGAACCGATAACAGCTATTTTGATGCCGTTTTTATCTGCGATGACAGGAACGGAAATCTGTCCGCTTTCGCGTTCGTAATCGGCTGCAAAGCGTTCGAGGTAACCGATAGCTACCGGCTTTTCGTTCATCTTCAGATGGATACATTTGGATTCACACTGTTTCTCCTGCGGACAAACACGACCGCAGACAGCCGGAAGTGCACTTGTCTCTTTCAGTGTCTTGGCTGCTTCGAGAAATTCTCCACGTTCGATGTTTTTGATGAAGCGGGGGATGTCGATACCTACCGGACAGCCTTCCGTACATCCCGGATTAGCACAGTCAAGGCAACGTTTTGCTTCTGTAACCGCCTGTTCTGCCGTCAAGCCTTGGTTTACTTCTTCTTTGCGGCTATGTGAACGGTATTCTGCATCGAGTTCGTTCATCTCAACGCGGGGAATAGCCGTACGTTCTTTCGGTTTCATTGCTTTACGCAATTCCTGTCTCCAGACGGCGTTGCGGCTCTTTTCGTCGATTTCTTTAGTCGCTTCACATTCGGGTTGCAACTTGTGCATTTCTTCGCGTTCTACTTTTTTGAACGCGCCCATGCGTTTCAGCATTTCGTCAAAATCTACTTGGTGACCGTCGAATTCGGGTCCGTCCACGCAGACGAATCTTGTTTTTCCGCCCACAGTAATACGGCAGGCACCGCACATACCTGTTCCGTCCACCATGATGGTGTTCAATGAAACATCAGTCGGAATCTCATATTTTTTAGTCAGCAAACAAACGAATTTCATCATGATGGCAGGGCCGATAGCGAAGCACTTATCTACTTTTTCGCGTTTGATAACTTCTTCCACGCCTTCTGTCACCAGACCTTTGCGGCCATAAGAACCGTCGTCTGTCATAATGATTACTTCGTCAGAGCTTTCGCGCATTTCTTTTTCCAGGATAATGAGGTCCTTGTTACGTCCGGCCAGCACAGTAATCACACGGTTGCCGGCAGCTTTCAAAGCCTGTACGATAGGAAGCATCGGAGCTACACCTACACCGCCACCGGCGCAGACTACTGTCCCAAACTTCTCTATATGTGTAGCTTGTCCCAGCGGACCTACTACGTCGGTAATATAGTCACCCTCGTTCAGTTCACAAAGACGGGTAGAGGACAGCCCGACTTCTTGTACAACCAAGGTAATAGTGCCTTTTTTCACATCGGAACCAGCGATAGTCAAAGGCATACGTTCTCCCTTTTCGCCTACACGTACGATGACGAAGTGTCCGGCCTTGCGGGATTTAGCAATTAGAGGGGCTTCAATTTCAAATTTGAATACTTTCTCTGAAAAACGTTCTTTGCTAATGATTTTGTTCATTATCTAATTAATTTGTTGGTTTTATTACGTAACTGCTGGCAGAATGTTATAAATTTTGGCAAAGATACGGCTTATTTACGAAAAACAAAAAGAAAAGCCACTCTTTTGATGAGTGGCTCCCTATATATAAGTGAATATCTCTTTTTATTTCGTTCTGATTTTGTATCCGGCTACTCCATAATATAAGATAAACAGGAAGCAGGGGAGACACAACCAGTATGCCTGTTGCGGAGTGGCTATGTCTTTCAGCCAACCGTAGAGGGTAGGGATAACGGCTCCGCCGAACATTGCCATGATGAGTAATGACGAGCCTGCTTTTGTAAACTTGCCGAGGTCTGCCATAGCGAGCGGCCACAAAGCCGGCCACATCAGCGAGCATCCCAATGCCATAAACGAGATGAAATAGATAGAAATATGACTTGGTGCGAGTACAACCAGCAGTGAACCGATAATTGCCAGAATGGAGCAAATCTTTAAGGCTGTAGCCTGACTGAGGTATTTCGGGATAAAGATGATACCGCAGATGTAACCGATGACAATACCGATAGGAGCAATCCATGCATAGTTGGCAGCACCTTCCAGGCCGAGTTCTTTGGCATAATCGACCAGCGTGCCGAGTGAAACCGTCTCAACACCTACATAAAGGAACAAAGCCAGGCAACCCAACAGCAAGTGCGGGAACTGGAAAACGGAAGTTTTACTTGCAGCATACGGACAGGCTTCGGCTTCGTCCTCGTTTTCATCTTCTCCGGCAGCTTTTACTTCGGGTAGCGGTGCGAAGAATGCCATGACACCCAGGGCGACAAAAGCGCAGATGATGATGATAAACGGCTTGCTCAAGTCTTCAATACCAATCAGACTGACATCTTTGCCCAGTAACCATACAATGAAGATGGCAGGAATAGGCCACGCCAATTTGTTGCAGATACCCATGATACTGATGCGTTTTGCGGCACTGTCCAATGGTCCCAAGATGGTGATATAAGGGTTTACAGATGCTTGCAGATACGCATTGGCGGCTCCGCTAATGAAAGATGCCAACAGGAATAAGGTGAAGCTTTCCTGTGATGCCGATAGGATAAACAGGTAAAATGCCACAGCAAAAATAAAGAAAGACAGTGACATGGTGCGTTTGTAGCCAATCGCCTTGATGGTGAGCCCGGCAGGATAGCCGAATACAAGGAATGGAATAAAGGTTGCAGCAATAATAAGGTAAGAAGCCGTGTTTGAGATTCCCAGTGATTTTTGTAATACGGGAACTAATAACGAGTTAATTCCTAACGCGAAACCAATCGCAAAGAACATGATGCCGATGAATGTCAAAGGCAGTACAAAACTTTTTGTGTTTTTTGTCATGGGGGTAAATGTGTTAAAAGGTTATATAAAAGCTCTTGTAAGAAGAGGAACTTCCTGATTCTTACAAGAGTGAAATTTTCTTTTCTTTAGTCTATGATGTCGAAACCGCAGTACGGAACCAATGCTTTCGGAATTCTGATACCTTCCGGAGTCTGGTTGTTTTCGAGCAGGGCGGCAACGATGCGTGGCAGTGCCAATGCGGAACCGTTCAACGTGTGGCAAAGTTCGGTTTTCTTGTCTGCATTACGATAACGGCATTTCAGACGGTTCGCCTGATATGTGTCGAAATTGGAAACGGAACTTACTTCCAGCCAACGTTTTTGTGCTTCGGAATATACCTCAAAGTCAAAGCAGAGCGCAGCAGTAAAACTCATGTCACCACCACAAAGACGGAGGATACGATAGGGGAGTTCCAGTTTTTGCAACAATCCTTCTACATGGTCCAACATTTCCTGGTGAGACTGCTTGGAGTGTTCCGGCTTGTCAATGCGCACTAATTCTACTTTAGAGAATTCGTGCAGGCGGTTCAATCCACGTACGTCTTTACCGTAAGAACCTGCTTCGCGACGGAAACATTGCGTGTAGGCGCAGTTCATAATCGGCAATTGCTTTTCTTCCAGGATGACATCACGATAGATGTTAGTGACAGGGACTTCTGCTGTCGGAATCAGGTATAAGTCGTCCACTTCACAATGGTACATCTGGCCTTCCTTGTCGGGAAGCTGTCCTGTGCCATAGCCGGAAGCAGCGTTGACCACTGTCGGCGGCATGATTTCAGTATATCCTGATTTGCGTGCTTCGTCGAGGAAGAAATTGATAAGGGCGCGTTGAAGCTGTGCACCTTTACCTTTATATACAGGGAAGCCAGCGCCTGTGATTTTAACACCCAGGTCAAAATCAATCAAGTCATATTTCTTTGCCAGTTCCCAGTGAGGGAGTGCATCCTTGGGAAGTTCGGTTTCCATACCACCCATTTTTTCTACGACGTTGTCTTCGGCGCCTACACCTTCGGGCACTTCATCATAAGGAACATTGGGGATGGTATAGAGAATATTCTGCATATCAGTCGCAGCCTGTGTCATGGTGGCGTCCAGCTCTTTGTTGCCTTCTTTCAGTTCGGCAACACGGGCGCGTGCAGATTCAGCTTCTTCTTTCTTGCCTTCTTTCATCAGTTGGCCGATGGTGCGTGAAAGCGAGTTTACCTCTGCCAGGTTTTTATCTAATTGATTTTGCGTGCTACGTCTCTTGTCGTTTAGAGCGATCACTTGTTCGATCGTTTCTTTTGCATTCTTGAAATGCTTCTTTTCCAGTCCGCGGAGTACCGCCTCTGTGTTTTCTGTAATTTGTTTAATGGTAAGCATATCTATACTTTTTATGTACTTTCGTTTAATGGATGCAAAGATAAAGAAAAAACGAACAATCAAGCAATGAAAACGGACATAAAAAAAGAAAGGAGATGCAATCCTTTTCGGATTACATCTCCTTCTCTCAAATATTTTTGGTTGTGCAATTATGCTTCAGTTGCAGGAACTACAGAAACATATCTTCTGTCTCCTTTGCCTACTTTGAAGTTAACTGTACCATCTACTAAAGCGAAAAGAGTGTGGTCTTTACCCATTCCCATGTTTTCACCCGGGTGGAATTCAGTACCTCTTTGACGAACGATGATGTTACCTGCTTTGCAAGCTTCGCCACCAAATATCTTAACGCCTAATCTCTTACTTTGTGATTCGCGGCCGTTCTTAGAACTACCGACACCTTTCTTGTGTGCCATTTCTTCTTACTGTTTTAAATTGATTAAGCTACTACTTCTGTGATTGTTAACTCTGTAAACTGTTGACGGTGACCGTTCAGTTTTCTGTAACCTTTTCTTCTTTTCTTGTGGAAAACAAGAACTTTGTCGCCTTTTACCAAGTTTGAAACAACCTGACAAACAACTTTTGCGCCTTCTACAACAGGGGCACCTACAGTTACATTTCCGTCTTTGTCTACCAAAAGAACTTTTTCAAATTCTACTGTTGAACCGTTTTCTGCACCTTCGATGTGGTGAACGAACAACTTCTGACCAGCTTCTGCTTTGAATTGCTGACCGTTAATTTCTACAATTGCGTACATCTTATATATAAATGTATAAGTTAGCTCCGGCGGGTGGTCTTTAATCACTTAAAGAGCTCTTTGTCGAACCCGTTGCGGAATAATCGGGCACAAAAGTACTGCTTTTATTCAATCTGAACAAATGTTTCCGCTCTTTTTTTATTGTTTTGGGATACTTCTCCCTCTTTCCCGTAGTAAAAAATGCATTTTCTCTTTCAACCTATCACCTGATGTTACAAATCATTCATTTATAATGCTTTGCCTGGTGATAGGTTGTGTTTATAACCTATCACCCGCATCTATCACCTATCACCCGTTTTTTGCCTTCGCGGAGATGCTTATGCCATTCCCTATATTTCTATTGGCCGATTTACTATGGCTTTCTACTCCTGTCTGGCTAGGTGTGTCGAATGTTTCAAAATGATTGTCCTATAGCTAAGTCAAGAAAAAGGCAAAGTTTTATTCTTATACGATGTGATTGTTTTAAAAAGATAGTATATTTACAATACCTAACATTACACGTATAACAGTGAATCTGTTTCAATTTCAGTAGTAGGTATATTTTATGTCTACTGCTGTTAGAGATATGTGGTTCTTCTATCACAATCCGGTCGGTTGATAAGCCAATTAACTACTTTTTGCCATGAGGAGTCCGGAATGTTGAAGAAGTGGATGGATGAAAATAAAAAGTAATCCATCTAATCTACTTTTTGGGTATTGCTATATCATTTATTGGATGTAAACAGGTCATTTATCAGCTATTAATACTTGACTTCTCAGCTATTACTAGTTGGGAAGTCAAGTATTAATAGTTGAGATGATAACTGTTAACATCCTGTGATTCAAGCATTATTGTTTGGAATTGCAGTCGGGAAGAGTCGGTGATGTATGAGAGTAACTTTTACCCTCATAGTTACCCTCATAGTTGCTCTCATAGCTGAAACGTCGATGAATAAAGGGATTCAGACGAACTATGAGAGTATGAGGGCAAAATCGCTATTAAACTTTTTTTCGTGGGTGCGGGAGAGTCGAATTGTTGTCTATAACAGTCCATGAGCTAGTTACAGAAAGTTAGTGCGACATTTATAGATGTTGGCTATAGAAGATAATGAAGAAGAGAACTCAAACGAGAAAACAAGTAAGATGCTTGTTCCATCCCGTTGCCGGATACTTTCCATAAAAGTTGCGCATTTGCGCTGAATGCCACGCAGATAAATATGACAGCTCCGATAAATGACTTTATAATGATATATTATTGAGAGTTGATGATTAACGTATTCTGCCACCGCATATCCAATGCCTGCTATAATATTCTTCGCCCAACCTGCTGACGATTACTCCCCGGCTCGTACTGGAATGGATGAACTTCCCGTTCTTCAGATAGATGCCTACATGGGCTACTTTCTTTTTGGAACGGTTGCTGCTGAAGAATACCAAATCACCTTCTTTGAGGTTACGCTTGGCTATTTTATTGCTTTTGTTTTTCAGTTCTTCCGAGTTTCGAGGCACTTGGGTACGATATACTTTCCGGTATATCTGACAGACCATGCCCGAACAGTCGGTTCCCTTTTTCGAATCTCCGCCACTGCGATAAGGGGTGCCTATCCAGTCGGCAGCTTCCATATAGAGTTTATGGTTGTCTTCAAGGTTGATGTCTACGCCCAATAAGATGGAAGCCTGCGCCAATGCCTGGTAATCCAAACGGGGGGCGGACGTGCGGCAGGAACTAAGAATGGCGGTCAGTCCTATCAGTAAGAATATCAGTTTGAATTTTGCTTTCATCATCTGTACTTAACTTATAAACAGCAAAAGTAACTCATAAATAGTCAGTCGTAACTTGTAAATAGTCAATCCCCTTACTCTTCCACGTTGAAATAAGCTTCGAGCTCTTTCTCTGCTGAATTATCCTCATTGATAATGTCACGGATGATGAACCCGTATTCCAACAAAGCAATTCGCGGACATATATCTACGGTATGGTTCAGGTTATGGCTGGAAATGATGACCGTAGCCCGATGCTCTTCATTGTACTTTTTGAGCAGGTGCTTGATGATAGATTGCGAACTGGGGTCGAGGAAATTGAACGGCTCGTCCAATATCAATAATTGCGGATAATGAAGCATGGCGGAGATAATGCCAATCTTCTGTTTGTTTCCGGCAGAGTAGTTGCGGATTAGTTTTTTTTGTCCGATGACTTCTCCGTTCATGAAACGTTCGAAGGGAATGAGACGTTCGTCCACTTCCTCTTTCTTCAATCCGTACATCTTTCCGATAAAGTAGAAATATTCTTCGGGAGTGAGGTAATCAATCAAAAAGCCGTCGTCGATAAAAGCGCCGGTGAAGGCTTTCCAATCTTCGTTTTGGCTCACATCAATGTCGTTAATAACCACTTTCCCATCTTCCGCTTTCAGCAAGTCCAGCATTAACCGGAAGAGAGTCGTCTTTCCTGCACCGTTATTTCCCACCAATCCGAGCATATCGCCTTGATTGATTTCATAGTGTTCTATGTTTACGGCAACCTTCTCACCGAAATTCTTTCTAAGTTTGTCAATGGTAATCATGATTTTCTATGTTTATATAGTTAATGCTCCATGAAGGTCTATTGGCGGCTGTCTCTGAAACCTTCCATGTTTTCATATCTCCGTTTCATGAAGCGATGATATACATTCTTTATCCATAAAGGAGACGTCAGGGTAAATCCAAGGCCGATAGCCAACAGGATAATATAAGTAACTGTTTCACCTAAAAGTGCATTTAATATACTGTACAAGATGAGCGGCACCCCGAACGCTCCGAAGTTAACCAGCATTTGTATCGCGCTGTTGGTCTGGCGGCCTGTCACTTTTTCGTTCAGGGGGACGGTCTGCTTGTTGTAGACTGCCAGTTGGAAGAAGCAGAAATAGATAAAGCCGATGGTATAGAAAAACCAGGCGAAAGCCCCCAGCAGGGTAAGCTTGTTCATGATGATGGCGGGAATCATTAATATGAAAGGTATGATTTCGCCGATGCTGTATGTATAATATTTCGCTTTCAGCAGGCTCATGATTGATTCTTTGCGAGACATCAGTCCATCGATGTAATTGCCTTCGAACGACATTAGCTGCGAAAGGATAATCATTCCGAATACGGCAAAGTTATAAACACAGATAAAAGAGGTCATAAAGTTTCCGTCGTAGACACTAGAGAAACTGAGAGCGATGGAGAAAGCCAGGACTATGATACCTATACTACGCAGCGCACCTTTGCAACGGCGGTTGCGTAAAAGCATTTTCAGTTCCAGTCTCATGTATTCGCCGACTTCTCCGTAGCGTTCGAAGAATTTGTATTCGGAGACATTTTTAATTTGGGTATCGTCTGTTTTTGCCAGTTCTGCATAGATAAGGCCCGACATAATCTTGCGGTTTATCAGCCATAAAAGGAAGATAACCAGTATAGTGCCGAGAAAATAGAGAATGTTTCCCTGAATATACCCGTCGCCCAAATCCATGAAGAAATAGAAGAGAGGGCTATCCTTGGGAATAAAAAGAAGGCAGCCTATTCCACCGTAGAAAGCGATGGGTAATAGAATCCACCAAATACGTTCGTTGATAAGTGTGCGGCACAACAGATACCAGTAATTGTTGGCAAGAATCAGAAGTAGGATACCTATAAGATAGGTGATGACACCGAGGACACCAAAATATTTGGTAATAGTGATGAAGGAAAAAGGGACAAACAGGAACAACCAGAAGAGGTTGAACAGGCTGAGCCCGGAGCGGATAAGCAGGAAGTCGATGACACGGTTTCGTTTAACCGGCAGCAAGAGGTAAGGTTTTACCTCCTGTGTCGGTGTTTTTTGTAACGGAACACGTAACAGGAAGTCCAGTGCCAGGATAAAGATCAGAACCACTGCGTTCATTACATGATATGGTTCCCGGTTGGGAACCATATCTGAAAATCCGAACGCGAACGTCGTACCGAAGAATATCAGGTAACCGGCCCAAAATGCGCCCATGACATAACCGAGTATTTTAGCGACTTTGTTCTTTTCATACATCGGATGCCGTTTGGCGGCGAGCCTTCCATGTTTACGTAGTTCGTTGAGTATCATCATTCTGTTGATATGCTAGAGAATATTATTTGCTTTCTTCCGGCATAGTCATAACGACTTGGATTTCGTTGTTCTGTTTCAGCAGCTTGGCAAGGAAATTCTGGACTTCTTTTGCTGTGATGCTGTTGACCAACTTTTCATAGTCTTTTGTATTGTCGATGCCGGTGTAGAAGAATTCGTCCAGATTATTGAGCCAGTAGCCGTTTTCTTTCTGAGCATCCTTGTACTTCTTCAACATATATTCCTTAATCTTCTGCATGTGTTCGGCAGACGGGCCTTCTTTAGCCATCTTGTTCAACTGTTCTACAACAACGGCAGACAGTTTTTCTGTTTTGGCAGGGTCGGTCTGGAATACAATCTGAAGAACTAGTTCCTCTTTCGGATATTTGCTAAGACTTCCGTTACAGTTCACGCCGTATGTACCGCCTTCTTTTTCACGGATTTCTGCTGTGTAAACCATATCCAAAGCCTGGTCGAGGAAGCTGAGCAGGATGTTGTTGCGTAAGTCATATTTGCAAGTGCCGCTGTAAAGGAACATGATGGTAGCCATCGGAGTTTCCTGTTTCTTGGCAAATTCATTCTTGTATTGTCCCTTGCGGATATCCATCTTGTTATCCTTGAAAGTCTCTTTGCGGTTGATAGACGGCAGAGCGCCCAAGTATTTGGCAATCATCGGTTTCATCTGTTCCAGATTTACGTTTCCTACCAGATAGAAGGTAAAGTCGCTTGCATCTTTGAAACGGTCTTTGTACATTTCAATGATACGGTCATAGTCGATTTGGTCTACCATGCTTTCTCTCATCTTGACAGCACGTGGGTGGTTGCCGTATAAAGCACGTGTCACTGTATCGCTGAACGCAGTCATCGGGTTGGCATCTGCATTTTGAAGTTGCGCTTTCAGGCGGTTCTTATAAGATTCGAATGCTTCATTGTCCTTACGCGGAGAAGTGAATGTCAGGTAAGTAAGTTGCATCATTGTCTCGAAATCTTTCGGAGAACAGCTACCGGAAATAGTTTCGGTAGCATTGCTGATGCCTGAACCTACTGACGCACGTTTGCCGGCAAGAGCCTTGCCCAAGTCTACTTTGCTGAAATTGCCGATTCCACCTACCAGGGCTACACCGTTCAACTGGGAGATATTGATGATTTCTTCGTTCGGGAATACGCTTGTACCACCGAAGCTTACACCTTTCATGATAATCTGGTCGGCTTTGAAATCTGTCGGCTTCACATATACCTTCACACCATTGGAAAGTACCAGTTTCGTACTGCCATAGATATCTCCTGCTTTTTCGGATACAATCTTTCCGCCTTTGATGTCTTCGGAGATAAGCGGTTCGTTAGAAACTTTGTCTTCATACGGTTTCAGGTCGAATGACTTCATCTCTTTCAGCAGGGCAGCTATTTCTTCCTTGCTGGGATATTTCACACCTTCTTTTTCGGGACCGGCAAGCAGCACCACTTGGTTGTTGTCGGTGATTAGCCGTTGCATAAACTTGTTGATTGCATCTACCGGAATGTTCGGTGCCATCTGATTGACAAGCATATATTCGAATTCGATGCCCGGAATCGGTTCTTTGTCAAGGAAGTTGTTCACGTATTCGTCAACGTATGCGCCGCTCTTTGTCTTTTCGCGTTCATTGTAAGCAGATTCTACGACTTGCATATAGTTGGCGCGTGCACGTTCGTATTCTGTGGCAGTGAAACCGAAACGGCGTGCGCGTTCAGCTTCTTCCAGTACAGTTTTCATCGCCAGTTCGATACCGTCTATTTTGCTGCTTGCGCTCAGGCTGAATGCGTCTTTCGTTTTGGCAAGGAAGAACTCACCATATCCTGCACCTGCGCTGGTGAAAGGCGGGTTGGCTGTCTGGCGAAGTTCGTTCAGACGGTTGTTCAGCATATTCGTAGCCATGTTCAGCATATATTGGGTAGCATAATAGGCGATGGTATTCTTCATGGAATCCGGTGTAGCGTCTTGCTTGAAGAAGATGTTTACAGAAGGATTTTTCACTTCTTTGTCCGTACCGATGTAGATAAGCGGTTCCTGATTGTCCGCTACCGGATAGTAGATGCGTTCGGCAGGATTTACCGGAGCTTTCACGTCGGCGAAAACCTTTTTCAGTTTCGCTTCTATCTCGTCTACGTTGATGTCGCCGACGATGATAATTCCCTGTAAGTCTGTGCGGTACCATTTCGCGTAGTAGTCGCGGATATCCTGATAAGGGAAGTTGTTGATAACGTCGATGCTTCCGATAGGCATACAGTCAGCGTATTTGGAATCGGGGTACAGGGTGGGCTGCGCATCTGTCATGATACGGAGCATACCGCTGTTGCGGCTTCTCCATTCTTCACGGATGACGCCACGTTCTTTGTCGATTTCTTTGTCGGCAAGGTTGATGGCATTTGACCAGTCGTGAAGGATAAGCAGGCAGGAGTCTATGACATTGATGTTCTCTGTCGGCACGTTGCTGATATTATAGACAGTTTGTTCGACACCGGTATACGCATTCAGGTTCGTACCGAACTTGATACCTTTGGTTTCGCACCAGGGCACGATGCCCAGTCCGGTTTCATCACCTGGGAAGTGTTTGGTCCCATTGAAAGCCATGTGCTCCAGGAAGTGAGCCAGACCGCGTTGCTGCGGTTCTTCGAGAATAGAACCTACTTTCTGGGCAATGTAGAATTCTGCACGCTTCTCAGGGAGTGCGTTGTGCCGAATGTAATAAGTAAGTCCGTTGTCCAACTTGCCGATACGGACATTCTTGTCCACAGGCAGTTGTTGCATGGGTTGTGCAAGTACGGGCTGAAAATTGCAGCATATGATAAGAACTGCAATGGATAATCCACGTAATAAATGTTTCATGTTCTATTTAATTTAAATAAATGTTTCTGAGTAATTTGTCGTTGTATTTAGCCGCAAATCACAAATAGACAGGGAAAAAACGTCATTTTATAGCTTCGCGTATGCGGACTAACTTAGTTAACAGCCCTTCCAACAGGTCTAATTTGAGCATATTGGCACCGTCACTTTTGGCTACAGCAGGATTTTCGTGCGTTTCGATAAAGATGCCGTCAACGCCTACGGAAATGCCTGCTTTGGCTATGGTTTCTATCAGTTGCGGCATTCCACCGGTCACTCCGCTGGTTTGGTTGGGCTGTTGCAATGAATGGGTGACATCCAGGATGACAGGATAACCGAATGTCTGCATTTCGGGGATACCGCGATAGTCAACGACCAAATCCTGATAACCGAAAGTTGTTCCGCGTTCGGTCAGCATCACATTCTTGTTTCCGGTTTCCACTACTTTGTCGGCAGCAAACTGCATAGCCAAAGGTGAGAGGAACTGTCCTTTCTTGATGTTAATCGTCTTTCCGGTCTTGGCGGCTGCTACCAACAGGTCTGTCTGGCGACAAAGGAAAGCAGGAATCTGAAGAATATCCACATATTCGGCTGCCATTTCTGCTTCTTCGGCACTATGGATATCTGTTACGGTAGGAACTCCGAACGTATCGCGTACCTTTTGCAGCACTTTCAGCGCTTTCTCATCGCCGATACCTGTAAACGAATCCAGGCGTGAGCGGTTTGCCTTGCGGTAAGACCCTTTGAATACATAAGGAATCTGCAATGCTTCGGTGATTTTAACCACTCGTTCGGCAATACGCATTGCCATCTCTTCGCCTTCTATCACACAAGGACCGGCAAGTAGGAAGAAATTGCCGGCAGGATTGTTTTTAAGTTCTATCATTTTTATGCTATTATTAGTTTATTTCTTAAGCACGGATTACGCGCGGCTGATTACACAGTTTGTGCAGATTATGATTTACTGGAAACCGTGTAATCTGTGCCTGATTTTATTAGTTCGGAATAATAAGTGTTGTCTTTTCAGGAAGTATGCCCACTTCCAAAGGAAAATGCTTAGGCAATAAACGTCCGTCCAAATCCACAGACGCGTTTTGTGCCCGGAGTACTTTCACTTTCTTTGTCCGGTAGCTTTTCACTACTTTGTGATTCAGTATTCTTCCCTGAATAAGCATCCATAAGCCGGAAATGATTTGCAGGAATTCCGGGCGGTAGATGACGGATACGTCCAGCCATCCGTTGTAAGGAACGGCACTCGGAGTCTGTCCCCATCCCCATGCGCTGCCTACGCATACCGTCATGATGCGTCCGCGGATGTGCTCGTCATTGATGCGTAGATGCATTCTGTATAGTTTCCGTTCGAATATCAACGAGAACAGGGCGGCAACATACGAAAGGAATTTCACTCCCCAGAAACGTTTGGTCTGGTCGGTGATTTTTACGATTCGTGCACCCAGTCCGATATTGACGGCATTGAGGAAGTAGCGGCGATGATGTTCTTTGCCGTCATAGAAGTTGCAGTATCCTACGTCTATCTTTTTCAGCCGGTGATTGATGATACAGTCGACAGCCGGTTTATATTCGGTACTAAGCCCCCAATATTTGGCGAAGTCGTTTCCGATACCATTGGGAATTATGCCGAGAGCGATGTTTTCTTTATCTTCGGCATCGGATAGCATAATGCCGTTAATGGCATCGTTCAAAGCGCCATCACCACCCACAACGACAATCGTGCGATAACCGTTGTTTGCTAAAATCTTAGCGAGACGTTCTACTGAGCCGAAACCTTCGGATTGCACATAGTCATAGTCGACACCTTTGCTGTCCATGTATTCCTTGATTTCTTTCCAGCGTTTTTTTACCTTTCGGGTGCCGGCTTTCGGGTTATAAATCACTCCCCATTTCTTCGGTTCTACACTCATATCCGTATTTCTATCCTACTGTATTTAAAATCTCACTATAAATAACTGCCAAATATACTAAATCCCTTCCAGTTTTTCTTTGACAAAGGCTATCTTTTCTTCCATCGGCAGCTTCGCGCTCATCCAATGGATGGTAAATCCTCTTCTTTCCATGCCCCGGAACCAGGTCATCTGCCGTTTGGCAAATTGGTGAATGGCTATTTCCAGACCATTGAACATTTCTTCATAAGTCAATTCGCCTATGACGTACAAGGTCAAGTACTTGTATTCCAGTCCGTAGTATATCAAATCATCCGGTGCGATACCTTGTTCAATTAAATGTCGCACTTCGTCGACCATGCCTTCGTCCAACCGTTGTTTCAGTCTCCGGCTAATCTTTTCGCGACGCAGTTCCCGATCGATATCCACACCAATGATGAGGCTGTTCAGTTTCGGAAACTCCCGTTCGGGAACCGGATGGGCAGCATAATACTCTTCAATCTCTATTGCACGGATAGCACGTTTCACGGTATCTACGTCGGTGGAGTTGTGTAATGTTTTGTACCGACCTAATATTTCCGTCAGTTCTTCCAGAGAATGATTTGCCAAGCGGGCACGTAATTCAGGGTTTTCCGGCACGGGCATCAGTTTATATCCTTTCAATACGGATTCCAGATACATGCCTGTCCCTCCACATAAAACGGGGAGACAACCTTTTTGTTTGATGGCTTCGTAAGAAATCAGGAAATCGCGTTGATATTCGAATACATTATATTTATATCCGGGATCTGCAATGTCGATTAAGTGGTAGGGGATTGTACGTCCGTTTACGGTATAGTCTGCTAAGTCTTTTCCCGTACCGAGATCCATCCCACGATATATCTGTCGGGAATCGGCACTGATAATTTCTGTGTTAAGTTCATAGGCCAAGGCAGCGGCAAAGGGAGTTTTACCCGAGGCTGTAGGTCCGAGTATGGCGATTAAATCATAGTCCGGCATAGCTTCATTCTTTTATATCTGCAAAATTACGAAATAATTTTAACCTGTTTGATATTCAATCACTTTTTTATTTCGTTTTCCTTTTCTATCTGATATCTATTGTATAGATAGATGTATATCTTTGTGTTATTCTGCCGGAGTCTTTATGCTTTTTAATCAAACGTGTGGATTCTTTATGTTTTTAGATAAAATAGTGGCTTTTTACTTGAAGATGCCCATTAGTTCTAATTGTCCCATATATTGTGGGAAAACTTTCCCTCATATTAAGGGAAAACTTTCCCGAGCAGTTGGGAATCTTTTCCCAAGCAGTTGGGAATCTTTTCCCACAATATGTGGGACTAAAACACTGTATATGGAAACATACAAAAGGAATACATAGTTTTGTTTATTGCAACACTAGTTTCCGGCACACGACACTATGAGAAATACCTTGAAACACTATGAGAATATGGTCTGTTTTAAGCTAAAATACGGGTAAACTTATGAGAAATACCGTTTTTAAAAAGTATTTCTCATAAGATATCTGTTTGATTATCTTTTGTTTATCTGAAAATTATGAGAATATGAGAAACGAAAATGAAAAATCGTTCGCAGGGAGTACGGAATAGACTCAGTTTCATTTATGATTTATGCATCCAGATAGAAAGTACCTTTCTCTTTACTGCCAGTATGTTGATTACTGATACGACTATGAATAGAAGAATGCCCATGCTGATAGCCGCCCACAGTGATCCGGTTTCCAATTGTGGAAACAACAATCGGATGCTATCTATGTAATAACTGCGTAGCCAGGAAACTAATCCGATGGATAATACAAGTACGATAACATTCAGTCCTACCGTGAGTAACTGATAAGGCAAGGCTACTTTGTTGGGACTGTATCCGATTAATAACAGGCTTTCCAGCTTAGTCGTATTTTTCTGCAAGAGCAAGAAAATGCTCAACATCAGGATATAGAATGAAAGAATACTGATAAATAAACCTACTCCCAATACGATGCCTATGATAAGACGTAGGAAATAAGTCGTTTTTCCGGCATCCAGTTTCCCGTCTTCCGTTTCGTATCCTTTCTTTTGAAAATAGCTGGCGATGGAAGAATCTGCCGGATTGTTGACTTCGATAATCAGTCGTGCAGGTTGTGCTTCAGTGTTCGGAGCGAAATTTTCGTTGGCCCATTTCATAAAGGATTGGGGTACAAGAATAGTATTCAATCGGTTGGAGAAGCCGACAATGTTTCCTTTGTACTGTTCTACCCGTCCGTTGCCGCGCATCATAATATCCATTTGTATCAGTCCCATCAGTCCTTCCGATAATTTGGGCAGACTCCGGCTTTGCGCAAAACCAAAATTATAAAGGTTCAGATAGTTGCGGGGAATGATAATGGGGATGGTATGCGTGCTTTCATCGAAGTGCCACTTGTCGAGTTTGATGTCGACAAACTCATCGGGAACAGACTCAAAAAACATATCCGTGGAAAGATGGATACCAGCTTCCTGCATGCCCAATCCTGCCGATACTTTGAATTGAGAAGGAGTGAAGGCCCCTATTGTTTTGGTAAATGGTTGTTTCTTCAAATCCGCAATATCTTCGGCAGAGAACGTATTACTCTTTCCGGCAAAAGAACCAAGTGTGCTGATTTTCTTGGTAGCTATGATGAAATCCTTTTTCATAAAGCTGTCGCCCTCGGTGAATACCGGAATGACATCTTTATAAAACTGCACACTAAGCAATACAATCATCATGCCGAATAGATTGGCTAAAAAGAAACCGGCCAGTTGACCGATACTGATATGTTGGCGGAGGAGCTTCCAGACAAGAGTTGGCATTTTATTTATGATTTTACGATTTACGATTTGAAATGATGCAGTAATTACTCGTTATAGTTGAAGTATATGGTTGTAAGGCAACTCGATATGCTTTCCGATGGAGGTTGCGATTACACCGGCTCCTTGTGCCTTTGCCTCGGCAATGATAAGTTCGCCCATGATGCGGCTGTTGTCATTATCCAAGTGGCTGATAGGCTCATCCAAAAAAAGAAAATCGAATGGCTGGCAGAGTGCTCGGATAAAGGCGACACGCTGTTGCTGTCCGAAAGATAGTTTGCCGGCTTTCACATTTATTTTATCTGCGATACCCAGTTGCTCGAAGAATGATAGGATTTCTTTTTTCTTTTTGCATCCGGTAAGGTTATTCTTCAATTGCACATTTTCAAGAGCGGTCAGTTCGGTGAAGATGCGTAAATCTTGAAAAAGCATACTTAGTGAATGCTTTCTTAGGTCGACCCATTGTTTCACGGAGTATGCTTTGATATTGGTTTCATCGAAATTAATAATCCCCTGATAGTCGTTGCGATAACCATAGATATAGCTACACAACGAAGATTTGCCGGTGCCGGAAGCTGCTTCAATCAGATACATTTCTTCTTTCCGGAAGATCAGATCCTGGTGCCATACATCCGAAGTCACCGAATTACGGTCAGCAAACACTTGGGGAAGTGTTTGCTGCAGGTGAATACTATTCATACCGTTTGTTTACAAGTTAATTACATGCCGGCAAATTGCTTGGCAAAGTCTACGATTTGTTTGAGAGCGTTGACGTCTTTGTCTTTCAGGCAAAGGTCGATCTCGCTGATTTCTCCTTCTGAACTCATTGACAGATAAGAGACTTTATTGGCTAACTCAATATATGTTTTAACTTCCTGTCCTCCGAAACCTGCTACCATTTTAACAACAGGCAAGTCCAGTATTGCGTCAGCGTTGATTGCTACAAAGATGTTTTTTCCCTTCATATCCGATGCGTATGGAGCATCTTTTATTGATTTGTCGGCAGCTTTGCCCACGTTCTTGTAGAGTAATTCATCATTGGTAGCATACATTTGTTTATCCTTCATACCGAAGAATATATTCATGCCTTTTGTTTTGTAGACATATTCATCCTTGCCAAGTTGAATGATATCTTCCCCTCTTTTCAAGCCTAGTGATTGTTTGTTCTTGTAAAGAGCTTCGAGTGCGTTTCCGTTCTTTACGTCTGCGTATAGCATGAATGTTGGAGCGATGTTCCTGGTAACGTTAATCAATCCCGCAGAAATATCACCGTTAAACGAGCCGAACAGTTCTTTCACTTCGTCAGCCTTAGCGATGGATATTGTGTTTCGGAATTCCTTATTCTCGCTCAACAAGTTGTAAAGCCCTTCTCCTTTCACACCTACATTGAAGAACATCAGTGTGGAAGACGGGAAGTATTTAACGAAAGTGTTGTTTGCTTTTCCAAACGATTCCATTTGCTTTTTCAACAATGCCTTAACAGCATCATTTTCTGTATAGTTTTCTGATTTGAGAGCAATCTTTCCTTTCTCAAAATTCAGTCCGCCTACAAGGGTAATGTCTTCCGGTTTTACTTCAGCGGGCAGCCCCATACTTGCTTGATTGCGGTAGGTTGCCGGGATAGTTTTCATAGAAGCGAAGAAGTTGACATCACTCTTTTGTTGTTCCATTTTCTGGAAAGCACCGCATTTCACGATACTGTTGTCTGCTGTTTGTTTCATCAAGTCGGTGATACCTTTTTTTGCTTTGTCTGTTTGGGAAGTACCGTTTACGGTGACGATCATTACAGTAGAGTTATTGAAAGCAAGCAGGATACCATTCATGGTGGTGAAACTGTATCCGTCTGCTTCGCTGACCGGCTGACAGATTTGTTCTTTAGTCATCACGTCTAATGAAGTGTGCAGGTTATCTTCATTGCTCACTTTACCTACGATGGCTGGATATGGGAAAGAAGATGAAGAAAATACATAGAATGGGGATTCTATATCAATACCCGATTCGCTGGGATTCTTCATGACTTTTTCCAATTGCTGGAAAGTAGCGGCGTTCATTCCGCTTTTCAGTGCTTCCAATACTTTTTGTTTGGCAGTTTCATTCTCCTTGTCATTCAATCCTGCTTTACTGGCAAGGGATTTAAGGTTGATAGAAGCGACTACCGAAGCATCAGCCGGTATCACATTAGTGTACTCTGATGTCTTGGAACATGCTGTCAGAAAAACAATCAGTACCGTCAGTACCGATAGTCGTGAAATCATTTTCTTTGCCATACTTATGTTATTTTAAAAAAAAAGTTGTATAATCATGGTTCGGACGGTTGCTATGGTTATTGATTTAGCAGGTTTAGCGTGTGGCAAGCTACCAGTGCCGCTGTTTCTGTACGAAGCCGTGATTTGCCGAGACTGATGGGGACAAATCCCTGCTCAATGGCTTTTTTCACTTCTTCTTCACTGAAATCTCCTTCGGGCCCTATCAGTACAAGTGCGTCTTCTCCAGGTTTCAGGACATTCTTTAATAAAGGTTTTTCACCTTCATAACAGTGGGCGATGAACTTCTGTCCTTTGAATTCCTGGACAATGAACTTATTGAAATCTGTCATTTCATTCAGTTTGGGCAGACGGGCTTTGAGTGACTGCTTGATTGCTGAAACGAGGATTTTTTCGATTCGTTCGGTCTTGATGACTTTACGTTCAGAGAAACGGCAGTTGAGAAAAGTCAACTCATCAAAACCTATTTCAGTAGCTTTCTCTGCAAACCATTCGTTGCGGTCCATGTTCTTGGTCGGTGCCATGGCAATGTGTAAATGGCAAGGCCATAGCGGTTCCTGAAAGACTGTCTCTTTAACGGCTACCTGGCAACGTTTGTTGGTCGCAGCCGTGATTTCCGCTTTGTAGAAGTGACCCTTGCCATCGGTAAGGGTGATCTCATCTCCGATACTTAACCGCAGAACACGGGTGCAATGCTGTGCTTCCTCTTCTGGAAGCTCATTACTTTTTTGTATATCAGGAGTATAAAATACGTGCATAATAGTAGTTACTGATTTTTATTTCTTGAATTGATTTGGTCCCGTATCTGTGCCGCCAGTTCGTAATTCTCATCTTTGATAGCCTGTTGTAATGTCTCTTCGAGAGAGAAAGGCGTAGGAGCAGATGACCGATGTTCTTCTTCGGAGCCTTCGTCTGTATCCGATTCTTCGGAACCAACTCTTTTTTCTTCGGATATATGCAGACATTCCTGTTCAAGGATGGATTCATAAATCAGAATCGGACAGTGATAGTCGGCACGCACTGCCAAGGCTATTGCATCCGAAGTGCGTGCGTCGATACGTATTATTTCCTCGTCTCTTTTAAGATAAACATAGGAGTAGAAAATACCATCTTTAGCTTTGTAGATTAATACACGTATCAGACTGGCACCCAACACTGTGAGAGCGGTAATGAATAAATCATGTGTTAACGGACGGGGCATCTTGATTCCTTTCAGATACAAAGCTGTAGCCTGGGCTTCTGCCGGACCGATGATGATTGGTAGTTGCCGTTCACCGTCTACCTCGCCTAGTAGCATAGCGAATGCACCTACCTGCGCCTGGCTGTTTGTGATATTTATAACTTGTAATTCTATCTTTTTGTCCATTGTTTTTCTTGCTTAATTTGTTTGACTCTCTCGCTGGTGCTTGTACTTGAATACTAAGGCAAACAAAATACCGATGACGAGTGCATAAGCTGCAAATATCAGCCAGATGTCTGTCCATTCGCGACTTACCAGTTTACCGTCGGTATATACAGAGAATGCATCCACTACGGCGCCGCTGGCATATCCGCCGATGATTGCTCCCAGTCCGTTGGTCATCATAAAAAATAATCCCTGTGCACTGGCACGGATGGAAGAACTGGTTTCCTGTTCAACAAACAACGAACCGGAAATGTTGAAGAAATCAAAAGCCATTCCGTAAACGATCATGGAAAGGATAAGCATCCACAGCCCGTTGCCCGGATCTCCGAAGCCGAACAAACCAAAACGGAATACCCATGCAAACATACTGATAAGCATTACTTGCTTGATGCCGAAATGTCTCAGGAAGAAAGGTATGGCGAGAATGAACAGTGTCTCGGACATTTGGGATATGGATAACAGAATAACCGAATGTTTCACTCCAAAGGATTCTGCAAATTCGGGAATGCTGGCAAAACTACCCAAAAACAGGTCGCCGTATGTGTTGGTAATCTGTAAGGCTGCTCCCAAAAGCATAGAGAAAAGGAAGAAAATTGCCATTTTCTTTTTTTTGAATAATACCAGTGCATCCAGTCCGAAAGCGGAAAGCAAAGATTTGTTTTCCGATTTAGTGGGGAGGCAAGCTGGCAAAGTGAAAGAATAGAGTCCGAGCAACAATGCAGATGCGGCACCTACATAAAGCTGTGCACTCGAATTTTTGAATCCGGTAAGGTCTACCGCCCACATGGCACAGATAAAGCCGATTGTTCCCCATACACGAATAGGGGGGAAGTCTTTAATGAGGTCGCACTTATATTGTTCCAGAGAATTGTATGATACAGTATTGGCCAATGATAAAGTCGGCATATATACTAAGAGGTTAAGTAACATTGCCCAATACATCTGGTCATAACTCGTTGCTGTAGAGGCATAGAAGAGGCAGGCTGCTCCTGCAATATGGCAAAGTCCGTATAAACGTTCCGCATTAAACCATTTATCGGCAATAATACCGATAATACCAGGCATTACTAAAGAAGCGATACCCATAGTGGCGAAAATAGCTCCGATCTGTCCACCTTCGAAGTGGAGTTCTCTACCCATGTAACCACCTAGTGATATTAACCATGACCCCCAGACAAAGAATTGCAGGAAGTTCATAATAATCAAACGAACTTTTATACTCATGACTTTTTTAATTTGTGTTTCTCTTTTGTTGATAATAGATGCAAATATAATATTTTCATTGAATAGGTAGACTAGATATTGGATAAAAAGGCGATAAAAAAGGCATAAATGTGGAAAAAAGGGGGAGATTTGCTTTCGAAAAAGTAAATGGAGGGGGTATAAAAAAAAGAAGGCTATCTATCCCAGACAGCCAATCTTTGTTAACCTTAAATCTAATACCATGAAAAACACAGTGCAAAGATAAGGGGTTTTATGTTATACAACATAATGTTTTGCTATAAATCTTCTGTTTGTTAACTCTAATTAACTTTGAAGCTTCCTTTTTTCTGTTACTGTCCTCTTTTTTACTCTACATAGAGTACCAGACCTTTCAGGTATTCTCCTTCAGGATGGTAGATATTTACCGGATGGTCGGCAGGCTGGGTTAGTTGGTGCAGGATGCGCACACTGCGTCCCGACATGGCGGCTGCGGTAAACACGGCAGTGCGGAAATTATCCTTGGTCACTACCTGTGAACAGGAGAAAGTAAACAGGATGCCGCCCGGTTTGATTTTCTCGAATGCTTTGGCATTCAGTTTGCGATAACCTTGCAAAGCATTCCGCAGGGCATCTTTGTGTTTGGCAAATGCGGGCGGGTCGAGAATGATTAAATCATACTGGTCGCCTATGCGGTCGAGATATTTGAATGCGTCTTCGGCAAAAGCCTCGTGGCGAGGATCACCGGGGAAGTTCAACTCTACATTCTTATTTGTTAAATCGATGGCTTTGGCAGAACTGTCGACAGAATGGACGAGCGTTGCGCCGCCGCGCATGGCGTAGAATGAGAACCCGCCGGTGTAGCAGAACATATTCAGTACCGAACGGTCTTTGGCGTAGCGTTCTAGTAAAGAACGGTTTTCACGCTGGTCTACGAAGAATCCTGTTTTCTGGCCTTTCAACCAGTCCACATGGAACTTCAATCCGTATTCTTGCGCGATATTATCACTGCTTCCGCCTTTTAGGAAACCGTTTTCAGGGAAAAGGTCGGCTTTGAAAGGGAGTGTTGTCTCTGATTTATAATAAATGTTCTCTATTTTATCTCCCATTACTTCTGATAAAGCTTCAGCGATTGCTATGCGGTCTACATGCATTCCTGCCGAATGTGCCTGCATGACAGCGGTCTTGGCGTAAACGTCGATAACCAACCCGGGAAGGTTGTCGCCTTCACCGTGTACGAGACGATAGGTATTGTTTGTTGGATTCGTGGCGATACCGATGCTGCGACGCATGTTGTATGCAATTTCCAACTTACGTTTCCAGAACTCGTGGTCGATAGGTTCCTGGCGGAAAGAAAGTACGCGTACGGCGATACTTCCGATTTGGAAATGTCCTTCAGCGATAAATTCTTTTTTTGAGGTATATACTTCCACAACTTCACCTTCTTCGGGTTCTCCGTCGAAACGGGAGATTGCACCGGAGAAAATCCAGGGGTGAAATCTTTTGAGAGACTCTTCTTTGCCGGGTTTGAGGTAGACTTTATGCATGATGTTCTATTTATCTGATTCGATTAAATGTTCTTCTTTCTTTTCTTCGGGGGCTATTTCATAATTGCCCGTTTGCTTCAGTTCTTGTAGCAGGTTATAGATGTTGAGACAAGCCCAGGCATCGGTGGCGGCATATTGCTTTTGTCCGTCACTCAGTACATCGGCCTCCCAGTTGGACAGGCGTTGTGATTTGGAAATCTTTTCTTTAAACAGGATTGCGTAAATCTTTTGCAGGCTTTTGTCTTGGATGCCGAACTGGCGTACATAATCTTGCAGTTCGATGCAACTTTGCTGGGTGAAAGGTGCACGTTTATGCAGCATCATAAAATCATCTTTTAGTGAAAGGCCGACTTTAATCACGCCTGGATTTTCCAACAAGTCAACTAATGGTTGGGTTAATCCTGTCATATTAAGACGAAACAAAAAACAACATTCTTCGGAAGAAACCTGAAGGAGTGCTACTTTGTGCGACTGTCCTTTCGTGAAGGAAGGGCGCGTTTCGCTATCGATACCTATCACAGTTCTGGATTGCAGGTAGGCTACCGCCTTTTTCGTTTCCGCTTCCGATTGGATAACATGGATTCGTCCCGGAAAAATAGTTTTCGGGAGCTCCTTTAATTCATCTTTATCTATGGTTCTTCTTACAATCATTTCTAATTTATTCATCGTGGTGGCAATGGCAGCCGTCTTCGTGATAATGGTAATCGTCATCGTGGCAATGGCAACCGTCCTCTTCTTGTTGGTTGTATTTCACGTCGTGGAGTGCACGCAGCGTGTTTACCAGCTTCTGTCCCCACAACATTCCGAAATTCTCCTGGCAGAGTGCCAATGAGTCGTTCATCGTTTCATTCAGTCCCAGTTGGAAAACGAAGATAAAATCTCTGATATCCTGATAGATATCTGTCAAATCTTCCGAGATGGATTTTTTGATGGGTTGGTCGCTATAAACCATATCCTGTACGAATACGTCTAGATAATCATCCTTGTCGCCCATCAATTCTGCAAGATTGATACGCAGGATTTCGTAGATTTCCTCTGTCACATACGTTTCGAGTACCTCATCCCCGATAGTCTCGCACTCCGGGAGCATAGATGCTTTGAGATAGAGCAGGGGAAGTATTTTCAGGGATGTATCAACGAAGTCGCTACGCTTCATGCGTTCGGCACGTTCGAGAAATGCGCAAAATTCAGCGGCTACCGTTACGAACTCAATTACATTCTTATCAAATATCGTTTGACTTTCTTTTTCCATAATCAGTATTGATTTGAAACGCAAAGGTAAGAAAAAGGATTGAATGAGCGTAGTGCTCGTTATTTTTTTATTATTTTTGCGGCTTAGAATATGATTCCAATTTTATAAAAAGAATAAAAAGTCATGGCAAAGAAGAAATTAGATAAGGAGACGGATCGTACTCCCTCTTCCCCAAGTAAAATCGTTGCAATATTGAAGAATGAAACTGTCCATTTTGTCATCGGATTGATGTTGGTCATCTTTTCCGTTTACTTGCTGTTAGCTTTTTCCTCGTTCTTTTTCACGGGAGCAGCAGATCAGAGTATTCTTGACAGTGGAAATCCGGCCGACCTGTCGGTTGTTGACAATCATGTGAAGAACTATGCCGGTTCGCGCGGAGCACAGTTGGCGAGTTATCTGATTAATGACTGTTTTGGTATCTCTTCCTTCTTTATCCTTGTCTTTTTGGCTGTGGCGGGATTGAAACTGATGCGTGTGCGTATTGTCCGGCTATGGAAATGGTTTATCGGATGTACGTTGCTGTTGATCTGGTTCTCCATATTCTTCGGATTTACCTTTATGGACCATTATCAGGATTCTTTTATTTATTTAGGCGGTATGCACGGATATAATGTCAGCCGTTGGTTGGTTTCCCAAGTGGGTGTGCCCGGAGTATGGATGATTCTGTTGATAACGGCTATCTGTTTCTTTATATATATCAGTGCGCGTACAGTTGTTTGGTTGCGTAAACTTTTCGCATTGAGTTTCTTGAAACGTAAGAAGAGAGAAGAAGTGGAGGCGGCTCCGGCAGTAGGTGGTGAACCGGAATTTGCAACCTCTCAGCCGCAAGAAGTGGAATTTGAGTTGAAACGGACTTATAAGCAGACGCCGCCTGCGCCTGTGATGGATATACAATCTGAAGAGCATGAAGAAGAGGAAGACTTTCCGGTGAATCAGCAGGAAACGGAAGAATCCTCCTCTTTATCTGAAGAAAGCGAAGGGGTTACTATGGTGTTTGAACCGGCTGCTTCTAATTCTGTTGTATCACTCCCGAAGGAAACTGCTGAGGATGAAGAACCTGGATTTGAAGTGGAATCTGCTGCTTCGGAAGAAGAGTATCAGGGCCCGGAAGTGGAACCTTACAATCCGACCAAGGATTTGGAGAACTACCGTTTTCCTACTATCGACTTGATGAAACATTTCGAGAATGACGACCCGACGATTGATATGGATGAGCAGAATGCGAATAAAGACCGTATCATCAATACGTTGCGCAGTTTCGGTATTGAGATTAGTACGATTAAGGCAACGGTAGGGCCCACGGTCACTCTCTATGAAATCACTCCTGAGCAAGGAGTACGTATTTCCAAGATTCGCGGATTGGAAGATGATATTGCGTTGAGTCTTTCTGCTGACGGTATCCGTATTATCGCTCCGATACCGGGTAAAGGAACTATTGGTATTGAGGTGCCGAACAAGAATCCGAAGATTGTTTCCGGGCAAAGCGTTATTGGCAGCAAGAAATTCCAAGAGTCCAAATTTGACCTGCCTATTGTGCTTGGTAAGACTATTACGAATGAAGTCTTTATGTTCGACCTTTGCAAGATGCCGCACGTGTTGGTGGCAGGTGCAACCGGGCAGGGTAAGTCTGTCGGATTGAATGCGATTATTACATCCTTGTTATATAAGAAACATCCGGCCGAACTGAAATTTGTTTTGGTCGATCCGAAAAAAGTGGAATTCAGTATCTATTCGGTTATTGAAAATCATTTCCTTGCCAAGCTTCCCGATGGTGGTGAACCGATTATTACAGACGTAACGAAGGTTGTGCAAACCTTGAATTCTGTTTGCGTGGAAATGGATACACGCTATGATTTGTTGAAAATGGCGCATGTGCGTAACGTTAAAGAATATAATGAAAAGTTTGTCAACCGTCGCCTGAATCCGGAGAAGGGACATAAATTTATGCCGTATATCGTAGTCGTTATTGATGAGTTTGGTGACTTGATTATGACGGCTGGTAAGGAAGTGGAACTCCCGATTGCCCGTATCGCCCAACTGGCGCGTGCTGTCGGTATTCATATGATTATCGCTACGCAGCGTCCGACTACTAATATTATTACAGGTACGATTAAGGCTAACTTTCCGGCTCGTATCGCTTTCCGTGTATCTGCTATGATGGACTCTCGTACTATTCTTGACCGTCCGGGAGCAAACCGTTTGATTGGAAAGGGAGATATGCTCTTCTTGCAGGGAGCTGATCCGGTGCGTGTGCAGTGTGCCTTTATCGATACGCCGGAAGTAGAAGAAATTACAAAATTCATTGCCCGTCAGCAAAGTTATCCTACTCCGTTCTTCTTGCCCGAATATGTGAGTGAAGATAGTAATAGTGAAGTAGGGGATATTGATATGGGACATCGCGATCCGTTGTTTGAAGATGCTGCCCGGTTGGTCGTTATTCATCAGCAAGGTTCGACTTCGTTGATTCAGCGTAAATTTGCTATCGGTTATAATCGTGCCGGCCGTATCATGGATCAACTTGAAAAAGCGGGAATCGTTGGACCCACGCAGGGAAGTAAAGCGCGTGACGTGCTTTGTATAGATGATAACGACCTTGAAATGCGTTTGAACAATTTGCAGTAATCAATTGTTTATTTATCAAATGAGAAAATATATTTTTAGTGTTTTAATAGCTTTACTGTCATTGCCTGTGATTGCTCAACAACAGCAGTCGCAGGCTAAAGTTGTTCTTGATAAGACGGCTGAGGCATTTCGTAAAGCAGGCGGCGTGAAGGCTGATTTCATTATAAAGGCGGTGACAAACGGACTTGCAGAAGGGGCGGAGAGCGGAACTATTCAGTTGAAGGGTGAGAAATTCGTATTGAAAACCTCTGATCTGGTCACTTGGTTTGACGGGAAGACGCAGTGGAGTTATGTGGCGAAGAATGATGAAGTGAATGTCAGCAATCCGACTCAGGAAGAGTTGCAGCAGATTAATCCGTATACGTTTCTTTATATATACCAAAAAGGATTCTCTTACAAACTGGGAGCAGTGAAAGTATTTTGTGGAAAAACTGTTTGGGAGGTAGTTTTGACGGCTAAGGATAAGAAACAGGAATTGGAACGCATTACTCTTTATGTAACGAAGGATGCTTACGAACCTCTGTATATTCTGCTTCAACAACGTGGGCAACAGACGCGTAATGAAATAACCATTATGAATTATCAGACAGGGCAGGATTATGCGGATGGCATTTTTGTTTTTAACAGAAAGCAATATCCGAGTGCAGAGATTATTGATTTGAGATAAAGTGTTTTTCTTGAATAACAAAATAATAAAAGTATAATAAAATGGCAGAAATAGAAAAAGTGAAGTGCCTGATTATTGGTTCAGGACCTGCCGGATACACGGCAGCGATTTATGCAGGACGTGCAAATTTGTGTCCGGTGCTTTATGAAGGATTGCAGCCCGGTGGACAGTTAACTACGACTACGGATGTTGAAAATTTCCCCGGTTATCCTGAAGGTGTCAGTGGTCCGCAGTTGATGGAAGACTTGCGTGCGCAGGCAAGCCGTTTCGGGACAGATGTTCGTTTTGGCATTGCTACTGCGGCAGATTTGAGCAAGGCTCCTTATAAAATAACGATTGACGGAGAAAAAGAAATCGAAACGGAAACATTGATAATTTCTACGGGGGCGACAGCTAAGTATCTGGGACTGGAAGATGAAAAGAAGTATGCTGGAATGGGTGTCAGTGCTTGTGCCACTTGTGACGGTTTCTTTTATCGTAAGAAAGTGGTTGCCGTTGTTGGTGGCGGTGATACAGCCTGTGAAGAGGCGGTTTATCTTGCGGGACTTGCGTCAAAAGTATATCTGATTGTCCGCAAGCCTTTCCTGCGTGCGTCGAAGATTATGCAGGAACGTGTGATGAATCATGAGAAGATAGAAGTGCTTTTCGAACATAATGCTGTCGGTCTGTACGGTGACAATGGTGTAGAAGGAGTAAATCTTGTGAAACGTTTGGGTGAACCGGATGAAGAACGCTACAGTTTGCCTATTGACGGTTTCTTCCTGGCTATTGGCCATAAACCGAATTCAGATATATTCAAGGATTATTTGGATACTGATGAAGTTGGTTATATTATTACAGACGGTGGTAGTCCGCGTACGAAAGTTCCCGGAGTGTTTGCTGCCGGAGATGTAGCTGACCCGCATTATCGTCAGGCTATTACAGCAGCAGGTAGTGGTTGCAAGGCTGCTATCGAAGCCGAACGTTATCTTTCTGCAAAAGGAATTATCTAAGATAAGAAATTATCCGATAACTTCTTCCGGTTATTATCAAATACAAAGGCTGACTAAGAGCCTTTTAGAAAGAATCGCTTAAATTTTACCTAAGAATACGTTAGAATCCGTAAACCTGGGTAAAGTTCAGGCGATTTTCTTTTGTCTTTTGGCAACTGGGGGTAAATGATAAGTTCCAATTATATGGAAACAAAAAAACGGAACTTGAAAGGCTCCGAAATTTAAAAATAATGTTTATCCTTTTAACTGGGATACTGTATTATCCGATCTTACTTATTTTCTTCAGTTTTTCTTCTTCGATGATTTTGATCTTTCTTCCGTCGATTGTAATCAGGCGTTCCGTAGCAAACTGAGACAGCGTGCGGATAGCATTCGAAGTAGTCATATTAGAGAGGTTTGCTAAATCTTCGCGTGAAAGATAAATGCTCAAGGTAGATCCGTCTTCTTCCAAGCCGTAGCTTTCTTTCAGGAAGATGAGAGATTCGGCCAGGCGTCCGCGGATATGCTTTTGTGTCAGATTGACGGTGCGTTCGTCCGAGATGCCGAGATCAATAGACAACTGGCGGATAAAAAACATGGCGAGGTCATTGTTCTGGGCAATTAAAGTTAAGATAGCATTCATGGGAATCAGACAAACAACAGAGGGTTCGAAAGCTGCTGCGGCAGTTACAAAATCTTGTTTGGCAAAATAAGCACGGTAGGCAAAGTATTCGCGTGGTTTAATCATGCGGATAATCTGACTTCTACCTCCCACACCATCTTTGAAGATTTTTACTTTCCCACTGATAAGGCACATCAGATGAGAAGGTGTTTCTCCTTCGCAGTAGATAGTTTCATTTTTTTTGTAGGTCTGTATCGTATAGTTGTTCATCAGAAACTCCTTTTGTTCGTTATTTAAAGGAGCTAACATATCGGATAACGGCTCCGAAATATCGATGTCTGACATATTCATTTTTACCATGAGTGCTATAAAACTGTGTTATACAGCACAAAAGTAAAAAGAAAAAATGAGAAAATGAACGAATCTATAAAAAGATTGCACAAAAGTGGGAGCTTTCGTGCAATCTTGAAGACATTTTATTTGGTAAATAACAGTTCCCTGTATTTGGGTAACGGCCATATTTCGTCGTCCACTTCCATCTCCAGATGATCGATGTGGTCGCGGATTTGATCGAGGTATGGACGTACTTTTTCTTCGTAGGCAAACGCTCTTTCCTTATAGTTCTCCAGATGGTTGGCAACTTTTCGTGCTTCGGTCATTTCGCGAACCAGTACTTTGATGGAAGTCACCCGGTGTGAAATCTCACGAATCAGTTCTTTGCGGTCGGCACTCAGCACTTCGTATTCTTCGGCAGGGAATATTTCTTTCAGTCCGCGAAGATTTTCGAGCAACCGGTTCTGATAGGCAACGGCAGTCGGCACGATGTGGTTAATGGCGAGGTCGCCCAATACACGGCCTTCGATTTGCACCTTCATGGTATACTTTTCCAGTTCCACTTCCAGGCGGCTGTTCAACTCTGTCTCGTTGAAGATACGTTCACCGATAAGTACAGCTTTGGATTGGTTGTCAACGTAGTGCATCAGGGCTTCCGGTACGTGGCAGATGTTAGTCAGTCCGCGGCGTGCGGCTTCCTGTTTCCACTGTTCTGAGTAACCGTCGCCTTCAAAGCGAATCGGTTCGGAGGCGATAATCGTTTCTTTCAGCAAGCGGAAGATGGCTTCGTCTTTGCCTACTCCTTCTTCCATCAGCTTTTCTACCGATGCGCGGAATTCGTTCAACTGGTTTGCCATGGCAGCATTGATTGCAATCATAGAAGCGGCACAGTTGGAAGAAGAACCTGCGGCACGGAATTCGAAACGGTTTCCGGTGAATGCGAAAGGAGAGGTGCGGTTACGGTCGGTAGTATCCAGCAGGATTTCGGGGATACGTCCGATACCTAACTTCAGGGTGGTTTTTGCTTCCGGTGTCATTTTCTCGTTACCTACCTGGCGGACAATTTCGTCGAGAGTGGACGAGAGTTGTGAGCCCAGGAAACAGGAAAGAATGGCGGGAGGAGCTTCGTTGGCTCCCAAACGGTAGCTGTTGCTGGCGCTCATGATGGAGGCACGCAGTAAATCCTGGTTTTTATAAACCATCATTAAGACGTTTACCAGGAAAGTAAGGAATAGCATATTTCCTTTCGGATTCTTTCCGGGCGCGAACAGGTTGATGCCGGTGTCGGTGCAGAGCGACCAGTTGTTGTGCTTGCCCGAACCGTTTACTCCGCTGTATGGTTTCTCGTGCAGGAGTACATTGAAGTGATGTTTCCTTGCGATACGTTTCATCAAATCCATGACAAGCTGGTTGTGGTCGTTCGCCAGGTTGCAGTTTTCGAAGATAGGGGCCAACTCAAATTGGTTGGGGGCTACTTCGTTATGACGGGTTTTGGCGGGAATTCCCAGTTTGTGACACTCAATTTCGAGTTCTTTCATAAATGCGGTGACACGTGGAGGGATGGAGCCGAAATAGTGGTCTTCCAATTGTTGGTCTTTGGCAGAAGAGTGTCCCATCAGTGTCCGTCCTGTCAGGCAGAGGTCGGGGCGTGCATTATATAAGGAAGAGTCGACTAGAAAATATTCCTGTTCCCATCCTAAATTGGTATATACGCGGGTGATGTTCTTGTCGAATAGTTGGCAGACTTCCGTTGCTGCTTTATCTACAGCGGCAAGTGCTTTCAATAAGGGAGTTTTGTAATCCAGCGCTTCACCCGTGTAAGAAATGAAGATAGTGGGGATACAAAGAGTAGTATCTACTACGAATGCTGGTGAAGAAACATCCCAGGCTGTATATCCTCGTGCTTCGAACGTGTTGCGGATACCGCCGTTAGGGAAAGAAGAGGCATCCGGCTCTTGCTGGATCAGCAGTTTTCCGGAGAAGCGTTCGATTACTCCGCCGTCTTCGCCGAATTCGATAAAACCGTCATGTTTCTCGGCTGTTCCGTCTGTCAGAGGCTGGAACCAGTGTGTGTAGTGAGTGACGTTGAGCGACTTGGCCCAACTTTTCATGCCGTTAGCAATCAAGTCTGCTATTTCGCGGCTGATAGGTGTCCCTTTTTCGATAGCATCGGTTACAGCTTTATAGGCTTCTTTAGGAAGATACTCTTGCATCTTCTTGCGGTCGAACACGTGGCTACCATAATAATCAGAGAGTTTGTTGGAAGGAGCAGTTACTTCCAGAGGTTTCCGGTTGGAAAGCTCTTGTAAGGCATAAAAACGCATTTTTGACATAAATGGTCTAATTTTTATCGGTTGATGGCGCAAAATTATATGTTTTTTCTGAAAGTACCCCTATTTTGAAGGGGGTATTTTAAGAAATTGATGTATTTTTTTTGAAGATACCCCCTCTGCTGATTCTCCAACTAACCCAGCTATCCCTCTATGTGTATTTTGGGATTTCCCCTCCGACTCCCCCGTTATCGGGGGAGAGCAACCTTTCAGAAGGAGGAGAAGCTATGCAGAGCACTTGCGAAACTTCAGTAACAAGAATAAAGAAACAACTAGTCAATCATTACCTGAGAAGTACAGGTTCTCTTTGTCCCATATATTGTGGGAAAGTATTCCCTGTTAATTGGGAAAAGATTCCCTATTAGTTGGGAATAAATTCCCATAATATGAGGGAATACTTTCCCACAATATGTGGGACAATCGGAACTAGTTTATCTCTTTTTTACTTACTTTCATAAGAAAATATAGGCACTGACTAAATGAACTGAATGATCGGAGCGTGAGAGCAAACGTTTGCCCTCACTCTGCTATCATACTTGCCCTAACAGCGGAAAACACCATGAATAAAGGGATTGAGAGGAAATATGAGGGCATGAGGGCAAAAATGAAAAAAAACTTTTATGGGAGAATTACAAAAGCTTCTCTAGTAGGGGCGGAATTCTCAACTGATGTATTCATGACTGAACCGTTCTTAGTTGAACGGTGAAATATAAATTTTAGTAGCTTAATCCCATTGCTTTTCGATATTCTTTTTTATATTTGCCTGCGTTAATGGAGGAGATACGATAATTGAGAGATAAAATATTGATAGGATGCATATTGTGTCTGTTCTCTTTTATTCCAAAGGGGGCAGCCAATAATTATATAATGAATCCTTATACTCGTCAGGAGATCTCCGTCGATTCCATCATTGAGCGTGTGATGACTTTTGCGCCTTTGTATGAAACAATAGTCAGTGACTATCGCGCGAACCTATATATAAAAGGTAGGATGGATATTCAGAAAAAGAATTTTATTCTCCGTTATGTGCCTTCTATGTTTCGTTTGCAAAAAGGAGTTCGCGAATATCTGCTTGAAACATACAGTGACCTCCATTATACGGCTCCCAATATTTATGACCAGAAAGTGAAAGCCTCCCAAGGAACAGTGAGGGGAAACAGGGGATTACCGGGTTTGCTCGAATACTTTAACGTAAATATCTACTCTTCTTCTTTGCTGAACGATGAACGCTTGTTGTCGCCGCTGGCTAAAAACGGACAGAAATATTATAAATACCGGATAGACAGCGTGATGGGAGATCCTAATAATCTGAATTATCGGGTCCGCTTTATTCCCCGTACCAAGAGCGATCAGTTGGTAGGTGGATATATGGTAGTTAGCAGCAATGTCTGGAGTGTGCGTGAGATTCGTTTTTCCGGAAGGTCGGAATTGATAACGTTTACCTGCCGGATAAAAATGGGAGATGTCGGCAAGAAAAACGAATTCTTGCCGGTACGTTATGACGTAGAGGCTCTTTTTAAATTTCTCGGAAATGAGGTGGATGGTAATTATACCGCGTCTTTAGACTATAAATCCATCGAGTTGAAAGAAATAAAGGTGCGTAAGAAAGAAAAGAGGAAATATAATCTTTCGGAATCTTTCTCCTTGCAGTGCGATACGAATGCCTATAAGACGGATGCCTCTACCTTTGCTATCTTGCGCCCGATTCCTTTGAATGAGAATGAGAAGAAACTATATTCCGACTATGCGCTTAGACGTGACACGGCTACCATACAAAAGCCATCCAAGAGTCAGACCTTTTGGGGAACAATCGGTGATTTGATGATGGAAGATTATAAATTCAATTTGTCTAATATCGGAAGCGTACGGTTCTCTCCCTTTATAAACCCGCTTTTATTCAGTTATAGCGGAAGTAACGGTTTGTCTTATCGGCAGGATTTCCGCTATAACCGTCTTTTCAGAGGGGATAAAGTGCTTCGTATTGTACCTAAGCTCGGATATAACTTTACACGTAAGGAGTTCTATTGGTCGTTGAATGCCGACTTTGAATACTGGCCGCAGAAACGGGGATTCTTCCGGTTGAATGTGGGGAATGGTAACCGCATTTATAGTAGTAAGGTGCTGGATGAACTGAAAGCTATGCCGGACAGCATCTTTGATTTCAATTTAATTCACCTTGATTATTTCAAGGACTTGTATTTTAATCTCCGCCATACAGTTGAGGTGGTTAATGGACTGGATGTCGGGCTGGGTTTCTCTGCCCATAGAAGAACCGCCGTAGAGCCTTCCCGTTTTGTGATAACCGGTGATTATCCGATGCCGCCTCCGGAATTTATGGATAAATTCAAGAACACTTATATCAGTTTCGCCCCCCGTATCCGAGTGGAATGGACACCGGGACTCTATTATTATATGAATGGAAAGCGAAAGATTAACCTGCGTTCCATCTATCCAACCTTCTCGGTCGATTATGAACGGGGAATAAAAGGAGTATTTAAAAGTACGGGCGAATATGAAAGAATAGAGTTTGACCTTCAGCATCAAATCCGGATGGGATTGATGCGTAATATTTATTATCGTTTCGGATTCGGAGCATTCACTAACCAGGATGAGTTGTATTTTGTGGACTTTGCCAATTTCTCCCGTCATAATCTTCCCGTAGGCTGGAATGATGAAATCGGCGGAGTATTTCAGGTGCTTGACTCACGTTGGTATAACTCCTCCCGCCGTTATGTGCGGGGGCATTTCACCTACGAAGCTCCGTTCCTTATTCTCCGGCATCTGATGAAGTATACCCGTTATGTGCAAAATGAGCGTATATATGTCAGTGCGCTTTGTATGCCGCATCTTCAGCCTTATATGGAAGTCGGATATGGCATCGGTACGCATGTTTTCGATGTGGGAGTTTTTGTGAGCAGCGAAAACTGGAAATTCGGAAGAATAGGCTGTAAGCTCACGTTTGAGTTGTTCAACCGATAGTGTTTCTGTATCTGTGGGTAGTGAGTTTTGACATACCACCCACAGATACAGAAAGATTAGTCATTGTGTTTTACAGACTTTGCCCATTCCAGTAATTTCTCCGTACTTTGAGCGCCTACCATTCGTTCTACGATGTTGCCTTCGTGGTCTATCATCAGCAGGGTGGGGAAGGCACGCACCTCGTATTTTTTAGCCAGGTCTCTACCTTCGCCTTTCTCCATGTCGATTTTGACATTGATGAAGTGAGCGTTGAAATAGTCGCCTATTTCCGGACGGGTAAATACATTGTTCGCCATCATGCGGCAAGGACCACACCAGGAAGTGTAGCAATCTACAAATATCAGTTTCTTTTCTTCTTTGGCCTTTGTCAATAGGCTGGCGAAAGGAGCGTGCTGGAAGTCGATACCTTGCGAGGTATTCTTTTCGAGTTGCTCAATCAACTCCTTCAGACGTCGTGAAGTCGTTCCTTTCTCCCGTTCCGATGCACGTTGCAAATAGCTGATAAGTTCTTGCTTTTCTGCATCCTTCATGCCCGGCTGGGGGAGGTTCAGTTCAACGAGCGAACGTATTCCCCGGTGGTTGTCCAGGTATTTGCCGTTTTCGTTCAGATATTGCAGAAGGTCGTGCATTTTTCTTTCACCGCGCAGCAGGGCTACGTTGTAAAGAATCTCACAAGCACAGGTGTCGGGCAATGCCGCTTCGCGCATTTCGCCGTGCAGGCGGTTGAGTGCTTCCGCATCGTATTCGGTGCTGCCGGTGGCGTAGCTCAATATCTCCGAACTGAACAAAGAGGTAAGATAGCCGTTGACCTGTTTCTCGCCCACGTTCTTTATGAACAACGGTTTGTTGGCAACCATATACCGGTAGTAGGCGCCCTGGCGATTTTTGTGGAGATGGGCGAATATCCAGTTTTCCGGTTGTGCATATTCCTTTTCCTCCATCATTGCCATATATTCTTTAGCAAGCGATTTGAATAGCGAGTCGGACCCTGCCACTCGAAGCGCTTTCAAGTAGTTGTAAAGGTCTTTCTTGGAGTATTTGCCGCTCTCGTATTTGAGGCGGGTTCCTGCCAGCGACGTTTTCTTGTTGAGCGACAAGTTTACCATTTCTTTAAACTCCGGCAGCTTGCTTCCTCCTTGTATGCGCTGTATTACTTCCCCCTTGTAGTTGAGTATCAGATATTGCGCGAATACGTCTACGCCATACTCTTTTCTTATTTCCTTCCCTTCGGGCGAAGACATATCTACAAACAGGTTGACGAACGTTTTGTCCATGTAGCGGCAAAACTCCTCGTCGCTGAACACAAACTGGTTCATACCCAGGCAGGGAGCCGCCCAGTCTGCATGGCAGTTGACGAATATCAGCTTCTTTTGACGATAAGCATCTTTGCAGGCCTGCTCCAACGAATGTACATAATTCATTTTCACTTCACGGGTTTCGTCTCCGTACATTTCCCGTTGACGGTTTTGTGCGTATCCTGTCCATGAAGCCAGCAAGCACACGGTTAATAAAGTCAATACTTTTAATTTCATATTAAAATAGTTTGTTAAAATTATCTTGCATCTTTTACGCAGCGTACGCTGTAGCACACCGGGCGTCCGTTGCCGTCCAATCGGGTAGTGCCGCGCCATATCATCGGCGAATAGAGAGCTACTTGGCGTATGATACCTTGTCTTACGTTTTCCTGGCTGCTACCTTCGTTGTCGTCCGAATCGGTATTATTGCCGACATGGATGGTAGTCCACTCCTCGTCGGTCCAGAAGTAGCCGCATTCTCCCTGAAGAATGTATTGGTGACCTGAACTCGACCAGGCATTGCAACCGCCCATTTTGGCTTCGAATAGGGCGGAACCGCCTACTTTGATGAAGTCTCCGCAGCCGTCTCCACGCCATGCGTCTGTCTTTTCCAATTCGGAGGCAGGCATACCCAATGTGGTTTCCAGCTTCATCCAGTCTTTGTCCGAAGGTATTCTCCAGCCTTCGGGCACCGCCTTTCTGGCTGCATCCAATGAGTAGAGCAGTCCGTATGCTTTTGAATATTCGCCGTTGGCGGCTTCTGCATCCCTTAAATGCGCTTTGGCTGCTTCTTTGATGAATTGCGGTTTGAGTTTTTCTTTTTCTTCGGATATTTTTTCGTTTAATAGGTTGAAAAATACGGTGTATCTTCTTGTTACTGATAAAACAAGAGATTGTGTATATCCTGCTGCACCATTTTCCAATTTGGTGAGATAACCTCTCATTTTATTGATGTCCATATCCGGTTGTTCTACACTCCAGTCATGATTGGGGCTGTCTAATAAATCGCCATATACTTTGATGAATTGCTGATTGGTAATCGGAATTGTTATTTTATTAAAATCAAAAATCAATTCATCCCAAGTAAAGCATCCTTCGTAAGAACCTTTGTCCAGGTGGTAGGCAAGATTGTCCATCATCCATATCTGGTCGCCTATTTGTACACATCTGTACACGTGTCCGTCGCGTTTGTCCACAAAGTCTTCCACCTGTCCGACTTTGGATGTGTCGAACGAAATAGCATCGTCATTATTGCAGGCACTTACCAATAGAAGTGACAGCATTGACATGAGTATTTTAGTATTTATTATTCTTTTCATAATCATAATTCTTTTGTCAGGTATTAAAATTCGATGCCTAATACATTATTAATATAATTGGCAAGAATTGTGTATTTCTTCACTACTAAGGGAGATTCTCCATAACGTCTTAGAAACTCTTCGCTACCGATTTCGAGCATTTGATCTATGTAATAAGCTATATCTTCGTCGACTTTTTCCGGAGAATTTGAGTGGTCGAGACTCTTGCTGTAATTACCGCAAATGAATCCGAACCGACCTATTTGTTGAAATACAATCGTACGTTCTTTTTCAAAATCTTCAACGGAATTTATTCCTGTTTTGAATCCCCACATTATATATTCTTCACACGTACCTTCTTTATAGAGAACTGTGGGGCCCCAGTAAGTTCCAGGGTGTTCCCTTCCCCATTTACAACCCAATTCTGCTACCCATTCTTTACCATAATATTTGTTTTTATCGGAAACTTCGCCGAATTGGCTGATGATATCCGCGTTTGCCATCACTTTAGCTTTTACCATACTAAGCAGGATTGACGGAATTGTCTCTATAGACATATTGGGAACTTTGGGGATTACAAGTGTGCGGAAACCGAACCAGAATTCGGGCTTTTCAATTGTATTTTTATTTAGGTCTTTTATAGTTAACATACTTGGCAGGAAGATGGAAAAGGGGCGCATCGGCTTGGAAGATTGTTCCAGAAACACTTCTATAAACTCCAGTCCTTTCATTTGGAGTTCCGGGTCGGTATAATAATCGACAGTGTACTGGATTGCTCGATTAGTGTGCGAAGAGAAACTCCAGTTCAGGTCGAGGGTTTCATAACGGTAGACAGGTTTTCCATCGTTATCGTTGTAGATAAATGTCTTTGATATAGTATCATTGAAAAACACGGGAATCCCATATTTCTGAAAAATCAGGTAACGACGATGCTGTATAGGGTCGTCAGGGTTGTCTTCAATTACATATGGAGAGGAAAAATCAATTTTGTTTTCCAGTATCTCTGTGTCGTCGCACGCTATTAGCAGGACAGACAGTAAGAAAAGGCTGTATATGATATGTACGTATTTCATAATTCTATGCTGTTTTTAATGAAAGACTGTTGATGTTATTGTTCGGGTGTCTCCGTTTCTTCTTCGGTGTCGGCTTTCAGTGGCTCTCTGCTGTCGCGGGGGTTGTCCTCCATCGGTACATTATCGAATTGGATGACAGATTCCGGCAGGGCAAACGTGTAGGCCTTGTCGTTTTTCTCCAAACGGAATATCTGTGTATGAGATACTCCCTTGTTGCCACAGACGTGATATACATGGATGATTTCTTTGGAGTAAGGATAAGACTCACATACTGCATATCGCCGCAAGTCGAACCAGCGATGCCCCTCAAAGCAGAGTTCTTTCCGACGTTCGTCGCGTATCTGGGTTACCAATTCTTCGCCGGTGTAGCTTTGTGGAGTGTACCCTTCGATGCGTTGTTTGCGAAGGGCGTTCAGCGTTTGATTGGCTTCCTCTGCTTTCCCTTGTATGGCGCAGGCTTCCGCTTTGTTCAGATAGGCTTCTGCCATTCGGAGGGTGAATACATCGGAGATATGAGAAACCATACTTCCTTTTTCGTATTTATTTTTCATAATGATGCTGTCGCCGGTTGCCAATAGCTTACCGAAGAAGCAGTCGCGGCGGCAGTCGTTTTCGTCATACATATCATACAACTCTTTTGTTACGCAGAAATCACCCGGTCTTGCCATGAAAACAAGGTCGGTGACGAGCGAGTTGTGTCCTTGTGAGAAGAGAATCTCCGGATTGTCTTCTGTCAGGAAGGCCTTGTCAGAAGTAAAGGCTTGGATGGAACTCAGTGTAGCTGCTGTGCTTCTCATCACCTCGTCCGCCTCTTTTTCTGCCTTTTCCCACTCTTGCATATACAGATAGACACGACTGAGCAACAGTCCTACAGATTCCATCGATGCACGGTGCAGGCGGTGGTGGTCGGCTTGGGGACTACGGGTCAGACACTCTTTTGCTTGGAGCAGGTCGGCGATGATTTGGGCATATACTTCCTTGAGTGTAGCCCGGTGAAACTGTGTGTCCTTGTTTTTATCGTGTTCAACGTAAGGAGTCAGTTTCAGAGGTACGCAGAGTTTGGTGTTGCAGGTGGCCGGTGTATATGCATCGCCGTAGAGATTGGCAAGCATGAAATAGAATTGGGCGCGCAGGAAGTAGGCTTCGCCGTGTATTCTTATGTAGGCAGAGAGTTCGTCGTCTGTTTCGTGCGGCAGTTGTGTGATTTCATCTAAAAGGATGTTTATCACATTGATTCGGTTATACAAATCATTCCATGTCGCATTATCGTTCCGAAAGTAAGAAGCGTCGAAGTTGCTTCCTATGCGTAGCTGCCATGCATAAATTCCGTATATGGAAGAGAGACAGGTACCCCAGGTTTTGCTGGTTTCGTCACCAATGCTTCCGGTGTTGACATCATCGTCCAGTATGTTGAGGAAACCGGCAGTCCGGTGAATGGTAGGTCCTTCGGACATCGCTTTACTTTTGATGTATACGCCTCCTAATAATACTTCGTCAAGGTCGTACACCGTTTTGGCTACTATCATCGTTTGGGAGTAGGCACTGAGGAAGTCGCTGCAAGAGGTTCCCGTCAGGATAGTGGCAAGTGTTAGGGTAATTGTATATAATATTTTTTTCATATTCATCCGTTTTTAAAATGATATGTTGATGTTAAATGTATATGAAGGACGAGTTGACATACTTACTCCGGCGAAACCGGCTTGCGTCGGGTCTTGGCCGTCCAGTTTCTTGGATGCGATGGTAAACACATTCGTGGTAGACAGGCTCATGCGCAACGCTTTGATGAAGGTTTCTTTTAACTGTTCGGGACGGAAATCGTAAGAGAATACCAGATTGCTTAGTTGCAGATAGTTGCCCGATACAACTCGCAGGTCGGAATTATCGTACATACTCCAAGTATTGCCGGCAAAAGCAGGAATCTTTTCGGTTACTTTGGCAGATGCCGTAAGACACCAGTGCGACATGGTTGATTCGTAATTCGGGTCACTGGGGCTTAGCAACACGGGAATATTGGTATGTTTTTCATCTCCCGGCTTCATCCAACGGTTTAAGAACTCTTTGCGTACGTTTTTGTCCGAAGAGATACCTTTTGAAATGGGGCCGTAGAGATTGAACAGTCGTATTTTGCTGCCGATGCGGTAGTTGAAACTCAGATTGGCAGACAGTTGCTTCCATTTCAGGGTGGTGTAGAACGAACCGGTCAGTTTCGGGTCGCGATTGCCACTGGTGGTCATTACAAGGGGAATAACGTCTGCTAATTTCTTGTTGGCAAGCAGATGGCGGCGGTCGCGATAATCTTCAAACATCGGGATACCGGTGTTGGGGTTCAGCCCCAAGTACTTGTAAGAGTAGAATGTACCTATTGCTTGTCCGTTTACTATTGCCGTTCCGCTGAGGTAATCGTCAAGGCTGAAATTCTCGTTAGTGCCCGAGCGTACCGTGTTGTCTGCCCACGAATAGCCTGTCGACAAGTACAGCGACCAGTCTTTGGTACGTATCGGATAGCCGGAGATGTAGAACGAGTATCCTTTGTTGTCAATCGTACCGTTGTTCATCTGGTAAGACGATATTCCGTTTACAGTAGAGATATTGATGGAAGAGAAGGCATCGGTAGTATGTTTGAACCATACGTCACCGCTCAGAGTCAGCCGTCTTTCAAACAAGGAAAGTTCCAGTCCGAGGTTTGTTGTACCGGTTTGTTCCCAGCGCAGGTTCGGGTTGGGGAAGGCCACTACTTCAGAAATGTACTGTCCGTAATAACCATCCATAGTACCTTGTTTGATAAGCATATTTGCCGTCTGGTTATCGAGCATATTTCCGGTTTTACCGTACGAGAAACGGATGTCGAAAAGATCCAGCCAGTCGCATTTGTTCAACATGGTTTCTTTCACATTCAGACGTCCGGACGCCGACCATACGGGAAGGAACTTTTCGTTGCTCCGGCTACCGAATTTGTTGGAGGCGTCGAAACGTCCGTTCATTCCCACAGTGAAGAAGTTCTTGTATTCGTAGGCAAGTGTGAGGTAACCGCTGATGGTGTTGGTCTTGGCGGCGGTTATCTGCCGGTGTCCTTTGGCGAGCCAGTTTTTATAATACGGGAAGTCGTCGAGGTCGGCACCTTCCATAGTGGCATATTGCATACCGCGTTTTTGGTACAAGCCGCGTGTTTCGTCGGCAATGGCATTCGACCGGTAGGCACTGGCTTCATATCCCAATGTAGCGGTGATGAGGCTGGTGTTTTCCGAGTCGAGGAAACGGTGGAAGTTGGCTTGCAGACGTCCGGTGATGCTTTCGGTGATGGTGTTTGTCGTGTTGTACACACCGCCGTAAGGCAATTCACATACACCCGATTCGCCGGTTTGGGGGATGTCTTTTGCTTCGCCGTTTTTCAGAATGGCTACGTAATTGGTGTTTTCGCCGAACCATACAGACTGCGCGGTCGAGCTACGGCTGTAGGAACCTCCTGCCGTGAAATCAATCATGTCAAGCAGATTGTACTTCACTTCTCCGCTTGCGTTGAATGTGTTGCCGGAATAATCACTGGAGGTATTCTCCATTTCGTTCAGTATGTTGTAGTTGTACTGATTGTTGGCCTTTTTATTTTCACCCACGCTGTAGCCGTGTTTCTGATGATAGAACAGTGAACCGTCGGGGTTGTAGGCAGGCAGGGCACGCGTGGTTTCGTAAGCATATTGCAATGCGTTTACCTCGCCCGGAAGGTGGTTCTTCTTTTGGATGTTGGCGTTGATGCGGAAGTTGGTGCGCAGTTGCTTGCTGATGTTCGTGGTCAGGTTGAGGGCGGTGGTATAGCGTTCGGTATATTCGGTGTTTACCGTACCGTTTTCGCGCGTATAACCTACGGAGCTATAGTAGCGTGTGGATTCCGTACCGCCGGAGAGGCTCACCGTGTGCGAGTGCGTCACGGCATTGCGGCACATGAGGTCGAACCAGTCGGTGTTGGCCGTTTCGTAGTTTTTCACTTCGTTGAGGAACTGCTCGTAGGAGATGACTCCTGTCTGAAAGCGGTGGAAAGCACCCTCGTATCCCACCATCGTCATGTATTGTGGAAATACGTAATGCAGGTCGCATAGGTCTTTACCGAACTGCATACGTTCTTGGGAGTTCATCAGGTTGATGTTCTTGTCCGAGTAATGGGGGCGTACCACCAGTTTGGTCTGGTTGGAGTAACGTATCACGGGCGTGCCTACGTGTCCTTTCTTCGTAGTCACCACAATTACACCGTTGGCGGCGCGCGTACCATACAGTGCCGTTGCCGCAGCGTCTTTCAGTACGTCGATGCGCTCGATGTCCTGCGGGTTGATACCACTGATGGCGTTACCTATGTAGTTGATGTAGTCGGGGTCGTTCAACTGCTCGATGCTGACGTTGACGGGGTCTTGAAGGATGAAACCGTCCAATACCCACAACGGCTCGCGGTTGCCCACAAGGGTCGACGTTCCACGTACACGCAGACGTGCTGTAGCACCCACGTTGCCCGAGTTCTGCGAAAACAGAAGGTCGGGGATGCGTCCCTCTAAGGCTTGGTCGATGGTGGTCATGTCAGGCATCAGTACGTCGTCCATCTTCACAGAACTGATGGCGGCGGTTGTCTTGCGGCGGTCGATGGTCTGATAGCCCGTCACCACTACTTCGTTGATGTTTTGGGCGTCGTCTTCCATCTTGATTCTTAAGGTATTTCCTTTCCAGGTGACTACCTGCCGCTTCATACCGATGTACGACACTACGAGCTGGATGTCTTTATTGCCGAACGATTCCAGAGCAAACCGTCCGTCGAGGTCGGTCGTCGTGCCGTGCAAAGTCCCTTTTTCCTGAATTGCCGCGCCGATAATCGGTTCGCCCTGGGCATCTACCACCACGCCGGTGATGTCTTTCATCCCTTTCTTCTTTTTGATGATGATATTCTTGTTATCCTCTATTTCAAAAGTCAGCATACTGCCCGTCAAACTGTAGGCAATAACCTTCGAGATAGCTACATTCTGAAAATCATAATCCTTTCTAGGCAGTGTGCTGATGGCGGAGTTGCTGTAGATAAATCCGACATTCGCCTGTTCTTTGATTTTGTCGAATACATTCCGCAAGGAAGCGTTTTTCAACTGAACGGTTACGTTCTTGTCTGCCTGCGCCCTGCCTTCCATGACAGAGCCGCATAATAGTATCAGAAGGCATAGCCATCTGATACCGCAAAATCTGGTTCTTTCTTTCATAAAGTACTCATTTGTGGTTAATTTTATTTTCCGAAATAATTATAGTGTTGTTCTTCTTGATTTGTATCTGAAGTTCGTTCATCTTGCGGATGGTCTGCGCCAGTTTGTTGAACGTTTCATATTTGTCCATATTCATCGTGATGTGGAAATCGCGGGCGGCAACGTCGGTAAACGAGACGTCCATATCGTACCATCGCGCCAGTTTTTTCACGATTTGGTGGATGGGGCGGTCTTCAAATATCCAGCGGTTGTGGTGCCAAGCGGTGCATTCGGCGATATTGGCGGCGGCTATCTTCACCTCTTCTCCCTCTCCGGCGCTGATGATACCCATGTGTCCCGTGGGCAACTCCTGGCTTATTCCCTGTGGAGTCCGCAGTTCGGCTTTGCCGTTCACTAACGTGATTTGGGTCTCCCGCTCGTCGGGATAGGCTTCCACGTTGATTTCCGTTCCTCTCACCACGATGTCAACATCGGTGGAGTGGATGTGGAAAGGATGCAGGCTGTCTTTATGGACAACGAAATAGGCTTCACCGGACACTGCCAGCCGGCGGTTGTGGCACGAGAAGTCTACGGGAATGGTCAGCGATGACTCCGGCCCCAAGTGGATAAACGTGCCGTCCTCCATCTGAATCTTGTATTCGCCGCCACGGGGCACGATGATTTTCCGGTCCGGTGCGGCACTTAATTGCGCCCGGTTCTGCGCCGGTGGTAGGTCGAGAATGTAGCGGGCGTAATTCAGCACCTCCCCCTTCAGGATATACGTAGAATCTACCGTTTGGAGAAAAGCCTTCGAACAGCCCGAGTGAATAAGGGTTTCGCGGTTCAGCAAATAAAAACCACTGCCCAACAGCAGGCAAATCATGGCCGCTACGGCTATCCACTTGCGGAAAGAGGTGGTCAGTGGGCGTACATATCCTATTTTATAATATAGTTTCTGCCATTCCTCTTGCTGCTTTCTCTCATTTCTGTCCAGTACGGCTTGCGTCAGAAACTCTTCGGATAATATTTGTTCGATAAAGGCCTGATGCTCTTCTGCCGCATCGGCCCATTCCTGTAGCTTTATCTTTTCTTCCGGAGTGATGCTGCCGGTTATCTCTTTCAGCAGATACTTCTTTACCTCTTCCAATTCTTGTTGTAATGCCATATGGGTCGTCTTTTTATATAATACGACCGAACTCCGCTTTTGTGTAATGGCAAACTGAAACTTTTTTTTATTCCGGTGGAAATTTCTTTTCACTCCGTTGCCTGTGAGAACTTGTTTCGTCGGGCACGATTGTTTCGTTCCACTACAGTTTCCCGTTCGTTTCACTATAGTGTTCCGTTTGCCCTGCTATAGTAGAACGCAAAACGTGTGGCAGGAAAAAACAATCCTCTTTCTTATAATTACATTAATATATATACAGCAGCAAAAGGCAGGGAGACTATCGGAAGGAGAGAATAAACAGCAGGAAGTCTTTCAGGCGTTTCCTCATATAATGGTTGGCATTGTTGATGTGTTTCTTCACTGTATTGATAGAGATGTTGAACTCCTCTGCTATCTCTTTATACGATTTTCCGTTGAGGCAGGCGGCATACACGCGGCGCGAAGCATCCGGCAAATCGTCGAATACCTGGTTGACCGCCTGGTAGATTTCGGCTTTTATGATTTTGTAACTGATTTCGGGTTCTGTCATTGCGTTTTCGCTCGACAACTTCTGGGAGTATTCCCTTACCACGTTGTTGTGCTTGATGTAATCCAGAATGCTCCGGTAAAGCCCTTGAAATAAATATTGCTTGAAGGTAGCTTCGTTGATGCGGTTCTCTTTTCTCTCCCATATTTTCAGCCAAAGGTCTTGGATTAGGTCGCAAACCACCTCCTCATCCGCAATATAATGCATCCCGAAATATTTCAGTTGTCTGAAATATAAGTTGTATTGCTGCTGAAATATGTGCGCATCTGCTAAATTTATCCAATGAACGGTTTCTTTATTCCATATGGATTTCATTGTTAAGACTATTTTTTTTAAATTGCATCAAAAGTACATTCTTTAATTTTCTTAGTTATATTATATTTCAATTTTTAAGTATTATTGGCAAATAAGTAAGAGAATGAAGATGTGTCGCCGGGAAAGCCGGTGCAAAAAAAAAGAGATACAACTATCTTTTATTCAGCCATTTTTTTTGTCGGTCAAGAAAATATTTCTACCTTTGCGCCCGATTTATAGATAATATAATGTCTTATTTAATTAAAGTATTAAACAATTTTATTATTAATGGAAAACTTAAAGAACGTAGCTCCTATTGAAGATTTCAACTGGGATGCTTATGAAAATGGCGAAACAGTAACCAACGTTAGCCACGATGAACTAGAAAAAGCTTACGACGGTACGCTTAACAAAGTAAACGACCGTGAGGTTGTTGACGGAACCGTAATCGCAATGAACAAGCGTGAAGTAGTTGTGAACATCGGTTACAAATCAGACGGTATCATCCCTTTGAATGAATTCCGTTACAATCCTGACCTGAAAGTAGGTGACACTGTAGAAGTATACATCGAAAACCAGGAAGACAAAAAAGGACAGCTCGTTCTGTCACACAGAAAAGCCCGCGCTACTCGTTCTTGGGATCGCGTTAACGCTGCTCTGGAAAATGAAGAAATTATCAAGGGTTACATCAAGTGCCGCACGAAGGGTGGTATGATCGTTGACGTATTCGGAATCGAAGCATTCTTGCCGGGTTCTCAAATCGACGTTAAACCGATCCGCGACTATGATGTATTCGTTGGCAAAACAATGGAATTCAAAGTGGTTAAAATCAACCAGGAATTCAAAAACGTTGTTGTATCTCACAAGGCTCTTATCGAAGCTGAACTGGAACAACAGAAGAAAGAAATCATCGGTAAACTCGAAAAAGGACAAGTTCTTGAAGGAACTGTTAAAAATATCACATCCTACGGTGTATTCATCGACCTTGGTGGCGTAGACGGTTTGATCCACATCACTGACCTTTCTTGGGGACGTGTTAGCGATCCGAAAGAAGTGGTTGAACTGGATCAGAAGCTCAACGTTGTTATCCTTGACTTCGATGACGAAAAGAAACGTATCGCTCTTGGCTTGAAGCAACTGACTCCGCACCCATGGGATGCTCTTGATACTGACTTGAAGGTTGGTGACAAGGTGAAAGGTAAAGTGGTTGTTATGGCTGACTACGGTGCATTCATCGAAATCGCTGCCGGCGTAGAAGGTTTGATCCACGTTTCAGAAATGTCTTGGAGCCAACACCTGCGTTCTGCACAAGATTTCATGAAGGTAGGCGACGAAGTGGAAGCTGTTGTTCTTACACTTGACCGCGAAGAACGTAAGATGTCTTTGGGTATCAAACAACTGAAACAAGATCCATGGGAAACAATCGAAGAGAAGTATCCTGTAGGTTCTAAGCATACTGCAAAAGTACGTAACTTCACTAACTTCGGTGTATTCGTAGAAATCGAAGAAGGTGTAGACGGCTTGATCCACATCTCTGACCTTTCTTGGACTAAGAAAGTAAAACACCCGTCAGAATTTACTCAGATTGGTGCTGACATCGAAGTTCAGGTATTGGAAATCGACAAAGAAAACCGTCGTTTGAGCCTTGGACACAAACAACTCGAAGAAAATCCTTGGGATGTATTCGAAACTGTATTCACTGTAGGTTCTGTACACGAAGGTACTATCATCGAAATGTTGGATAAGGGTGCTGTTGTAGCTCTTCCTTACGGTGTAGAAGGTTTCGCAACTCCGAAACACCTTGTAAAAGAAGACGGCTCACAAGCACAGTTGGATGAGAAACTTGAATTCAAAGTGATCGAGTTCAACAAAGACGCTAAGAGAATCATCTTGTCTCACAGCCGTATCTTCGAAGATGTAGCTAAAGCTGAAGAAAGAGCAGAAAAGAAAGCTGCTTCTGGCGCAAAGAAAGCATCTTCTAGTAAGAGAGAAGATTCTCCGATGATCCAAAACCAAGCTGCTTCAACTACGCTGGGCGACATCGATGCTCTGGCTGCATTGAAAGAACAGTTGGAAGGAAAGAAATAATCTGAACAGAATATTTTCTGATGAAGGCGTTCCCAAACGGGGGCGCCTTTTTTTATTCACCACAGAGGACGCAGAGGATACAGAGGGTAGGGAGGACATAGAGAAGGTAAGAAGGGTAAGGAGGATATGGGGAATACAGAGGATGTGAAGGATTGATTTAGCAAACTAACGATGGCGATATATTTATTTATATAAATCTACCCTCTTCTTCTCCTCCGCATCCTCTCCATATCCTCCTTACCCTCTGTGTCCTCCGTGTCCTCTGTGGTGAATAGAAAAAAAAGTTTCTTCCTTTGCAAGATTGAATCTGAAATGCTTTATCTTTGCATACCATGGAAAAATTTGAGTTATATATATTGGGATGCGGTTCCGCTTTGCCTACCACGCGACATTTTGCGACCTCTCAAGTCGTAAACCTGCGTGAAAAACTATTTATGATTGATTGTGGCGAGGGAGCACAAATGCAGTTACGCCGTTCGCGACTGAAATTTTCCCGATTGAATCATATCTTCATCTCTCATCTACATGGTGACCATTGTTTCGGATTGTTGGGGCTGATCTCTACATTCGGATTATTAGGAAGAACAGCTGATTTGCATATTCATTCTCCACGAGGACTGGAAGAACTGTTTGCCCCGATGCTTGCTTTCTTTTGCAAGACTTTGACTTATAAGGTGCTCTTCCATGAATTCGAAACGAAAGAGCCGATGCTTGTCTACGATGACCGTTCGGTGACCGTAACCACCATCCCTTTAAAACATCGAATTCCCTGCTGCGGTTTCCTTTTTGAAGAAAAACAATGTCCCAATCATATTATCAGGGATATGGTAGACTTTTATAAAGTTCCTGTCTATGAGTTGAACCGTATCAAGAACGGAGCGGATTTTGTAACTCCCGAAGGAGAAGTAATACCCAATTTGCGTCTGACCCGCCCTTCGGCTCCAGCTCGTAAATATGCTTATTGCTCCGATACAATTTATCGCCCGTCGCTTGCCGAACAAATCTGCAATGTAGATTTGCTTTTCCATGAGGCTACCTTTGCGCAGACAGAGCAGGCACGTGCCAAGGAAACTTATCATACTACGGCTGCGCAAGCCGCACAACTTGCTTTGGACGCAAACGTGAAACAATTGGTGATCGGACACTTTTCAGCCCGTTACGAGGATGAATCTATTCTATTTGATGAAGCGTCCGCCATTTTCCCGCGAACTATTTTAGCGAAAGAGAATATGTGTATTGACATTGATGGAGGAACTGTATATGAGAAATAGACGCCTGCTTTGGGGAGCGGTAATCCTGTTCGTCGTTTGTTTGGCAGCTTGTAAGAAAGAGAAACCCCAATCTCTGATACCAGATTCGCTGGCTTTCCTGCAAGAGCTGTTCAACCCTGCTTATCAAATAGATGCCGACAGTATTCGTCTGATGATTCGTTCTTATTTGAATGAAAACCCCGTAACTCCTTGGGATTCGGCTTTGCTGGCTCATTATCGGGAAAAGGATGAATTTTTCTGGTTGAATGACTCGCTTGTGTTCGATAAACCTGCCACACAGGTGGCAGACTCTATGTTGTTCTGGTTGGGAGACATCTCCCGGCATGGTATTAACCCGAATCTTTATCCTGTCAATAGCATCCGTGAGAGATTGCAACAGATACGTTCTTTGAAGTTGCAGAAAGGAAAAACAATGAACCGTCTGTTGGCAGATGTGGAATATCAGTTGACAGCCGCATATCTTTCGTATGTGTGTCAGTTGAAGTTTGGTTTCTTGCCTTCGGAACGCAGATGGAATGATTCGATCAATCGTATTCCTTTAAAACATTGTGATGTTACTTTTGCAAATGCTGCTCTCGATTCATTGCGTGCAAATCCAATTGCTGCTTTTCACAGAGCACAACCTTCTTCTCCGCTTTATCGCAAGATGCAGGAAGAACTGGAACGTGTGAATGCTTGGGGGAAGACAGATACTACGGATTATTACCGCAACCGCCTATTGGTAAACATGGAACGCGCACGCTGGCAATATGCTTTGGAGAAAGGAAAGAAATATATAGTAGCCAATGTAGCGGCATTTATGTTACAAGCTATCAATGAAGAGACGGATTCAATCTTGGAAATGCGTATCTGCGTGGGAAGCGTGAAGAATAAAACACCCTTGCTGTCGAGCAGAATCTACTATATGGAACTGAATCCATATTGGAATGTCCCTCAAAGTATTATCCGTAAAGAGATTATCCCTACCTATCGCAGAGATACGACCTATTTTACCCGCAACCGCATGAAGGTATATGATAATAAGACCGGTCTGCAAGTAGACCCTCATAGTATCAGATGGGCTAAGTATGCAGGAAGAGGCGTGCCTTATACTGTAAAGCAGGATAATAAGACAGGAAACTCATTGGGACGCATCATCTTCCGTTTCCCCAATCCTCACTCTGTCTATTTGCATGACACTCCTTCCCGTTGGGCTTTCACACGCAAGAACCGGGCGGTAAGTCATGGCTGTGTACGTCTTCAAAAAGCACTCGACTTTGCTTTCTTCCTGTTGAAAGAGCCGGATGAATTGTTGGAAGACCGTATCCGCATTGCAATGGATATCAAACCGGTGAGTGAAGAGGGAAAGAAGCTGTCTAACAGTGCGACCTACAACGAACTGAAACATTATAGTTTAGAGAAATATATACCTTTATTTATAGATTATCAGACAGTTTATTTGTCTGCCGATAATAATTTAAGGTATTGTGAGGACATTTATAAATATGATTCGTCTTTATTGAAGGCAATGGACGACCTGAATTTGAAACCATAAATAAACATACAGATAACGAGAGATTATGACCCTTTATAACGAACGCGAAGTTCTGAAACTTCTTCAAGAGGAGAGTACCCAGCGGCAAGGATTCGAGATGATTGTGGCGCAGTATAGCGAACAATTGTATTGGCAAATCCGTCGGATGGTACTGTCGCATGAGGATGCGAACGATCTGCTGCAAAACACTTTTATCAAGGCATGGACAAATATCGATTATTTCCGTGCCGAGGCGAAGCTGTCTACCTGGCTCTATCGCATCGCGCTGAATGAATGTCTTACCTTTCTAAACAAACAACGTGCCATGACTACCGTAGCTATCGACGACCCGGAAGCAATGGCTGTACAGAAACTGGAAAGTGACTCCTACTTTTCGGGAGACGAAATACAGTTGTGTTTGCAGAAAGCTCTATTGACTTTGCCGGAAAAACAGCGTATGGTGTTCAACCTGAAATATTATCAGGAAATGAAATACGAAGAGATGTCGGAAATCTTCGGCACAACGGTTGGTGCGCTCAAAGCGTCATATCATCATGCGGTGAAGAAAATAGAGAAGTTTTTAGAAGAAATAGATTAAACCTTTTAAATTGGACGTTGTCTAAGTAAAAGAGAGGAGAAAAACGTATGAAAGAAGAAGATACCCTATTGAAGAAGCTTGGTAAGGAAAATTCCTTCAAAGTGCCTGATGGCTACTTTGAAAATCTGACTTCGGAGGTAATGAATAAACTTCCTGAAAAAGAAAAAGTTGTTTTTGAGGAAGAATCTGTCAGCACATGGACAAGACTGAAACCATTGCTCTATCTCGCCGCTATGTTTGTGGGTGCGGCCCTGATTATCCGGGTAGCGTCGACAGAACACAAACCTGCTGCGGTCGATGAAGTGGCGGTGACGGAGGTAGATACTGAAGTTGTATCGGACGAAATGCTGGATGTGGCACTAGACCGTGCCATGCTGGATGATTATTCGTTATATGTTTATTTGAGTGACGCAAGTGTAGAATGATTTATTAAAATTGATTGAATACAGAAAATGAGAAAAGTAATCGCATTAGTCGTTTTGTTGTGTGGCTTTATGCCTGTTCTTTGGGCTGCTGACAGATGTGATCAGCATTTATCCCGGGAGGAGTTCAGGGCAAAACAAAAGGAATTCATTATCGAACAGGCTGGATTGAGTAACAAGGAGGCTGCTAAGTTTTTTCCCGTCTATTTTGAACTTCAGGATAAGAAGAAGAAGCTGAATGATGAATCGTGGGATTTGATGCGCAAAGGTAAAGATGATAAGACGACGGAAGCTCAATATGCCGAAATCAACGATAAGATAGCCGACAATCGTATTGCTGCCGACCAACTTGATAAGACTTATCTGGGTAAGTTCAAGAAGATTCTTTCAAGTAAGAAGATATTTCTCGTGCAGCGTGCAGAAATGCGCTTCCACCGGGAGATGATAAAAGGGATGAATCGTGGCAAGGATAAAGGAAACGATTCGAAGAAGAAATAAAGAAAAACAGAGCGTCTATTTATGAATCAGATGCTCTGTTTGATTTAATAAAGGCTCTACTCGCACAGAATAGAGCCTCCATTAAATCAATGTTACTCATAGGTCTTACAGTCCTTTTTTCTTTGCTTCATTCCAAATAGCATCCATCTCTTCGAGAGACATATCTTTCAGGCTTTTTCCTTCCTTGATAGTATGTTCCTCCAAATAATTGAAGCGACGGATAAACTTTTGATTGGTAAGTTCCAAAGCATTATCAGGATTGATCTTGTAGAGACGCCCTGCATTGATAAGACTAAACATGACGTCACCGAATTCAGCCTCCGCCTTGTCCTTGTCCATATTAGCTACTTCATCCTGAAATTCTCCGATTTCTTCCTTCACTTTATTCCATACCTGTTCACGCTCTTCCCAGTCGAAACCTACATTACGGGCTTTGTCTTGAATACGATAAGCCTTGATGAGCGAGGGGAGGGCAGTAGGTACACCGCTCAAGACACTCTTATTGCCGTCTTTCTCCTTTAGCTTCAACTGTTCCCAATTCTCGGAAACTTGTCCTGCCGTTTCCGCCTTTACTTCTCCGAATACATGGGGGTGACGGAAAATCAGTTTGTCGCACAGCTTGTCGCAAACATCTTTGATATCGAAATCTCCTGTTTCCGAACCTATCTTGGCGTAGAAAGCAACGTGCAGCAATACGTCTCCTAATTCTTTGCAAATATCCTTTTTGTCATCTCTCATCAGGGCGTCGCAAAGTTCGTAAGTCTCTTCTATGGTGTTTGGACGCAGACTTTCGTTGGTCTGTTTGCGGTCCCAGGGACATTTAACACGCAGTTCGTCGAGGATATCCAAGAAGCGTCCGAAGGCTTCCATCTGTTCTTGTCTGGTATGTGACATAAATCTGTTTTTTATTAAGGTTTTCGTATAATCTGTCCATGATTAGCATCTATTTATATGCAAATATACGTCAATTGCACCATAAAAGTGCAGAAAAACATAGTTTTCTGCACTTTTGTTGTGCAATAGAACTCTCGTTGCATGATATATTTGGGGAAATGAGGAGGATTCGGACAGCCTGAAAAATAGTCTGTATAACCACAGAAAACCGTATGGATGATGAATGACAGGGGGATGTAGCAAGGGATAATCTTTACCTGGTTATTTTCGTCCCTCTGTTAAAATAATCTTTTTTCTGTTTGATTTTATCTGATTATTGCTACTTTTGTACATAACGCCTTGGAAAGGTTATTAAGGCATTTCAAAGGGAGGTCCATATATTGGTTATACGAAGGAGCGGGGTTGGAATTTCAAACTATAAAAATGGAAAAAGACATGGGAATAGAAGGAATACAGGATAAATATGTGAATCCATATACCGATTTCGGATTCAAGTTGCTTTTTGGTACAGCAATGAATAAGGAATTGTTGATTAGTTTTTTAAATGCACTCTTATTTAAGGAGGAGGTAATCAAGGATGTCACTTATCTAAATGCGGAACATCTTGGAACGCAGGAATATGACCGTCGGGCCGTATTTGATGTCTATTGTGAGAATGAGAAGGGTGAGAAGTTCCTGGTTGAGATGCAGCGTGGCGAGCAGCAGTTCTTCAAGGACCGCAGTGTCTTTTATTCCACTTTCCCTATTCGTGAACAGGCTAAACGTGGGGAATGGGATTATGAGTTGAAGGCTGTCTATGTGGTGGGTATCCTGAATTTCTCCTTTGACAATTCTGATGAGGAGTATTTCCATCATGAGGTGAAGCTTGTAGACCTTTATACCCACAAGGTTTTCTATGACAAGCTTACCTTTGTCTATCTTGAAATGCCTAAATTCAATAAGACCGAGGATGAGTTGGAGAGCATGTTTGACAAGTGGTTGTTTGTTCTGCGTAATCTTGCCTCTCTGCTTGAACGTCCGAGAGCATTGCAGAACAGAGTTTTTGACCGCCTTTTTGAAACTGCGGAAATTGCAAAGTTTACCAAGACTGAACTGAGTGAGTACTGGGACAGTTTGAAAAATTTCCGTGACTGGTATAGTGTCATATCTACGGCGGAAAAGAAAGGTAGGGAAGAAGGAGAGAAAAAGAAAGCCATAGAAGTAGCCCGTTACTTAAAATCATCAGCAACTTCAATAGAGTTAATTATCGGAGCAACCGGCCTATCTAAAGAGGAAATAGAAATTCTATAGTGTGAATCTTGAATATGTTATTTTTCGTATCATCTGTCCATGATTGGCATTTATTTATATGTAAATATTCACCAATTGTAAAACAAAAGTGCAGGAATTATGGTTTTCTGCACTTTTGTTTTACAATTGGTGAACTATTATAATAAAATGTTTTCTTGAGAAATTTATTTGGCTCAATCCGCTAATAATTCTGCTTGTATATATAGAACATAGCTGTCTATCCAAAAAACAATAAAAGATACGATTGCATTAGTCATGCTAAATTCATCTTCTGATATTAGAGCGATGGCAGATATACCTATGATTAGAGATGCCAATATTCCCCATCCTAATTTATTTAATAGTCCGTTGAAGTGTCTGATAAATTGGACTCCGATCATGACCAGCACAATAAATGCGACTAATGCGGTGAGAACTAAAATAATTATTCCGAAATCATCATCTTCTTTTATTAGATCTGAGAATAAAGTAGAAATGTATATCAGGACAGTGATTATAATATTGGTTATTAATAAACCACTCATGGGTCTGGTTTGTTGTTTCATCCCTATGTATAAGGCGTAAGCAAATATTATATCGACCAAGCCAGACAAAAAGTCAGCCACCCATTCTGGAATATAGGTTGCCCACTGCATGATTTGTAGCCATTTTTGTGGATTGGTAAGGTGGCATACTCCACTTTGATGTGACATTGAAATGAATGTTGCAATGACTCCTGTCCAAAATAGGATTAGGACAAAGTCAGAAATGGGAGTTTTTAAATGATTCACTTCTGTTTTATGATTGTTTGAATCCCCTTGAAAGGGTATTTCTGTGGTGGCTTGATTGTGTGTATTGGCAACAGAGTCTTCCAACCATTCTCCGCAGTGTCTGCATTTCTTTGCAGTTGCTTGTATCTCTTCCCCACAGAAAGGGCATTGTTTGGTATTATTTATCATGTTTTCAAGTTTTATTTTATTCTTATCAGTTTAATAACTCCATCTGACGCATCGAACGACATATTGTCTCCTTTAATATTCACATTCTGGTAACAGTCTTCGTTGTTTTCGTTTTCTGAATACCAATTATAGAGCTGTTCTTTCAATTCTTCTATTGATTCTTGAATGAGTGATTGCCCATAGTTTTTAATAAAACTTTGTGCAAGAGATTCGGATAATCTATCTGCGCCCAGGTAACTAATATCCTCAAAAGTGACTTTTAGAGTCGACAGGTCGTAAGTGAAATAGATGTCGCCGGCCAGTATTTCCCATGTACCTTTAATAACACTTTTGTATTGCGCTTTATATTCTTGTCCGTCCTCAACTTCTCCACGTTCAGTGAAGTAGGTTGTCTCTTTTAAATCTCCTCCGGAAGTATCTCCTTTCACAGGACCAAACTCATAATAGGTTTTCTCTTTGCATCCGTCTTCTTCGACTATGCGGATGCTTTCCCATGTGCCGCACGCTTTTTTTGCCATTTCCATATCGTTGCATGAGGTGCAGAAAATACACAAAAGAGATAATAGAGTGAATGATGTAAGTAAGTTGTTATGTTTCATGATGGTAAAATTTAATTCGTTGTAATGGTAAGTCCGTTGGCATAGCTGACGTTATATACGAAATTGGGAGATATGTTGTGAAAGCCATCGAATACAACCTGATATTCCTTATTTCCCAAATTATGAAACTCTTCTATTTGCACTTCGTCACGGGGCAGATAATTGTCGAATATCTCAAACCATTGGTTGTTGAAAACAACTTTGTGTTCTTTAAGACACTCTATCGCTATATGCCCCAAGTCACTTTCGGTGAAATCACTTCTGAAACTCCTGTTACCGCTTGCGTATGCCCGTAATAGTCGGGAAAAGTTTGAGAAATCGAATTGTTGCAATAACCATTTAAATTCGGTATTGGAGATGACAAGCAAATCGTCGTTTTCTACAAGTTCTTCGGTGAGGGTTAGCAGACCTTCTCCTTTGTATCCTTTAGTTATGGCTTGTTGCATATTGTAGCAGAAGGTATAAATGGCATAATAGCAAGAGAAATCGTGTATAATGCGTTTTTTTATTTCCGCATCATTTTCGCCATTGATGCTTTTCCTGCTTTCTGGGTAACCTATATTGTCCAATGTATCCACTCCTGCGGTGTCTCCGTCAAGAGTCCAATCGCTGTGTTGAAGTTGAGGCTTTTGGAGATGGTTGGCAGATTTGAAATAGGTGAGTACAACCAGAATGGCTACAACTATTATCGACACATTGAGCACAATCTTGTCGGTAGTGGTCAGAGGAGTGGAGTCGTTAGCTGCATTTCCTTTCTTGCACAGCAGGAAGAGTAGCCAAAAGATACCGACTAAGGGGATGAGGACAATCAGAAACCACCATCCGCTTTTTCCAATGTCGTGCAAGCGACGTATACCGATGGCAAGTGAAGGAATGGTGAGAGCCAGTGAGACGATTGTGAATAGCCAACCATAGCCGAGGCTTTCGCCAAATAGTTGGAAGTCAATTCCCAATAAGATGTCTATGCATGATGCGGCAATAGCTATGACGCTGTAGAACAGGATGTAAAGCCAATACTGCTTTCTTGTGGCCGTTCCGATAAAGTCGGCATATTGCTTGTATACGACACGGGTGAAATAGTGGGATAAGAAAGAGGTCAGCGGGGTCTCTTGGTTCTCACGGTTTGTGGCTTTCGGCTGTTCTTTTGCTATCGTGGCGCGATGTGACGAAGGTATTGCTTTAGGCGTTAACGGTTCGTGGCAATAAGGACAAGATACACTGTCTTCTTCTATTTGTTCGGCGCAAATAGGGCAGGCAACCATTTTCTTAGCTACCGTTTGCTTTTCTTCCAACCATTCACCGCAGTGTTTGCATTTTTTGGCTACAGCCAAAATCTCTTCTCCGCAATAAGGGCATTTTTTCATTTCTTTTTCCATAATATTTTATTTCTTTTGAAGTGAAGAAATTGTATATAAAACATTTTTTTTCTCATTGACAAAGAATGAAACTTTCACGCTAAACGTTTCTTTTCCTTCATTATTACGGAATTGATAGGTGAAGTTGGTTCCGTCTATTCTTTGTATGGTATATTCCCCGATTAATGGATTGTTATCAGCACGTAATTGTTCCAGATATCTTTTCCCTGCATTTATTTCCGGACTGTTACTATCCGCCATTTCTTGATATACCGTTCCGGTGAATTTGGCACCCAATTTTGTTTTAATTCTATTGTAGGTGTTCAAATCAATTTCTCCTTTGCGTAGTCTTTCTTGTGCTATACGGAGTTTGCTTGCATTGGCTATCATCTCTTTATATACAGGACTGTCAGTCGGCTCCAGCTGTTTTTTAAGTCCTAATTTCAGTTTTATGTATTCCTGGGTTTTAGGTGATTCTTTTTGTATCTCATATTTGTTATTCAGAAAATCCTGTTGGCATAAAAAAGTCATCACGTCTATGCGAAAATGACGTTCTTGTTCGCCATGGTCTTTATTGTTTTTAGCCGGATGGCATACTCCTACTAATTTCCCATTCAGATAGGCATTTTGGTCTATTACTTGATATTGGGGAAATAGTGAATTTATCTGGTAATGTTCTTCTTTTGGATATGAACGGTCTATTGTTTCCCATTTTCCTTTCTTATCATGTAACCATTCCCATGTTTGGGCGGCCCGAATTAAATATAAAGAGTCAGCTATTCTTTCTTGTACTATTCTTGCGGCATCATTGACCTTTTGGATGGAGTCTGCACTTTTTTGCTCTAACTCTTTCTTGATAATAGCATTTTCTATTTCTACTTTGATTTTCTCGAATTCTTTTGATTTGGCTTTTAAACTTTCCATTGATTCACCTAAGTAAATAGTTGGAAATTTATATTTGAAATCTTCTAATTTATGTATTTCGCAGATTCTTAGAAGTGAATCTCTCGTATTTTGTAATTTTTGAGAGAATACTTCTGTCTTGTTTTTCTTTGCCTTAACGAATTTTGATAAGTCTACTATTTGTGCGTTTGTCTTACATATTCCTGTGCAGAGGAATAGGCATATTAATAGAAATTTTCCCATAGTTACCAGTATCTTAACCAAAACTCGTTAAACAAATCGCTTTCCGAATCTTGCTGTTCATAATCATTTAAATCTCCCAGGCAGAATGGAGTATATCCGTTCTCTTTACATTCCTTTGTAAGCATAGCCGGCATCTCATCCAAGGCGGTGATTAGTATATAATGCCTTTTGGCATCAGGCATATATTCTTCACATACTTGGTCGAAAATTACCTTGTATCTTGCTAATTGATTATGGTGAGTCGGTGTATATGCTTTGTTCTCAATCAAAACAGCATGAAATTCTTCTTTTCCATTATATGTAATCCGTATGTTTGCCCAAAGGTCGATGTATTTCCATTGTTTCCAAGTCTCGACAGAGATGACTTGTACGTCGTCTGTCATTTCGATGCCAATCAGTTTGCCGAGAATTTTTCTGCAATATTGATAAAGGACAGGTTTCTCTCCACTGTATTGCTGCATAGATCTACGTAAGGTCCATGACAGAATAAAATCTATCATGGTTTCTTTTTGGGAATCTCCTTCGGAGGAATCTTTCATTAGTAATGATACTTTTTCCATATTTTTTATAGTTTGAAATTAATGTACGGGTACAAAAAAGAGCGTAAAACTAACTTTTATCCTTATTTATTCGCTTAGGCTCTCGCATTGCCTGAATCTCAAATAAGGTAAAAGCAGTCCACGCCCTATTCGGGTGTGAACGCTACTTTAACCTACTATCCCTGAGATTCATTTTAAATTTGCGAGATTTAAGCGAATGGGATAATACGTTTTAACGTTCAATCAATATGTCTGAAAATCTTTGTTTTCTGTTTCTTACTACTTGTTTTTAATGGTTGTATATCGCAAAACTAAGAAACATTTTTTAGAATTGAAAGAATTTTATCAGAAAATATGACCGGACTGCTTTAATATTTACTAATGAATACTTATTTCGATACACCTATGATGATATTTATTCATATAGTTGATTCATTTTTTGAATAGTTGTTCCAATTTGAATTCTGAACCATTGAGGCTCCAAGACTTCTACAAAATCTCCATGTGATAAGATGGCTTGGCAGAAATCATAGGTAGGGCGCAATCTAAAAGTAAAAATGGAATAGTTGCTGTGTGTTTCGCTTTCTTTTTGAGAATGATGCAGCGGGAGAGAACGGAAATATTTGCATTGATTTCCATATACTTTTATGCTGATTTTTTCTACGCCATATTCTTCATCAACAATAACCCCGAAACTATCATCAAAGTAGGCTTTAGGATGAAAGGTTTGAGGATACTCGAACGGTAAGTCTGTTTGTTCCATTTCGAGTATCCGGTCGAGGGAGTAAATCAATACTTTGTCATAATACGGACTTCTTGCTGCCACATACCAACGTTGTTTGAAGGCCTTTATACAATAAGGTTCAATTTGAAATGTATATGATTTATCCTGCCAATGACCTTGATATGTTATTTCCAATGTTTTATGATTGTCAATAGATTCAATGATTGGTATCAGATACTGTTCTCCTGAAGGATATTCTTCCGGTAGTATTTTATCTCTTAGTTTACGGCTTTCGTTAAGGACTGTATTGACTGCAAATATATTTAACATCCATTTTCTGAGTCCTTCCTTTTTAAGTTCTTCGGTGTTTTCTATATAATAATTGCCTCCGTTGTGTCTATCGCATTCTATGTTTATGTCGAATAGTTCTTCAATGGCTTTCCGGTGATTGTGGAAAGTTCTGTTGGGGATTTTCTCTCCGTTACTCATTTCACATCGCAGCCATTTACGGTTAATTTCATCTAGTGTTATTGTTCCGGCCCGATAGATTGTATCTACCAACCAGAGATATCTGTTAAAAAGATCTTTTGCCATAAAAAAATTAGTTTTCCGTTTTATATTAGTGCTGCAAATATCGTGAAGTGATGTGCCAAAACAAGGCACAATCTACATCTGTTTTTTCCATTCCCGATAAGAAATCAGCAGTCCCACTACTTCCGAATAGTTCTGCCGTCCGCTTTCTATCTTATTCCCTTTCAGATAAAGGTCATATATCCAATCTTGCACAGCACCGACTATCGGGCTGTACTTGGCAGCCCAATACGCCTGATTATCCTTTGCCAATTCGATAATTTCCGGTCGGATACGATGGAAGAGTTGTGTATATTCTTCTTCGGACAGTAGTCTTTGTGCATTCCGCAGTACATGGCCGAGCACGGAGAAGTAGCCGGAGAAACGGATGCCCATAGCCTGAGAACGGGTGCAAACCTGATAAGCGTAGAAGTTTGCTTCCGCCTCGCTGGTGATGCCAAGCAGATGAGCCAGCTCATGTGCGTAAGTAGCCGGATAATTGGCAGGAAGTAAATCACCGTTCAGCGTGAACTCACAGAAGAAAGGACCCATGCTGCCGGTCACGCCCACCATTGAGATGAACGGAGTAAACAGCATTGTCTTTACTCTGGGAGCATCGTGTGGAGGACGGTGTACGCCAAGACTATCGCTTAACTGATGATAGAGCCGCACGGTTTCCTCACGCACCAAATCCTTGGCGATACTATTCAACGGGGTATACGAACGATTGAGTTGTGTGATATAATCATTTACAAACTCTTTGAAATTCTCCGGCGTATAGGTTGTATAAGGAATTTCAGTCCGTTGATAAAAGTTCTTTTGCGAATAATTAAGTCCCCAAGCGAGGTAGAACCATACGTACACCCATAACAAATACTCGCCGTCGCGCCGCAAAACTCTTTTCCAGGATAATTTCTTGCGAAAGCGGCCGTAGAAAGGATAAACAATGACACCTGCAATGCTGATGAAAATAAATAAATCACCTATCGCAAAGGGGAATAAGTTGGAAAAGAATGACAAGACATAAGAAACAAGCGGATAAATCGTGTGGGAATATAGCGTTGCCAATGCAGGAACCAACTGCGTCATCCATACCAGAAGCAATAATACTCCCAATACTATATGTCTAATTTTCAACCTCCGTTTCATCTTCTATTCAGATTTTAATCGACAAAAATATGCATTAATTAAACGTCACGCGAGAAAATACCTCTATATTTGCAAAAAATCTGTTAACGTCCGCTCGCCCGTTTCATGTAAATGCGAGGAGCGTTCGACATCAACTAATTAATTGTTCAATATAGGCACAATAAAAAGATGGCTACCACAGAAGAAATTGAAAAGTATTGCAGGAATTGCGTATCGCGCGATTTCGTGAATGGAAAAGGATTAGTTTGTTCACGTACCAAAGATCTTCCGGCGTTTGAAGAAGAATGTGAAGACTTCAAGAAAGACGAAGATCTGGAAAGATGGGCACCTCCCAAGCCCGAAGACTTTCCCGTGTCGATGACCAGAGAAGAAATGCTGGCAGAAGAAAATTTGCCTAAAGGAATATTGTATGCAGTTGTTGCCTGCCTTGTGGGAGCGGCGGCATGGGGATTGATATCCGTTTCAACCGGTTATCAGATAGGATATATGGCTATCGGTATCGGCTTTCTTGTCGGTTTTGCTATGCGCCAGGGGAAGGGGATACGGCCCGTATTTGGAATTATCGGTGCGGCACTGGCTTTGATTAGTTGTGTGTTGGGCGATTTCTTTTCTATCATCGGATATATTGCCAAAGATTATGATATGGCATATACTGACGTCTTGTCCGGTGTGGATTATGCTGAAATCTTTTCTTTGCTGATTGAGAATTTGGCATCCATGACTATCTTATTCTATGGATTTGCAGTTTATGAAGCCTATAAATTCTCTTTCCGTCCACAGAATCAGCCCGAGGGTGGCAAGATTTGAATTTAAATTATTAATTTTGCACCCGTTATTTTTGAATATACAATCTATCATATACATAAAACAATATGGAATTAGCAAGTAAGTACAATCCCGCTGACGTGGAGGGAAAGTGGTACCAGTATTGGCTGGACCACAAATTATTCAGTTCAAAACCCGATGGTCGTGAACCTTACACCATCGTCATCCCGCCCCCGAACGTCACCGGTGTGTTACACATGGGACACATGCTTAATAATACCATTCAGGATATTTTAGTTCGTCGTGCCCGTATGGAAGGCAAAAATGCTTGCTGGGTGCCGGGAACTGACCACGCTTCTATTGCTACCGAAGCTAAAGTTGTAAACAAACTCGCTTCTCAAGGTATCAAGAAAACCGATCTGACTCGTGACGAATTCCTGAAACATGCTTGGGAATGGACAGACGAGCACGGTGGTATTATCCTGAAACAACTCCGTAAACTCGGCGCATCTTGCGACTGGGATCGTACTGCTTTCACTATGGATAAGAAACGTAGTGAAAGTGTAATCAAAGTATTTGTCGATCTGTTCGATAAAGGATTGATTTATCGTGGTGTCCGCATGGTAAACTGGGATCCGAAAGCCTTGACTGCTCTTTCTGATGAAGAAGTAATCTATAAGGAAGAACATGGAAAACTGTATTACCTCCGTTATAAAGTAGAAGGTGATCCGGAAGGTCGCTACGCGGTTGTTGCAACCACCCGTCCTGAAACAATTATGGGTGATACGGCTATGTGTATCAATCCGAACGACCCGAAGAACGCGTGGCTGAAAGGAAAGAAAGTAATCGTTCCGCTGGTAAACCGTGTCATTCCTGTGATTGAGGATGATTATGTAGACATCGAATTCGGTACGGGTTGTCTGAAAGTAACCCCGGCCCATGATGTAAACGACTATATGCTGGGTGAAAAATACAACTTGCCTAGTATCGATATCTTCAATGACAATGGTACATTGAGCGAAGCTGCCGGTATGTATATCGGTATGGATCGTTTCGATGTCCGTAAACAGATAGAGAAAGACCTTGAAGCTGCCGGATTGCTCGAAAAGACGGAAGCCTATACCAATAAGGTAGGATATTCGGAACGTACCAACGTGGTGATTGAGCCGAAACTCTCTATGCAGTGGTTCCTTAAGATGCAGCATTTGGCGGATATGGCATTGCCGCCTGTAATGAACGACGACCTGAAGTTCTATCCGGCAAAATATAAGAACACCTACCGTCACTGGATGGAGAACATCAAAGACTGGTGTATCAGCCGCCAGTTGTGGTGGGGACACCGTATTCCCGCTTACTTCCTGCCGGAAGGTGGTTATGTAGTAGCCGCTACTCCCGAAGAAGCATTGGCAAAAGCCAAAGAAAAGACAGGCAACGCAGCCCTGACAATCGAAGAACTCCGTCAGGATGAAGACTGTCTGGACACTTGGTTCTCTTCTTGGTTGTGGCCTATCTCTTTGTTCGACGGCATCAACAATCCGGGCAACGAAGAAATCAAATACTACTATCCGACAAGCGACCTTGTGACAGGACCGGACATTATCTTCTTCTGGGTAGCCCGCATGATTATGGCAGGTTATGAATATGAGGGGCAGATGCCGTTCAAGAACGTTTACTTCACGGGTATCGTTCGCGACAAATTAGGGCGTAAGATGTCCAAGTCGCTCGGTAACTCTCCCGACCCGTTGGAACTGATCGAAAAGTATGGTGCCGACGGTGTGCGTATGGGTATGATGCTTTCGGCTCCTGCCGGCAACGACATCCTTTTCGACGACGCACTTTGCGAGCAGGGACGTAACTTCTGCAACAAGATATGGAATGCTTTCCGTCTGATTAAAGGATGGACGGTTGACGATAGCCTCCAAGCCACAGAAGCGGCAAGACTGGCTACCCACTGGTTTGAATCCAAACAGAACGCAGTTGCGGCAGAAGTGGCAGACTTGTTCAAGAAGTATCGCTTGAGTGAAGCGTTGATGGCTGTTTATAAATTGTTCTGGGATGAATTCTCTTCTTGGTATCTGGAAATGATTAAACCTGCCTACGGACAAGGTATTGACCGCGCCACTTATAACGCTACACTTGGTTATTTGGATAACTTGCTGCATCTTCTTCATCCGTTTATGCCGTTTATCACCGAAGAGTTGTGGCAGCAGATGGCGGAACGTAATGTCGGAGAAGGTGAAAGCTTGATGGTAAGTGCCTTGAATATGAATACAACTGTCGATGCCGATAACGTGGCACAGTTTGAAGTAGTGAAAGATATCATCAGTAATATCCGCAGTATCCGCCTTCAGAAGAATATTGCACAGAAAGAAGCGCTTGAGTTGCAAGTATTGGGCGAGAATCCGGTGGCGGCATTCAATGCGGTCGTTCAGAAGATGTGCAATCTTTCTTCTATCGAGGTGGTTGAAAGCAAGGCGGAAGGTGCCGCTTCTTTCATGGTCGGTACCACTGAGTTTGCCGTACCTTTGGGCAATATGATTGACGTGGAAGCTGAAATCGCCCGTATGGAAGCCGAATTGAAACACAAGGAAGGTTTCTTGCAAGGCGTATTGAAGAAACTCAGCAATGAGAAGTTTGTCAACAATGCTCCGGCAGCTGTTATCGAGATGGAACGCAAGAAACAAGCGGATGCCGAAAGTATTATCAAGTCTTTGAAGGAAAGCATTTCCGCTTTGAAGAAAGCATAATTCTCCAACACTTAATTTTATGTAATATAAGGCATCTCAATTGGATTTGGGATGCCTTTCTTTTTGAATATATCCGTATTCTCTGGAAAGCATACGGGCTGCCTGAAGCAATGGAGAAAGCGGAGCAGGCCAATCAACTGCAATCTGCTTTCTTGGCAAATATGAATCACGAAATACGTGAGTATCAGACATGTGAAATCATGTCATTCCATTTGTCGGATACTCTTTGTTTTCCCATAAGCTATTAATAGATAAGTTATTGTCTCCTTGATGCAAACTTCTTTTTCTTTAATGGCAAAGTTGTTTTTGCTTTATTCCAAACTATAATTGCAGGCTTTGTTTTTATAAATGCAACTTGCGTTTATAAAAACAAAGCCTGCAATTATATAATCAGAAGTTGCATTTATAGTTTTCATCGGGTCAAGATGAAGTTTGGTATTAAGGGAAAGCAAGTTTACCCTTAATACAATGAAAGTTATTCATTAATACTTTGAGAGACAGGTAGGGGTAGACAAGGCAATGCCTGGCAGAAACTTGTATAATCAGCCTGCTTCAAGGAAATAAGAGTGGTAGTAGTAACGGAAGATAATCCTTTAAATCCGTACGCAATTGTTTTAATGCCTGTTGGATACGGTAATCTATTGTTTTGGGAGATACTCCCAGTGTTTCCGCAATCTCCTTGTAGCTCATATCCCGGAATCGGTGCATCACAAAAGCTTCCCGATAACTTTCGGGCAGTGCTGCGATAGCTTCCTCAATCCGTCTGGTGAGTTCTTCAACCTGATAGTAGTCTGTATCTTGCAGCATTTCCTGCATTTCTTCGTAGAATCGTGTATCGGCCCGTTGGGTGGCGTCGATATGCGCAAGTTTGTTTAACGCCCTGCGGTACACCATCTTGAAGAGATAGGAATTAAGAGAAGACTCGATAACCAGTGTTTCCCGATTTTCCCAAATCCATAAAAGAGAATCTTCCACGATTTCTTCTGCATCTTCCAACTCAACAAACCGATGGCCATAAGCGCACAGCATCGGATAATATCTCCGAAACAGTGTGTCGAATGCTTTCAAGTCCCCGTGTTGAACAGCTGATAACAGGAAATCGTTGTTTGATTGGTAGGTTTCTTTCATGTATTAGTTTTGCTATTTTACTGCAAATATAGCCTTTTTATAAGAAAACAAAGATTTTCTGAAAAAAAATGGTTTTTAGTTTAGGAGTTTTCCGCTTTTCCCTTGTCTTATCATAAAAGGCAATAAAAACGGTATATGGATAATATTGACAAAAATAAGATAGAAGAATTGCTTCCCCGTTATTGTGAAGGACAAGTGACGGAAGCAGAACGTCTGCTGGTCGAAAATTGGATGAGTGAGTCGGAAGAGAATCGACGGACGGCAAAACAGGTTCATGCGCTTTATCTGGCTACGGACACCATTCATGTAATGAAGAAAGTTGATACGGAGAAGGCATTGTCAAGGGTAAAAAGCAGGATGACAGGTAAGAAGAAAACGATGTGGTGGGAATGGGCACAACGTGCGGCAGCAGTTCTGTTCATTCCACTCCTCGTTACTTTGATGGTGCAGCATTGGGGAGACGGCGGCAAAGAATTGGCACAAATGATGGAGATAAAGACCAATCCCGGAATGATGACCTCATTGACATTACCCGACGGCACACTTGTTTTCCTGAATTCAGAATCTACATTAAGTTATCCTTCACGCTTCGACGGAGATACGCGAAACGTAAATTTGCAGGGTGAAGCTTATTTTGAAGTAGCCAAGGATCCGGAGAAGAAATTCATCGTTTCCACTTCCCATCAGTCGCAAATAGAAGTACTGGGAACTCACTTCAATGTAGAAGCTTACGAAAAAGAAAATAGAGTTTCAGCTACATTGGTAGAAGGGAAAATCGGTTTTATCTACAAATGCGATAATGCTTCGAAGAAAGTACTAATGGCTCCCGGCCAAAAACTGGTCTATGACTCGAAAGACAGTAAAGTACAACTTTATGCCACTTCGGGCGAATCGGAAATAGCCTGGAAAGAAGGGAAGATTATATTCAGAAACACTCCCTTGGAAGAGGGGCTGCGGATGTTGGAAAAACGGTATAATGTGGAATTCATTATTAAAAATGATCGTTTGAAAGGAGACTCCTTTACAGGTACATTCACCAACCAACGCCTGGAACGCATTCTTGAATACTTCCAGCTTTCTTCTCAAATCCGCTGGCGCTATCTTGATTCTCCGGATATAACAGATGAAAAGAGTAAGATAGAAATATATTGATTGAATAACCTTAATACAGAAATGCAATGAAAGACAGACCCCCTTAAATAAAAAAACATACGGGATGATATTGGCGTATCTTCCCGTATGAAAATCGGTAAATCTTTTTGAGCTTGTTTGGCGACAAGCCTAGATAAACTTTTTATTAACTTTAAGTCATCACAAATTTATGCAAAATTATTTTAGCATCCAATTTTTATGGGTGGTAAAGTCGCTTTGGCTAACCTCAAAAAAAATCCCATTATCTATGAGACTATTAGTTTTGTTCTTAGTATGTTCTATCGGGCTGGGGTATGCGGCCGATAGTTACGCTCAGAAAGCTATGATTAGTATCGATGCCCGCAATCAGCGTGTAGAGGATATTCTGAAAGAGATTGAAGCACAGTCGGACTTTGACTTCTTCTTCAACAACAAGCATGTTGATTTGAATCGCCGTGTATCAGTCTCGGCTGATAAGAGTAATATTTTTAATGTATTACAAGAAGTCTTTGCCGGTACGAATGTGAAATATTCCGTGCTGGATAAGAAAATAATATTGTCTGTTGAAGCGCAATCATCACAACAGGAAAAGAAAGTAACAATATCGGGTATGGTACTGGACACTCATGGTGAACCGATAATTGGAGCCAGTGTATTGGAGAAAGGCGTACAGGGAAATGGAACGATTACAGACATTGACGGTGTCTTCAAACTTTCCGTATCTTCATCGAAAGCACTATTGGATATTTCCTATATCGGCTATCAGTCACAGACTGTTGCGGTGCAGGTCGGTAAAAATCTAAAAATCATTTTACAGGAAGATTCCAAGCAATTGGAAGAAGTAGTCGTGGTAGGTTATGGAACACAGAGTAAAAAGACATTGACAGGTGCTGTCTCTATGGTGAATATGGGGGATGTAGAAATGAATACTGTTCCGAATGTATCTCGTGCATTGGCAGGTAAGGCTGCCGGATTTCGTGTAAATCAGATCTCTGCGCAACCTGGTGGTGAGGCTAAATTCCGTATTCGTGGTGAGACTTCTATTAGCGCGGGTAATGAACCCTTGTTTGTTATTGACGGTTTTCCAGTGTCGTCTTCCGGTAATTTAAGTTCGGGGAACGGCTATTATGAATCTGGTAATATTGATAATGTGTTGGAGTCTTTGAATCCGGATGATATTGAATCAATTTCAGTATTGAAAGATGCCGCTTCTACGGCTATTTATGGAGCACGTGCCGGTCATGGAGTTGTTTTGATTACAACAAAACGAGGTAAGAGTCAGAAGCCCAGAGTGACTTATTCCGGTATGGGATCTGTGCAGGTAGCCCGTTCGAATTATAAGATGCTTGATACTCGTATGTATATGGATATGTACAACAAACAGCAGTATGAAGAATGGATGAAACTGAACGGTATGGGCATTTACGAAGGATACGTGACAAAGTCGGAAAAACCGACTCAGTATAAACCGGCTTTCAATAATGACGAGATTTTGTTGGCAAGCGGTACCGATTGGTTGGATGCAGTGATGCGCAACGGTTATACGCAGCAACACAATCTTTCCGTGAATGGCGGTACGGAGAAAACCCGTTATCTGGCTTCCGTCAACTATATGGATCAAGAAGGTATTGTGAAGAATAATGGCGTTAGCCGTTTTTCCGCTCGTTTGAATTTGGATCAGGAACTGAATGAATACGTTTCTTTCGGATTGACTGCCACATACACACAGAACAGATACGATAATGTTCCCTTGGGCGATGGACAGAATGAATATTCCGGCGTGCTGACCGGTGCCATTGAATCCAATCCTACTATTCCTATTTATGATGCGGAAGGAAACTATTATATCGATCCGAAACGACCGTTTGTAGCCAATCCGGTATCGTTGTTGGAAATACAAGACAATACGGTGAAAGACCGTTTGATGGGTTCGGCATTCGTCTCAGTGAAACCTTTGAAAGAACTGGAAGTGAAACTGCAATTAGGGGCCGACCGCAGTTTTCAGAAACGTTCCAGCTACTTGCCTAAAACAACTTTGCAAGGAGCTAACAAGAACGGAAGAGCGGATATTTCTCAATCGACCAACACTACTTATCTGATGGAGTTGACAGCTCAATATGCGAAGAGTTTCGGCGACCATAATGTGAAAGTAATCGGTGGCTATTCGTTCCAGAAATTTAAGAATGATGGTTTTAGTGCCGGCAATTCGGATTTTTTGGTAGACGGGTTTGGTTACAATAGCTTAGGTTCGGGCAATTACAAGAAACCTTCCGTAGCTTCATGGGCTTCTATCAATAGTATTGCTTCGCTGTTTGCCCGTGCCAACTACTCTTATCAGGGAAGGTATTTGCTCGAAGCTACGTTACGTGCCGATGCCGCATCCAATTTTGCACCGGAAAACCGTTGGGGATATTTTCCTTCTGTATCGGCAGGTTGGATGATTAGTGAAGAAAACTTTATGAAAGGGGCTTCCAAATGGCTCTCTATGTTGAAGTTGAGAGCTTCTTATGGGCAAACCGGTAATTCCAACGTTGGTTATCGCATTTATGACTATTATGAGGTAGGCAAGAACTCTATTATAGGCGGAGCGGAGTCGACGGGAGTATATGCTTCGGATTTGGGAAACAAAAGCATTACATGGGAGACAACGACGGAATTTAACCTCGGAGTGGACTTCGGAATATTCAACAACCGCTTCAAGTTGGCAGCCGAATACTTCAAACGTAAGATTACAGACCTGCTCCGAACGGACAAGCCATTGCCTTTCTATAACGAGATAAACAAAATCGCCGGAAATATAGGAGCCACGCAAAGTCAGGGTGTGGAAATCACTCTGAATACAGTGAATATTGTTACAAAAGATTTTGAGTGGGATACCACATTGACCTTGTCACATTATAACGACCGTTGGCTGAAACGCGACCCGAACTGGAAACCGAGAGCTTATGAGAAAGAAGACGACCCGATACGTGCGTGGTGGGAATATGAAGCAATCGGCATCCTGCAACCGGGCGAAAAGGCTCCCGAAGCACAAAAAGACTTGGTACCAGGTATGATGAAACTGAAAGACCAAGATGGAAACGGTGTGTTGGGAGATGAAGATAAAGTGTATATGGGTAATGGCGACCCCAAAATCATTTATGGTCTGAACAACTCGTTCCGCTACAAAAACTTCGACCTGAATATTTACTTCTACGGTGAAGCGGGCAGGAAGCGCGGAGCCAGCTATTACGAAGGATGGACACGCATGGATAACGGCATCAACGTTTCTACTTATGCATTGAAAGCATTCAACAGCAACAACCTTTCTGCTACAGACCCTACTTATGTAAGAGGGGGAAACGGTTGGGGCGATTATTACGTGAAATCTATCTATTATGTTCGTTGCGGAAGTATAACGTTGGGATATAAAGTGCCGATTAGTCAAAAGATTGTGAACAATCTTCGGGTATACGTAGATGTGAACAATCCGTTTGTGATTACCAACTGGACAGGTCTGGATCCTGAAACGGATAACGGAACATATGCATATCCGAATGTGACTTCTTATAATTTCGGTGTATCAATCTCTTTCTAATAAGTCGTAAATATGAAAAGGATAATTTATACAGCAATAGCAACACTCTTGTTTCTTGTTTCGTCTTGTACGTTGGAACAAGAAGTCTACAATAAAATAAACCCGGGAATGTTCCCGCAAAACGCTGAAGATGTAAATGCGCTAGTCAATGCGAGCGCCTATCACGTGTTCTCCCCGTGGGGGATTTTTGAAGTGGCGGCAGGTTATGTGACGACTTCGGAAATGGTGACCGATTATGTGGAGAATACATGGGGATGGACTACCGTATACAATTCATACGAAGCCAACGACTGGCACATCGACGGAGATTACCGCCGCGTGTATGACTACTCCCAATACTTGGCTTCCATGACGCTGACGATGGAACGTATCAAGAACGTAAATATGGATGAAACACTGAAAGCTCGTTATATGGCAGAGTTGAAATGCGGACGTGGCTTTCTTGCTTTCCTGATGTATGACATGTATGGTCCGATACCTATTGCCGATTTGGAAACGTTGCAGAAACCGGAAGCGGAGATTGTCATCCCCCGCTTGTCTGAAGAAGCGATGCGTGAATACATTGTTACTAATCTGAAGGAAGCGGCTGACATATTACCTTATAAATATGAAGATACGGATTACGGACGTTTTACGAAAGGGCTTGCCAACACACTGTTGCTGAAGTTTTATATGATGACCAGGCAGTGGGACGAAGCGGAGAAAATAGGACGTGAACTGACCAAATCAGAATACGGTTATAAACTGGTAGACGATTATCATTCTTTGTTTTCTTTATCCGGAGAAAAGAACTCGGAAGTCATCTTTTCTTGTGTAGCCGAAGCTGGTGTAATGGAGCAAAAATGGTTTGCACACGTATTGACATCTGATTATCCTGTGCCAGCCGGAATGGCAGTGACGGCATGGGGAGGATACAAAATATCATGGCCTGCCTACGAATCGTTTGATCCTAAAGATAAAAGACGGGAAAGAATTATCGGTGAGTATACCGGTACGAAAGGTGTATATCACAGTCGGGCTACCGACCGTGACGGGGGGACAACTGGTGTGCTCTTTTATGGCGCAATCCCGGTGAAGTATAAAATCGAAGGAGTGATAGGAGAACAGTGTGAAATAGATATGCCGATCTACCGTTATGCTGACGTATTGACTTTACTTTCGGAAGCAATTGTCCGCAATGGAAATAGTATCACTCAGGAAGCGGTTGGTTTATTGAATCAGGTACGTGTAACCCATGGCGGACTGAAAGCCTGGCAATTGAGTGATTTCGCTTCCGTAGATGATTTCCTGGACAAGTTGTTGGAAGAACGTGGGCATGAATTCTATTTTGAAGGTGTACGTAGACAGGATTTAATCCGTCATGGTAAATTCATAGAAGCGGCACTTGCCAAAGCGAGATTTGCCGGTCAGCCGACAGGTAAAATCGAAACGAAAGTGGACGGGCAATATAAATATGAGAAGTTCCCGTTGCCTACTCATTTGATTACTGAAGGACAAGGTCTTATAGTTCAAAACCCCGGTTATTAAAAAAAGGAGAGTATTATGAAACATTTATTATATAGTCTGGTAGGTATTTTGTTACTTGCCGGATGCAAAGAGGACAAGTATAATGTGATTGTTCCCATGTCGGATATTTACCTGAGTGCGCCTCAGGATGGAACGACTATTGATTTGAATGATTTGTCAACCGATGAATATAACTTCTCTTGGGATAAGTCTTTGGAGAAAGGTGCCAAACTAATTCTTTGTGCTACAAGAGACTTTAAAAATCCGGTGAAGGTCGATGCAGGTAAATCGACTTCTTTTACCATGTCCGTATTGGCTGCCGATCAATATTTCTCCCGGTTAGGAATAAAAGCCGGTCAGGAAGCGCTGTTGTATTGGACTGTTAAAGAGACTGGCAATACTACGGCTGCTGCGTCGGATGTGCATACGATTCATGTGAAACGTATGTCTACCAAGTTATTACAACCTGAGGATATGACTGAGATTGCTTTGGCTGAAGATAAACCGGAAACTGCCGTACAGTTTGAATGGGATACGGAAGGAATGGCGGAATCAACTTCGTATTCGCTCTGTCTGTCACTTGATCCTGAAATGAAACAGACTGTGGCCGAGCAAAGTGTAGGTGTCGTAAAAGGCAAATCCTCTCTGACTCACGAAGAACTTCAGACATTACTCGACCAACTTTCTATCAAACGTTGGACATCCAACGCTATATATTGGAATGTGAAGACTGACGGCGGACAACTGGTGTCACGTTCTTCCGGAGTATTGAATATGACGGAAATGATGCGCTTCATTGACGTTCGCGGTGATGAGAAAATAACCTATCGTGTGGCACGTATTCCTTATAGAGACGGGACCTCACTGGTTTGGCTGGCGGATAATCTGCGGACGACCAAGTATCCTGACGGAACCGACATTGAAGCAAATAACTATAAGGAGACACCGGCATCCTTTGGAGAAGGAAGGGTGAAAGCATACGGAGTTCATTATCATTATGACATCCGCGACAGGATAGCTCCTGCTGGATGGCGTCTACCGACTATGCAGGAATATAAGACTCTGTTTATCGAAGCAGGGATGGCCGAAGGGCAATGGAATGTATTGAAAGACCCTGAATATTATGAGTCAGTGAAAGGGCAGGCTCATCTGAATGACTGGAAATTCAATTTGTGCGCTTCCGGTCAGTGGGTGGAACCGAATATCAATAATCACACCGGGCCATATTGCTATTTGTTGGTGACCGATAATGCGGAGCATGCATGTATGCTTCATGACGGTGGAGCGACATTGTATACTCCCTGGACAACGGGAGCTCCTGCACGTTTTATCTTTAATGAAAATTAATCAGGTGAAAATTAAAAGTATATCAATCATGTTAATCAATATAAAGAAAACTATGACCCTATTATCTACCTTATTATTAAGTATTATGTGTAGCTTTTGTTCTGATACGATAGATGTGTATGCAGGACAGTATGGAGAGGAAGAGGGTACGAATGAACCGGAAACTCCGGAAGTTGTAGGTAAAATCATACCTATCGAGCCATTGAGAAATCCCGATAGAGGATTTCATTTGGAATGCAATCTGCTTGCCGATGAGATGAAGAGTCCGTATAATGAATATGAGGTCTACGGTGAGGACTTATATACGAAGAAAGTAGAGCAGTTCGATGCGAAAGATGATAATCTGACTCTTGTGCAGCAGTATATTTATCTGACCAAGTGGGTGAGTAAAGACCTTGATGATGAGGCTTTGGATAATATCCGCAAGGTGTTTGAGTTGATGAAAGCGCAGGGATATAAAGCCATTCTTCGTTTTGCATACAATCATGCGGGGCTTAATACGTCTGGCGGTGAATCTAAACAATGGATTCTTAGGCATATTGAACAACTGACTCCTTTGTTGAATGAATATATCGGTCAGATCGCTACGGTGCAAGTTGGTTTTATCGGTGCTTGGGGAGAGTGGCATACGTCTCCGTTGGTGAATGATCAGGATGCAAAAAATGCAATTGTCAGTGCGTTGCTAAGGGCTTTGCCTGTTCCGTATTGTGTAGAAATGCGTTATCCGAGCCATAAGAAAGCACTGACATTGGAGCAAGAAGAATATCGCGGACGTATCGGTTATGCGAACGATTATTTTACGGCCGGTGAACATTCTCACGCACCGGGCAATGATTTTGTTCCTAATACGGATGATTATAAGCAGATAACAGAAGAAGTAAAAGCGAATAACTTCTATATGAGTGGTGAAATCCCTTATGATGAAGATACTGAATGGGGATTGTCTGCACTGATTACTCCGATGAAGTCGTTGCGTATTTTGCGTGAGCACCGTTATTCGGCTTTTGATGTGACACAGAATTTTGCTTTGAATATCATGAGCTGGAAGCAAGTGAAAGTATATCCGTCTTTATTGAATGATAATAACATTCTCTTTGATGAGAGTTATTTTAAGGATGCCGAAGGCAATGACGTAGTCCGTTCATTCTATGAATTTGTGCGCGACCATTTGGGCTATCGTCTGAATCTCCAAAGTGAATCGAAAGTAGAGGCAAAGGATGGAAATCTGGAATATGACCTGACGATAACCAATACAGGATTTGCTACGGTGATTAACCCGAAAGAGGTTTATTTAGTGCTTGTTTCCGGTGACGGTCAGGTGGTAAAAGAGATAAAACTGGATGTAGAGCCGAAAAACTGGATTCCTTCTACCAATGAAGAACCGAATAAGGCGGCGGAGTATTCCATAAAAGGAAGTACGGCTGCCGGATTGAGCGGGACATATAAGGTAGGAATCTGGATGCCGGAGAAAGTTGACGATTTGAAATACAATCCGGTTTATGCCATAAAGTTTGCTCTGACAGAGAAACTGACTCATTGGTATGATGATGCAGGAAAGTATGCCGTGAATATTTTTGGTGAGGTTACATTCTGATAAAGATTGATGAATACTCCGGTCGGACGGATAAACTTTAGTGAGGCCGACCGGAGTATTTAATATTTATGATATAGTTTGAATGAAGATGAATAAAAATCGAAATAAGGTATTTATTATACTTAACTTAATTGTATCATTTTTTATTTCTGCCTGTTCCGCCCCCACGGAACAGGTTAAAATAGCAAACGGTACTTTTAATATCAACGGAAAAGATGTGCAACTGATTTGCGGAGAAATGCACTATTCCCGTATTCCACGCGAGTATTGGCGTGACCGTCTGCATAGGGCACGTGCAATGGGGTTGAACACTGTCTCTGCCTATGTCTTCTGGAATTTCCACGAACGGCAGCCGGGTGAGTTTGACTTCAGCGGGCAGGCGGATATAGCCGAATTTGTACGTACTGCACAAGAAGAAGGTTTGTATGTCATTCTTCGTCCCGGCCCATACGTGTGTGCAGAATGGGATTTTGGCGGCTATCCTTCATGGCTTCTGAAAGAGAAGGATCTGGTTTATCGCAGCAAAGACCCTCGTTTCTTGTCCTATTGCGAGCGATATATCAAGGAACTCGGCAAGCAATTGTCCCCTCTGACTATCAACAATGGCGGTAATATTATTATGGTGCAGGTAGAAAATGAATACGGTTCGTATGCGGCAGATAAAGAATACCTCACCGCTATCCGTGATATGCTTCAGGAGGCTGGATTCAATGTTCCGTTGTTCACCTGTGACGGTGGCGGACAAGTGGAAGCCGGACATATTGACGGTGCATTGCCTACTTTGAACGGTGTATTCGGCGAAGATATATTTAAGATTGTAGACAAATATCATCCGGGGGGTCCATACTTTGTGGCGGAGTTTTATCCGGCCTGGTTTGATGAATGGGGAAAACGCCATTCATCCGTAGCCTATGAGCGCCCTGCCGAACAATTGGATTGGATGTTGAGCCATGGCGTATCTGTCAGCATGTATATGTTCCACGGAGGAACAAATTTCTGGTACATGAATGGTGCTAATACCAGCGGTGGATTCCGTCCCCAGCCTACCAGTTACGATTATGACGCTCCGCTTGGAGAATGGGGTAACTGCTATCCGAAATATCATGCATTCAGAGAAGTGATTCAGAAATACCTGCCCGAGGGGACTGTATTGCCGGAAGTGCCCGCCGATAATCCGACCACTACTTTCGCTACAGTCGAATTAAAGGAAAGTGCTCCTTTGACTACCACTTTTCATCAGACTACACAATCGGAAGAGGTACTGTCAATGGAAGATGTAGGAATGGATTTCGGATATATCCACTATCAGACTACAATCAATACACCGGGAAAACAAAAGCTGATTATTCAGGATTTGCGTGATTATGCTGTTATCCTGGTAGACGGCAGACAAGTGGCCAGTCTTGACCGCCGTTATAATCAGAACAGCACGACACTGGACATTCATAAAGTTCCCGCTACACTGGAGATTTTGGTTGAAAATACCGGACGTGTCAATTATGGTCCCGATATCCTTTTTAACCGTAAAGGGATTACAAGTCAGGTGCTTTGGGGAAATGATAAATTGACAGGCTGGTCCATCACCCCGCTTCCACTTTATAAAGAAGAGGTATCTTCTCTGGCTTTCGGAAAAGAAATCAAAGGCGTTCCGGCATTTCACAGGGGAACGTTCATGATAGAAAAAGAAGGCGATTGCTTTGTTGATATGAGCCAGTGGGGTAAAGGGGCTGTTTGGGTAAACGGTAAATCGTTGGGACGTTTCTGGAATGTCGGCCCTCAACAGACTCTCTATATACCTGCTCCCTGGCTGAAAACAGGCGAGAATGAGATTGTTGTTTTCGAAATGGAAGATACGGGAAAGAGGAGTTTACGGGGATTGGATAAACCGGTACTTGACAGTTTGGGCGTGGATAAAAACAAGCCGGAGAAACAGCTACGCAACCAGACAGGCAATCCGATTCTGGAAGAAGGAGATATTTTGCTGAAAACCACCTTAACAGAGACGAACGACTGGCAGCAATTTGATTTGCCGGTTGTGAGCACTTTGCGCCATTTTTGCATTGAAACACTTTCTTCATATACGGAAGACAACCAGGCATGCATTTCGGAAGTTGACTTGTTGGATGACAAGGGGCAACCGGTGGATAAGACCAAATGGGAAGTTGTTTATGTAAGTAGCGAGCAGGCAGACAAGAATCTGGGCGTGGCGGAGAATTTGTTCGATGGGGATATTTCTTCATTCTGGCATACTGATCCGGCAACGGAATCCGGACAGCCGCACCGTATCATTATTGACTTAAAGGAAATCTATAAAATATCAGCCCTTCGTCTCAAAGTCCGTAAAGGTTCTTTCTTGTCAGGGAAGGTAAAAGAGATAAATGTATATGGTCGTCCGCAATTCTTCTTGTTTCATTGATTTACTTGTTTCATTGATTAAAAATGTACATGAGATGAGAAATATGATTTCTATTTGCTATCTTTGGCAAATCTAAAAAAAACACGATTATGAACATACGTATTTTGATAACCTTATTACTTGGAGTGACTCTATTGTGTAGCTGTCAGCCTAAGCAGTTGCCTGTAAATTCTTTGGCGGAACGTGTAACGGAAGGGACTTCGAAAGATCGGATTCTTTTTCAGATGATACCGCAACAGGATAATCCGTCTGAAGACTATTTTGAGATAACGCCCAAAGACGGCAAAGTCCTGATAACCGGAAATTCCGATTTGTCATTGGCAACGGGATTGAACTGGTATTTGAAGTATGTGGCGGGCATCCACCTTTCTTGGAATAATCCAACGCAAAAGTTACCGGAAACATTGCCTCTCCCCACGGAGAAAATCCGTCAGGAGACAGATATGAAGCATCGTTACTATCTGAACTATTGCACCTATTCCTACTCTACAGCCTTTTGGGATTGGGCACGTTGGGAGAAAGAAATCGACTGGATGGCCATGCACGGAATCAATATGCCTTTGAGTGTCACAGGGATAGAAGTAGTATGGTATAATCTCTTGAAACGGGTGGGATATACCACAGAAGAGATTAATAAATTCATTTCCGGTCCCGCCTTTATGGCCTGGTGGCAGATGAATAACTTGGAAGGGTGGGGAGGTCCTAACTCCGACAGTTGGTATCGGCAACAGGAAGCACTTCAAAAGAAGATTGTATCCCGTATGCGGGAACTGGGAATCGAACCTGTATTTCCCGGATACTCAGGAATGGTGCCCCGCAACATAGGCGAGAAACTGGGGTATCAGATTGCCGATCCAGGCACCTGGTGCGGATTTCCTCGTCCGGCTTTCCTCTCCACAGAAGACGAACACTTCGATTCCTTTGCAGCCATGTACTATGAAGAGTTGGAGAAACTCTATGGAAAGGCCAACTATTATAGCATGGATCCCTTTCATGAAGGTGGAAATACGGAAGGGGTGGATTTGGAAAAAACAGGTACCTCTATCATGGCAGCTATGAAAAAGGCGAATCCCGAAGCTGTGTGGGTGATTCAGGCTTGGCAAGCCAATCCACGTCCGGCGATGATTGATGCCTTGAATGCCGGCGATATGATAGTGCTCGATTTATATAGTGAGAAACGTCCTCAATGGGGCGATCCGGATTCGGAGTGGTGTCGGGAGAAAGGTTTCGGCAAGCATGACTGGCTTTATTGTATGTTGCTCAATTTCGGTGGAAATGTGGGCTTGCATGGCCGGATGGACCAACTCGTCAACGGATACTATGACGCCCGTGCACATGCCAATGGAAAAACAATGTGCGGGGTAGGTACAGTGCCCGAAGGAATAGAAAACAACCCGGTGATGTTTGAGCTTCTTTATGAGTTGCCTTGGCGTGAACAGCGGTTTTCTTCCGACGAATGGCTGCAAACATATCTGCAAGCCCGTTATGGTGGTGAAGTACTGCCTGAAGTGGCAGAAGCCTGGCGCACTTTACAACATACAGTCTATAATGCCCCGAAAAACATTCGGGGAGAAGGTACTATTGAGTCTTTGCTATGTGCCCGACCGGGATTTCACCTCGACAGGACATCGACATGGGGATCGGCAAAACTTTTCTATTCTCCCGATTCCACGGCAAAGGCTGCCAATCTATTACTTGCAGTAGCCGACCGGTATAAAGGAAACAACAACTTTGAATATGACCTGGTGGATATCGTACGTCAGAGTAATACAGATAAAGGTAATGCATTGCTCGAGGACATCTCCCTAAGTTATGACCGTACAGACAAAGAGAGTTTCCGGAAGCAGACACAGCAATTTCTTGAGCTCATCTTGTCACAAGACAGCTTATTGTCTACCCGGAAAGAGTTCTCCGTATCTTCTTGGCTGGCCGCCGCACGTTCTTTGGGTACTACCGATGCGGAAAAGAAACTCTACGAATGGAATGCATCCGCGTTAATCACAGTCTGGGGAGACAGCATCGCTGCCAATCAGGGTGGTTTGCATGATTATTCTCATCGTGAGTGGAGCGGGCTTCTGAAAGATTTGTATTATCCGCGTTGGAAGGCTTTCTTTGAGCAGAAACAGCAGGAATTGGACGGCAAGTCTGTTGGTGAGACGGTTAATTTCTATGAAATGGAAAAAGCCTGGGCAGAGAAATCGCATGGATATTAATCTAAAAGTATAAGATAGTAGCGATTCTTTTCTTGTACTTTTAGCGAGGGTTCATCGGGTTCACCCTGTTGCTGGAACCCTGATGGATAAAGCGATAGCGGGTGAAAGAGAGGGGAAAATTCCGGTTGGAACCGTTCTTCACTCTTTCACCTTTGTTTTTTCGATATGCTATGAGCTAATTCAATTATGCTATAAGCTAAAAGAAATATGCTATAACCAAAAAGAAATTAGGTAATGGCAAATAATCTGTCAATCAATATGTTAATAGTTGAGTTGTCAAGTATTAATAGCTTAATTATCAGGTAGTATTACTTGATATGTTGGGTATATATAGCTGACGTGTTGGATCTATATGCCCAACGTGTCAGCTATATATATCCAACATATTGGATCTATATGTCCAATAGACACTGCAAGCGAAACGATAATGAAGGTGAAAGCGATGAAAGGTAATTTCTCTTTGTCTTTTTTCCTTGCTTTCACCCGCTATGGCTTTATTCATCGGGTATTTAGCAATAAGGTGAAACCGGTGAACCTCCGGTTAAGCGCATAGAGGACTTTCTGCCGACAAACCACAATATTATTGCCGTATATGAGATTTTACTTTTCCAGCAACTCTTTCAGGAAATCATCCAACTCCTTATCCAATCCTTTCAGCAGCTCGTCATTCACCAATATCGTATCATCATCTACCAGCAGCAATTCCGTCACCGTTTCCTTATCTTCGTCCACCAATACGAACGAGTAAGGTTTCAGGATAGTCACCTTGTCAAAGTCGTCTGCATCTTTCATTCTGCAGAGGATATTGCGCAGGGAAGGCTCTATGTTTTCCAGGAAATCATCACTGTCATATGTAGTCCATTCTTCTATCATGATGTTTGCCAATTCTTCATCATCATCATTGTAAATAGTAAGCTGTCCCGAAGCTTGGTCCGGTTGAAGATGGATGTCAGTAACAATAGTTTGTTCGCAGTTACATGTGTATTTAGCGACTGCCTTTTGGATAGTCGCCTCGATAATAGATTGTGATTGCTGGCTCAATTTCATGGGTTCCTTCTTTTTGTTAGTTCAAAGGTATAAAAAAAATAAGATTTGATACACGATTTTCTTAAAAATCGTCATTAAATCGACTCATTTGCATCTTTAACTTAGCTAATTGGCTATTTCTCTCCTTTAACTCCGCCAAATACAAGCTGGTGAGATAATAATTCGGCACATCGTTAATGGTGGCATGCATATTTTCCGATACATTTTTTTTCTCAATCTTCTTGGCTAGTTGCTGGGCTTTTTCAGCCCATTCCTGTGCTTGGGACAAACTGTCTTTCATTTCATAGTAAACTGCGATATTAAGTGCAGCCCGCATTTTCTTCTTTTCACTTTTCGTACCTTCGAAAACCTGGCGCCAAAGTTCGTATGCGTCATCCCACGAATTTTCGCGTACGTAAACGGCTGCGTCCCGCATCGGTACCGAACCGCCGGTATATAGATACCGTGTTCCTTTTTTCCACATCGGAACAATATACTTCACCGGAATCGTTCCTGCAAATTCGGCGGCTTCCTGCAACATTTTCTTATCGGGAATCATATGCGTGGCAGCTTCTACTGCCGAAGCTCCGAATTCTTCCCAAAAGATGCTGTCGTTAGGGTGAAGCGTATTCATCGGTCTGCTTCGTTCGGGCAGGTAAATTCTGACCGTAGGATAAGCCTTGACATCCACAGCCCCTTGAAAACAATTGAACTCGTCGAGGTAACGGATAGTCTTTGTCGCTTTGAGTTGCAGGTTTTCTAGGGCAATGATTAAATCCACCTCTAAATCTGAAGCCAACTTACGGACTTCTTCCTGACTTAGTATACTTTCACGCGGCAACTTATCATTTGCCCGCAAAGCGGAATCGCAAATCACCACTTCGTCAAAGTAGTTCTGATGCGCAATCTCTTCGGCCAGTGCCTCTGTTGCGACTTTAGTATCTCCATTCACATAAGCCGTTGCGTGGCTTACTATCGGCGAGTTCTCTTTGATTTTATCAGATTGCGTTATCAGTTTGTTATCCGGCGCATTGCTGGTGTTATTCACGATTGCCACTTTTCGAAGTTGTGGTGGGAAGCTAAGGTCGGCAGCTTGCAGATAATCAATGGAAATCTGCTCCAGGCTTTGGCAGCTACTCAATGCCAACAGGAATAAAGAAACGAAAGCCGGTGAATAAGATTTTGCCATAGTTTTGTTCTATTTAGTAATTTGAACAAAAGTACGATTTTGAAAGAATAAAAGAAAGTCTCAAACAGTTTTTAACCGTTTGAGACTTTCTTTTATAAATAGAGAATTAAGAAATGGAAAACTCTTGTTTCTCAATTTTTAATTTTCAATTCTCAATATCTTCAAGCATTCTTACCGTGGCAGTTTTTGTACTTCTTACCGCTTCCGCATGGACAAGGATCATTACGTCCTACGGTCTTTTCCGCACGGATCGGTTCGCGCTTCTGCTGTTCGCGAGTATCCTGGTTGGCAGCAGCCTGCTGATTAGGATCATTCAAGTCTTGCTTGTTTTCACGATACTTGCTCATGTCCTGGCGTTGTTCGGGAGCAGCCTGGCGTACTTCTACATGGCGTGCAGCTTGTTCGTCCGGTGCTTCCTGTACAGGAATTTGTCCGCGCATCAGGATAGATATGGTCTGGTTATTAATCTTGTTAACCATAGCATCGAACAAAGTAACAGACTCAAGTTTGTAAATCAACAGCGGGTCTTTTTGCTCGTAGCTGGCATTCTGTACGGAATGTTTCAGTTCGTCCAATTCGCGCAAATTCTCTTTCCATGCCTCGTCAATAACGTGAAGCAGGATTGACTTCTCGAATGCTTTCACCACTTCTTTGGATTCCGATTCGTAAGCCGCTTTCAGATTACAGGAGATGTTGTACATACGTTTGCCGTCCGTGATAGGAATCAAGATGTTCTCGTACATATGTCCCTGGTGCTCATATACCTGTTTGATAACCGGATTAGCAATTTGAGCCAGACGCTCAGTCTTGCGCTTGAAGTTCTCCATCGCGATGTTGAAAGTCTTTTCGACCAACTTATCCTTCTTCTCGTTGCGGAACTCTTCTTCGGTGAACGGAGTCTCCATCGCCAATGTCTGAAGCAGTTCCATTTGGCAACCTTCATAATCATTGTTTTCGATAGCATTGGCACAACGGTCCCAAATCATGTTCACAATGTCCATACCGATACGTTCACCCATCAAAGCGTGGCGACGTTTGGTGTAAACCACTGTACGCTGCTTGTTCATCACGTCGTCATATTCCAACAGACGTTTACGAATACCGAAGTTATTTTCTTCCACCTTCTTCTGGGCACGTTCGATAGAATTGGAAATCATCTTGTGCTCGATCATTTCGCCTTCCTGGAAACCAAGTTTGTCCATTACGTTCGCGATACGGTCGGAAGAGAACAGACGCATCAAGTTATCTTCCAGTGACACGAAGAACACGGAAGAACCCGGGTCTCCCTGACGTCCTGCACGACCACGCAACTGGCGGTCTACACGACGGGATTCATGACGTTCCGTACCGATAATTGCCAAACCGCCCGCAGCTTTCACTTCCGGGCTTAGCTTGATGTCGGTACCACGACCAGCCATGTTGGTAGCAATGGTTACTGTTCCACTCAAACCGGCGGTAGCAACGATGTCCGCTTCTTTCTGGTGAAGTTTGGCGTTCAATACCTTATGCTCGATATGGCGCATGGTAAGCATTTTGCTTAGCATTTCGGAGATTTCCACCGAAGTGGTACCTACCAGTACCGGACGTCCTGCCTGAACCAATTTTTCGATTTCCTCGATAACAGCTTTATATTTTTCACGTTTAGTTTTGTAAACGCGGTCATTCATATCCTTACGGGCAATCGGGCGGTTGGTCGGGATTACGACTACGTCCAATTTATAGATGTCCCAAAGTTCGCCTGCTTCCGTTTCAGCAGTACCGGTCATACCGGAAAGCTTGTGATACATACGGAAGTAGTTCTGCAAAGTAATCGTGGCGAAAGTTTGTGTAGCAGCTTCCACTTTCACACGTTCCTTAGCTTCAATAGCCTGGTGCAATCCATCAGAGTAGCGGCGACCTTCCATGATACGGCCGGTCTGTTCGTCTACGATCTTCACTTGTCCGTCGATAACTACATATTCGTCGTCTTTCTCGAACATCGTGTAAGCTTTCAGCAACTGGTTGATAGTATGTACACGTTCTGATTTAACGGCATAGTTAGTCAACAATTCATCTTTCTTCTGAAGTTTTTCTTCATTGGTCAGGTTCGGCACATTTTCCAGTTCCGAGAGTTGTCCGGCAATGTCGGGAAGAACGAATAAAGTAGGATCTTCGGAATTACCGGTAATCAGGTCTACCCCTTTATCTGTCAGGTCTACACTGTTTAGTTTTTCGTCGATTACGAAATACAACGGGTCGGTAACTTCGTGCATACGCTTGTTGTTCTGCTCCATGTAGATTTCTTCCGTTTTGAGCATGCCGGCTTTGATACCCTGTTCACTGAGGAACTTAATCAGAGCCTTGTTTTTCGGCAAACACTTGTGGCTACGATACAAGGCAAGAAATCCTTCTTCCACCTCTTTCTTGTCATTCGACGCGATAAGTTTCTTGGCTTCAGACAGATATTTGGTTGCCAATACTTTTTGTGCTTCTACCAGACGCTCAACCAGCGGGCGGAGTTGCTCGAACAATTGGTCGTCACCTTTTGGTACAGGACCTGAGATAATCAACGGAGTACGTGCATCATCAATCAATACGGAGTCAACCTCATCCACGATAGCATAGTTGTGCGGGCGTTGCACCAAGTCTTTCGGGCTGATAGCCATATTGTCACGTAGGTAGTCGAAGCCAAATTCGTTGTTTGTACCGAACGTGATATCAGCCATATATGCCTGGCGGCGTGCATCGGAGTTCGGTTGATGACGGTCGATACAGTCCACACTCAAGCCGTGGAACATATAAAGAGGTCCCATCCATTCGGAGTCACGTTTGGCGAGGTAATCATTCACGGTAACCACGTGCACACCGTTTCCGGTCAGAGCGTTGAGGAATACCGGGAGAGTAGCCACCAATGTTTTACCTTCACCGGTTGCCATTTCCGCAATCTTACCTTTATGCAGAACGACACCACCAAAGAGCTGTACATCGTAGTGAACCATGTTCCATACCGTGTCGTTACCGCCGGCTATCCAGTGATTCTGATAAATTGCCTTATCGCCTTCGATGCGTACAAAATCCTTCGTAGCGGCAATCTGACGGTCGAATTCCGTTGCAGTCACTACGATTTCCTCATTTTCAGCGAAACGTTTGGCAGTAGCCTTGACGATGGAGAAAGCGACAGGTAGAACTTCGTCCAGCGCCTTCTCATATTTTTCCAAGATTTCTTTTTCTATCTTGTCAATTTGTGCAAAGATTTCTTCGCGGTTTTCCAGTTCGATACTTTCGATACTCGCTTTTAATTCTTCTACTTTCGCACGTTCGGCAGTAGCCGATTCATGGATATATTTTTTGATTTCTTCCGTTTTGGCACGGAGGGCATCGTTGTCCAGTTTCTCAATCTCCGGGTAAGCAGCTTTGATTTTCTCTACCCAGGGCTTGATTTCTTTCATGTCTCGCGTGGATTTGTTTCCGAAAATCGAGCTTAAAAATTCATTGAATCCCATTTGTATAAGTATGTTTATTATTTATCTATTTAAAAATTCTTGCGCAAAGTTACATTAAAATGCTGATTTATTAATGTTTTGCACCCTGTTTTTATGAGTAAACTTTTACCGTAAGTCGGTGATGGGTGCAGCGGAACAAGCATTGGGAGCCCGGATGCGCATGAAATGTGCCAGTGTAGGCGCGATATGTTCGATTGTTACAGGAGTCTGTATGATAGCCGGTTTCACCGAGTGACCGATGAAAATCAGCGGTGAAGGTATAAATGAATGGCGTACTACTTTGCTTTCACTGGTGTTTTCGTCCACCATAGTCCATCCGGGAAGGACGTCAATCACCAAGTCGCCCGAACGTTTACGATGATATCCGTTACGTATCTTGTAAATCTCCGGTGTCCATGAACCCAGTAAAAGTCTGTTGGCGGAATACGCTTCGTTCACCCCGCTGAATTGCATGAGGAATTCGGCGGACTTCTCTTGTACTTCTGTCAGGTTCAGTTGCTTTTGTTCCAGCAACTTATGGTTGAGGTAAATCTGCTGGTTATGATACGTTTCCACATACTTGCCTTCACCATATGTAGCCATCAGGTACATATTCAACAAAGCTGCGCAACGGTTCAGGTAAAACTCTCCGCCGGGAATCTTATACAGTCCCGAATCAGCCGATTCGCTGTCTGTATATCCGGTAGAAGTGATGAAGACAAGCACATTCTGTAAGCCGACTTTCTTGTCGAGTAATTCGAGTAAGTCAGCGATGCTGCGGTCGAGACGTACATACGTATCTTGTATCTCCATGGCACATTCCTGTACGGATTTATGTGCATAATTGCCAGCATAGTAGGTTAGTGCCAACAAGTCAGTAATGTCATCCATGCCGATTGAACTTTTGTTCAGTGCTTCTTCGGCAAGAGCGTTTACTTCATCGTTCACAAAAGGGCTTGTGATGAAACGTCGGTACTTATTGTTACGGTCATCGTCAAATTTATATTTGAAAACCATGTCCCGCCAATCTGGCAGGAAAGTGTACATCCCACGTGGAAAAACAGGTTCCCAAGTTATGTTTGCAATACGGAAATCGACAGCTTGGCGGTCATTGTACTGGCTTGCCCACCAGGGAAATTCTCCATAATAAGTGGTTCCGCTCCATTTTCCCGTATTGGGATTCATCCAAAAAGCACCGTTTCCGGCATGTCCGGCAGCAAAAATCGCTGCGTCACATTTGGGGGCGATGGCATATACAAGTCCTTTGCCTTGAGTCGCAATTTTGAGCTCGTCGGCAATGGTGGAAGTCAGTAATTTGGCAGGTGAGCACGTTTGGTCTGTATAATAGCCCATGAATGCCGTATCGTCCGTGCTATTGACAGGGCGCAGGGTAGACACGTCCATCCATCGTTTGGAAATGATTCCGTTTACGGAAGGAGTTGTGCCGCTGTATATGGCGGCTATGGCCGAAGAACGGTCTACACCGCTGAAAGTATATTGGGTGTTATAGAATACTCTTCCCTCTTTCCATAAGCGTTTAAAGCCTTTTTCACCGTAGAGTGATGAAAATGTTTCCAGATAATCCGTACGTAGTTGGTCAATCGTCAGTCCTACTACGAGTTTAGGGGCAGTAGGAAGCGACTGAGCTTGTAGCCCTGTGAAGGTAAGTACGGTGATAAGGGAAGTTAGTAGTCCTTTCATTATATCTTTTTAGATGTCACTATTAAGTTGCTCGCTGAACGTATTAGCAAACAGAGTGCCAAAGGTACAACAGCAAAGTCAAATCTCTGTGGAATTAGTGAAAAAAGCGCTATAAAAAGTGTTAAAACGACTAGATTCAGGGTTAAATACCAACATTTCTTCTTTTTTCGGTCACAATAAATGATGTATGGAAGTAAAAGAAGTTGCCCCGGATGGAACACCAGTAACAAGAAATTGGAACTGACAGCCGGATGTTCGGAGAAGAGGGCAAGAAAAGCAAGGACGCATCCCACGATACCTGCCGCACCAAAGAGAAACAGGTCGATTCCCCATAAACCGGTTCTCCGTCGGATACCGTAGATAGTGGCGCCGGCTGTTAGTATGAATAATAGTAACGCGCATTGTAGCGGGGTGAGTATCCAAGTGCTTTCATCCGGTTCGGGAGTTGCATCTACCACCAACTCAGCGGCTTCGGCAAGCGGACGTTGGATGGAATCGTTCTTAATCTGTGCGCCGGCGAAAGCGTCCATCAGATAAAAAGGTGCAAACATCATCTGTCGTTGTGTGATAGGTTGGTCTGCTTCACTTCCGATACATAAATCGATACCGAAGCGTGCCCACGGATGTCCTTTGCAATATTGATGTACAATATCACGGAAAGAATGAGAACCGTCTTGTGGATCTGCCGGATAAATCACTTTCTCTGTGATGCTTTCCTCTATCTTGTCACGGGGGCGGGTTGCACAATTATCGTAAAAGAAATTATAACGGTACACCCGATTCTTGGGGTGGTAGTTCTCTTGCAGTAAGCGGATTAATTCGACTTTCTCTTTATTAGTCAAATTTAAAGTCTGCTGCCATACACTGCGTCCGAAAAAGGCGTATTCTCCTGCAAAGTAGGAATAATCAGTCGCCCCCAACTGGTAGTCCGTCTCTCCAAGTGAAAAACGGAGAATGAAATTGGGGGTGTTGAAACTGAATAATCCGTAATTGAACACAATATCGATGCCTTGTGAAGGATTTTCGTAGCGGATAGCTGTGTGTCCGAATAGGGAATATATCTCTTCTCCGGGGGCACAGGTCAGCAGGCTGAGGCGGATGGAGTCATTGCAGTTGGCAGTTGTTTGTCCAAAGGGCAGGAGCAACAAGCAAAAAGAAAGAACTATATATAAAAAAGGTCGTTTCATCAGTAGATTCGTTTTATTTTGGCAGCGAATATACGAAGATTTGTTGGATTCGGGAAACAGAACGTCTGTTTTATCTGAAATGAAAAAATAAGATAATTTCTTCTCTATGCTTCAATTTCCCTTTTTTTACTTTACCTTTGCGCCCGCTTAAAGATGAATGCATTGAACTTAATTATCGACATAGGGAATACAATGGCGAAAGTCGCTCTCTTCAATAATAATGGGGAGATGGTGGAAGTGTTGACTGAATCCAATCAATCATTGGATTGTTTGCGAACTCTTTGCTCCAAATACCCGATGGAGCAGGGGATTGTGGCCACTGTTATTGATTTGAATGAACGGATACTTGCTGGTTTGTCAGCTTTGCCGTTTCCTTTGCTGTGGCTTAATCATAAAACACCTTTGCCGGTGGCCAACTTGTACGAAACTCCCGAAACATTGGGATACGACCGTATGGCTGCTGTGATAGGTGCTAATGAGCAGTTTCCCCACAACGATATATTAGTCATCGATGCAGGAACTTGCATTACTTACGAATTTATTGACTCGAAGGGGCAGTATCATGGTGGTAATATTTCTCCCGGCATGCAGATGCGCTTCAAGGCGCTTCATCAGTTTACCGGACGTTTGCCTATGGTAGATACTGATGGGCGTAAACTCCCGATGGGACGAGACACTGAAACCGCTATACGTGCCGGAGTGTTGAAAGGTATGGAATACGAAATTTCAGGTTATATTGAGTCTATGAAACATAAATATCCTGAACTTTTGGTTTTTTTAACGGGCGGAGATGATTTTTCTTTTGATAGCAGCGCAAAAAGTGTCATCTTTGCAGATAGATTTTTAGTGTTGAAAGGATTAAATAGAATTTTAAACTATAATAATGGTAGGATTTAAACACACACTATGTGCGCTTTTGCTCACAATGGTTACCGGAGTGGCAATCGCTCAAAATAATACAAACTCTCCTTATACACGATATGGTTATGGTGACTTGTCCGATCAAAGTTTCGGAAATAGCAAGGCGATGGGCGGAATTGCTTTTGGACTCCGGGATGGAGCGCAGATCAATCCGTTAAATCCTGCTTCGTACACAGCCATTGACTCGTTGACTTTCATTTTTGAAGGGGGTGTCAGTCTACAAAATATGAATATTAGTAATGGCGTTGATAAACTAAACGTTAAGAACTCTAGTTTTGACTATTTAGCAATGCAATTCCGTTTGCATCCTAGAGTAGCTATGAGCATCGGATTATTGCCGTTTTCTAATGTAGGATATAGTGTGTCAAGGGATCATGCAGCCACACCGGAAACACAACCTGATGCGAATGATGCCACACCGGATTATACAAGTGTTTTTTCCGGAGATGGCGGATTGCATCAATTGTATGTAGGCGCGGGCGTGAAGGTGTTAAAGAATCTCTCTCTTGGAGTTAATGTATCTTATTTTTGGGGAGACATAACTCGTTCTTTAACGATGCTTTATCCGAACACGGCTTCGGCTAATTCGTTCATAAGACAGACTACTGTGTCGATTTCAGACTATAAACTGGACTTTGGGGCGCAATATACACAAAATTTGAGTAAAAAACATTCAGTAACTATTGGAGCGGTATATTCCCTTAAGCATAAACTGAATAACGATTATACAGTTACTAAACAGGCTAGTGCGACCAGCAGTGATAAGTTGGATGCTACGTTGGAACTTCCGAATATTTTCGGAGTAGGATTTACATACAACTACGACAAACGTCTCACAGTTGGTATGGATTATAGTTTGCAGCAATGGTCTAAGGCTAATTTTGGTGTAACTACCACAGATGATGTTATGCGTAAGGATTTTAAAGAAACTTATGCCTATTGCGATCGTCATAAAATATCAGTGGGAGCGGAATACATTCCTAATTTGATAGGACGTTCTTACCTATCCCACATCAAATACCGTTTGGGAGCTTATTATACGACTCCGTATTATAAGATCGGCGACAAAAAGGCTTCCCGCGAATATGGCGTAACTGCCGGTTTCGGTTTGCCTGTACCCCGTTCACGTTCTATCCTTAGTATTAGCGGACAGTTTGTCCGTGTCAGTGGGCAAGAAGCAACTTTTGTGAATGAGAATGTCTTCCGTGTGAGTATCGGATTGACGTTCAACGAACGTTGGTTCTTCAAACGCAGGGTAGAATAATTAAGTTGAAACAACGTGAGAGAGAATAGACGACTTTATAATAACAACTAAAATTTAAATACAATGAAGATTAAAACGCTTGTGGCTATGTTGGTCCTTTCAGCAGGGGCAACCACTGCAATAGCACAGGATGCGTCTAACTGTAATTCAAACAGTAGTATTTCGCATGAAGCTGTGCGTGCAGGTAATTTTAAAGATGCGTATACTCCTTGGAAAGCTGTGTTGGAAAACTGTCCGACGCTTCGTTTCTATACATTTACTGACGGATATAAAATTCTGAAAGGCTTGATGGGACAAATCAAGGACAAGAATAATCCGGAATACCAGAAATATTTTAATGAATTGATGAATACGCATGATTTGCGTATTAAATACACACCTGACTTTTTGGCTAAAGGTACCAAAGTATCTTCTGCTGACGAAGCATTGGGTATCAAAGCAGTAGATTATATTGCTTTTGCTCCGAAAATTGACGTAAATCAGGCTTATCAATGGTTGAGCCAGTCTGTTAATGCAGTGAAAGCCGAATCGGCTGCTGCTACTTTGTTCTATTTTCTGCAAATGTCATTGGACAAACTGAAAGCAGATCCTACTCATAAGGAACAATTCATTCAGGATTATCTGGCTGCTTCCGAATATGCCGATGGTGCTATTGCTACTGAAACCAGCGAAGCGAAGAAGAAAAACTTGCAAGGAATCAAAGACAACTTGGTTGCTTTGTTTGTAAACAGTGGTACTGCTGATTGCGAATCATTGCAAGGTATCTATGGCCCGAAAGTGGAAGCAAACCAGAACGATTTGGAATACTTGAAGAAAGTAATCGACATCATGAAAATGATGAAATGTACTGAAAGCGAAGCTTACCAACAGGCGGCTTATTATTCATATAAGATAGAACCGACTGCAGAAGCTGCTACCGGATGTGCTTACCAGGCATTTAAGAAGGGTGATATTGACGGTGCTGTGAAGTTCTTTGACGAAGCTGTGAATCTGGAAACAGACAATATGGCGAAGGCTGAAAAAGCATATGCTGCTGCTGCTGTTTTGGCTTCTGCCAAAAAACTGTCTCAAGCAAGAGCGTATTGCCAAAAAGCTATTAGCCTTAACGAAAACTACGGTGCTCCATATATCCTGATTGCCAATCTTTATGCAATGAGCCCTAACTGGAGCGACGAATCTGCTTTGAACAAATGTACTTATTTTGCAGTGATCGACAAACTGCAACGTGCAAAACAAGTAGATCCGAGCGTAGCTGAAGAAGCTAACAAATTGATCGGTAGATATTCTGGCCATACTCCGCAAGCTAAAGACCTGTTTATGTTAGGTTACAAACAAGGCGATCGCATCACTATCGGCGGATGGATCGGAGAGACTACAACGATTAGATAAATGTATGTTGCGAAAACGAAGTAAACGTTTGTTGCATAAAAGCATGAGCATAACAATTGTCCTTGGGACAATTGTTATGCTTCTTTTATTTCCCTCATGCGGCGGTAAGACGAAAGCGGTGGGTGAGGCTATCACCGAGCGCGATTCTCTTCCGATGATGAAAACATTGGGGGTTACAACTCTTATATCCGATTCCGGAGTGACGCGTTATAGGGTGAGTACGGAAGAGTGGGAGGTCTACGACCGTAAGAAACCTTCTTATTGGGCATTTGAAAAAGGAGTATATCTTGAGCAGTTCGACTCTATCTTTCATGTAGAAGCCAGTATCAAAGCGGATACTGCCTATTATTATAATAAAGAAAGGCTTTGGAAGCTGATAGGGAATGTCGATATACAAAATCGGAAAGGCGAACGTTTTAATACGGAACTGCTTTACTGGAACGAAGCCACTCAAAAAGTATATTCCGACAAGTTCATACGTATCCAACAACCGGATAGAATTATTACCGGACATGGCTTCGACTCCAATCAACAAATGACTGTTTATACCATTCATAATATAGAAGGCATCTTCTATGTGGACGATGAAGCGGGTGCCCCGTCTCAGCCGGAAACAAAAGCATTGCCGGATTCTGTGAATAAAGATGCTGCGAAATAGGCGAAGTAATATCAATTGTACCTCGTGAATCGTCTAATCGTAAATCAAAACTTATGAATATTTATATCTCGCTTATAATCACCATGGTCTTCTCCGCTTTCTTTTCGGGAATGGAGATCGCTTTTGTCTCAGTAGATAAACTGCGTTTTGAAATGGAACGCAAGGGCGGAATAACGTCCCGTATCCTTTCTGTCTTTTTCAAGAATCCAAATGAATTTATCTCTACCATGTTGGTGGGGAACAATATCGCGCTGGTTATCTACGGTATCCTGATGGCGCAGATAATCGGCGATAATCTGTTGTCGGGATTCATAGAAAATCATTTTTTGATGGTGTTGGCGCAGACCGTCATTTCTACCTTGATTATATTGGTGACTGGAGAGTTCCTGCCGAAAACGCTCTTCAAGATCAATCCCAATCTGGTATTGAATATTTTTGCAGTTCCGCTGATTGTTTGTTATGTTGTTCTGTATCCTGTTTCTAAATTTGCATCCGGTGTGTCCTGTTTGTTCCTTTGGCTTTTTGGAATGAAAATGGATAAAGATGCGTCTGATATAGCTTTTGGAAAGGTGGATCTGGATTACTTTGTGCAGAGTAGTATCGACAATGCTGAGAATGAAGAGGAACTGGACACGGAAGTGAAAATCTTTCAGAATGCGCTTGATTTCTCAAATATAAAAATCCGTGACTGTATCGTCCCGCGCACGGAAGTAGTGGCTGTTGACCTGACTACTTCGTTGGATGAGTTGAAGAGCCGTTTTATTGAGTCCGGCATATCCAAGATTATCGTATATGATGGGAATATCGACAATGTGGTCGGATATATCCATTCGTCAGAAATGTTCCGTGCTCCGAAAGATTGGCACGACAATGTGAAGCAGGTGCCGATTGTTCCTGAGACGATGTCTGCCCATAAATTGATGAAGTTGTTCATGCAACAGAAGAAAACGATTGCTGTAGTGGTGGATGAATTCGGCGGGACGTCCGGTATTGTGTCGTTGGAAGATTTGGTAGAAGAAATTTTTGGTGATATAGAAGACGAGCACGACAATACTTCTTATATCTGCAAGCAGATTGAGGAACGCGAGTATGTATTGTCCGCCCGTTTGGAAATAGAAAAGGTCAACGAAACTTTCGGGCTTGATTTGCCCGAGTCGGACGAATATCTGACGGTGGGTGGATTGATTCTTAACCAATATCAGAGTTTCCCGAAATTGCATGAAGTCATACAAGTAGGACGCTATCAGTTCAAGATAATTAAGGTTACAGCGACAAAAATAGAACTTGTGCGCTTGAAAGTTTTGGAATAATAGCGATATTCAAGAAATTTTTGGCTAATAAATGGATGCATATTAGCATTTTTTGTATCTTCGTGCGCTAAAACGACAAAAGAAAGAAATAATAATAAACATAAATCGTATTAATCAAAATGGCAACGTTACAAAACATTAGGTCGAAAGGACCTTTATTGGTGATTGTTATCGGCTTGGCGCTGTTTGCTTTCATTGCGGGTGATGCATGGAAGGTAATGCAGCCGCATCAGGCGCATGACGTAGGTGAGGTGAACGGAGACGCTCTTTCCGCTCAGGAGTATCAGAATTTGGTAGAAGAATATACTGAAGTGGTGAAACTCATGCGTGGAGTGACCGCCTTGAACGACGACCAAACCAACCAGGTGCGCGACGAAGTATGGCGTTCCTACGTAAACAATAAACTGATTGAAAAAGAAGCTAAAGCATTGGGACTGACTGTCTCTACTGCTGAAATTCAGGATATCCTGAAAGCTGGTGTTCATCCTTTGCTGAGACAGACTCCTTTCCAAAATCCGCAAACAGGAAACTTCGACAAAGATATGCTGAACAAGTTCCTCGTTGAATATGCGAAAATGAGTGAATCCCAGATGCCGGCACAGTATGCAGAACAGTACAACAATATGTATAAATACTGGTCGTTCATCCAAAAGACATTGATCCAAAGCCGTCTGGCAGAAAAATATCAGGCATTGGTGTCTAAGGCTCTTCTTTCTAATCCGGTAGAAGCACAGGATGCTTTTGACGCAAGAGTAAATCAATACAATGTACTGTTGGCAGGCGTTCCTTATTCTTCGGTAGTAGACTCTACTATCGTAGTGAAAGAATCGGAACTGAAAGAACTGTACAACAAGAAGAAAGAGCAATTCAAACAATATCAGGAAACTCGTGACATCAAATACATTGATGTGCAGGTGACTGCCAGCGCAGAAGATAGAGCTGCTATCCAGAAGGAAGTGGACGAAGCGACTGCACAGTTGGCTGCTACGACAGGCGATTATACATCTTTCGTTCGTTCAGTGGGTTCCGAAGCTCCTTATGTAGATTTGTTCTATAACAAGACTGCATTCCCGTCAGATGTAGTGGCACGTTTGGATTCAGCTTCCGTAGGTACTGTTTACGGTCCTTACTATAATGGCACTGATAATACTATCAATTCTTTCAAGATAGTTGCCAAGGCTGCTGCTGCCGATTCTGTCGAATTCCGTCAGATTCAGGTATATGCAGAAGACGCAGTGAAGACAAAGACATTGGCTGATAGTATCTACAACGCTATCAAAGGTGGTGCCAATTTCGCAGACCTGGCTAAGAAGTACGGTCAGACAGGTGACGCTAACTGGTTGACTGCCGCACAGTATGAAGGTGCGCAAATCGACGGTGACAACCTGAAATTCATCTCTGCTATCAATAATACAGGTGTGAATGAACTGGTGAACTTACCGATGGGACAAGCAAACGTAATTCTTCAGGTGACTAACAAGAAATCTGTAAAAGACAAATATAAAGTAGCTGTCATCAAGCGTGAAGTAGAGTTCAGCAAGGAAACTTACAATCGTGCTTACAACGATTTCAGCCAGTTTATCGCTGCTAATCCTACTGTAGAGAAGATGGTAGCCAGCGCTGAAGAAGCCGGATACAGACTGCTTGATAGAGCAGACTTGAACAGTTCAGAACACGGTATTGGTGGTGTGAGAGGTACAAAAGAAGCCTTGAGATGGGTCTTTGATAAAGCTAAACCGGGTGAAGTTTCGGGTCTGTACGAATGTGGCGAAAGCGACCACATGGTCGTAGTAGGTCTGGTGAACATCAAGCCGGAAGGATACCGTCCGTTGAAAGCCGTACAGGAACAGTTGAGAGCTGAAATCGTTAAAGATAAGAAAGCGGAAAAGATTATGGCTGACATGAAAGCTGCCAATGCAACTTCATTCGACCAGTATAAGTCTATGACCAACGCTGTAAGCGACTCTTTGAAGATGGTTACATTCGCAGCTCCTGCTTACGTATCTGCATTGCGCAGCAGCGAACCGCTGGTAGGTGCTTATGCTTCCGTATCCGAAGCGAACAAATTGAGTGCACCTATTAAGGGTAACGCCGGAGTATTTGTTCTGCAAGTATATGGCAAAGATAAACTGAACGAAACTTTCGATGCAAAAACAGAAGAAGCTACATTGGCTAATATGCACGCTCGTTTCGCCAGCCGTCTGATGAACGACTTGTATCTGAAAGCGAATGTGAAAGATACACGTTTCTTGTTCTTCTAAGATTAAATCGTATAAACGATAACTGCAAAAGGTCGTTCCTCTTTCGGGAACGACCTTTTTTTGTTAACTTTTACATTATCGCTATACGGAAATCGACTTTATTTCCTTACATTTGCAAATATAAACCATGAACGGAAAGAATAATGTCTAAATATCCTCTTTTAGGAATGAACCTTGTGGAGCTTCAATCGTTGGTGAAAAGACTCGGTATGCCCGGTTTTGCCGCCAAGCAGATTGCATCCTGGCTTTACGAAAAGAAAGTGACTTCGATTGACGAAATGACAAATTTGTCATTGAAACATCGGGAGTTGCTCAAGCAGAACTATGAGGTAGGGGCAGCCGCTCCGGTAGATGAAATGCGTTCTGTAGACGGCACAGTGAAGTACTTGTACAGGGCCGGCGAGAATCATTTTGTCGAATCGGTTTATATTCCCGATGACGACCGGGCGACGCTGTGTGTCTCTTCGCAGGTAGGCTGTAAGATGAACTGTAAATTCTGTATGACGGGAAAACAGGGATATACCGCTAACCTGACTACCAATCAAATTATTAATCAAATCCATTCATTGCCGGAACGTGACAAGCTGACCAACGTAGTGATGATGGGAATGGGAGAGCCGCTCGATAATCTCGATGAAGTATTGAAAGCATTGGATATAATGACTGCTTCCTACGGATATGCATGGAGTCCGAAGCGCATCACTCTTTCCACGGTCGGCCTACGGAAAGGATTGCAGCGTTTTATAGAAGAGAGCGATTGCCACCTGGCCATCAGCCTGCACTCTCCGCTGACCGCTCAGCGTTCTGAACTGATGCCGGCGGAAAAGGCGTTCTCTATCACAGAAATGGTGGAACTGTTAAAAAACTATGATTTTAGCAAACAGCGCCGACTTTCATTTGAATATATTGTTTTTAAGGGGATTAATGATTCGCAAGTCTATGCAAAAGAGTTGTTGAAGCTTCTTCGCGGACTGGATTGCAGGGTGAACTTAATTCGTTTTCATGCCATACCGGGGGTAAATCTCGAAGGCGTGGATATGGACACGATGACCCGTTTTCGTGATTATCTGACATCACACGGGCTTTTCACCACTATCCGCTCTTCAAGAGGAGAAGATATTTTTGCAGCTTGCGGCATGTTGTCGACAGCGAAGCAGGAAGAGGAAAATAAAAGTTAACATATAAAACCGAATATCATGAAAAAGTACTTTTTTTATTTAAGCATCACTTTAGTGACTTTTGTGGTTAATTCTTGTGGTCTGAAAGGAAATCACACTTCTAGTGGACGTGCATATGAGCTCTTGGTAGTAGTAGATCATGGTGTTTGGGAACGTGCGGCTGGGAGGGCTTTGCATGATGCACTTGATTCTGATATGCCCGGTTTGCCGCAATCGGAACCTTCTTTCCGTATTATGTATACTTCGCCGAAAGATTATGATTCTACGTTGAAACTGATACGTAACATTATTATTGTAGATATACAAGACATATATACGAAAGCCTCTTTCAAATATGCGAAAGATGTGTATGCTAATCCGCAGATGATTCTGACTATCCAGGCTCCGAACGAAGAAGAGTTCGAGAAATTTGTAAAAGAGAACAGAAATACGATTATAGACTTTTTTACCCGTGCGGAAATGAATCGTCAAATCATTTTGCTTGAAGAAAAGCATAGCAATTTTATCTCGCAGAAAGTAGATAGCTTGTTTGGATGTAACATTTGGCTGCCTGCCGAGTTGACCAACTCCAAGACCGGTGAAGATTTCTTTTGGGCTTCTACCAATACGGGTACTGCCGACCGTAATTTCGTAATGTACTCTTATCCTTATACTGACAAGGATACATTTACCAAAGAATATTTCGTTCACAAGCGCGATTCTGTGATGCAGGCCAATATTCCCGGATTTAAGGAAGGTGTTTATATGGCGACCGACAGCTTGTTGACAGATGTCCGCCCCATCAACGTACAGAACAGCTACACACTCGAAGCGCGCGGACTATGGCGTATGAAAGGCGACTTCATGGGTGGTCCGTATGTATCGCACACTCGCTTGGACGAGAAGAACCAACGGATTATTACAGCAGAAATATTTGTTTATTCACCGGATAAAATGAAACGCAACTTGGTTCGCCAAATGGAAGCATCTCTTTATACACTGAAACTTCCTAATGAAGTTCAGCAGAATCAGATTCCATTGGGCGGAGTAACCAAAGAGGCGGAACAAACTAATAAATAAAAGCATGGAAGATAGCAAAATAAGAATTGGTATTACTCAGGGAGATATAAACGGGGTAGGCTATGAAGTGATTTTAAAGACATTTTCAGACCCTACCATGTTGGAATTTTGCACACCGATTATTTACGGCTCACCAAAAGTGGCCGCTTATCATCGGAAAGCATTGGATATACAGACTAACTTCAGTATTATCAATACGGCTTCCGAAGCAGGATACAATCGTTTGAGCGTATTGAATTGTACGGACGATGAAGTGAAAGTAGAATTTTCCAAACCCGATCCAGAAGCAGGTAAAGCTGCATTGGGAGCTTTGGAACGTGCCATTGAAGACTATCGTGAAGGCTTGATTGACGTTATCGTAACGGCTCCTATCAATAAACATATGATCCATTCGGAAGAGTTCTCATTTCCCGGACATACGGAGTATATCGAAGAACGTCTGGGCAATGGCGACAAGTCATTGATGATCTTGATGAAGAATGATTTTCGTGTAGCTTTGGTGACGACGCATATTCCTGTCAGGGAGATTGCGACTACGATAACCAAAGAACTGATTCAAGAGAAACTGATGATATTCCATCATTGCTTGAAACAGGATTTCGGAATCGGTGCACCGCGCATTGCAGTGCTGTCTCTCAATCCTCATGCCGGCGACGGTGGACTGTTGGGGATGGAAGAACAGGAAGTAATTATCCCTGCAATGAAGGAAATGGAAGAAAAAGGAATTCTTTGCTACGGCCCTTATGCAGCCGATGGCTTTATGGGCTCGGGCAATTATACGCATTTCGACGGTATTTTGGCTATGTACCACGATCAGGGTCTGGCTCCGTTCAAGGCATTGGCTATGGACGATGGAGTGAACTATACGGCAGGTCTTCCGGTTGTGCGCACTTCTCCGGCTCATGGCACTGCCTATGATATTGCAGGTCAAGGACTGGCAAGTGAAGATTCTTTCCGTCAGGCAATCTATGTTGCCATTGACGTGTTTCGCAATCGTCAGCGGGAGAAAGTGGCCCGTGCGAATCCGTTGCGGAAGCAGTATTACGAGAAGCGGGATGATAGCGATAAACTAAAACTGGATACAGTAGACGAAGATTAAAAGAAGTAATGACAAGAGCGGAGATACAACAAGTGAAACAGCGTTTCGGTATTATTGGTAATACCGAAGCATTGTCACGTGCCATCGATGTTGCCATTCAGGTAGCTCCTACCGATTTGTCCGTGCTGATTACAGGAGAAAGCGGTGTTGGAAAGGAGAGTTTTCCACAGATTATTCATCAATACAGCCGGAGAAAGCACGGGCAGTATATTGCCGTCAACTGCGGGGCTATCCCCGAAGGTACGATTGATTCCGAACTGTTCGGCCATGAGAAAGGCGCTTTTACTGGTGCTATCGGTGAACGGAAAGGATACTTCGGTGAAGCGGACGGTGGTACTATTTTCCTCGATGAAGTAGGAGAGTTGCCGATGCCTACTCAGGCACGTTTGCTTCGTGTCTTGGAGAGCGGTGAGTTTCTGAAAGTAGGTTCATCCAGGGTGCAAAAGACGGATGTGCGTATTGTGGCGGCTACCAATGTCAATCTTGTACAGGCCATTTCAGAGGGACGTTTCCGTGAAGACTTGTATTATCGGTTGAACACCGTGCCCATTCAGATACCGCCTTTGCGTGAGCGTGAAGAAGACGTGCTCCTGTTGTTCCGTAAATTTGCGGCGGACTTTGCGGAGAAATACCGGATGCCGGCTATTCAGTTGACGGAGGATGCGAAAAAGGAACTGCTGGCTTATTCGTGGCCGGGCAACGTGCGCCAGTTGAAAAATATCACGGAACAGATTTCGATTATCGAAACGAATAGGGAGATTAACGCTGCTATCTTGCAGACCTATCTTCCTACGCAAAATATGCAACGCCTTCCGGCATTGATGGGAACGCGTGAAAGCAAAGGCTTTGAGAGTGAACGGGAGATTCTTTATTCTGTTCTGTTCGATATGCGTCAGGAAGTGGCGGAACTGAAGAAGATGGTGCACAACCTGATGGCTGAACGTGCCGGACAAGTAAGCCAAGTAGGAGCGGTGGTTACCACTCCAGTGATGACGGCTGCCCATCAACCTTCCGTGCCTGCCATTATTCATGCTGTACAGCCACCTCAACCCACTGTTTGCAGGGATGACGATGACATACAGGATACGGAGGAGTATGTTGAAGAAACACCGATGTCATTGGATGAAGTAGAAAAAGAAATGATACGCAAAGCGCTTGAGAGACATCACGGAAAACGGAAGAGTGCGGCTAAAGATTTGAATATTTCTGAGCGTACACTTTATAGAAAAATAAAAGAATATGATTTGGATTAAGAAGATAATACACCCTTTATTGCTGGTTGTTTTGCCGGTAGTGGTTATCGCATGTACTGTTTCCTATAAATTTAACGGTTCGTCTATCAATTATGATAAGGTGAAGACGATTTCCATTGCCGACTTTCCTATAAAGTCGGAGTACGTATACGCTCCGTTGGCAACGAAGTTTAATGAAGACTTGAAAGATATATTCATCCGCCAGACCCGTTTGCAGCTACTGAAACCAAACCAGAATGCGGACTTGCAGATTGACGGAGAAATCACGGGTTACAATCAGTACAATCAGGCAGTATCCGCTGATGGTTACTCTTCGGAAACGAAGCTGACCATTACAGTCAATGTACGCTTTGTCAACAACACAAACCATGCTGAAGACTTCGAACAACAATTCTCAGCTTTCCGTGTCTACGACTCCAGCCAACTGTTGACAGCCGTACAAGACGGGTTAATTGCTGAAATGTCTAAAGAGATAACTGACCAAATTTTTAATGCAACCGTAGCAAACTGGTAATTTAAATGACTTCCGCTAATTTTCAACAATGGATTCAGCATCCTGAAACGCTGAACAGGGACACTCTGTATGAACTGCGCAATCTTCTTGCAAGATATCCGTATTTTCAGTCGCTTCGCTTGCTGTATCTCAAAAACCTGTATATTCTGCATGATATTAATTTCGGTGGTGAACTGCGGAAAGCCGTTCTTTACATAGCCGACCGACGAAAGTTGTTCCAACTGATTGAAGGTAGCCGCTTTGACCTTCAATCCCGAAAAAAAGGGGTAGCACTGACGGAAGTGTTGAAAGACGAGCCGTCTGTAGACCGCACACTGGCATTGATTGATGCTTTCCTGTCCACGGCTCCCGAAGAAGTAACCGCCCAAACCGGATTTGACTACTCGATGGACTATACTTCTTACTTGCTCGAAGAGACTTCCGCTACGGATGCATCGGTAGAAGAAACTCCTAAACTAAAGGGGTTTGAACTGATTGACAACTTCATAGAAAAAAGCGAGAGTGACTCTCCCCGTACAATGAAACCTATGCGGGAAGAAACCGAAGCACTTGTTACTCCTTCAGATGAAACATGTGCGGAAGAAGAGTCAGATGATAGCTGTTTTACAGAAACTTTGGCTAAAATCTATGTTAAACAGCAACGATATTCGAAAGCACTTGAAATAATTAAAAAATTAAGTTTGAAATATCCAAAAAAAAATGCTTACTTTGCAGACCAAATCAGATTTTTGGAGAAATTGATTATTAACGCTAATTCAAAATAACTAAAAATGTACTTATTATTCGTTATCTTAATGGTGATTGCAGCCCTGTTGATGTGCTTCATCGTGCTGATTCAGAACTCAAAAGGGGGCGGACTTGCTTCCGGTTTTTCTTCATCCAACGCTATTATGGGCGTACGCAAGACTACAGATTTTCTGGAAAAAGCAACATGGGGTCTGGCTATTTTCATGGTTGTAATGAGCATTGCTACCGCTTATGTTGTTCCTCGTTCTGCCGTTGCTACAGACGCAGTGTTGGAACAAGCACAGAAAGAACAACAAACTAACCCGTATAACTTACCCGCAGGTACGGCTGCACCGCAGACAGACGCAGTTCAGCAGGATTCTGTTAACTAAGTTTTGTTACGGAGCTAAAATATTGGGGTTAAATCCGTTCAAAAGAGATGTGGGTATTGCTTGCATCTCTTTTTTATTAACATAAAACAAAAAAAACTGTGAAAACAACATTAAGAGATTCGGCAGCGATGCGATGGACCGTATTGCTGTTTCTGGCGTTTGCCATGTTCTGTTCATACATATTTATGGACATACTTTCTCCCATTAAAGATTTGATGCAATCCACACGTGGTTGGGACTCTACCGCCTTCGGTACGATGCAGGGTTCGGAAACTTTCTTGAACGTATTTGTATTCTTCCTTATTTTTGCGGGAATCATTCTCGACAAGATGGGCGTGCGTTTTACGGCTGTTTTATCGGGTGTGGTGATGTTGGTCGGAGCGGTTATCAATTGGTATGCCGTGACTACTGCCTTTGCCGGAAGCAATCTGGAGACTTGGTTTAATAACAATCTCAATTATATCCCGGTGTTCGATGAACTCGGTATTTCTCCTTTCTACAGGGGGATGCCTGCATCGGCAAAACTGTCTGCTGTGGGCTTCATGATATTTGGTTGTGGAGTTGAGATGGCAGGAATAACCGTTTCACGCGGTATCGTGAAGTGGTTTAAAGGTCGCGAGATGGCGTTAGCTATGGGGTCGGAGATGGCACTGGCACGCTTGGGAGTGGCTACATGTATGATTTTCTCACCGGTGTTTGCCAAGTTAGGTGGTGTCATTGATGTATCCCGTTCGGTAGCTTTCGGAGTTGTATTGTTGATGATAGCACTAATCATGTTCATTGTTTACTTCTTTATGGACAAAAAACTGGATGCACAAACCGGTGAAGCGGAAGAGAAAGATGATCCGTTTAAGATTAGTGATTTGGGTACGATTCTTAAAAGTAGCGGTTTTTGGTTGGTGGCGTTATTGTGCGTGCTTTACTATTCAGCCATTTTCCCGTTCCAAAAGTATGCCGTTAATATGTTGCAGTGTAATCTGACGTTTACCGAAGTGTCGCCCGATTCTTTTTGGGCTACCAATACGGTGACTATTATTCAGTATTGCATCATGTTGGTGGTGGCTGCTGCTGCGTTTGCCAGCAACTTCTCGAAGAATAAGAATTTGAAATCGGGGCTGTTGATGTTGGCGGTGGTAGCTTTGGTGGTGTTCTGTTATATGGGGTATATGCGTCAGAGTGCAGAGACGGTATTTGCCGTATTCCCTCTTTTGGCTGTTGGCATTACGCCGATTTTGGGTAACTATGTAGATCATAAAGGAAAAGCGGCGTCCATGCTGGTCATGGGATCTGTGCTGCTTATCCTCTGTCATCTTACTTTTGCATTCGTGTTGCCTGGTTTCAAAGGCAATCCGGTGGGTGGAATCATCGTTGCTTACCTCACTATCCTGGTGTTGGGAGCCAGTTTCTCGTTGGTTCCGGCTTCTTTGTGGCCGAGTGTGCCGAAATTGGTGGATGCAAAGATTATCGGTAGCGCGTATGCATTGATATTCTGGATACAGAACATCGGGTTGTGGCTTTTCCCGTTGCTTATCGGTAAGGTGCTCGACCGTACGAATCCGCAACTTGTCAGCGATTTGAAGAATGGTGTGATTACTCCCGAAGAGGCGGCTACTGCATATGACTATACGGTACCGTTGGTGATGTTGGCATGTCTTGGAGGGGCGGCACTGATTCTTGGTTTCGTGCTTAAGATAGTCGACAAGAAGAAGGGCTACGGACTGGAAGAACCCAATATAAAAGAATGATGTTATATGTAATAAAGAAAAACTGATGGCTGCTAAAGAGAAGATCAACCTGTTAGAGGTCATTCCCTGTCGCAGTGAACATATTACAGCAAAAAGGGAAGGGGAGACAATGGTGCTCTCCTTTCCTCGTTTTAAATATCCGTGGATGCAACGCTTCCTTGTGCCGAAAGGAATGTCGAAAGAACTTCATGTGAAATTGGAAGAACACGGTACGGCTGTATGGGAACTGATAGATGGAAAACGCAATGTTCGTGAGATTATAGAAAAACTCGCAGACCACTTTCAAAATGAAGAGGGTTACGAGTCGCGTGTATCGGCTTATCTTTCTCAAATGCAGAAAGATGGATTTATAAAACTGGTGATACCAGTCGTATAGATGGGAATTTTCAATTTCACCACAGAGGACACAGAGTTTTTCTCTTTCTCTCTTTCCGCAAGTAAAAACAGAGTGATAGATACGATTATATCGAACTGACGTTAAATACGTGAGACTCTGTATTACTCTGTAGTGAATAAAAAAGATTAAACCTCTGTGTCCTCCGTGTCCTCTGTGGTGAACTTATTTGATAAATACAGCCCAAAGTATGACCGCAATTGCTATCAGGACCCCCATGATAATAAGTGTTCCCCAAACAAAATAATTGCTGTCTTTCTCTTTCTTTTTCTCCGAGTCGTGGATGATACGTTCCATTTCTTCGGGAGTGGTGTTGGGTAATGGATAAGGTTCGTTGGTGCGGTTTAGATGCTTTAACTTATCGTTAGCACGTTCACGACGTAGGCGGGAAGCTTCCCGTCCTTCACTAAGCCGACGTATCATGTCGAGCATATATCCTTCACCACCCATATTCTTTGTTTTTTAGAAGTTTAGTTCCTCGTTTTTCTATTTCCCTTCTTCTCTGTCCACTTTGAGCAATCCTCCCGTATTCGGATCAAAATAAACTTTGATGGTAGAATTCTTGTTGAACAAAACCGGAGCCAGATATTCTATCACACCGAATTGAGTAATAGGAAGCTCACCTTCGTAAAGTTTCTTTTTACCGTCGGTCAGTGTAACCAGAGCTTGTCCGGGCACGTTGTAGGCGATTCCATCCAAATCTTTCTTCTTCTTACCGTCTTCCTGTGGTATCTTGACCGATTTCAGGTCTTTCAGACTGATATAAAACGGAGTTCCTGCCAAATCATGGTTGGCAACTACGCCCAACTTCTTCGAGAAGCGGAAGGCAACTTCATTGTTGAATTCCTTGTCAGGAGTAAGGCGGACGGTGAATGTTCTCTCTTCTTTGTTGCAGGTGCCGGAGAACATTTGTGTCATGGCTTCTTCCTGTGCATTCAGGTTGTCGAGCATAATTTTAAGCTGTGCTCCGTCTGAAGGCATATTGTCAGCCTGTCCGCGCAATAAGGCATTTTTGCTTTCGCGGATGTTATAGATTTCTTTAGCCACCAGCTCGGCCATCTTGGCGGTAGAGCTGGCCATCAGAATCTCTTCGGTCAGGAATTCGCGAGGATTTGCTTTCTTTTGGAGGACTGCGGGAGCGGGAGCAGCTTTTTTGCCTACACTGCTGTTGCTGTAAGGAACATTGATTGTTTTAACAATGCCATCCTCTGTCAGTTCCATGAGCGGTGCTACTGTCTTATCCTTCAATTTTACAAAATACGTAGTTTCGCTGTTGGGCACACCTATGGATTTCACTTTTACGCTAGCCAGTTCCCAATACTCTTCAGGGTTGGCGGAGACGTTGGTCAGTCGCAGGTAACGATCAGCATATTTGCTGAATTCTCCGGGAGTATAGTTGACTTTGTTGGCTTTTATTTCAAGTTCTATCTGGGTTTTTGGAAGACTGTAAACCACTCCATAGTCTTTTCCCTGGGTAACTCCCGTCAGTACTTCGGTTTGCGCATAGGCGGACGTTGTCATAAGTAGTCCTGCTGCTATAATCAACTTTTTCATATTCGGTTCTTTTTTAACTGGTTTTGAAAACAAAGTTAATGAAGTTATTGAAAAAAGGGTAAGTTCTTAACTTTTATTCGCTTACAAGTCGCCATGCTGTCGGCAGACAGGTGACAATATCGCTTGCGATCATTCCGATCATGCCTTGTTTCTTTTGAGCGACATCGCCCGCCAATCCGTGAATGTACGTGCCGATTTTAGCGGCTTCCTCGGTGGGATAACCTTGGGCGAGCAGCGCCAAGATTACTCCGGTCAGTACGTCACCGCTACCTCCGGTTGCCATTCCCGGATTTCCGGTCGGGTTGAAGAAACATTTACCTTCGGGGGTGATGATGGCGGAGTAGGCTCCTTTTAAGATAATGTGGACATGGGCGGTACGCGCCAGTTCGCAAGCCTTCATCAGACGTTCGTAAGAGTCTTGGCATTTGCCGGTCAGACGTTCCAGTTCTTTCGGATGCGGGGTGAGGATGGAACCCTTCGGCAGGTGGGTAAGGGCATGGCGGTGGTTGGCGAGGATATTAAGAGCGTCGGCATCCACTACAACAGGAGTCTGGCAATGTTCCAGTTGCTCCAACAAGGCAGCTTCCGTTTCCTCGTTTCGTCCCAGTCCCGGACCGATGCCGACTGCTTGATAGTCGTCCGTGTCGGTCGGTACGGCAAAACAGGTTTCGTTGATGTCGGTTTCTACGATTGCTTCGGGTATGGAGGTCTGCAAGATGTCGTTGTTGCACATGGGTGCATGAACAGTCAGCAACCCTACTCCCGAACGGAGGCAGGCGCGGGCAGCGAGAACAGAGGCTCCTGCCATTCCTTTCGAACCGGCAATCAATAGTGCATGGCCGAAGTTTCCTTTGTGGGCAAACTGTTTGCGTGGCTTGATGAGTGAACGGATTTCCTCTATTTCCAACATTTCGTAGTTCGTTTCCATCTCTTCAATGCCGTCTTCGCTCAATTGGATGTCCAGCACTTCCCATTCTCCGACAAATTCCGTGTTCTCTGCGAAAAGAAAGGCGAGCTTCGGCAGTTGCAGACTGAAAGTCACATCGGCACGGATAATATTAGCTTTTACGTTGAATGTATTTTCTTCTCCCATCAGTCCGGAAGGGATGTCGATGGCTACTACCATGGCAGGAGAGGAATTGATGTATTTCACTACGGCAGCGAATCCTCCGCTCAACGGTTTGTTCAGACCTGAACCGAATAATCCGTCGATTACCAGATGGTCGGGCGTCAGAGCGGGAGGTACGAATTGGGTGCTGATTTCGTGGAATTTTATTTCTTCCATCATTTCTACCAGTTCTTTATTGGTCTGGCAGTCGGGTGAAAGTTCTCCTTTCGTGTTGAAGAGAAATACTTCGATTTTATATCCTTTTTCAGCCATCATGCGGGCTACGGCGAGTGCGTCTCCGCCATTATTCCCCGGTCCGGCAAAGATAGTGACCGGCGTTTCCGTATTCCATCTGTCTGTGATGGCTTTTGTTAATGCGGTTGCTGCACGTTCCATCAGATCGATTGATGCAATAGGTTCGTTCTCAATGGTATAAGCGTCCAATTTCTTGATACTGCTGCTTGGAAATATTTTCATTGCGATGTTCTTTTAGTTTTCGGATTACAAATGTACATGATTCTTCTGACTTTTCCCGTTTGTTGTGGGAAGAAAACCATCTTTACAGGCATTTATTTCTCAGGCTTTCCTGCGAAAGATTTCTTCATTGCATTTCTCATATTCTCATAGTTTTTAGATAAATGGAAGATAATCAAATAGATATCTTATGAGAAATACTTTTCCAAAACGGTGTTTCTCATAAGTTTTCTCCTATTTTAGCTCAAAATCCACCTTATTCTCATAGTGTTTCAGGGTATTTCTCATAGTCAAATTGGATAAAATAACGGCTTCTTGCTTGAAGATGCTCCTTAGTTTCGATTGTCCCATATATTGTGGGAAAGTATTCCCGCGTATTAAGAGAAAACTTTCCCACAAAATGAGGGAATATTTTCCCAAGCACTAGGGAATACTTTCCCAAGCAGTAGGGAATCTTTTCCCATAATATGTGGGACTAAGCCACTGTGTATGGAAGCAAGCAAAAGGAATGCATGATTCTATTTATTCAATGCCCGCTTCCGGCACACTACACTATGAGAAATGAAAATGAAAAAACAATGTAGTGGATCATCAGGATTTATGCTGTTTGATAAGAACTTTCTTTTTTGGGGAAGCATCTAATCTACTTTTTCTGTACCTTCTCTCAAAGAAATTACAGAAGATGATGCACGAGGTAGAATAAAAAATCGTATTTTTGCAAGGTTATTTTTAAATTACCGGTTATGGATACCATTCAGATAAAAGACAAATTGTTTACCGTTTCTATTAAGGAACAAGATATTCAGAAAGAAGTGATTCGCGTAGCGAACGAAATTAACCGCGATTTGGCAGGTAAGAATCCGCTTTTTCTTAGTGTGTTGAACGGTTCGTTCATGTTTACTGCTGATTTACTGAAGCACATCACCATCCCTTGTGAAATATCATTTGTGAAGTTGGCGTCTTATCAGGGCATCACCTCCACCGGAGTGATTAAAGAGGTAATCGGCCTGAATGAAGACATTGCCGGACGTACCATTGTGATCGTAGAAGATATCGTAGACACAGGACTGACGATGCAGCGACTGCTCGAAACATTAGGTACACGCAATCCCGAAGCTATCCATATCGCTTCTCTGTTGGTGAAACCTGAAAAGCTCAAGGTAAACCTCAACATTGAATATGTAGCGATGGAAATCCCGAACGACTTTATCGTAGGTTACGGACTGGATTATGATGGTTTCGGACGTAATTATCCCGATATTTATACAGTAGTAGATTAATGTTAAATAGGTACCAGTTTAAATGGTAAATAGTAAATCGTTAAATTGTAAATAACAAAATGTTGAACATCGTAATTTTCGGTGCTCCGGGTTCAGGAAAAGGAACACAGAGCGAACGTATCGTAGAAAAGTATGGAATCAATCACATCTCGACAGGAGATGTATTGCGTGCTGAAATCAAGAATGGCACAGAACTGGGTAAAACAGCTAAAGGTTACATCGACCAAGGCCAATTGATTCCTGATGAATTAATGATTGATATTCTGGCAAGCGTATTCGACAGCTTCAAAGATAGCAAAGGGGTAATTTTCGACGGTTTCCCAAGAACAATTGCACAGGCAGAAGCATTAAAGAAAATGTTGGCAGAGAGAGGACAGGACGTTTCTATAATGCTTGACTTGGAGGTTCCGGAAGAAGAACTGATGGTACGTCTTATTAAACGTGGCAAGGATTCCGGTCGTGCTGATGATAACGAAGAAACAATCAAAAAACGTCTGCACGTATATCATTCGCAGACTGCTCCACTGATCGACTGGTACAAGAACGAAAAGAAATACCAACACATCAACGGCTTGGGCAGTATGGAAGGTATCTTCGCTGAAATCTGCGAAGCAGTAGATAAATTGTAATAATACAATATTATAAATAAATAAGTCAGTAGCCGGAGTGTGCTAATTAACAGCTCTGACTACTGACTACTTTAACTCTTAAAAAAATATGGCTGAATCGAATTTTGTTGATTACGTAAAGATATACTGTCGCTCGGGTAAGGGCGGAAGAGGCTCTACGCACATGAGGCGCGAGAAATATTGTCCTAACGGAGGTCCCGACGGGGGCGATGGTGGCAGAGGAGGTCATATCATCTTGCGCGGTAACCGTAATTACTGGACATTGCTGCACTTGAAGTATGACCGTCACGCAATGGCCGGTCATGGTGAATCGGGGAGCAAAGGACGTAGTTTCGGAAAAGACGGTGCGGATAAAATAATAGAAGTACCCTGCGGAACAGTAGTTTACAATGCCGAAACCGGAGAGTATCTTTGTGACGTGACAGAAGACGGACAGGAAGTGATTTTGCTCAAAGGCGGTCGCGGCGGTCTGGGTAACTGGCATTTCAAGACGGCAACCCGCCAGGCTCCGCGTTTTGCGCAGCCGGGAGAGCCGATGCAGGAAATGACCGTTATCATGGAGCTGAAACTGCTTGCCGATGTCGGTCTGGTAGGTTTCCCGAATGCGGGAAAGTCAACTCTGCTTTCTTCCATTTCGGCTGCCAAACCGAAAATTGCCGATTACCCGTTTACTACGCTCGAACCCAACTTGGGTATCGTTTCCTATCACGATGGAAAATCCTTTGTGATGGCGGACATACCGGGTATTATCGAAGGAGCCAGTCAGGGAAAAGGTTTGGGACTGCGTTTTCTGCGTCATATCGAACGTAATTCATTACTGCTGTTTATGGTTCCGGCAGACAGCGACGATATTCGTAAGGAATATGATATCCTGCTGAACGAATTGCGTACCTTCAATCCAGAAATGTTGGACAAGCAACGTGTGTTGGCCATCACCAAGAGCGATATGCTCGATCAGGAGTTGATGGACGAGATTGAACCTACATTGCCGGAAGGCATTCCACATGTATTCATATCTTCTGTTTCCGGTTTGGGCATCTCGGTATTGAAAGACATCCTTTGGGAAGAGCTGAACAAGGAAAGCAATAAGATAGAAGCTATCGTTCACCGCCCGAAAGACGTGACCCGCCTGCAACAGGAACTCAAAGACATGGGCGAAGATGAAGACATCGTTTATGAATATGAGGAAGATGGTGACGATGATATCGATGACCTCGATTATGAATACGAAGAAGATTGGGAAGATAAATGATTTCACTCACAGAAGATAATAGGATGTTGGGGTATGAGTCGTTGCATTTGTACTCCGACATTTTTCATTTTGTAACTACCCGCCACGGAGGAGTAGGCGGGGGAACTTATGCATCGTTCAATTGTTCGCATTATTGTGGTGATGAGCCTGGAAACGTCCGCGAAAATCGGGCACGCCTTTTAGGGGGATTTCCGCAGCCCCCAATAGAATTGATAGTGCCTGTGCAGACGCATGGAGTGGAAATACTTCACATAGAGGATTCCTTTCATACCTTGCCTGCCGCAAGGAAAGAGGAACTCTTGCATGGGATAGACGCTGTGATGACTTCCGCCCCCGGATATTGCATCTGCGTCTCTACGGCAGACTGCGTGCCGGTATTGCTCTACGACCTTAAACATCGTGCGATAGCCGCCGTTCATGCCGGATGGCGGGGGACGGTGGCGTATATCCTTCATCGAACTTTGCAGCGGATGAACCGGTGCTTCGGTACGGAAGGCGGAGATGTGGTGGCGTGCATTGGTCCCAGCATTTCGCGGGAATCTTTTGAAGTAGGCGAAGAAGTGTACGAAGCGTTTCAACAGCATGACTTTGATATGTCTCGTATTTCTGTGTGGAACGAACGGACGCGAAAACATCACATCGACCTATGGGAAGCCAACCGGATACAGTTGCTGGACTTCGGAGTACCCGACAGCCGGATAGAACTGTCAGGCATTTGTACCTATACTCATTGTGACGAGTTTTTTTCTGCCCGTCGCTTAGGAATTCGTTCCGGACGTATCTTGTCCGGGATTATGTTGGCTTCGGCGCTTGAATTATAGGAGTGTGACAAACGTATCACGAACCTACAGCACAAAGCGAGAACGTCGTATTGTTTTATCCTTTCTGTGAAAAAAATGGCGATTTTTTGATATTTAGGATAAAAGCATAACGCTTTCTCTTTTTTTATATTAAAGCTGCTGTAAGAACCACTGTCCCTTGCAACTTTGCAAAGTTACTAAAAAATGAAACAACACGATTTGAGAGGGGAGATAAGGAGAATATAATTAATTGCTATTAAATTGAGACAAGATATTGAAACAAAAAACTTATTTTTGTGACTGAAGAACTCGGTTAAATATTTTATGATGTATACAATTACTGTTTCTCAGGAAATAAAAAACGCTTGTCCGGTTTTTGCCGGAGCGGCCATATATGCGGCAGTGAAGAACACCGCTTACTGCGAAGGACTTTGGAAGGAAATCCATGCTTTCACCGAACAACTGACTGCCACTACGCAAATGGAAGACATCAAACGTCAGCCGGTGATTGCAGCCACCCGCGAAGCGTACAAGCGTTGCGGAAAAGATCCCGGACGTTACCGTCCGTCAGCGGAAGCTTTGCGCCGTCGCCTGATGCGTGGAATTCCTTTGTACCAGATTGATACGTTGGTAGACCTTATCAACCTTGTTTCTCTCCGCACGGGACATTCGATCGGTGGTTTTGATGCCGATAAGATACAAGGTACGCGCCTTGAACTCGGTATCGGCAAAGCAGGAGAACCGTTTGAAGGTATCGGACGCGGTGTGCTGAATATCGAAGGGCTGCCCGTATATCGGGATTCTTTTGGCGGAATCGGAACGCCTACAAGCGACCATGAGCGTACGAAAATGGATGTCGGGACCACTCATATTCTTGCTATAGTCAACGGCTACAATGGAAAAGAAGGTTTGAAGGAAGCTGCCGAAATGATTCAGTCTTTATTAAAGGACTATGCGGAATCGGATGGAGGCGAACTTCTGTTTTTCGAATAGTTAGTTCTGGCTGCGGAAAAAGATGAGGACTGTCTGACTTTGAGACATCCCTCATCTTTAGAGTATGATTATTTCATGATATGTTTGCCGTAATTCCATCCTTTAAGTTCATACAGCATTGCATCCCGGCGAATCCGTGTCTTGAAGTCTTCGTAATTCCGTTTGTCTTGCGGAGTCCACCCCGCTTCGGCAACGGCGGCAAGGCGTGGTAGCATCAAGTATTCAAGGACAGAAGGGGTGGTCACCCATTCAGTCCAAAAGTTAGCCTGCACTCCTTTATAATAAGGTTGTAGTTTCTCGTCCACATCTTTCATCGGTTGGTAGTTATAGACGGCTTCTACTGTTTCCGTGCCATGTCCTTGCGACATAGGTTCGGTGGGCAGGTTCGATTGTTTACGGTTGATGTAGTAGGGGATTTGTGGAGTCAGGATAGTATGCATGCCGCGAGTGGCTGCCTGTCTGGCAGCCTGGTTGGCACCTACCCATGCCATGATGGTGATATCATTGCCTAGTATATCTGTGTTTCCGTGCAGCACTTCGTTCCAGAATATCAGTTGCCGTTGCTTGTCGGCAGGCTTGGTTGCCATGTAGTCTTTCAGTTGTTTGTAGAAGTAAATCTGTAAATCCTTGAAATTGTCGGAACCAATTTCTTTCAGGAGTCTTTTGCAATCTTCATTCTTTTTCCATTTGTCGGTAGGGCATTCGTCACCGCCCAGGTGGATGTAACCGAAGGGGAACAAGTCTGTGAGTTCGTCTATCACATCTTTGGCAAACTGCATGGCTTTCGGATGAGCTACGTTGATGACATCCGTTGAAATACCTTGACTCAGCCATACTTCGTGGGGATTCTCGGGGTCGCAGGATAGGAATTCAGGATAAGCGGCAACGGCGGCTTGCGAGTGTCCGGGAATATCTATTTCAGGAATGATTTCTATAAATCGTTGACGGGCGTAGTCTACAATTTCTTTAATATCTTTCCGGCTATAGAATCCGCCGTAGCGTTCGGTATCCGTTTTCACACTGCCGTATGTCAGGGTGTTGCTGTTTCTCCATGCGCCGATTTCCGTCAGTCGGGGATATTTTTTTATTTCAATTCTCCATCCTTGGTCTTCTGTAAGGTGCCAGTGGAAGCGGTTCATTTTGTAGGTTGCCATCATGTCAATAACTCTTTTTATTTCATCCTTCCCGAAGAAATGTCTGCCTTCGTCCAACATGAATCCTCTCCATTCGAAGCGGGGGGTATCTTTGATACTGACAGCGGGGATGCTCCATTCTTCGTGACTGGGGGCGGGAACGCCTGCCATTACGTTGCGGGGCATCAGTTGTTTCAATGTTTGCAGTGCATAGTAAAAACCGGCAGGGCGTGCTGCCTCAATCCGGATTTGTTTGGTAGAAACATTGAGGTGGTAACCTTCGGCGGGTAATTGGCGGTTCAGCTCCAAGATGATGGCAGCTTCCGCATCCCGACGGGTAGGGGAAATACGGATATCGGTTGCCTTCCGGAACTCGTTCTTGAAAGCATCGAAGAGGATACGGACACTGTCTCCCTGATAAGGTGGGACTTTAGCTTTGAGTCGATTGTCGAATTTGAAGCATCCCTCCTCTACCGTGAGATGGGCCGGGCGGGGAATGATGGCAATTTCTTGTGCTGTTAGCATCGTACATACGCAGATGAACAATGATAATGATAAAAGGTGTTTGTTTTTCATATTCGTAAGAATGTGGTTTTGTAATTCTTAAATAACATTCGAAGATAGGAATAATAAATCAGAAATACGCAAGTTTGTGAATATTTTGTTTGTTCAAATTGATAAATTGATGTTATCTTTGTATCAAAGATAACTAACCCTCATTATTACTATTTATGAAGAACAGCAAGATTTACTTTTTAGGAGCTTGTCTCTCGTGTGCCCTCACTGCATTCTCGCAGAATATTAGCTTGCAACCTGCTCCCCAAGAGCTTATTACCCGTGACAAAACCGTTGCTCTGCCCGCCATCTACCAATTGGTAGGTGAAAAAGAAGCAAATCCGCATGCAGTGGAAATTCTCAAAGAGTTGCTTCATGGCAAGCAAAGCACCAAGAACGGACTCCGTATCTATATCGGTGAGAAAGGAGACAAGAGCATACGGAAGTATAGCCGCCTGATTCCCAATTGCGATGAAGCCTATTACTTGTCGGTAACCGATAAGGAAATCGTTCTGGCAGGAAATGACGAACGGGGCACTTACTACGCTTTGCAGACTTTTGTGCAACTGCTGAAAGATGGAAAATTGCCGGAAGTGGAGATTAAGGATTATCCTTCCATCCGTTACCGTGGTGTAGTAGAAGGATTTTATGGAACTCCCTGGAGCCATCAGGCACGACTTCGCCAATTGAAGTTTTATGGAGAGAATAAGATGAATACTTATATATACGGCCCGAAAGACGATCCGTATCATAGTGCTCCCAACTGGCGTCTGCCTTATCCTGAAAAAGAAGCTGCACAGTTGCAGGAATTGGTAAAAGTCGCCGGCGAGAACGAAGTCGATTTTGTATGGGCCATCCATCCGGGACAGGACATCAAATGGAATCAGGAAGACCGGGACTTGTTACTTGCCAAATTTGAGAAGATGTACCAGCTTGGTGTCCGTTCGTTTGCCGTATTCTTTGATGATATTTCCGGCGAAGGAACGAATCCTCGGAAACAAGCGGAACTACTGAACTATATTGATGATAATTTCGTGAAAGTAAAGTCGGATGTGACTCCCCTTGTCATGTGTCCTACGGAATATAACAAAAGCTGGTCTAATCCGAAAGGCAATTATCTCACTACGCTTGGTGAGAAACTGAATCCTTCCATCCAAATAATGTGGACAGGCGATCGTGTCGTTTCGGATATTACCCGTGACGGCATCAACTGGATTAACGAGCGTATCAAGCGTCCGGCCTATATTTGGTGGAACTTCCCTGTATCCGATTATGTACGCGATCATTTGTTGCTCGGACAAGTTTACGGTAATGATACTTCAATAGCCAACGAGATGGCAGGATTTGTCACCAATCCGATGGAACATGCGGAAGCATCGAGGATTGCCATTTTCAGTGTAGCAAGTTATGCATGGAATCCGACTAAATACGATACATGGAAAACATGGAAAGACGCTATCCGCAACATCCTGCCGGGAGCGGCCGCCGAACTGGAATGTTTTGCCATGCATAATTCCGACCTGGGTCCCAATGGGCACGGTTACCGTCGGGAAGAATCTATGGACATCCAGCCAGCTGTAGAACGCTTCCTCAAAAGCTATGTCAAAGACGGCAGTTATGAAAAGGCCGACTTTGAAACCTTGCAGAATACGTTTGAACGTATGGGAGAAGCGAGCGATATTCTGCTGACAAATACGGAGAACGAACCGCTTATTAAAGAAATTACTCCCTGGCTATATCAGTTCAAGCTGATGGGAGAACTAGGTGAAGAAGTCTTGAAGTTGGTGGTAGCCCAACAACAAGATTCACAACCTTATTTTTTACGTAAATATAATCATGTCAAGTCTTTGCAGCAGCAAATGTTCCATACCGATCAGAACTACAATCAGAATCCTTATCAGCCGGGAGTGAAGGTTGCTTCAAAAATTATCAAACCGTTGATTGATGAACTGTTTGTAACGGCTGTGAACCGCTATAATCAAAAGACAGGAAACCGACTGGATGCTACTACAAATTATATGCCTCATAAGTTAGTTAGCAATGTGGAACAGATAAAGAATCTGCCATTGCAGGTCAAGGCCGACCGGATACTTATCTCACCGTCCAATGAAGTTGTGAAATGGGCAGCGGGAAATACTGTGGAAATAGAGTTGGATAATGTTTATCCTGGAGAAAATATCAGTATTAACTTTGGTAAAAAAGAACCGTGCACATGGGGGCGTTTTGAAGTTTCCGTAGATGGTAAGGAATGGAAAACAATAGAATTAGCACAGAAGGATGCCCGTCTGAGTGCAAGTCTACAAAAAACTCCAGTTAAGTTTATCCGGTTTACTAATGTCAGCAATGAAGAGCAACAGGTTTATTTGCGCCAGTTCATTCTGGTTGTTGAAAAGAAATAATCCAGTTATATAGAGAGCATTATTAAATAAAAAAGCTGTGTCCGGTTTTGAAAAGAAGATTCCGTTGACACAGCTTTCTTTTTCAATTCTTTCCGAAAAGTATATTACCCTTTCTTCGACTTGCGGTATTCCCGTGGCGACATTCCCATGATTTTGCTGAATAGACGGGAGAAGTAAGTCAGTGGGCTATGCCCCGTTTTCTTTCATATGATGAATCGCTAGTTCGCTTACATTTTCGTCTTCCTGCTGCATCATTATTTGCAGTTGCATTGTGAAATTGTTGTATATATCGCAATGTTCCCAAATAGAAATGAAACATAGAGAATGCATAACGCAGGTTCTCATTACTATAACCATTCTTCAAAGTATTGAATATCTCTTCAAATAAATTGATTCGTGTACAATAGTCCATGGACACGATTTGTCGGAAGCATAGGCATGAGGAGCTCCCGCAGGGAGAATAAAATACTGGTTGGCGGATACCGTATATTCCTGTTCGCCGATGCGGTACCATCCGGATCCGTCTATACAATAATTGAAGCTCGGGCGTATGGATGAGGCTAACGGTCGCTTTCATAAATTGACCTCTTACGGCGAAAAACACTTGTTTGACAAGATTAAAATGGATTATTTTGCAGTATCTCTACCCGACTTGTTGATTTGGGAGGATGACTTGACGATAAGGAACGTAATTCACTGCAAATATATGATGGCATTAGGATATTGGGGGTTGAACCAGAAGGAGAAATCCGTCCGGTTATTAAGTGAGGTAGAAAGATTGGACATTAAAATCATCAGGGGATTCAGGCTTTTAGAAGCCTGATAGGATAAGAACATTATTAGGGAAGTACAAATTCTCGATTATTCTCACTACGATGAGAAAAAATACTCATAGTAGTGAGAACTTTTTCTCATTGCAATGAGAATTTTCCCCCATCGTGGTGAGAATAACCTCTTGCTTGAATAGGCTGTGGCTATCTTTTGTTCGTTAGTTATACTTTTGTATGTTAGTTATACTGTAGTTACGGCACAAATTTCAGACAGACAGGTTTGTCTACTTTTATATCCTTCTGTATATCGGTCAATAATCCCGTATCCGCATCCCTTTCATAAACCTGAATCGCATTACTATCCCTGCAAGCCACCAACAGATATTTTCCATTGGGCGTAATGATGAAGTTACGCGGATGAATCCCTGTCAATTGATAACCTGTTTTCGTTAACTTCCCGTTTTCGGAGTCGATACGGAAGATAGCGATACCGTCCGCCTTCAGCCGGTTACTGGCATATAGGAACTTACCGTCCGGGCTGATATGAATATCACCGCTTCCTTTTGCTCCGACTGTGTCGGCGGCTATTGTCTGAATCTCTTTCAAGTTTCCATCCTTATATTCGAAAGCGATTACCGTGCCCGAAAGTTCGTTTATCAGATAAGCATAGTTGCCATTCGGGGCAAATGTCAGATGTCGGGGGCCTGAACCGGCTTCCACTGTGAAAGCGGCAGGAGAACCCTCTTTGAGAAAACGTTCTTTGTTCTCTGCATTTGCGTCCGGATTAATGATAAACTTATGTATCTGGTCTGTCCCTAAATTATCGGCAAACAGGTATTTACCGTCCGGAGTAATACGGACACAATGCAAGTGTGACTTTTCCTGCCGTTCTTTGTCGGCTCCCGAACCTTCGAATTTTATAATATCGGAAGCGGGCAGGAGTGAACCATCTTTTGCAATGGGAAAAACGGAGATGCTGCCGCCACTATAATTGGCGGTTATCACATTCTTTCCATTCGTGATGATATAGCAAGGGTCTTCGCCACCGGTTTTCTGTGAGTTCAGCAATTTGAAAGTCCCTTTTTCCTTATCGAAGGCAAATGCGTTGGCGGCAGCCTGTTCATTATTGAACTCACTGACTGCATACACAAATTTCCCGTCGGCAGAAGATACGAGATAAGAGGGATTTTCTACTTCTGCTTCACTGAGTGCAGTGGCTGTCCCCGTTTCTTCATCGAAACGGAAGCTGTAAATTCCTTTACTGTCTCCTGCGGTATATGTACCTACAAGCATTGTTAACTCTTGATTCACTGGTTCGGAACTTTCAGTCCGGGCAGTCTTTTTTGATGTGCAACTGATGGTGGTCATACTGATTATACAGATAGTGGCGATAAATTTTATCATATGGATTGTTTGGGTATTGGTTATTACTTCTTTAATTGAGGCAGTTTTACCTCTGCTACTCCCACCCGGTCACTGCCTAATACAATGCGTAAATCGCTGGCGGTAGTACCTTTGAAACGGAAGTCCAACAGTTTGTTGTACTCTTTCACTGTGCCGGAATATACAGTGAGGAATTGCCCGCCGCCACTGGATAGTTGTATCTCAAAGTCTGCCTCCGGCCCGTTCTCGCGGGAGAAGGCAATGGATACCCCGTCTATTTTGGCTCCGTTCTGCAAGGCAAAGGTAATGTAATCTCCTTTATTGCCTTCCCAGGACGTAGTTAAATTATTGTCAATTACCTTATCGGCTGTTTCTGTGTTGGTGCTGGCGCTGACAGGACTACTGTCTTTGGCAGTGTTTGCAGCAGGTGTTTGCCCCGGTTCAACAACAGTCAGCGTTCCGTTCAGGCGAATATCGGTAGAAGAGGCTCCCAGCATCAATGTGAAATCACCCGGTTCTACTACCCAATGCATATTGGCATTCAATAACTCCAGTGCCTTGCGGTCGACGGGGAAAGTGATTTCTTTTGTCTCGCCCGGTTTCAGATGTACCCGTTCAAAGCCGGCGAGGTTCTTCTCATAAGTGGTGACGCTGCTCAGTACATCACGCACATACAGTTGCACTACTTCGTCTCCTGCCCGTTTTCCGGTATTGGTCACTTTACAAGAGACATAAGTCTTCTGGTTGGGAGTGATAATGGCCGGAGAGATTTTCAAGCCGGAATATTCGAAAGTGGTATAACTCAGCCCGTATCCGAAAGGATATAATGCACCGTTGGCGCGAGACATATTGCCGTCCGCTCCCGGATTCTTGCCGCCATCAATCTGGGAAGAGGGTTTGCAAGGGAAGTTGAAGGGTATTTGACCTACGGTTTTGGGGAAAGTTACAGTCAGTTTACCACCGGGATTATAATCCCCAAAGAGTACATCTGCTACTGCTATCCCACCTTTAGACCCCGGATACCATGCTTCAAGAATAGCCGGGACAAACTTGTCTGCCCAATTGATAGATAAGGGACGTCCGTTGATAAGAACCAGTATGACAGGCTTGCCGGTGGCCACTACCGCTTTTAGTAAATCGAGTTGGCGGCCGGGTAAGTCGAGACTGCTACGGGATTTGTTCTCCCCGCACGTACGTTGTCCGCCACCTAATACTACGATTGCTACATCTGCCTGTTTTGCCTGACCGACAGCTTTGTCTATTTCCTTTTGCTCTTCATCCGTCAGAGGATAGTCAATCAATTCGGATTCCGGCCAGTTGGCATCTACCAGGTCGCAGCCTTTCGTATAAAGTATATCCGCTTTGCCTTTCATCTTTTCCTGAATACCCTTTAGGACAGAAGTAACCTCTACTGCCAAAGGACCGTAATGAGTCAGCGCATACGAACGTTCATCCGCATTCGGCCCGCAGACTGCTATCTTTCGGATACTTGATGCATCCAGCGGCAGCACATTCTTATCGTTTTTCAAGAGTACGATAGATTCGCGGGAGGCTTGCAAAGCGACTTCCTCGTTTTCTTTCCTTTCTACTTCTTCATCCGCTCCTTTCAAATCTGTCTGATAAGGATTATCGAATAAGCCGACAAGGAACTTCACTCTCAGAATATCGCGTACACGGTCATTGATGACTTCTTCGCTCAATCCGCCTTCTTTCACCAGCTCCCTTAACGGCAATACATACGAATCCGGCGAGCGGAACGTACAACGCACATTCAGTCCGGCTTCCACACTTTGGCGAACAGCTTCTTTCATATCTTTGGCAGTCCTGTGTTTGGTATAAAGATATTCTACGGCATCACTGTCCGAAACCACATATCCACGGAATCCCATTTCACCGCGCAAGCGGGTAGTCAGCCAGTAATAGCTGCTCTGAATCGGAAAGCCGTCATAGTCGTTATAAGAACTCATCACACCGAGCAATCCCGCTTCGCGGATAACTCTTTTAAAAGGGTAGACATGGAGCATCTCCACTTCGCGTGGTGACATCTGCGGGTCTACACGAGCCATTCCTTCACGTGCGCCTTTATTGTTGCTATAAGCGATAAAGTGTTTTCCGGTAGCTGCTACCTGGTGATTGTGCTGCATGCCTTTCACCATTTTTATTCCTAATTCCGCAACCAGATAAGGAGATTCCCCATACACTTCTTCATAGCGTCCCCACCGCTGGTCGCGTCCTACATCGAGTATCGGGGCATATACATTGGTATATCCCAGCATGCGGGCTTCACGTCCGGTAATCAGTCCTACCTGGTGAATAAGTTGCCGGTTCCATGTATGTCCCAATCCCAGTTGGGTCGGAAAATTGGTAGCCTTATAACTCTCCACTCCGCGAATTCCCTCGTTGGTAAAGTCCGCAGGAATCCCGAGCCGTGTTTCTTCAACGAAGAAACGTTGCACTTCATTCAGTGCCCAGGCATGTTTAGAGGCCGGCCATACATATTCGTTGTCCGACGGTGGAAGTCCCCATTGCTGGAAACCGTTCAGATGCTCGTCAATGGCACCGATACCGTCTTTCCAGAGTTGGCTTTTCCATTCGGGAGTAGGCAAATCATCTTTCAAAACCCGTTTGTACCCGTATAGGGTCACCATTTGGCATGTTTTCTCTTCCAATGTCATCCGGCTGAGCAAATCTTCTATACGTGCTTCGATAGGTGCCGTCGGGTCTTCGTAGATATCTTTGACACCGTTCTTGTTGAAATCTATCCATCCTTTCTTGTACATTTCCGTACGGACGGGTTTGTAAACAGTTGGTATTTTAGTCGTTTTCTGTGCCGGGAGGATTGCACAACTTCCTAAAAATAAACCGGTAAGTAAGAGTTTCTTCATGATATCTTTTTGTGTTAAGAATAAATTTACCCCGTAAAGATAGTGTTTTGATATAGGATTTTGATAATGTCGTCTTGTATTTTTAGTGTAGTTATTCCGAAATATCGGTGATTTTATTTAAAGTTGTATAACTTAAGATTTAAAGAATACATGGAGCAAGGCAAAGCGTGATAAAGATATATAGTTGTTTGTTAGAATGTTACAGTTTCCTTGCTGTTTCCCTTATTGGATACGTTCGTTTCCCTACGGGGGCACGATGGTTTCCCTATGGGGATACGCCCGTGTCTCTACGAGGAAACGGGCGTTTCCTTATAGGGAAACCACCATGGTTCTAAAGGGATATAACAGTGTTCTCTGTAGAAACGGAAATTTCTTCCGAAGACATGACAGGAACGACTAAGCGTTCCAGTTGTATTCTTCTATATAACCGTCGAAATAGTCATCCAGTACTACCCCCAGTTCTTTAGCAACGTTTATGACATGTATCTGTTCGGCAGGAGTGATTTTCAGTGCTCCCCGGCGTTTCAAGTAGTAATTCTTGCGTCCGAAGTAGCTAATCATCCGGTAGCGGAACGTACTTGCCATCCGCACGGTGAGTGCGTTTGCCGTGCGTGTAAAGCCAAGTGCAAAGCGGGTTTTCTCGTTCGAACAATAGTAATCACATTTACCTTTTCCGGCTGATATCCGGTTAGGGTTCATCATCGGCAGGAAAATTCTGTTGATGGGAGCATACTGCATGGCAATCCGGCGCAGGCAGGTTGAGGCTTTCGGGCAGTTTTCGGCGGCGCACAGGCCGAAGGAGTAGGGGACTTCGGAGAAGTCGAAATGAGAAGTCATTATTTTATGGATGTTGATTGGTTATTTATTGTCGGCAAAGGTACTAAACTATGCCGGAAACGAGCAAGAAAGAGTCTGATTTTTCATAAAATTTGCTTGAATAGGATGAAAGCACTGAGCATAAAACAAATATGTTCCCAAAAGTGCATATCCCCATACTTTAGAGAGTTTTAATAGTTTATTGTTCAAACTACTAATAATATTATGAAGAAACTTTATTTTATCATGTTGTTACTCTTCTTCTTTTCCAATAACAGCCCAAATGATGCAAGTGCAAGGGCAACTTCGGTTCAACTATCTCGGCTACAAAGAGATGACATTGACCTTATATCCGGCAAAGGAATCATTCTACCCGTGCCCGGTTGTGCCATGCCTGTAATGGGTGGAAATGTTAATGATTTCCGGAGTTTCATAAGAAAAGCAACATTATATTTATTGGATTCAAATTTCCTGTGGTGCTATTTTCTATAGGAATATAGAATTTGTAATATTGGTTAATGACTTTTCGCCAATTCAAAATATTTAGTATCTTTGCAACCTCAGAAAGCGTTCTGAATAATCGCTATTCTGTCGAATGTATATTCTGGGGTTGACTGGATTTGAGGTTTTCTCATGGTAAACAATCAGAAAGAAAATCCAATGAAATCAATTAAAAGCCAAGTATTTATCGGGGTTTTGGAAGATTACAGCGACTTTTGCATCTTTCCATTTTTTGAGTATTTTTCTTTTATTTTCCGACTTTTGTCCACACGTTGTCCACACATCCGAAGTTCTTAACTTTGCGTCATAACATTAAAATATTGATTATGGCCAAAAAGAAATTGTACAAGACAGCGGATGAAATCATCGCCGGCTATTCCTTGACTTCAAGCAAGGTGCATCGTAAGGTCTACCTCGTCGGCAGACCATTGAAAACGGGCAATGTATCATTGGTGCGTTATCACAGTAGTGGCAGTGGAAAATTCCGTGTGCGAGAGCGCGAAACAACTGGAGTAATCCTATGCATAGAAAAGGATCAATCAGTCAAACTCGAGAATCAAGAGAAACTTAGATTACAGCAAGTGGTATGCGATACGCTAAATGCAGACCTGGAGCGTGAGGAAGCAGACTTCAAACCATTGCCAAAGACAAAGGTCTTGTTGTCTGATTATGCAAAGGAATTGGCAGAACGGTCGTTGAAGGAAACAGGTAATCGTCATAGTACCTATTCATCCATGAACTCACTTGCTCAGCATTCAGAACTATTCCGTCCACATAGTCAGCTTGGAGATATTGACAAGAAATGGTGTCTTCTCTTTATTGATCATCTCAAGCACAAGGCGTTGAATCTGAATTTTCAGCGATCCAAAGACCCGAATAAACGTAAAGAGGTACTTATAGGACAGAATTCTCAGAACCGACTTATTGCAACTCTCAACAACGCGCTGAATACGGCGGTAAGAGAATCGTTGATTGCTCACAACACAATGAACGAATTAAATTCGAAAGAGAAGGTTCCTGCAAAGAAAGGCACAAGAGAGTTTCTGTCTCATAAAGAGATCAACATGCTGATTAATACTCCATTCACTCATGGTAAGTATGACATCAAGCCTTCCTTCTTGTTCAGTTGCTATACCGGACTTCGTTGGAGTGACTTAAAGGCGATAACAAAGAGTGACATTCATACAGACGCAAATGGTAAGTATATTGACATTATAATGGTTAAGACCAAGCAGCATCTTAAGGTGTATGTACCTCAGGTTGCTTTGAATCTGCTCCCTCATGCGGTTGACAATAACACTCCTCTGTTCTGCCTTCCCAAGAATGATTATGCCAATGAGCGATTGGCTCTCTGGATAAAGGATGCTGGCATAGAGAAAAAGATAACCTATCATTGTGCACGCCATTCTAATGCAACCGTGTTGCTTAGTAGCGGCATTCCCATTGCTGTTGTAGCAAAGCAGTTGGGACATTTGAAGATTCAGACAACAGAAATCTACGCTAAAATCATGGATGAAGCTCAGGTAGGTGCTGCAAATAAGATGGACGAGTTGTTTAAATGGACTTAAAAAATATTATTGCTGTCCGATAAAACTCAAATAGCGCAATAAAGTATGGCTCGAACGCTGATTTTACGGTGTTCGAGTC
>NZ_JANJZR010000050.1 GCF_024623065.1 Bacteroides acidifaciens
GACTATGTGACGAATAAAAACAGGTCGGTAAAGCCTATCTAACATAATCTCAGGAAAATTTAAACAGGCTCTTAATTGTTAATTATTAATTGTCTAATAGTCTAATAGTCTCATAAGTGGTTCCTTGCTTATGACACTACGAAGGTACGGCAAGCTATACGCGCCACGATTAATGCGGCACGAAGCACGATAGAGCCGGGAGCATCGGCCTTTTCACAGGCTACTTCGTTCAGAAGTTGGGAGAAGTAGGCGGTATGCTCTTCCTACTGGCTGTCGCTCAGGATGACTTCCGTAGGCGACTGTTGCAGGAATAAGAACATATCGAGCACTTCGCCGCTGAGTTTTTTGAAGAAAGTGTCGTAGTCTTCCTTGCCTTTGATGGGCGTGGCGGAACGGTACTTCCAACGTGACTCGGCGGTGAGTATGGCGAAGCGGCTGTACAGTCCGTTGTTCAAAGAAGGGATGAAGAAAGCAAGTTGGTTGGGGGTGCCGGTGAATGAGAGAGCCAGATGCGGGTCTTCGGCACAGATAATCTGGTCGTCTATCTTGTAGTCCGTCGATACGGGTTCGTGATGGAACACGTCGTCATGATGTCCGCACTTTTGTTTCATAGCACCGGATATCATATCAAGTTCGGAGGTGTTGATGATGAGCCCGAGTTTGCCGTTGATTTTCAGACGTCTGATCAGCTGGTTCTTGGATGTGTTGGGGGCGCCGCAGAGATATAGGTATTCGGGCTTGTATGATAGGTCAACGTATTGATATCCAGAAGATAAGCATTTTTGCAATTCTTGGCGGGTATATCCGTTTCCTACAATTTCCGCTGCCATAACAGATGTTAATTTTTCAAGTTCTTCTTTTGAAAATCCTTTACGTCGTTCGCTTCTTCCCAAGGCGAGCATGGACTCGTGCCGGTTTTCTTTCTGCCAGGGGTGATATCGAAAGAAAGTGTGGACGAAGGCTTCGATATATCCGCGGGCTACGTGTTCTTTTGCTTCACGGTTGATAATGGTCTGATTCGTTAAATAGTTGTAGCTCAAGGTGGATTTATTCCCATAAAGATAAAAAAAATAGAGAAAGGCGGGTATTCCTTTCTCTATTTTTTTATTTATCGGATGGATAAAATATTATACTAAGTGTCCTATCCACTCTTCACGGTCGCCCGGAAGAAGGTCGATGACCGGAATTTCCACCATAGTGTAGCATCCCGGCTGTTGTTTCATCGAAGCGCGTGCCACGCATACCAATACCTGTGCGGTCAGTGCGGGGTTGTTGATGCGCATATTAAATTCGAACAACTGGTTCTGCGTTTTTCCCGATACGCCTTTGCGGGTGAGATTTACGCCGTGTCCCATGTCGAGCAGCGCGTCTACGCTCGGGACGAGTTTCACGTGTGTCTCGTCGTTCACGAAGTAAGGGTCTGCCTTGATGGCGGCGGCCACTTCCTCAAATTTGTATCCGTCTTTCAGTTCGATGTACACCATGCGGCGGTGGATTCCCGTACCGGTGGGGATGGTCATGGAAAGGGCGGCTTTCACTCCGTCGACGGCTTTCACGGCTACGGTGTGTCCCATGCTCATGCCCGGGCCGAAGTTGGTGTAGGTGATGCCTTTCGGGGCAATCGCTTCGAGCATCGTACGCACGATGGAGTCACTTCCCGGGTCCCAGCCTGCGGAGATGATGGATACGGCTTTGTGCTCTTTGGCGGTTGCGTCCAGTGTGCGGCGCAGGTCGACGATGCCGGTGTGGATATCGAAACTGTCTACGGTATTGATGCCCATAGCCAGATATTCTTTTGCATATTTCTCAACGCTGCGGGTGGGTGTGCAAAGGATTGCCACGTCTACGCCTTCCAGCTCTTTAATGTCCTTTACTACTGCGTAGTTTGCCAGTTCTTCCGGTTTGTTCTCTGCTCCCGCACGACGGACCACTCCGGCTATTTCGAAATCAGGCGCTGCTTGTAGCGCTTCAAGTACGTAGTGTCCAATGTTGCCATAACCGATGATGGCAGCTCTTACTTTTTTCATTCTTTTATTGGTTTTATATGAACATTTTTCTTTGTTTATGTCGCAAAAATAAACAAATTATTAGGATGGATTGTTTGCGGGCGGCATTATTTTTATTTTTTTTTAGATTCGCTACGGTTTGCATGGGATACGACTCGTGCATGCGTCAGATTTTAACCGTCGGGCTCTTAAAACGGATAATCTGTAGAAAACGAATAATCTATCTGTGGAAAACGGATAATCTGTAGAAGACGAATAATCTGTAGAAAACGAATAATCTGTAGAAAACGGGATAATCTGTGGCGGGAAAGTTTTATCTTTGTTCCCATTATGATAGAATATATTAGAGGCGAGCTTGCCGAACTCAGTCCGGCAACCGCGGTAATCGACTGTAACGGGGTGGGGTATGCCGCCAATATATCCTTGAATACCTATTCGGCTATTCAGGGAAAGAAAACTTGTAAGTTGTATATTTATGAGGCGATTCGTGAGGACGCGTATGTGTTGTATGGCTTTGCCGAAAAGCAGGAGCGGGAGATTTTCCTGTTGCTGATTTCTGTTTCAGGCATCGGCGGGAATACGGCACGTATGATTCTTTCCGCCCTCTCGCCTGCCGAATTGGTGAATGTAATCAGCACCGAAAACGCGAATATGCTGAAAACGGTGAAAGGTATCGGTCTGAAGACGGCGCAACGTGTGATTGTCGACCTGAAAGACAAAATTAAGACGATGGGAATGTCTGCCGCAGGCAGCGTTGCCGGTGTAGGTGGCATGGTGCTGCAAACTGTCAATGCGGAAGTGCAGGAAGAGGCTGTGGCTGCGTTGACGATGCTCGGTTTTGCCGCTGCGCCTTCGCAGAAGGTGGTGTTGGCCATTATGAAGGAAGAGCCGGATGCTCCGGTGGAGAAGGTTATTAAACTGGCTTTGAAACGACTGTAATAATTGAAACGATTGAAACGACTGAAATGATGAAGGAACAGAAGATTTATATGCGGACATGGACTGAGATGCATGGCCGTGCGAAGGTGATGGCTACGGATGAATGGTATCTTAATCTGGTTAACGAACTGTTGCCGTTGGTGGCGAGCTCTTATATGTATCAAGGCAGGGAGATGGTGGAAGACCAGCGACGGGTGGCTTTGTCGTGTGCCCTGTATCTGGAAGATTGCGTGGCGGACGCGGGAAACTGGCGGGAGTTCATTCATTGGCATAAAGAGAATTACGGTCGTTACCTGCCGTTCCATTCATTGTCTGCGGACTACTTGCCGGATGAAATCAACCGTGAGGACATTGCTTTCCTGCTGTGGGCTGTCAATTCGCCGGTCGGTGATGGTTTCGACTGGGTGGAGAATCCGATGAACAAGGATTTGCTGGAGTTTGCGGACGTACTTTACGAGCGTTTGGATGCTGTTTTCGAATCGGCTCCTATCAGCGAACATCTTGCTCCGGGCTGGATGATGGAGACGGAGTTGATGCGGAAGAAACGCCAGCCTCTGCCGGTGGCTTTGCCGGGAGAGAAGATGCCGGCGAATGTGGAACGTTTCTTAGAGGCAAGTAATGGAGAACCGCTCATGTTCTTTGGTTCATACAATGTTCTGAAACTCTTCTTTATCAATTCGTTGAAGTGGGAAGATGAGGAGGATGCCCTGTTGCCGGATTTGGCGGAGTTTGATAATTTCGTTGTTTACGGCAATCCGAAAGGATTGTTGATAGGTCCTGATGTAGCTCAGTTTTTTGCTGATAAGAATAATCCGTTTTATAGTGTCGAAGAGGCTGAGGAAGGGGCGTATGAAATGTTCTGTGAAGAAGGGTTGTGCCCGTTCGACTTGCTGAAGTATGGAATGGAACACAATCTGCTGCCGGACGCACAGTTCCCGTTCGAGAACGGAAAGGCGCTGTTGCAGGAGAATTGGGATTTTGTGGCTCGCTGGTTCTTGGGTGAGTTTTATGAAGGAGAATAAGGAGTAAGCTATGCCGATAAAAAAAAGTAATAATCCTTTTGCCGGAAAGGCAAAGTCAGGAGCCGGGAAAAAGAAGAGTACCGGAAAACGGATAGGAAAGTCGAAGAAGGAAAAAGCAAATAATCAGTTGAATAGAAGGGTGAAGTAAGGCTATGCCGTTTTAAACTTTGGAGACTATGCCGTTTCTCTATATGAGGAAACGCTGTTTCTTCGGAATAAAGAACGCTATGATAGAATAGACGGGAACAGTTGTTGATATGAAAAGTCACCACTGTTCCCGTCTGTCTTTTATTTTTTCTTGAAGGTGCTTCTTTTATTTTTCGGTCGTTGCTTCCTGCGCTTTCCGTTCCTTTTTCTTATTGATAAATCCGATTTTCAGATTGGCTTCTTCTTGTTCTTTCTTAATCTGCTGCATGGCGGAAAGAATTTGCGCCAACTCATAGACAGATGCCGCAGCCTGGCGGTCGGTCTCACTCATGGTTGTCTTGTAGGCACGGTCGCCGAGGTATTCTACGCGTAGATTCTTGTCTTTGTTGAGGTTGATGAATCCGATAACGTTTCCGTCCGCTCCCAGTTTATAGTCCGCTTTCTCTATCTTTTCATTCATGTCTGTCGTTTCGTAGCTGTCGTTGGAAGCCGGAGTTTCGGCAAAGCTGCCGTCAGGGGCAATCACTTTGACGCCTACATGATGGATATTGCCTGCACCACAATAGATGGAAGTCATGCTCATGTTGCCCAGTTCGTCCACCTGGAAGCGGAGAAAGGAGCGGTGCATGTTCTTTTCTATGCTCTGTGCAGGGTGGAGATAATTGCCTGTCTGCTGGTATTCGGCGTCCTTTTCGAGGATGAATTTGTCTTTGATGGCGTTGAACGCTTCGGTCTTTGCCTGGAAGGCGCTGTCGAGATAAGCTAGAGTCTTCTGCTGTGCCTTTGTCTCTACATCGAGCATCAGTGCCTGTCCCGCTTTGCGTGCTTCGAAGGCTTTGGGGTAGAGGATTTTGATACTGTCGATTTGCGACTTGGCTTCTTCGTAGTCGCCACGTTCGTAGGCAGCTTTGGCAACCGCCAGTTTCTCATTGGCTTTTTTTTCAAGCCCGTTGCCGCAGGCAGCCAGTGCCAGCGTGCCGCAAAAGAGGATAATCGGTTTTTTCATCACAAGTCTTATTTACTATTTTATTGTTTACGGTTTACTGTTCAGGACAGACAGGCTGTTTCTGATTCATTGTTCACTTATTAACGGCAAAAGTACGAATATATCCCTTATTTTTGTAATTTTGCATCCTCAAAACGTATAACTAAAAGGAATGATAGAGTTGACTCAAGAGGAATTGAAGCAGCAATTCAGCGAACCCATCTTCAGACAGATAGCCGAAACGGCGGATACGCTCGGTTTGGAATGCTATGTGGTAGGCGGTTATGTTCGCGATATTTTTCTGCAACGTCCCTCTAAAGATATAGATGTAGTAGTTGTAGGCAGTGGAATTGAAATGGCGGAAGCACTCGGCAAACGTCTGGGACGGGGTGCGCACGTTTCTGTTTTCAAGAATTTCGGAACGGCACAGGTAAAATATAAAGCTACGGAAGTGGAATTTGTCGGTGCGCGCAGGGAGTCCTACCAACGGGATTCGCGCAAACCGATTGTTGAGGACGGTACGCTGGAAGACGACCAGAACCGTCGGGATTTCACTATCAACGCCCTTGCGGTTTGTCTCAACAAGGCGCGTTTCGGCGAACTGGTAGACCCGTTCGGCGGTTTGGATGATATGAAGGAGAAGACGATTCGTACTCCGCTCGATCCGGATATTACTTTTAGTGACGACCCGTTGCGCATGATGCGCTGCATCCGTTTTGCTACGCAGTTGGGCTTTTATATTGACGACGATACTTTCGACTCGCTTTGCCGCAATAAGGAACGGATTGAGATTATCTCCCGTGAGCGCATTGCGGATGAACTGAACAAGATTATTCTTTCGCCGATTCCCTCGAAAGGGTTTGTCGACCTCGACCGTAGCGGATTGCTGCCGTTGATTTTTCCGGAATTTGCAGCGCTGCAAGGGGTGGAGACACGGAACGGGCGTTCGCACAAGGATAATTTTTATCATACGCTCGAAGTGTTGGATAATATCAGCAAGAAGACTGATAATCTTTGGTTGCGCTGGGCGGCGTTGCTGCACGATATTGCCAAGCCTGTCACGAAACGGTGGGAGCCGAAGGCGGGATGGACGTTCCATAATCATAATTTCATCGGTGAGAAGATGATTCCGGGGATTTTCCGGAAGATGAAGTTGCCGATGAATGAGAAGATGAAATATGTGCAGAAGCTGGTCAGCCTGCATATGCGCCCTATTGTCATTGCGGATGATGTGGTGACGGACTCGGCGGTGCGTCGTTTGCTTTTTGAGGCGGGCGATGATATTGATGATTTGATGATGCTTTGCGAAGCGGATATTACTTCCAAGAATATGGAACGCAAACAGCGTTTCCTGAATAACTTCCAGTTGGTGCGCCAGAAGTTGAAAGACCTGGAAGAAAAAGACCGGATACGTAATTTCCAGCCGCCTGTGAGTGGAGAGGAGATTATGGAAATCTTCGGTTTGCAGCCGTGCCGGGAAGTAGGGGGGCTGAAAAGCGCGATAAAGGATGCTATTTTGGACGGAGTGATTCCCAATGAATATGAGGCTGCCCATGCTTATCTGATGGAGAGGGCGAAGAAGATGGGGTTGAGGCCGGTTGATAAATAGATATTCTTTATAAGAATAGGAGGTTTGTCAACAAGCAGGAAGTATACTGGTAATATAACTCAGGCTCGGATTACACAGATTAAAGTAATTTAAATTCGTGTAATCCGAGCCTGAAATATAATAATCACTTATTTCTTTATCAGTGCAGTTGTTATTCGGGCAATGTCACAGAGAAATATGGATTCGGAGTATGTTGCTCAAAGATGATGGCTTTCATCTTTTCTACGATGTCCGGATGTTGGAGTGCTATGTCGTTATCTTCGTGAATATCAGTCTTCAGATTATAAAGTGAAGGTTTTCCCTTTTTGACGATTAGCTTCCAGTCGCCCATGCGTACCGCTATCTGATTCGTTTCATTGAACTCCCAATACAGGAAGTCATGTTGCTTCTGTTTCTTCTTGCCCAGCAATGTCGGAGCGAAAGAGATTCCGTCGAAATAATCCACGTCTTTCTCCTTGTTGCGGTATTTCTTTTCGTAGTTCTTGATGCCGGCTATGTCGCAGAATGTAGGCATTAAGTCGTAGAAAGCACAGATGTGGTCGTTCACCTCACCGGCAGGCACGCGTCCCGGCCAACGGGCGATGAATGGAATGCGTATGCCGCCTTCGTGGCATTGGCGTTTCAGTCCGCGCAGCTTTCCGTCTCTGCCGAAGAAAGTGGGGTCGGCTCCGCCTTCTTCGTGAGGGCCGTTGTCACTGGAGAAGATGACTAATGTGTTCTCGTCCAGTCCTTTCTCTTTCAGCTTCTTCAATACTTCACCTACGTAATAGTCGAGGCGGGTAATCATGGCGGCAAATTGGGCGTGGGTATGCGTGATAGCGTTGTAACGTGAGCCTTCACTGCCTTTGAATTCTTTGTCCGGGTCGAATTTTGCCTTGTATTCGTTCAGGAGGGAATCTTCCGGCTGAACCAGTTCCGCATGGGGCAATGTGTAAGTGAATACACCGAAGAAAGGATGTTTGGCGTCTTGTTTGTCGAGCCATTCCATTGCTTTCTCATGAATCATGTCGGCGGAGTATTGCGGGCGTTTCTGGTATTCGGGGCCGTACATCGGATATTTGATGTTTTCGTCCATGATGACACGTACTACGCCCGTATCGCCCAGCGCTTTGCTGTAACGGTTGAGGAAGTTGGGATAGTAGAGGTGAGCCTGGAACTGGCAGATATAGCCGTAGTATTCGTCTATGCCCCGTTTGTCGGGAGTGGAGCAGGAACCTTCGTAGCCGCCCGCCCATTTGCCGAACATACCTGTGGTATAGCCGTTGTCTTTCATGATTTCCGGCAGGATGATGTGGTCAGGGTCGTAAGGATGCTGTCCCACTACGGAATATTCTTTGTTATTTCCGTACATGGTGATGGGAGAATTTCTCCAATATTCCTTGTTGCCGCGTACTTCGCAGTGGCCGCTGTGCTGTCCTGTCATGAATGAGGCCCTCGAAGGAGCGCTGACAGGGCTGCCCGCATACGCTTGCGTGAAACGTATGCCTTCGCTTGCCATAGCGTCAATATGGGGAGTGCGTATGAACGGCTGACCGTAGCATCCCAAATCTCCATATCCCATGTCATCACAGAGGATAAATATAATATTAGGTTGGGAGTTCTTCTTCTGTGCATTGGCGGATAGAGCGGATAAGAGCAGTGTACCGCCAACTAGTGAGATTGATTTATAATCCATTATGTTGTTTGATTTTTTTTAGTTGAATGTCTGCTTTTTTTAAGGTTGAATGTACGAGTATTCGGAACTATTTGCCTATTATATCCTTTCCATCGCGTACGCTTTGGAGAATATTTTGCAGTTCAGTCACCTTTTCAGGCATTTTGGAAGCATAGTTGGTCACTTCTTTTACTTCCTGCATTTTGTAGAGTTGTGGCTCTTTGGAGTTTCCGGTTTCTATTTTCGGTCCCCACTGAATCATTTTCGGACCGTTGCTCGGTTCGATGTATTTCCAGTCTTTGGTGCGGACAGATAAAGTTTGGTTGGCAGCTTGTTCGATAACCCACGGACGGTCTTTCTTGTCTTTGCCCAACCAGCTTCCGAGGAAGTTGTAGCTGTCCGGTGCTGTGTTTTTGGGCATAATGGCTCCGGTCAGTGAAGCGAGAGAAGCCAACCAGTCGATTTGTGAAACCAATAAGTCCGAAGTCATGCCTTTTTTCACTTCGGCAGGCCAACTGACAATGGCGGGGATGCGGGTTCCACCTTCGAACGCGCTGTATTTGTTGCCTCTCAGCGGTCCGGCAGGGCTGTGTCCGTTGAGGAGTTCTTCAGCTTTATCGTCATATCCGTCGTCTACTACCGGGCCGTTATCGCTTGAAAGGATGATGAGGGTGTTTTCTCTCAGTCCCAGTTTCTCCAGTGTGTTCATGATTTCACCGACGCAATAGTCAAACTGTACGATAGCGTCACCTCTCAGTCCCATCGGGTTCTTGCCTCTGAAACGATCGTGAGGGAAGCGGGGAACGTGTACGTCGTTCGTTGCGAAATAGAGGAAGAAAGGTTTGTCCTTGTTTTCTTCGATGAATTGGATGGCGTGGGTGGTCAGTGAGTCTGCTATATTCTCGTCTTTCCAGAGTGCCTTGCCACCGCCTTTCATATAGCCGATACGGGAAATTCCGTTGACGATGGACATGTCGTGACCGTGGCTGGGTTTCAGGTTATACAGCATTTCAGGATTGCTTTTTCCGGTAGGTTCGCCTTCAAAGTTCTTCTGGTAGCTTACTTCGATAGGGGCACTGGGGTCGTAGTTGGCTACTTTCCCGTTTTCGATATACACACAGGGAACGCGGTCGGCTGTGGCAGCCATGATGTAATGGTAGTCGAAGCCTAAATCGCCCAGTGCGCAGGGCAGGGGAGCGTTCCAGTCTTGTGTGCCCGCCTTATCGCCGAGTCCGAGATGCCATTTGCCGATGGCAGCGGTAGTGTAGCCCGTACTTTTGAACATATCCGCCATCGTGTACTGTTCGGGACGGATAATCATTCCGGCGTTTCCGGCAGCTACGTCCGTTCCTTTTTTGCGCCATGCATATTCGCCTGTCAGCATGGAGTAGCGGGAGGGGGTGCTGGTTGCGGCAGTGGCGTGGGCGTTTGTGAAAAGGATTCCTGATTTAGCCAGCCGGTTGACGTTGGGTGTTTTTACGTTTTTGGCTCCGTAACATTGCAAGTCTCCGTAGCCGAGGTCGTCGGCGTAGATGAATACGACGTTAGGGGCTTTTGACTTTGTCGGTACCGTGTTTTCCGGCGTTTTGTTCGTTGCGTTTACTGCGCAAGCAATAGAAGATGCAAGGGTTAGAATCAAAGGTTGTTTCATCATCTTGTTAGGTGAATTAAATTGATTAAAATATTGATACAATGGGCATGTCTTTCAATATATGTATAAAAAATAAATGATTTTGCTTTGAATAACAGAGAGCCTCTTCTGGTGTTTGAGGCTCTCGTTATAGTATGTTTTGAATGCTCTTGTAACGAAGAATTCAGCTTAATTCGATAATTTCCTCATTGCAATTAGTCAGCTTTTCGATACCTTCATTGGTGACTACCCAAGAGTTTTCTATACCGACAGGACCTACACCCGGAAGAACTATTTTCGGTTCGAGGGCAAACACCATTCCCGGCTCCAGTTCCTGCTTCATGCGGGGGGCGAGTACCGGTGCTTCATTGATTTCGATCCCGATGCCGTGACCGATAAACTTGGCTTGCTGACCTGTACCCATGAATTTGTCTGCAAATCCGGCTGCGGTGGCAATTTCGATAGCTGTATCATATAGCTTCTCGCAAGGAACCCCCGGACGGGCTATGGAAGCAATCTTTTCCTGAATATCGAGGCAGACTCGGTGAGCTGTATAAGCCTCTTCGGATAGCTTTCCGATAGAGAATACGCGGCTCATGTCTCCCATATATCCGTTGAAGTTGCCGCCCAGGTCTACCATGACGCTTTGCCCTTCTTTCAGTAGGGACTTGTTGGTTCCACCCGGCAGGGCAGGGTCAAGACCTTGACCACCCAGTGCAAAGTCATACGGGGAAGGATAACCGGCATTGTCTCCGGTCAGCACACTGCCCATAAAGATTTCCATACTGCGTCCGAATACGCGGAAAATACCCAAACAGCCTTGCAGGCGCATCAGACGTTCTATCTCGATAGAAAACTCGATATCTGTCATGCCGGGACGATATACACTCGGTATCAGGTCGTACGCTTTTGCGTGGGCGATGCCCGAACGGCGGAACATTTCGATTTCAATAGGAGTTTTTACACTGCGTGCCTGGCGAATCAGCGGGGTTCCGTTCACAACTTCCGCTTCTGGGAACAGGCTTGCCAGACGGCAATATTCCGTGTAGGGAAGTTCATCGCCTTCCAGCATTAACTTTGCAGGCATCGGCAATCCCTGTTCTTTCAGCAAATCGACAATTTGTTCCGGTTTGCGGATAGGGAAGGCATGTTCGCCTGTGATATTATTGGGACGTTTGAAAAATAGCAATGCAGGTGAGTGGAGAGGGAGATAAATATAACCGCTGACTACACAGCCATAAGTATAAATTAAATTTGCATTACAAGTGATTAGCGCAGCATCAATGCCCTGTAACGCCATCAGACTGCGAATCTTGTCGCGACGGAATTTTAATTCGGGTTGTAGCATCTTTATTTATTTGTTACATGATTATTTGTTGTAGAACTATTGGTTGTTACCCTATAATGCCACAAAGATAATTAATTCCATGGAAAATATGGTTAATTTCAAAAAAAATAGCGCTGCCCGTGTCCTGTCACAGGAGACGAGCAACGCAAACCACAAATACAAATACAACTAAACAAAGTCTTTCTTAGATAACGCCTTGTCCCATCATTGCGTGAGCTACTTTCATAAATCCGGCAATGTTGGCACCCTTCACATAATTAATGTATCCGTCGGGTTCCGTGCCGTACTTCACGCATTGCGTATGGATACCGTGCATGATTGTGTGGAGTTTTTCATCCACTTCGGCGGCACTCCAGCTCAGGTGCATGGCGTTTTGAGACATTTCCAATCCGGAAGTGGCAACACCACCTGCATTGACTGCCTTACCCGGTGCGTACATCTTCTTATGTTCGATGAAAAGGTCGATGGCTTCCGGCGTACAGCCCATGTTGGAAATTTCTCCGATACAAAGTACGTCATTTTTTATGAGATTTTGAGCATCTTCTCCATTTAATTCGTTCTGGGTCGCGCAAGGGAGTGCAATATCCGCTTTTACTTCCCACGGACGCTTGCCTTCTACAAAGATTGCGTTCGGATATTTTTCTGCATAAGGAGCAACGATATCATTACCCGAAGAACGTAGTTCGAGCATATAGTCTATCTTTTCACCGCTGATGCCGTCCGGGTCATAGATATATCCGTCCGGGCCTGAGATGGTGATTACTTTGGCACCCAGTTCGGTAGCTTTGGTTGCTGCGCCCCAGGCAACGTTTCCGAATCCGGAGATGGCTACTGTCTTGCCTTTAATATCAATGTTTTTTGCCTGCAACATTTGATTGACAAAGTACAGGCCGCCGAAACCGGTAGCTTCGGGACGAATCAGGGAACCGCCGAATTCCAGTCCCTTTCCGGTGAAAGTGCCTGTAAATTCACGGGTCAGTTTCTTGTACATTCCGAACATATAGCCTACTTCACGTCCGCCTACGCCGATGTCACCGGCAGGCACGTCCATGTCGGGACCGAGATGACGCCATAATTCCAGCATGAATGCCTGGCAGAAACGCATGATTTCAGCGTCGCTCTTTCCACGTGGAGAGAAATCGGAACCGCCTTTGCCGCCGCCCATAGGAAGGGTAGTGAGTGCGTTCTTGAAAGTCTGTTCGAAACCGAGGAATTTCAGGATGGAAAGGTTCACGGAAGCATGGAAACGGATACCCCCTTTGTACGGGCCGATAGCGTTGTTGAATTGTACGCGATAGCCGAGGTTGGTTTGCACTTCACCTTTATCGTCTACCCACGTCACACGGAAAGTAAAGATGCGGTCGGGTTCCACCAATCTTTCTATGATTTTAGCTTTTTCAAATTCTGGATGTTGATTGTATATATCTTCAATGGAGAGAAGAACTTCTTTTACTGCTTGAAGATACTCAGATTCACCGGGGTGCTTTGCCTCTAGAGAGGACATGATTTTTTGGATGTTCATGATACTATATTTTAAAAGGTTAATTCTGATAAAATGTCAACTAACTCACTGCAAATATAGGAATTTTTTTCAAAGTTGCTTATTCTGATACTTATATTTTGATTAAATAATGATAAAATGTAAGGTTTCTCTGGCAGATGTCTGCTTGTTCTTCCACCACTTTCGCCATCAGTTTGCAGGCACCGTGCCGGTTTTCACCATATTCGCAGCCACTGCGAAGGGAATAAATCTACAAAATAATAAGAGATAAACAAGTAAACTTTATAAAGAAGATGATGGAAAATGAGATTTAAAGAATTAACTTTGCAAAATGTGATTCTGTAGATAGACGATTTGAAATAAGAAAGGAGATGACTTTATGCTCAGTAAATATAAATTAAACCAGCTTTACTTCAAAGATACGCAATTTGCTAATTTAATGACCCGGCGAATTTTTAACGTGTTGTTAATAGCCAACCCTTATGATGCTTTCATGCTCGAGGATGACGGACGCATTGACGAGAAGATTTTCAATGAATATACTTCATTGTCTCTGCGTTATCCGCCCCGGTTCTCGCAGGTGTCTACGGAAGAGGAAGCGTTGGCTCAGTTGGAGAATATGTCATTCGACCTGGTGATTTGTATGCCGGGTACGGGGGATAACGACAGTTTTGACATCGGCCGGCATATCAAGGAGAAATACGAGCATATTCCTATCGTTATTCTGACTCCTTTTAGTCATGGTATCACGAAACGAATCATCAACGAGGATTTGAGCGCGTTTGAATACGTGTTCTGCTGGTTGGGCAATACCGACCTGTTGGTGTCTATCATCAAGTTGATGGAAGATAAGATGAATCTGGAACATGATGTGCAGGAAGTGGGCGTGCAGTTGATTCTGCTGGTAGAAGATGGTATACGCTTCTATTCTTCCATTCTGCCGAATCTGTATAAGTTCGTGTTGCAGCAAAGCCAGGAATTCTCTACGGAAGCTCTGAATGCGCATCAACGTACGCTTCGTATGCGCGGGCGTCCTAAAATCGTGTTGGCGCGTACATATCAGGAAGCGATGGAGATTTATCACAAATATCAGAATAATATATTAGGTGTAATCACCGACGTGCGTTTCCCGAAAGTGGAACGGGGGGAGAAAGACGGTCTGGCAGGTATCAAGTTATGTGCCGAGATTCGCAAGAATGATCCGTTTGTTCCTTTGATTATCCAGTCGTCCGAATCGGAAAACTCCTCTTATGCAGCGAAATATGGTGCGAGCTTTATTGATAAGAACTCGAAGAAGATGGACGTCGATTTGCGCCGTATCGTTTCTGACAATTTCGGTTTCGGTGATTTTGTTTTCCGCAATCCTGAGACGGGTGAGGAGATAGCGCACGTTCGTAATCTGAAGGAGTTGCAGAATATCCTGTTTGCCGTGCCTGCCGAATCTTTCCTATATCATATCAGCCGCAATCACGTGTCCCGTTGGCTTTATTCGCGGGCTATGTTTCCTGTGGCGGAATTCTTGAAGCCTATCACCTGGAGCAGTCTTCAAGATGTGGATGCTCATCGCCGCATTATCTTCGAGGCTATCGTAAAATACCGCAAAATGAAGAATCAAGGGGTCGTGGCGGTGTTCAAGCGCGATCGTTTCGACCGCTACTCCAATTTTGCCCGTATCGGCGACGGTTCATTAGGCGGAAAAGGACGCGGACTGGCTTTTATAGACAATATGGTGAAGCGTCATCCGGAGTTTGACGAGTTCGAGAATGCACGGGTTGCTATTCCCAAGACGGTGGTGCTCTGTACGGATGTGTTCGATGAATTTATGGATGCCAATAATCTGTATCAGATTGCCCTTTCGGATGCGGACGACGATACGATTCTGAGATATTTCCTGAAAGCAAAATTGCCGGACAGGCTGGTAGAGGATTTCTTCACTTTCTTTGATGTAGTGAAGTCTCCGATTGCCATCCGCTCTTCTTCTTTATTAGAGGATTCTCACTATCAGCCTTTTGCCGGAATCTACAATACATATATGGTTCCTTATCTGGACGACCGCTATGAGATGTTGCGTATGCTTTCCGATGCTATCAAGGGGGTATATGCTTCGGTCTATTTCCGCGATAGTAAGGCGTATATGCAGGCTACCTCGAATGTAATCGACCAGGAGAAAATGGCTGTAATCTTGCAGGAAGTGGTGGGTAATCAGTATGGTGACCGCTATTATCCTTCCATGTCCGGTGTAGCCCGTTCATTGAATTATTATCCGTTGGGCGATGAAAAGGCGGAAGAAGGAACGGTAAACCTGGCTTTAGGATTAGGGAAATATATTGTGGATGGTGGCATGACACTCCGTTTCTCTCCTTATCACCCGAACCAGGTATTGCAAACCAGCGAAATGGAAATAGCTCTGAAAGAAACACAAACCCGTTTCTATGCTTTGGACTTGAAGAACGCAGGGCATGATTTCTCTATCGACGACGGCTTCAACCTCTTGAAGCTTCACGTGAAAGAGGCGGAAAATGACGGGGCTTTGCGCTACATCGCTTCCACATACGACCCCTATGACCAAATTATCCGGGATGGCTTGTATCCGGGAGGACGTAAAGTAATCACGTTTGCCAATATTCTGCAACATGATGTTTTCCCGTTGGCACGTATTCTTCAATTAGTGTTGAAGTACAGTGAACAGGAGATGCGCCGTCCTGTTGAAATCGAATTTGCAGCTACGCTAAGCCGTGAGCAGGATAAGACGGGTACGTTCTATCTGCTGCAAATCCGTCCCATCGTAGACAGCAAGGAAATTTTGGATGAAGATTTGAACGAGATACCGGACGAGGATGTAGTGCTTCGTTCTTATAACTCACTGGGACATGGCATTATGAATGACATTTGTGATGTTGTCTATGTCAAGACCGACGGTTACAGTGCTTCGAATAATCAAACTATTGCCTGGGAGATAGAAAAGATAAACCAGCAATTCCTGAACGAAGGCAAGAATTATGTGCTTGTCGGGCCGGGACGTTGGGGAAGTAGTGACACATGGCTGGGTATCCCGGTGAAGTGGCCGCACATCTCCGCCGCCCGTGTAATCGTAGAAGCCGGATTGACCAACTATCGCGTAGACCCCAGCCAAGGCACGCACTTCTTCCAGAACTTGACTTCTTTTGGTGTGGGTTATTTCACCATCAATGCCTTTATGAATGATGGGGTTTATAATCAGGAATTCCTCAACGCACAGCCGGCAGTGGAAGAAACAAAATACCTTCGTCACGTCCGTTTTGAAAAACCGATGATTGTCAAGATGGACGGGAAGAAAAAGCTCGGAGTCGTCCTGATGCCGGGTATCGACAAATAAGTTCAGTTAACGTTCTCAACTAGAATAAGAAAAGTTCTGTTTTTCATATGAAAAACAGAACTTTTGTGTTTTCCCTCCTTAAAGTGGTCTGTTTTTTAGATGTAATATGCTAATTGTGTTCCTATTTTCATATTTGGAAATAAAACTTTCTTTGGATACTTTATTATAAAAAAGTAAAACTGTATTTTTGTGTCCAGTTTTATATATTTTAGAGATTCTAGAGAGATGAGTAACAGACAACTAGTGAAACTAGCTTTTTGTATATGTCTTTTGTCTCTGTTTTTTTCTTGTTCTTCAGAACGTGATGAAGGTAGTGAAGGAAGTGGGACATTACATGTACAGGTTAATGCAAATCCCGAGGTGGTAGTGGGAACCAATACCCGGGTGGGTGACGGAACAGAACAGGGAGTTCCTGATGTAAATGATTTCTCTTTTTCCATATTTAAAGGAGAAACTCTTCGTGGAAAATGGGCTACTTTGGCGGATTTTTTTGCGGATGATGAACTGACACTTCGTTCGGGAAATTATACAGCGGTTGCTTCGTATAGTGATGTCGAAAATGAAGGATTTGAATTACCATATTTTGAAGGTAATCAATCGTTTACTATATCGAAAGGAAAAACGACTAATGTGAAAGTGACTTGCTATTTAGCGAATGCAAAACTAAAGATTACTTATACGGATGCTTTTAAAGAATTCTTTTCTTCCTACTCTTCCGAAGTTACTTCTTCTTTAAATAACATAGTAAAGTTTGAACAGTCGGAAGAACGCTATGGATATTTTAAACCGGGAGAGCTGCAAGTCCGTACCACATTTCGCAAAAAGCAAGGTAGCAGTCAGGAAGTGACTGTGCAAGCAAAAACTTTTTTAGCAGAAGCCCGTCATGCTTATATTTTGACACTTGATGTGGATGCAGGTTCATCAATGTTGAATATATCGTTCAGTGACGATATTCCAAATCAGGAACCAATAACAATTGATGTTTCTGACGAAGCGTTAAGTGCTCCGGCTCCTTATCTGAAAGCGAATGGATTTGGGACAGAAGCATTGTCTGTTGTTGAAGGTAAAAGTGCAGAATCATCACAGATTTACGCATATTTGAATGCGGCTGGTGGGATTGCCCATTGTAATTTGACAACTCACTCCAATACTTTGATTGAGCAAGGATGGCCGGAGTCGGTGGACTTGGCTAATGTGCCTGCCGATATTTTAGAAAAAATGCAAGAGTTAGGATTGAAAATCGTAGGTCTAAGTGACAAGAAGGATAAGATAGCGATGATTGATTTTACGGATGTTATCCCTTTCTTGGAATATAAAGAAGGGGACGCAGAACATCTTTTCACTTTAAATGCGGTTGATATACTTTCAAAAACCAATGAAGAACCGTTGACTCTCAAAGTGAATAGTCTGGATAATAAGTTTGCAATTACTACTGGACCTACAATTGCTTATGGTACGACCAAAGTGAATGTGAATATGACGCTTGATGGAGATCCATTAAAAGTTAATTATTGGTTGAAGGTAGGTGATAGCAAGCAAGCTATTACTCCAAAGAAAATAAACTCTGATAAGGAACAACATCAACTGACTTTTGTTTTGCCTGAGTCACAGACTTCCATAATGCAAATAGAGGCTAACTACCTTCGTCGGATGAAGTCGGTAGAAAGTACTGTTGAAGCTCCATTGTATACACTTAGTCTGGCTTATCCTGGTGATGTTTGGACAAAGAAAGCAACAGTACAAGTGGACAAAAGTATTGAGGACGGTTGGGAATTTTTATGTTTTAATGACGGGAAAGAAATAAATCCGGTTTATAGTGTTGATAATACTTCTGTGTCCATGACCGGATTGCCTGCAGGGGAGAAAATAGATCTTCGTATTGTGAAAAAGGATTTGGAAGGAGATATTGTTGCAGCTTCTGATGAATTGGAAATTAATACGGAAAGTGAATTACAGATACCTAATTCAAACTTTGAACAATGGTATGAGAAGTTTGTATGGAAATCAGATAAAATAAGTGGTATTAGTAATGGAAATCAGGAAATATATACTGCATATCCTTATTTAGAAGGTGAAAATGAGCCGTGGTGGGCAACACGCAACGATTTGAGTACAGCTGAATCCGATGATCAATCTTATTTTTATAGATATCATCTGAGTACTACCTATGTTAATTCTAACCATTCTGCTAGCTCAAAAATAGGAATTTCGAATAAACCGTGTAACGGTGAGTATTCTGCAGAAATAGCTGTTGTAGGCTGGGGGGCAGGAAGTACTTGTTCTAAAAAGAATTCTCCTAATTGTAGAAAGAAAACATCAGGTTGTTTGTTTATAGGTCAATATGATAAACAATCAGGAGAACAATATGGACATATATTTAGTTCTCGTCCTACTCAGATGTCATTTATTTATCGTTTTCATTCTATAAATGGTGAATCTGCTTCTGCTGTTGTGAAAATAGAACATCGTGAAGACGATGGAAGTATTGTTGTATTAGGTGAAGGTATGTTGGAATTGACGAGTTCAATGGCTACTCCTGTTGACACTCAGGGAATAGTTGGTATTGAATATAAGAATATTCAACTTTCACCGACACACATATCTGTTGAGTTTTTGGCAAGTACTGCTTCTACGCCATCTGTGAACGGATATAGTGGCAGTTTAGGACTCTTTGCTGGATATGGAGATACTAGAGCTATAGGTAATGTTTTGGTTATCGATGATCTGGTTTTAGAATATGCAAACTAATTTACATTAAATAAAAATGATATGAAAAAAATAATTCATCCGACATATTTGTTGCTGACTGTTTTGATAATATTAATGTCAGCTTGTGATCGCGAAAACATGGATTTTGGAAAAGAGTCCAATGATTATGGACAAGTGAATTTGGCTTCTATGGGACTGTCGGTAAATGTAAATGCTACTCCGGTATCTCGTGCTGAAACAGTAGATCCCAGTAATTATATAGTAGGCATCTATAATGCAGAAGATGAAACTTTGGTTTCGGAATGGAAATATAGTGAGCTTCCTGAGATTTTTCAGTTAAAGGTGGGAAAATATAAAGTGATAGCTCATGCTCCTAATGTTGGCATAGCTTTATTTGATGAACCCTATTGTGAAGGATCGAAGAATTTTGAGATTCAGAAAGATCAGATTACTAATCTTGAAACGGTTAACTGTACATTGAATTGTATCATGGTGACTATCCAATATGATGAGAATTTCAGGAAATTGTTGGGGGATGAGGCTAATATTAAAGTTACTGTTAATAATAAATACTCTCTTAATTTTGAAAAAGATGAAACTCGTGCCGGTTATTTTCCTGCGGAAGTGAGTGGTAATGTAATTGATGCGAACTTTATAGGTGAGCTTGATGATGAACTAGATGTGCCAATTAATAAATCTTTTCTCAATATAAATATGGGTTCTCAATTGATTATTACTTATACATTGCGGGATGCCAATGGTGATCCGGGAACAGGAGGAGCTGCCAATCCGTCTGTTGAGTATGATGTTACTTGTGATATTGTAGAGTTGGATGGTTCTGTTCATCCCGGAGAGGAAGAGGGAATAGACGACTTTCCATCAGGAGGAGATAAGGAAGGTACTGACCCTACTGTGACAAGTGGTAATAAGAATTTTGATTTGAATACTCCAATTGATGCAAATGACTATAATGAAGAGGTTGATGGTCCTGTTGTTGTGAATTTGTTGGCTTCCAGAGGAATAAAGAATGTGATTGTGGAGATTACAAGTTCTGATAACGATTTTGTGGCGGCTGTAGTAGAATTATTTGGTACTACGTCCTTTGATTTGGCAAACCCGCCGGCAGATGAGGACCATAAAAATAACTTGATTTCATTAGGTTTCCCGGTTGGAGATGAAGTGAAAACAACAGAGACGGTACCTTTTAATATTACAAAATTTGTTCCACTGTTGCAGGTATATCATGGCATGCATCAGTTTAAGATTACGGTGAAAGATGTAACAAATGCATCTGCTACAGCTACCTTGACATTGAATACCAAGTAAAAGTGAGGTAAAGGAGTATGATGAAAAAGATTAATAAGTATATCATTTTATCTCTGTTGGCTTTAAGTGGTTGTCAGAGTGATGAAAATGTAGGCTATGGTGGAGAAGGTACGCTTCGTTTGGGGGTACAGATGAAAAATGACTTGCAGGTAGTTGTTACTCGTTCTCTGACTGCCGATGAAGAAAGTGCCTTGGTAAAAGATTGTAAAATTCGAATTTATGATACGGATAAGTTGATTCGTAAATACTTGGGTACGGCAGAACTTCCGGAAGAAGGGATAACATTGCCTTCCGGCGAATACCGTGTACGGGTGACTGCCGGGGATTCTGTGGCTGCATCGTTTACCAAAAAGTTCTATGAGGGAGTTGAACCTTTCACTGTAGAGAGAGCAAAAGTAACCCCGGTAGATGTGATATGTAATATTGCGAACACAGTAACAAAAGTTGCTTTCGGTGAATCTTTGAAAACTGTTTTTAAAGAAGAATATGCTGTGTCAATAGCCGTAAAGGCAGAAAATGGAATATTGGATTTTAATGCGGATAATTTGGAAGCAATGGGATATTTCTCTCTTCCAGCCGATTGCGATACTTTGTTTTGCACATTTTCGGCAACTGATATTGCAGGACGTCCGTACACACAGGTTGATACTATTCCACAAGCGAAAGCAGCCACTCTTTATCAGTTGACTTATGAATATAAGGATATTGAGGTGGGAAATCCTGATACCGGAGGGGCTATTTTACATTTACGAGTGGATGCCACTCCGTTGGAAATCATTGAAGAAGAGGTTGTGTATTACCGTCGCCCGGTATTTACTGCTGCATATGGAGATGAAATCTTCAATCTGGATGCCACAAGTTATGTCGCTACTGAAAGTGGTTCGGATGTTACTATAAATATTACCGGCTCTTCTGCTTTGCAACAAGTGCTTCTTTCATCTGAACAGTTTCCTGAATTCTTGGCAACAAGTGAAAACTCTTTTGACTTGAAAAATCTGACAGAGGAACAAAAAACTCAGTTGACAGAAGGTGGAATACTGATTGATGAAAAAGCAGAATCCAAAGGATATGCATTGAATCTGATTCTGTCTGCTGATTTGATTCGGAAATATACGGTTAACGAAGGTGCTTATGCAATTAGCCTGACTGCGACAGATGCAAATAATAAGATGCGTACAGCAAACTGGAAGATGGTAGTTTCGGATGCTACCGTACAAACAGAACCTGTTCCGGTCTATGAAGTGTGGGCAACAAAAGCTACTCTGTATGGTACTGTTCTTCCCGGTCGTGAGCCACAAGGTGCATTGGCCTTCCGCTATCGTAAGGCGGATGAGCAAGAATGGAAAATAGTAGATGCTGTTCGTGACGGGCAGAATGTTCAGAGCGCGTCTGCTGTGACGGGATTGCTTTCTGACACGAAATATGAATATCAATTAATGGATGGTGATGTGCTATCTACAGTTGTCTGTACGTTTACTACGGAAAAAGCATTGCAACTGGAAAATAGTGGTTTTGAATATTGGTCGGGAAGTATGCCTGCCTATATTGCGACTTCATCTGCCGAAAGTGATATTTTTTGGGATTCAGGAAATCATGGTTCCAAATCTGCGAGTGTCGATATTACGGTTGCTGATGCTTCTATTAAACATAGTGGAACATATTCTGCTAAGTTAACTTCAACAGATGCCAAAGTTCTTGGAATCGGACAGTTTGCAGCAGGTAATCTGTTTGCCGGAAGATATTTGAAAACCATAATGGATGGATTGAAAGGAAATGGTGTCTTAGGTTGGGGGCGTCCTTTTACAGCCCGTCCGTCAGCTTTACGTGTCTATGTTAAGTATCGTCCTGAAGTAGTAACTAACAACGCCTTGCCTGAACAAGGACTTATTTCAGGGGAGCCGGATCAGGGAATCATTTATGTGGCTGTAGGTGATTGGCCCGGAACGGGTAGTGAATATATTTCGGGATATGAATGGGCTGTCGTTGCACAGACGGATTTTAATCATCCGGAAAACACACGCACTTTTGATCCGAATGATGAGAATATAATTGCCTATGGAGAGCGTATTTTTACGGAGGATGTTGGCGGAGACACTGAAATGGCGGAGATTATCATTCCTTTGGATTATCGAGATAACACCCGTTTGCCCAAATATATCGTGATGGTTGCTTCTTCTAGTCGCTATGGAGATTATTTTGCCGGAGCTGTGGGGAGTATAATGTGGATAGATGATGTAGAACTAGTGTATTAACCATTGATTATCAAATAAATATTGCACGTGAAAAAGATTTTAATATATCTCTTGTTGATAGTGGGTATGACTGCTCAGGCACAAGAGTTTAAACGTAATATAGAGGCTCACACCTTTGTTCCGAAAGGGCAATGGATTGTTGGCAGTTCGGTTTCTTATTCCGAACATAACGAGCAGAACTATCAGTTTCTGGTAATTGATGGTTTCAATTCAGATGGATATACCTTTAAGGTGAGTCCGATGTTTTGTTATGCATTTAAAGATAATGTGGCTGCCGGAGGACGTTTCTCTTATGGACGTACATTGACAAAATTGGATGGAGTGACTCTGAATCTTGACGAAGATACCAAGTTTGATGTGAATGATATGTATCAATTGAAGCACACGTACAGTGCCATTGGAATTCTTCGAAATTATATCAACATAGGGACGAGCAAACGTTTTGCTCTTTTCGCTGAAACCAGGTTGGAGGTTGGTGGAAGCCAGTCTAAAGTAGTCACAAAGGATAATACTTCACTAAGCGGAACGTATTCAAAAACTACAGATTTTGGCTTGGGAGTCGCTCCCGGTATTGTTGCGTTTATAAATAATTTTACGGCAGTTGAGGTCAGTGTTGGGGTTCTTGGATTGGATTTTAGTAAGGTAAAACAAACTACAGATCAAGTGTATGTCGGAGAGCGTTCGTCGAGTGCGGCAAACTTTAAAATTAACCTATTCTCTATTGGATTAGGTATAGCATTCTACTTATAAGAAAGAAATAATGAGTCGATTAATCTATATATGTGTAATGGTTGTGTTGGCTGGAGTACAGACACTTTCGGCACAACAACGGGATACAGTTATAATACGTGATACCATTTATTTGGATAAAGCGGAATTGGAGAGGAAGAAAGATGTTGTAGAGAACACTAACTTGATTCATATCAAACCAATCGGACGCTTTGATCGTGGAATTGTAAGTTATCGGTTTATTCCTAAGAAAAAATGGATTGGTGGTCTTACCTTCTCCTATGTTAATTTTGATAGTGATGACAGCCGTTTGCTGTTTTCTATGCTGAAGGATTTTGATTGTAACTTTAAAATGTTTTCAGTTAAGCCTTTTGTTGGTTATGCAGTGAAGGATAATGTTGTAGTCGGAATGAAGCTCGGATATAATCATACAATTGCTGATTTAGGAAATATATCGCTTAATATTGATGAAGAGTCGGATTTCTCATTGAGTAATATGAGATATGCGGAAGACTTGTATTCCTTTGGCTTGTTCCACCGTTCGTATGTCGGGCTTGATAGGGGAAAATTATTCGGATTATTTAATGAGACGACATTAACGTATTTGAATGGGACATCGAGTTTTGCCAGAGGAGAAGGAGCGGAATATAAGCGGACGGATACAACGATAAATGAATTGCATTTGGGTATCAATCCGGGCATCTCTGTTTTTATAACACAGAATGTTTGTGCAGAGCTTTCTTTTGGAGTAGTGGGTTTCAAATATAGATTGGAGAAACAAAGCAATAATTTGGGAGAAACTGGAAAACGACGGTCTAGCGGTGCTGATTTTAAGATCAATCTGTTTAATATAAATATTGGTTTAACTTTTTGCATGTAATGGTGATGCGTATTATATATAATTTATCTCTTAGTGCAGTAATCGTATGTTTACTGCAAAGCTGTATCAAAAATGATATAGGATATCCGCAGATTGCATTATCTATTATAGAAATGCATGTGACTGGACAGCAAGGGAATGCTCTTGTTTCCGAAGAAAACCGTACAGTCACACTTAATATAGAAGAGACGCAGGATTTGAAAAAAGTTCAGGTTACTGCTTTCACTGTGACGGAAGGTGCTGAAAGTACACTTGCGGTGAACGATATTATTGATTTGACGAGTCCTTATAAAGTAACATTGTCACTTTATCAAAATTATCAGTGGAGTATCCTTGCCAAGCGTAATATAGATCGAACTTATAAACTCCAAAATCAAGTTGGGGTATCTGATATTAATGAAGAACAGCGGTTGGCTGTGGCATATGTGACAAAAGACACAAAGTGGAAAGAGCTGCAATTGCTTGAACTGAAGTTGGGACCGGTAGGAGCTACTTATAATGGAAGTACTGAAATACCTTCTTTGAATTGGACTGTATATTCCAATTACGCTTCTGCCAAAATCTTGGTGAAATATAAAGATTCCTTTGAAGAAGAATGGGAAGTGCGTGCTTATCGTAAAGATAAAAATGCTGAAACGAAGCAGGCCGATGGATGGGTGAATGTAGCATGGTTATATGGTGAAGGGCTTGAAGGAGAGGATAATGGGTTTGAAATCCGTGAGACTTCCGCACTTGAATGGCAAAAAGTAGATAAATCTTATATAACATTTGATGGAGCGGCATTTACGGCTTGTGTTCCACACCTAAAGGCGGAGACAGAATATATTTGCCGAGCTTATTCTGGAACTGACTATGGTACAGAACTTTCCTTTACAACAGGAAAAGCGGTAGAAATTCCGGGCGGTTTGTTCGAGGATTGGAGCAAAGAGGATAAGGGCAATAACAAGATACTTTGGAAACCATGGGCAGAAGGGATGGAGAAAGGGTATTGGGATACGGGTAACAAAGGTGCTACTACTGTTGGCACCAGTAATACGATTCCGGTGTTTGATACATGGAATGGCTCGGGTAAGGCTGCACAGTTGAAATCTGTTTATATTGTATTGAAATTTGCTGCTGGTAACTTGTTTGTCGGAGATTATTTGAGAACAGATGTTACTGATGGAGTGCTTAGTTTTGGCAAGCCATTTACAGAACGTCCCACTCGTCTGAAAGGACATATTAAATATACAAGCGTAATTATCGACAAATCAACTTCTGAATTCAGTTATTTGAAAGGTCGACCTGATTCTTGTTATATTTATGTAGCTTTAGGTGATTGGGATGAACCTGTGGAAATTCGAACTAAGAAGAGTGAGCGTAAATTATTCGATAAGAATGACCCGAATATCATTGCTTATGCGGAATTCATTTCCGGAAAAACTATACCTCAATACACAGAGTTGGATTTACCTTTAGTTTATCGTTCTACTAGTCGTGTTCCTAAATATCTGGTGTTAGTATGTACGGCAAGTAAGTATGGTGACTACTTTACCGGGGGAGATGGCAGTACTTTATGGGTAGATGATTTTAGTTTGAAATACGATTATGATGATTAGTTTCAAAATTGTGTCCTTCTAATGAAACAAAGCGTTGTAAGCGTCCGACATGACGTATTGCTCCCAACCATAATAACACTGACTTTCGCTGCTGTAATCCAAAACTAAAAACATATGTATAGCAGCAGTGATTTCGAAAGGCTGTTCATCCGCTACAAAGCGGAAGCCATGCCACAAGGCGAGTCCATACTGGAGTTCTGTTTGAAGAACAAAGTACCCCTCGTGGTGTAGGATCAGTAGTATAGCTACCGCCCTCAATGTGAGCCGCAACAGCGTGGCGGATTATTGTCTTTATATTGAAGAAGCCGGGCTGATAGCCCAGCTTCGTGATGATACGGAAGGAATACGCGGATTGGGGAAAGTAGATAAGATATATCTTGATAATACCAATCTGATATACAATCTTGGAGGAGAACAGTCGGAGATTGGGAATGTTCGTGAAACTTTCTTTTTCAACCCAATGAGGGTCAATCATGATGTTGTGACTTCCTCTGTTTCGGATTTTAGTATGGATGGTTATACGTTTGAAATGAAATCAGTCGATACCAATCGGTTAAATATAGGTTTGTCTTGAAAAAACTATCTCATTTTGGGGTTAAAAATGGGAAGTCTGGCATACAAATCTTAAAAATAGAACATAAAATACAAAGAATAGACCTTGCGAGGGTAAATGCAAAGTCATTACTTTGCACTCGATTTTTTATCGAAAAAAAGATTATTAACTAACAATGAAAATTATGAAGAAAAGTTTGTTGTATTTGTTTATGCTCGTTTGTTCTGTGACTTTGTTTACGGGATGTAGTGACGATGACGATGCTGTTGTTTATCCTATAGATGCTGAAATTGCCGGAGTTTATAAAGGAACATTGGATATTTCTTTGGATGGAACTACAATAGGATCTGATATTCCTAAAAATATAACAATATCTAAGGCAGGAGATGCTTCTGTTAATATGGAATTGAAGGATTTCAATTTTATGGGAATGGACTTGGGTACTATTGCTTTGACTGATTGTGCTTTGGAGAAAGATGGAAACAGCTATCGTTTTACAGGAAAGCAAGTCTTGAATGTGACACAATATAATTTGACTGGTGATATTAATGCCCAAGGACATATCTCTGGTAATAAAGTAGTAGTTGATTTGGATATCGCTGCCAAATTGGGTGATTTGGAACAGGCTGTGAAAGTGGTATATGAAGGTACTAAATTGACAGGTTCGGAAAGTAGTGAAGCTAAGATTGCAAGTTTCATCATTGACGATGAGGCAGTGGTAGAACAACCAGTTATAAATGAAGAAGCTGGTACGATTGTTTTTGCTGTTAATGAGAAGGCAGCATCTTTCAAGTTTACTCCTATTATTGAAATATCTGAAGGAGCAACTATTACTCCGGCTTCCGGTGTAGAACAGGACTTCTCGAATAATAAGAAAGTGACTTATACTGTGATGGCGGAAGATGGAACCGTGAAAGTTTATACGGCTTTTGTAGAAGGTACTCGCAGTGTATTGAAATATTCTTTTGAAGAATGGAAGGAAGGTACTAAGAATGATGAACTGTTACCCAAAGATTTGTGGGCAGGAAGTGCTGCTGGAGCAGGTTTTTTAGGTGGTACTTTGTTGAGAAAAGAAACTAGAGAGGATGGTACGTATGCGGCTAAATTGATAACTTTTGAATATCCAAATGAGCCAAGTTCATTAGTTCCGAAGATTACTGCCGGTTCTATTTTTATTGGTAAATTTGATATGATGCCTGCTTTGCAAGGTGATAGGTTGAGTTGTACTAAATTTGGTCTTGATGCAGAAACAGTTGGTTTAGGTGGAAAACCGCTTCGTTTTAAGGGTGTTTATAAATATGAATCAGGTTCTAATTATCTTGACGCTTCTAATCATGAGGATGTAAAACCGGTTGATATTAAAGATAAAGGACAGATTCAAGCCATATTGTATAAAGTGCAAACAGGTGAGGATGGTAAAGAGATTGTATTGACAGGTCACGATGTGAACACTTCGGAATTAAGAGTTGCTGTTGCTAATATTATCGTTGAGGATATTAAAGAATATACTCCTTTTAACATTGAATTTGAATATTTACAAGAGTATGACCGAAATAGCAAATATAAATTTGCTATAGTTTGCTCTTCAAGTAAAGATGGTGATTCATTTAAAGGTGCCGGTGGTAGTACTTTGATTGTGGATGAATTTGAAGTTGTATGTGAATAGAATTATTGCGTAAGTGAAATAATGCTTATGTTAAAAAGAGGGTGTCCGAAAAGGGTACCCTCTATTTATTTGTGCAAAAGTCTGAACTTTCCCAAGCTCAGACTTTTTTATTTGCTCTAAAATTCTTATCTTAGAGCATGTTAATCGGGTGAACAAATATACAATTTAAGGAGTGTTCTCAAGGCATGGGAGTACTATTTCCTTCGCGTCTTGATGAAAATATTGCTTCGGATGCTCCGGTCAGGCTTGTCAATCGGATCGTTGATGACCTTGACATTAGTCCGTTGCTGTCTACTTATAACGGTGGCGGTTGTCCAGCTTATTATCCCCGTATGCTTCTAAAGGTATTATTCTTCGCCTACCTTAACAATGTTTATTCCTGTCGTAAGATAGCTCGCCTACTTCAGGAGAACATCCTTTATATGTGGCTTTCGGGTAAATCAACTCCCGACTTTCGTACTATCAATGATTTTCGTAGCAAACGTTTGAAAGGGTGCATTCACAGAAGGAAAAAATAGATGCTATCAATCTTGAGAACCGCGGCAAACGTGAGCTTCGTCAGATTAAGAAACTTAAGGAAGAACATCTTCCCAAACTGCAAGATTATGAGAAGCACCTGGATACGATGCAGGAAAGAAACAGCTATTCCAAAACAGATCCTGATGCTACTTTCATGCGCATGAAAGAAGATCACATGAAAAACGGACAACTTAAACCGGGATATAATCTGCAGATATCTACCGAAAACCAGTTTATAACAAATTATGCTTTCTCTCACAATCCCGGTGATACCTTAACGCTAATTCCATTTCTATTATATGGTTGGCTGAGATACAACCGTTTGATGAAGGAGGTTTGCGCGGATGCCGGATATGGAAGCGAAGAGAATTATGAGTTTATGGGATACTTTGGTATAAGCGCTTATGTGAAGTATAATTATTTTCATGTGGAGCAAACTAAGAAATGGAAAGGGGATATCTCTAAACAAGAGAATTTATACTATAACGAATCGGATGATTACTTTGTATGCCCAATGGGACAGCATATGAAGCTTGCTTACAAAACCCGGACTGTCAATGATAATGGGTATGAAAGTGAAATAAGCGTTTACCGTGCCGCAGACTGCAAGGAATGTCCTCTGCGGAATAAATATCACAAGGGAAAAGGAAATAGAGAGATCAGAGTTAACCATAAATTAAGACGATACAAGCAACTGGCACGAGAGAGGCTCATTTCACCGGAAGGGCTCAAACATAGAAGCAAAAGACCGGTGGAGGTAGAAGCAGTCTTTGGGCAAATAAAATGGAATAAGGGATATAAGAGATTCAGGCATGTAGGCTTTGATAAGATTGTCATGGACTTTGGTATCTTAGCTATTGCCTTCAACATTGGAAAAATGATAGCCAAGGGGAAAAAGACTAAGAAAAAGGGAAATGGAGCAGTTTATAACGACAGTTTAGAGAGAAATATAAGTTGGATAGTCGCAATTTTTATAGTTGGGCAAAAAAGTACGCAACACACATAAAAGCTATAAAAAAGATGAAGGGTACCCTTTTCGGAACCCTCTTTTCTATGTTGTTTATATAACGATTGCTCATTTTGGTTGGAAGAGATATTTTAAGGGTGGGTATATTAAACATGAACTTTATATGTTTATATGAGAAAGGTGTCTTATTTTTGTATGAAATATAGGGAAAATCTTAAAAAAAGAACATGAAAAGTATAGAATTGATCTTGTTTAATGATTAAGAGCCTGTTTAAATTTTCCTGAGATTGTGTTAGATAGGCTTTACCGACCAGTTTTTATTCGTCACATAGTTTCCGTCATGCTCCTCACAACAACAGAAAATATACTCGAAAGCAACTCTCAAAACTGTGTCGGGCAAAACTCGGAGCAGGCTCTTAATAACCCACTTTTCATTCATTAATAAAAAAGTTCTCATTCATTAATTGTAAACTTCTTATTATCAGCATGTAAACTTATTCTTCGTTAACCGTAATCTATAAACGCAAGCTTCGTTTATAAAAACAAAGGCTTTGATTATAAAAACGCAACTTGCAATTATATAATCAAAGCTTGCGTTTATAGTTTGCATCGAATGAAAAGAAAGTTTCCTTCCTATCCAGAGGAAGTTTATATTTAATGGGTAGGAAATTTTTCGTTAACAGCCAAGAACGCAACTGTTAATACCTTTTCTGCTGACTATAGACAGACGTGATGAGAAGAGCTTGTTTCAAAAGGGGTGAAATAAAAATTTTAAGAAAGTTCCCATCTCTGATAAGTAGTTATCCATACATAGTGCATATAAAAAAACAGGGATGCAGACCTGTTTACAAAAGGTGGATTGTGAAAAAAGCATTCGGTTAAAATATCAGCTATAAAATTATTATTGAAGAAAGGTTTAAACAGATTCTAAAACCGATACTCAATTAATGCCTGATCCTCTCAATGATTAATATCTGACAGGCTGTTGATTATGATACATCATGATTGCATGTGTGACAGCAAAATTGCCGTTACCTTGCTGTCACCACGTGCTGTCACACGATTAAATGTTTGTAATCAGATGATTATGTACCAATGTGTGACAGATGACAGATAATTTTCATTTTTTTTATTTTGTAGAGAGTTGACCTTAAGTTTAAGTTATAAATGCGACAGTTGATTGAGAAGATAATGAATAATCACAGAATCACACGGTAGCAAAAATCTTCTTTTAAATTGTGATAATTCATTTTCAAGCGTTATCTTTGTGAAATCCAACAGATAAACTTATACCATAATGGCAAAATATATCAATCCTTTCACGGACGTCGGTTTCAAGAAAATCTTCGGTCAGGAAGTCAGCAAGGACTTGCTGATAGATTTTCTCAATGACCTTCTAGTGGACGAAAAGAGCATCACTGACATCACTTTTCTGGATAAGGAGGTCTTGCCCGAGTATATGGGCGACCGTGGTGTCATCTACGACATTTACTGTACGACCGAGAACGGCGAGCAGTTTATCGTCGAGATGCAGAACCGCCAGCAGGTTAATTTCCGCGAACGCGCTTTGTATTATCTTTCCCATGCCGTTTCTCGCCAAGGGGAGAAGGGTGCCGACTGGCGTTTCAGCTTGAAAGCCGTTTATGGTGTTTTCTTTATGAACTTCCGTCTGGAGGATATGCCCCACAAGCTTCGCACGGACATCGTTCTTTCCGACCGTGACACGCACGAACAATTCTCCGACAAGCTTCGTTTTATTTTCATCGAGCTTCCCTCTTTTACGAAGGAAGAGGAGGAATGCGTGACAGATTTTGAACGTTGGATTTATGTACTGAAGAATATGGAAACATTGAACAGAATGCCTTTTAAGGCGCGAAAGTCGGTATTCGAGAAGCTTGAAAAGATTGTCGACATCGCCTCTCTTTCCAAGGAAGAGCGTATGAAGTATGACGAGAGCATCAAGGTGTATCGTGATAGTCTGGTGACCATGGAGTTTGCCGAGCAGAAGGGGAGAGCCGAAGGCTTGGCGGAAGGGATGGCGAAAGGACTAGAGAAAGGGATGGAGAAGGGACTGGCGAAAGGCAAGGCAGAAGGTAAAGCGGAAGAACGCCGTATCATAGCCGGTCAGTTGAAACGGATGGGCATGTCCTTTGATGCTATCCGCGAGGTGACGGGACTTTCCGATTCGGAAATCGATGCTTTATAAGTATCGTTTGGTCTCATGTGGGAATCTTCTCTTTAAATAGTGATAATTCGTATTCAGTTATTATCTTTGTGATATAAAACATAGAATCAAGCAATCATGGCAAAGTTTATCAACCCTTTCACGGACGTAGGTTTCAAGAAAATCTTCGGTCAGGAAGTCAGCAAGGACTTGCTGATAGATTTTCTCAATGACCTTCTAGTGGACGAAAAGAGCATCACTGATATCACTTTTCTCGATAAAGAGATTCTCCCAGAGTATATGGGCGACCGTGGTGTCATCTACGACATTTACTGTACGACTGAGAGCGGTGAGCAGTTTATTGTCGAGATGCAGAACCGCCAGCAGGTCAACTTCCGCGAACGTGCTTTGTATTACCTTTCCCATGCTGTTTCCCGTCAGGGCGAGAAGGGTGCCGACTGGCGTTTCAACTTGAAAGCCGTTTACGGTGTTTTCTTTATGAACTTCCGGCTGGAGAATATGCCCCACAAGCTTCGCACGGACATCGTTCTTTCCGACCGTGACACGCACGAACAATTCTCCGACAAGCTTCGTTTTATTTTCATCGAGCTTCCCTCTTTCCGGAAGGAAGAGGAGGAATGTGTGACAGATTTTGATCGTTGGATTTATGTACTGAAGAATATGGAAACATTGAACAGAATGCCTTTTAAGGCGCGAAAGTCGGTATTCGAGAAGCTTGAAAAGATTGTCGACATCGCCTCTCTTTCCAAGGAGGAGCGTGTGAAGTATGACGAGAGTATCAAGGTGTATCGTGATAGTCTGGTGACGATGGAGTTTGCCGAGCAGAAGGGGAGAGCTGAAGGTTTGGCAGAAGGGATGGAGAAGGGACTGGCAAAAGGCAAGGCAGAAGGTAAAGCTGAAGAACGCCGTATCATAGCCGGTCAGTTGAAACGGATGGGCATGTCCTTTGATGCTATCCGCGAGGTGACGGGACTTTCCGATTCGGAAATCGATGCTTTATAAGTATCGTTTGGTCTCATGTGGGAATCTTCTCTTTAAATAGTGATAATTCGTATTCAGTTATTATCTTTGTGATATAAAACATAGAATCAAGCAACCATGGCAAAGTTTATCAATCCTTTCACGGACGTAGGTTTCAAGAAAATCTTCGGTCAGGAAGTCAGCAAAGATTTGCTGATAGATTTTCTCAATGACCTTCTTGTGGAGGAGAAAAGCATCACCGATATCACTTTTCTGGATAAGGAGGTCTTGCCCGAGTATATGGGCGACCGTGGTGTCATCTACGACATTTACTGTACGACTGAGAACGGCGAGCAGTTTATTGTCGAGATGCAGAACCGCCAGCAGGTCAACTTCCGCGAACGCGCTTTGTATTATCTTTCCCATGCCGTTTCCCGCCAAGGCGAGAAGGGTGCCGATTGGCGTTTTAACCTGAAAGCCGTTTACGGTGTTTTCTTTATGAACTTCCGGCTGGAGAATATGCCCCACAAACTTCGTACGGACATCGTTCTTTCTGACCGTGACACGCACGAACAATTCTCCGACAAGCTTCGTTTTATTTTCATCGAGCTTCCCTCTTTCACGAAGGAAGAGGCGGAGTGTGTGACAGATTTTGATCGTTGGATTTATGTACTGAAGAATATGGAAACATTGAACAGAA
>NZ_JANJZR010000051.1 GCF_024623065.1 Bacteroides acidifaciens
ACAAAGCCCCAGCTTGTGAAAGTAGGGGCTTTGTGCATAAAAAAAGAAGGTGCGCATTTTGACACACCTTCTTCGTTATCGTTATATAGAGTATACACAATATCATCTATGCCCACCGACTATTCGTTAGGAAAATGATGATGATGTGTAGCTGTATATTTCATATTTCTTCTATTATTTGCGACAAAATTAAAGCATTTGTTTTATACTTCCAAACATTTATCACAAAAACTTGAGTTTTTATTTCAAATTAAAGATAAAATCTCTTCCGGTTCTACATCGCAGTAAGTAAAATGCATTTCATCCTTCGACTTTTCTTTCGAGAAAGTAAAGTAAGTGCAAACAGCTTCCGTACATACTTCGCCATCCTTATTATATAGTTTGGCTTCAATAATCACAATATTACGTTTCACCTCTTTAATGGACGCACGCAGTACGACATGCGAGTCTTTCGTATCAATTGACCTCCGATAGCGAGTCTCCATTTTGGAGGTAACCCCTGTTGTCTGCAACTTACGAAGTACCGTCCAAGCACAAATTTCATCCAACAATACAGCCTGAATACCACCATGCAGTGTATCAATCCAACCCTGATATTCAGGACGAGGTTTCCAGATACTTACGATTTCATCACCGTCTTCGTAAAATTCCATCTTTACACCAACTTCATTATCAGGAGCACAACCAAAACAGTTGTACCCCTCCAGACCTTTCCAGGGATTTATTATCTTCTTCATGATTCTCTCTTTTTAGTTTTTCTTCCAAATATAAGCAAAATATGAAAAAGAAGGATGATTTCCACTAATCTACTTTCGGATACAACGAATTGCAAAAGCTTTTCTCTCGACACCTGGAGCAGACTTTCCGATCGTATTTTCATCACTTTTCAGGTAAAAGACATCATCGGCTATTGCTGTATTTGTATCATCCAATGTCCAATATGCCAAATGCTTACCTCCAAATATATTCTTATTCGGTTCAACCCACATGCCTATAGGGGCAGCATTGAAACCAGAAAGATTATTAGCAGGCTGCGCTGTCTCTCCTGTTTTCAGAGGTAACCAAGTTCCTGATTTCAACAAAGAAGCATCTCCTTTTAGATAAGTATTCAGGAGGTTCCAATCCCCTTTATTCGGTATATTCCAATGTGCGGGTAAGAAATCAGCAGATAATGCCACATTAGCAGTGTAAAAATGATGTTCTGCATCCGATTGCAAATATCCGACAGCATTTTCTGTTACGGCATCCAACTTAGGAAGTTCGTCACCATTCACATACAAGGCAGTTTCCAAATTATCCCGCATCCAGTATTGAGTCCCAATCTTCACCAATGGATAGTTGTGAATCATACCTCCACGTACATCACGGACGACGTCTTCTAATGCCAAAACTGATAATACATTATCTGCGACTGCTGTTGACAATGAAATTCTCCCGTCCGCCAGTATATAAACATTATTACGGGCAGTTAGATTTCCGGCAACATAAGTCAAAGAATTATCTTCCACATTCCATGAAACACTTCCACCATGAATCTTACCTGATTTTTCTAATAGTTGAGCAACAATTCCTTGTGATAAATCAACACTGCCATCTTCTTTCATCGGATAAGCAACAATCGCTTGGGAAGAAAATTCCGGAGTCACCAAATACTCTTTACATATTTCAGCAACTTGTTTTCCTGAATTCAATACTTTATACACATTCGATTTCTCAAAAGTCAACTTCGATACATCTACATATTTATGAAGAGTCACCGATTCAGTCCGATCTATCTCAGCCCCATCCCAATCACCGATTTCTCCACTGACCTTACTCATTAATATATCTTCATCTGCTACAAATGTGATTTCCAATTCTCTTTGCTTACCGCTTGCCAATTGTAAAGTAGAAGGCAGCAAACTAGTATATGGTCTTCCTTCGGCTTCCAATGTTATATACTGGTATCCCATCGTCGCTTCCTGCGGTATCAGAATAAGTTCTTTTCCTACCAATCGCCCCTCTTTTATTTCCCATTCGCCTGCAGGAATTATTCCTTTCTCTTCGGAATAAGCAGAAAAAGCCTTTTTCTGAAAATCATAAATAGCCTTAGTATAAAAACCACTAACAGAAAGTGTAGGATTGGCAGCTAACATATCTTCTACATTTTCTCCTTCACCCGGGACAAGAACTATCTTCAAACGGAAGAACTGATGATTATAAGTCAGAGCTACAGCCTCTTTACTTGCCAACACATCTTCTTTGGATGCAATCAGAAAATCCGAATGTGAATAATCTATAGATTTATTCTGACTCGTAGCAACCGATACTTGCATAGTGCTTTCCCCCATTGCTACTCCTTCTTCTTGATACGGATAATAACTGATTAAATTCAACGCTACTCCATCGTCCGGATAATAAACCGACTCATCAGAAACAAATTCACCACTGGAAGAACGTACAAAATGAAGATTATCAGCGTAACGTTCTTCTTGCATTGTTGTGTTACCGACAAGTGCAAACAAACCAACCTCATCCCCTTCTTCAAAATTATTATTTGCCACACGAGTACTGACTATTTCGTGAATATCAGCTACAAATTTCAATGGGATATCTCCATTATTGATTCTTTCTCCTTCTTCTGAAATATGATTTACACAAGCTGTTAACGAAACAGAATACAGAATAAATAAACCTACTCCCACAAATAGGTCATGACATGTTTTCATTATTATTGTTTTTTTGGTCAAAACTAGAAATCGCTGATTGAGCAGAAGAATGACATAAGAGGAAGTATTCGCTTTCAGTTATGAAACACACAACACGTCTGTTGTTACTGTAGAATCGTTAATTTCAGCATTCCATTTTGAAATACCAAGAGCAAAAATACATATTATAGTTAAGAGAAGACATATTTCAATTAAGAAATTTTCTCAATTTATTTTTAATCATCATATAATCAATCAATTAGCAAACTACATATATATTTAATCGATTTAAACCTACACCTTATTATATTAAGAAAGCACCATTTTTTAGAAAGAATAAACCACTTCTATCCCGGCAATATGTTTCCCCCGTGAAGCCTCATACTGATAACAATAAAACGCATCTAATGACCAACGTTTGGCTAAATCAAATTCTACTCCCGGACGATAGCGCATACGATCCGCCCTCCAAAAAGGAGCATCGTCCAAACTTTGATAAATTTCGAGAGAGAAATAAGGTGAAACAACCCCTTTTGCCGGTGCATAGGCTAATTTTAAACGGGAACGCAGACGAGTTTCCGAATCTCCACGGTCAAAAGTCTGCTGAAAACTTTCCCGCAAAGAAACTTTCAACCATTGATAACGATAACTTGCAACCGCACTGATATGATAACGATGCCTGAGTTTCCAATCCGAGTCTCCCAGACTCCGAAAATGAGTTTCATAACCGATGCCAAAGTTCAAGAAGGAATATGCATGGTAAACACCGCCGACAGCAAGTCCCCAACGATCCATTCTGCTCATATCCTCTTTCGTGCGCAGTTCCAAATCACCGGAAACAGAAAATCGGGAATCTATTTTATGATTCACTTTGAACTTAGTCCATGTAGTGAAATCATCACTTTGTGCCCGTACGGAGGAGGCTGTTCCAACTAATAAAACAAACAGCCAGACCTTAGTATTTAATAATATTCTACTCATTGATTATCGGGTTAAAATTGCAAAGATAGCAAATTATCTCCGGCAAAGAAAAATCATGATACTGAAATAAATCTGAAAAAGATTAGCTACTTCTTTCCTTTTTTATTTCCCGGATTTTACGTACGTTTGTGACAATCTAAGCAATCCCTTTGTGAATTGAAACCTAAATGCTATATGTGCGCAACAAATATTCCCGGTAATGAACGTTCGCTCGTCATCCGTCTGATAGCCGGAGATGAGGATGCATTCTGCGAACTCTATGCGGCTTATAAAAATCGCCTGATATATTTGGCCATGCGTTTCCTTAAGTCACGCGAATACGCTGAAGACATCTTTCAGGATACCTTCACTGTAATTTGGGAAAGTCGCCGTTTTATTAATCCGGACACCTCTTTTTCTTCTTATCTATATACAATCATGCGCAACCGGATTCTAAACCAATTGCGTGAACAAGCGAGTGAAGACCGGCTGAAAGAACAGATTCTATCACAAGCTATAGACTATAGCAATGAGACAAATAATGCAATCATTGCTAATGATTTACAAAGACTTGTATTCCAAGCACTGGAACAACTGACTTCCCGCCAACGGGAAATATTCGAAATGAGCCGTGAAAAACAAATGTCTCACAAAGAAATTGCAGAAGCATTGGGAATTTCTATCAATACTGTACAAGAGCATATCTCATCTTCATTACGTTCACTTCGTACGTATTTGGAAAAACACTCCATTACCGGCACTGACCTGATCTTGCTCCTTATCTGCCTCAACCTTTAGCGGGAAACAGTTTCTCATGAAGTTGATAGTTAAAGGAAGTTAACTATACCCCAGATACTCTTTTCCTTTGTGTACTAATTATACAAAGGGGAAAATAAGATATCCCCGAACTCTAAATAACAGAATATGAAGAATACAGAAAATAACAAGAACTTATATCGTCGCTATCTGGATGATCTCTATACCACAGAGGATGCCCGGGAAATACTGAACAGCTTGCACCACCCGGATAATCATGAAACACTCGATGAGTTGTCTTCTGATGTGTGGGAAGAAGCGGCAACACAGCAACCTCTCACTGATCTTGAACGGGAACACTATAAACGGGAAGCACGCCAATTATTGAAACGCATAGAACATAAAAAACGTACTTGGCTGCGTCGTATCGCTGTTGCTGCCATCAGCACAGCAGCAATCGTTTGTCTTGTACTAGGCGGAATTCATTATCTGGAACATCTGAATGAACGACAGACTATCTATCTGGAAGCCTCAACCTCTTATGGCGAACGTAAACAGATTCTTCTGCCCGACGGCACCCAACTGACACTAAATTCATGTTCACATGTACGGTATCCGAATAGTTTCAAAGGAGAAGAACGTAAAATAGTACTGGAAGGTGAAGGATATTTTCAGGTATACAGAAATGAGGAACAGCCTTTTATTGTCAGTACCCGCCGTTTCGATATACGTGTATTGGGAACCTGCTTTGACATAAAATCCTATTCTTCTGATGAAATTGTTTCTGTAGAGGTGGAAAGCGGAAAGGTACAAGTGGACTTGCCGGAAGCAATGATGCGGTTAAAAGGCAAGGAACAGGTACTTATCAATACCATTTCGGGTGAATACAGCAAACGACGCGAAGAGCGCCCGGTGGCGATATGGAAAAAAGGTGGACTGCGTTTCAACAGTACTCCGATACGTGACGTGGCAAAGGAGCTGGAGCGAATGTACAATTGCCGCATTACATTTGCCGATGGTAAATTCAATAATCTGATTTCCGGAGAGCACGACAATAAGAGCCTGGAAGCAGTTCTTCAATCTATTGAATATACAAGTGGTATCCGGTATAAAAAAGAAGGAAACTGCATATTGTTATATAAATAGCAAAAAGATGTTAATCACACCCTGGCATATAATCCATCGTGTGTATTACTTTATAGAACCTTGAATATTAAACTTATAATTCTAAAAAAAATTATATTATGAAAGCACCCGGTTAATCCTATTTCAGAAAAATAGGAGCCGTCTCTCAGAGAAGCCCCTATTCCGTAATCCGGACGGATATTCATTCGTTTCGACCCGTGTGAATAACGTATCGCACATTACGAACTTTGTTTTAAATAATCTATTCAATTACTAAAACGTACAAATTTATGAATAATCTTCCTAATATAAAAAGGAAAGGCAGGAATGTACATTCATTTTTAGCTTTTTTACTATTCGTATGCTTGTCATCATTGCCTTATTACACACAGGCGCAGGAAAAGAAAAACATTACGCTGGATGTCAAGAATGAAACCGTAGAAAATGTATTCAATCAACTAAGCAAGCAGACCGGCTACAAATTCTTTTATGACCAGGAAATTGTGAATGCTGCTCCACGCATTTCAATCAAAGCACGCAACAGCTCATTAGAAAATATTCTGAGCAAGATAACGGTACAGACCAATTTATATTTCAATAGGAAAAACAATACCATCTCCGTCGGCAAACAAAAAAGTCGGGAAACAATAAAGTCTATAAGAACCAAAACAGTCAACGGAACAGTTACAGACCAGAACGGTGAACCCATTATCGGTGCCAATGTATTAGTAAAAGGTACGACAAACGGTATCATTACCGATATTAACGGAAACTACTCTTTGGCAAACGTAACCGAAGACGCTACTATTCAGTTCTCATACATCGGATATCAAACAACCGAAGTTAAAGCTAATAGTAAAGAGTTAGCGCGCATCATACTAAAAGAAGACAGCGAACTGCTGGACGAAGTAATAGTAGTAGGTTACGGCGTACAGAAACGCAGTGATGTCACAGGGGCTATTTCTTCCGTAACTTCCGAGAAACTGAATGCCACCCCCTCTTCCAGCTTGGGTGAAATGCTGAGAGGACAAGCTGCCGGTGTACAAGTCACCATGGCTAATGCCGCGCCTGGTGGAAGTTCAAACATTCTGATTCGGGGACGGCGTTCCCTTTCCGGTGGAAATGACCCTCTTTATATTGTGGACGGTGTTCCAATGAGTAGTATAGATGATATAAACTCCAACGATATAGCATCGCTCGAAGTTCTGAAAGACGCCTCTTCACAATCAATCTATGGTGCACGCGCCGCCAACGGTGTCATACTGATTACTACCAAACGGGGAAAGACCGGAAAGATGAAAATCAGTTATAACACTTACGCTGCTTCACAAAGTATTCATAAGAACTTTGAGTTTTACAATGGAGAAGAATGGGCTGCTTTACGTAAGGAAGCATACTACAATGCCAATCTTAGTTATGATGAAGCCGACTGTTTCAGAGGGTTGATGCTCGACGTGCTCAAATCAGGAGAATATGTTGACTGGGAAAAACTAATGATAAGCTCCGTCTGGCAACAAAAGCACGATATTCTAATCCAATCCGGCGGGGACAAAACAAAATACGCCCTGGGATTGGGATATTTTGACCAGAACGGTATGGTTCCTAATTCAGGATTCCAGCGTTTGAGCGGACGATTGAACATCGACCACAAACTACTGAAAAACCTGACAATAGGTACGAACTTCTTATACACCAAATCATGGAAGAAAACAGCCGACGGCTCCTTCAATTCATTTATCACCATGCCGCCTCTGGCAAAAGTATATAATGACGACGGTTCATTGCGTGAAGATGTAACCGAAGCCGGGGAGTCTCATTACAACCCATTATGGAATATCGACTACTCAAACAATAAAAGCCAGACAGACCGGTTATTGATCAACTTCTTCGTAGACTGGAAAATCACAAAGGACTTGTCATATCGTGCCAACGGAAGTTTGAATATCAGAACCGTCCATAGCAACACGTATCAGGGAACGAAGCACACGACCGGACGCAACAACAATGGAAAAGCGACTGCCGGAACCAGTTTCTCCAATGACTACCTGTTCGAGAATATAGTCAACTATGTGAAGGATTTCAATAAGAATCATCATTTCGACGCAACCTTTATGCAAAGTGTGAATGTCATTGAATGGAAGAGTTTAGGAATAAACGGCACAGGATTTGCGAATGACGACTTGACCTACAATGCAATAGGTTCCGCCAATGAATATGGTACTCCTACCTGGCAATTGTCTGACAGAAAACTTTTATCATTCTTAGGACGTGTGAGATACAACCTGTTCGAGAAATACTTATTCACCTTCGCTTTACGCGTGGACGGCTCTTCGGTTTTCGGGAAAAATAATAAATATGGTTATTTCCCCTCAGGAGCTTTTGCCTGGCGGATAAATGAAGAGTCCTTCTTGAAAGAAGCCAAATGGCTGTCCAACCTGAAACTCCGTCTAAGTTACGGTGCGGTGGGTAATCAAGGAGTCAATCCTTATAAATCACTTGGCTTGACTGACAGGTACCTGACTGAATTCGGAGATAAAACAGTCATCGGATACCTGCCCGGAACAGAATTGACCAATCCTAACTTGAAATGGGAAACGTCCACTTCCGGGAATATCGGACTTGATTTCGGATTCTTCAACGGAAGAATCAATGGTACGATAGAATACTATACTACCAAGACTACCGACCTGCTTGTCACCAAGTCTATTCCGAGCTCACTGGGATATTCCACCCAGACCGTGAATCTGGCGGAAATGAAGAATAATGGTATCGAAATAACGCTGAATACCACTCCCGTCAAAATCAAAGATTTCAGATGGGATGTCAACTTCACTTTCACCAAGAACAAAAATGAAATAAAAAAGATAGACGGACAAGTCGATGAGAATGGAAAACCGCTTGATGACGTGAACAACAAATGGTTTGTCGGATATCCGATGAATGTATATTACGACTATGTATTTGACGGCATCTGGCAAAAAGATGACGATATCGCCAATTCTCATATGCCGACAGCTACTCCGGGTAGTATCGAACTGCGGGATGTGAACAACGACAACCAGATAACAGCCGATGACAGAGTAGTGATGCAACGTGACCCCAAATGGATAGGTACGGTCGGCACATCTTTCAACTATAAGGGATTCGACTTATCTGCCGACTTGTATATCTCTCATGGTGGGACAATCTACAACCCTTATCTGACCACATTCGAGAATGGTGGCGACTTGACTGCCAAGCGGAACGGTATCCGACGCAATTACTGGACACAGAATAACCCGTCTAATGAAGCCCCTGCGCCCAACATGACGCAAGCACCCGCATACATCAGTTCATTGGGCTATCAGGATGCATCATATGTCCGTCTGCGAAACGTTACTTTCGGATACAATTTTCCCCATGCACTTATCAGCAAAGCATACATGCAAAGTCTGAGACTCTATATGACACTGTCTAACTTTTGGACGAAAACCGACGTACAGGCTTACGGCCCGGAACAGACTCCGGGAGATTATCCCGAACCCAGGACTGTATTATTTGGATTGAATGTGACATTTTAATAAGGTAAAATCATGAAAAAGAGTATATTATTTATATTTACAGCCTGCTTCCTCTTTACTACTTCCTGCTCCGACTTCCTGGACGAAGAACATAAGACGAAGTATAGCTCCGAATACGTATTCGGAACACCGGAAGGGCTAAAGCTCGCTGTCAATGCACTATACGCATTGCAACGTAACTATGCAAATGATACTGAGAACTCCACCATCTTTGCTTTGGAAAGAGGTACGGATTTAGCCGTAACCAACGGTGGAACCGGTAACTTTTACGGCATCTATGACCCTAATTATTTAAAGCCGTCTGCTTATCAGGTAGGATTTATGTGGCGCACGATGTACCAAATCATAGGCAAAGCCAATGAAATAATTGCTGCCGCCGAGGATTTGGAAGACACCCCTTCACTACGGGCCACCGTTTCAGAAGCAAAGTGTTTCAGAGCACAGTCTTATTTTCTGCTTTATCGCACATTCGACAGGATATGGCTGAATGTACTGCCGACTACTGCTGAAAACGTCAACGACCCGAGAGATTTTCATGCTGCTTCCGAGAAAGAGGTGTTCGACCTGATTTACGAAGATTTGGAGTATGCCATTACAAACCTCGATTGGGTATCTGATGAAGCGGGACGGTTCACCCAAGCTGCCGCCCGTCATATGAAAGCCAAAGCAGCATTATGGCTCAAAGACTGGGATACGACTTTGGAACAAGTGGAAGAAATTGAGAAATCCGGTCATTTTGACTTGATTGCACTGAATGAAGTTTTCAATGCCGGAGACTTGAACCATAAAGAAGCGCTGATGGTGCAACAATGGAGTAAAAATCCGGGCGGCAACTTATCCAGTGCCAGTCCGAAAGGTAATTACTTTGCCGCCTATTTCATCGCACAGTATCGCACAGAAATCGGTGGAACCGCAGAATATGCCTGTTCTTATGACAACTGGGGATATACTTACGGAAGATGTCTCCCCAGTCCCTATTTATTCTCACTGTATGACAAAGCTAAGGACAAACGTTATCAGGAGTACTATATACACCAGTACAAGAATACTACTGATAAGAACATCTCATACGGTTCGGCTACAGTAAAACCCGGAGATTATTTTCCACTATATAAGAACGGAAGCATCAATAAATATGTATATCCGGGATGCATCAAGTATGGGGATAAATGGACGCGCACCGCTTCTGAGACACGCAGCTATAAGGATGTGATAGTATACCGTCTTGCCGAGTCCTATATAATGGCGGCCGAAGCAGCCTTGATGAAGAATGACCAGACGTTAGCCAAATACTATTTCAACAAAACGTGGGAAAGAGCCGGAAACGATAAATTCACCGGTGTGCTCACTATGAAAGACATTATGGACGAGCAAGCTCGCGAACTGTCTTTCGAAGGCGACAGATGGTATTTCCTGAAACGTCTTGGAATACTTATTGAGCAAGTCAAGGCATATGCCGGGGACCCGGAAATACCTGCATCTATTCTCGGACGTAATAATCTGCCTGCCAACCCTCACTTTGTGAGATGGCCGATACCCGAAGCGGAAGTCATCAATATGGGAGCCGAAAACTTTCCGCAAAATATTGGATACAAATAATCACTGAAAAACATACATATAATAAGATGAGAAAAAAGATTACTATATTAATACTACTGCTCTGTTCTTTTGTTACAGGCTTGTTTGCCAATACTCCACAATATGACATTTGTATATATGGAGAGTCAGCTTCCGGAGTAATTGCAGCGATACAAGGCGCACGTATGGGTAAGAAAGTAGTGCTTATATCGAAGAACGACCATGTAGGCGGTCTTGTCACATCAGGACTGACAGCTACCGACATGAACCGTAATGACCTGATAGGTGGTATAACAAAAGAATTCTACAACAAAATATACAATTACTACCTGCAACCCGAAGTATGGCGTAATCAAGACAGAGAATCATTCATGATTTCGACATTAAAGCGCACATATAGAGGTAAAAATGATGAAAGGCGGATACAATGGGTTTATGAATCCTCAGTAGCCGAACGGATTATGCGGGATATGCTGAAAACGGCAGGAGTAGAAGTCCTTTTCAACCACCGGCTCGACCTGAATAAGAACGTCCGGAAAGAAGAGAATATAATCCGGAGCATCCAACTGGAGAATGGAAAGGTTATTGAAGCTAAAATGTTTATAGACGCTTCCTACGAAGGAGACCTTCTGGCACGTACAGGAATTTCCTACACAGTAGGGCGCGAATCAAACCTACAATACGGAGAAACCTATAACGGTATCCGTATCAATTATGACCAAGGGAAAGACCTGACAAAGATAAGTCCTTACATCAAGGAAGGGAATGCAAAATCAGGCGCTCTGCCTTATGTGACAACCCAGGAATGGGGTAAACAAGGGGATGCGGACAAACGCGTACAAGCCTATTGCTACAGAATGACTCTGACAAACGACCCCGACAACCGTATATCCATTCAGAAGCCGAAGAACTATAATCCGTTATGGTATGAGATATATGTACGTATGCTGAAACTGGAACCGGAAACAAAACTCCAGCAAATTATAACATTGACTCCTATGCCTAACAAGAAAACGGATACCAACCATCTGGACTTCTTCGGAGCAAGCTACGACTATGCAGAAGCCGACTACAAAACCAGAAAGGAAATAGAGCAACTGCATAAAGATTACGCACTGGGCATGCTGTGGTTTTTGGGACATGACAAGCGTGTACCCGAACATATCCGCAAGGAGATGCTGGATTGGGGATTGCCTAAAGACGAATTCACCGACACCCGGAATTTCCCTTATCAAATATACGTGCGCGAAGCCCGCAGGATGATCGGTACATTTGTGATGACAGAAAAGAATGTACGCAAAACAGACCGTACACCCGCCGAACATTCGGTGGGACTAGGTTCTTATGCCCTTGACTGCCATTATGTATCCCGTGTCATCGACCAAGAAGGCAAGTTAAGAAACGAGGGCACCATATTTGCCCCTACCATCCCCTACCCTATCAGTTATTATTCACTGACTCCTAAGGAGGAAGAATGTGCCAACCTATTGGCAACTGTATGTTTGTCATCTTCTCATGTAGCTTACAGTACTATCAGAATGGAACCGGTATATATGATATTAGGACAATCGGCAGCCACTGCCGCTGCTTTGGCAATAGATTCCAATTTACCTGTCCAGAAACTATCTTATGATGTATTGAAGTATAAATTACTACAGGACGGACAATTATTATCAGTACCCACTAAAAAATAAAGTTATGAAACTAAAATACCTATTTACCTCATTCTTTATACTTGCCGCTGTCCTGAACGCTTCGTGTTCAGACAACGACAATTATACAATCCCCAAAGGTTCTTTTGAAGAAAAGCCAGTTGTTCCCCCCGCTAAAGTTGAGACATCAAAAGTCGACGGAAAATGGAAATTGCTTGTAAACGGACAAGAATTATATATCAAAGGAGCCGCATGCAACAACTTCTATGCTGAAGCCAAAGACTTCGGAGCCAATGTTATCAGAACATATGGGGTGTCTGACAAGAGCATGACTATTTTGAACAGCGCACAGGAAAAAGGACTTTATGTAAATTTCGGGCTCTATATCAGAAGAGAAACCGACGGCTTTGATTATAACAACAGTGCGGCGGTAAAAGCTCAGTTTGATGAAATAAAAGCAACAGTCGAACGCTTCAAAGACCATCCGGCGCTTTTGGTATGGTCGATAGGCAATGAAGCTGAAGCAAGTTATACCAATCTCAAACTCTGGGATGCAATCAATGATATAGCTAAGATGATTCACGAAACCGACCCCAATCATCCCACTACAACGACATTGGCATCCTCTAACGTGAACCATATAAAGAATATTATAGAAAAGGCCCCTCATATAGATATTCTATCGGTCAATACATATGCGCCTAACCTGCCGGGAGTATTGGGCAACCTTCAGTCCGCAGGCTGGACCAAACCATATATGATTACAGAATTCGGACCTCGCGGTACGTGGCAAATGAATCCCGAACCCGAAAGAATATTGCCGTGGGGTGGCTTGGTAGAACAGACCAGCAGTGAAAAAGAAGCCGTCTACCTGAAAGCCTATCAGGAGAATATAGCCGCCAATAAGGACAACGGATGTTTAGGTTCGTTCGTATTCTTATGGGGATACCAGACACACGGAGAAGTACTGACTTGGTACGGGCTGTTCGACAAGAAAGGATATACCTTCCCGGCAGTCGATGCCATGCAATATGCATGGACAGGAAGTTACCCGAAAAACCGTGCACCAGTGATAGCAACCCGTAATGATATGCTGATGAATGGCAAAAAAGCGGAAGACGTTATTATTGTCAGCCCGAATTCATCCAACGAAGCAAAAGTTACAGCCACCGACCCGGATGGAGATGCGCTGACCTACGACTGGATGATTATGAAAGAAAAGACAGCTTCTTCAGACGGCAGCCTGCCGGATGGTATCACCGGATTGATAGATGATAACACCCAAAAGGATATTACATTCAAAGCTCCTTCAACAGTTGGCAACTATCGTCTGATAGTCTTTGTGCGCGACGTGAAAAATAAGAAAGTAGCAAGTGCGGTTATTCCATTTTCTGTTCAATAAAAAAATATCGACCATGAAACTATTAAAATATAATTTAAGCATCTTGTTGTGTCTCGCGGCTATCTTTTTCATAGCATGCGACAGTGATGACGAAACTATACAGCAAAACCCGAAACCGACTATTAAGTTCACGAAAGTCGGAGACGAACCTGTCATTGCTTACCCCGGAACAAAGCTCAGTTTCTCTGTAGAAATGACAGGCACAGCCGATATCAAAAAAGTTGTTACCATGCTCAACTCGCAAGAAATCCCCGGAAGCGCCAAAGAATATCCGGAAAATACGGATAAAGGCTCATACAATGTAGCATATACCATAAAATCGGAAGAAGTAGGAAAAACACTGAACTTTGTAATACTGGCAATTGATAATGAAGAAAAGAAATCAACTGCCGAATATGCCGTTTACGTTCAGGCCGCCCAACCGGAAATCGAAATAAGGATTCCTGATACAGCACCGGAGACAGTCACTGCAGGGGAAATGGTCGCATTCGTTATTGAGATTACCTCTTCAGCAACACTAAGAAGTATAAAAACATATCTGGCTGATTCCGAACTTACAGATTTGACCAAAGAGACATTCGAGAATCCAAACAGTGATACATATACGTTCTCATACACAACTACAGATTTGAATGCCGGACAAACCCTGTCATTCACTTTTGAGGTGATGGATGCTAACGGCGGTATCGTAAGAAGCGAATATAGCGTAGAAGTAACGAGAGCTGTAGAATTAGACATCAACGAATTCTACGGACTCAAAATCGGAGCACAAGCCAGTACGGATGCAGGTCCCTTCCTCAATACCACGAATGGAGAAATTTATGTACGAGACGGAGCGGCAGCCAAATCAGCTAATATTGACATTACTTTATTCTACAGCAACAATTCATATGGCTATTATTTCGTATCTCCGTCCGACGCAAGTATCACAGCTATTTTTAAAGCACCGGATGCAATAGCTACTTGGGAACATCGTAACAGTACGAAACTGAAAGTTATGCAAATAACACCGGATGAGTTCCTGGCAATCAATTCTGCTGAAATGATTCAGAATCTCTACACCAATTCATCCGAAGCAGAAATAGAGAAACTGACAGAAAAACTGGGGGTAGGCTCTATCATCGGATTCAAAACTGTAGCCGACAAATATGGTATTATAATTGTCAGGTCATTTGCCAGCGGCAGTTCGAAAGGAAATGTCACCATCGACATGAAAGTGGAAAAATAATCCGGTTCTCAAAATAAATTAATTCTTAACCGCCCTTATTTATGACAAAAATAGGGGCGGATTAGAAATTATTATCTATAAAACAATGAAAATAAAATTATTATTTATCCTGTTTATTGCTTTTCAGCCTTTAGTATCCAAGGCCAATGACGCACCCCAACAACCGATATACCTTGACCCTTCCCAGTCAGTCCGGACAAGAGTTGAAAACCTCATGTCCTTAATGACCCTGGAAGAAAAGATTGCCCAAATGTGCCAGTATGTCGGTCTGGAGCATATGCGTGATGCAGAAAAGAATATTACGGAAGAAGAGCTGCTGAACGGTCATGCCAGAGGATTCTATAAAGGATTGCACTCCACAGGAGTAGAACGGATGGTCACACAGGGAAGAATAGGTTCATTTCTTCATGTCCTGACTCCGGAAGAAGCCAATCATTTGCAAAAGTTGGCGGAGAAAAGCCGTTTGAAGATCCCCTTGCTGATAGGGATTGATGCCATACACGGAAACGGGCTTGTCAGTGGCTCTACCATTTACCCGTCTCCCATAGGAATGGCTTCCACATTTGCACCTGATTTAATAGAACAGGCAAACAGACAGACAGCTCTCGAAATGCGCGCAACAGGTTCTCATTGGGCTTTCACTCCCAACATAGAGATAGCTTGCGATGCCCGTTGGGGAAGAGTCGGAGAAACATTCGGGGAAGACCCGTATCTGGTATCCCGCATGGGAGTAGCATGCATCAAAGGTCTGCAAACAGACAATCTTACAGGATTAAACACCGTATTGGCTTGTGCCAAGCATCTCGTCGCAGGGGGAATAGCCAATAACGGGACCAATGCCGGTCCGGTAGAATTGAGTGAAGGCAAACTGAGAAATATCTTTTTGCCACCATTCAAAACAGCCATACAAGAAGCCAAGCCTTTCACCCTTATGCCGGCGCACAATGAATTGAACGGAGTCCCGTGCCATGCAAACAAATGGTTGATGACTGACATCATACGCAATGAATACGGATTCGACGGATTCATTGTAAGCGACTGGATGGATATGGAAGCAATCAGCACACGCCACCGGATAGCCGAAAATACGACCAGTGCATTCTTCTTGTCCGTAGATGGCGGAGTAGACATGCATATGCATGGTCCTGTTTTTTCCGATGCCATCCTGAGACTGATAAAAGAAGGAAAACTGACGGAAGAAAGAATTAATAAGGCATGCGCCAAGATACTGGAAGCCAAGTTCCGGCTAGGATTATTCGAAAACCGGTATGTCACGGAAGGCGGCATAAAGAAAACGGTATTCAGCAAAGAACATCAGCAGACGGCAATCGAAATCGCCCGACGCTCCATCGTCCTTTTGAAAAATGAAGCCCTGCTTCCCATCAACACCCGAAAGTTCAAAAAGATACTCGTGACAGGCCCTAACGCCAACAACCAATCAATTATGGGCGACTGGGTATTTGAGCAACCGGAGAAAAATGTCTCAACCATACTGAAAGGCATAAAAGAAGAAGCATCCGGCGCACAGATAAATTATGTAGATGTCGGTTGGAATCTGAGAGCACTGGACAGCGCCAAAATAGAAGAAGCCGTACAAGCAGCAAAGTCTTCGGATTTGGCAATCGTCGTAGTCGGTGAAGACTCTTTCCGGCAACATTGGAAAGAGAAAACATGCGGAGAAAACAGGGATCGCATGGACATCGCTCTTTGGGGTAAACAGGACTATCTTGTGGAATCTATTTACAAAACAGGAGTTCCTACGATTGTCATCCTAGTAAACGGACGCCCCCTTGCCACCAGATGGATTGCTGAAAATATCCCGGCTATCATTGAAGCTTGGGAGCCTGGTTCAATGGGTGGAAAAGCAATTGCAGAAATTCTCTTCGGCAAAGTAAATCCCAGCGGAAAGTTACCAATCACTATTCCACGGCACGTAGGCCAGATTTCAACGGTATATAATCATAAACCGTCCCAATTTCTCCATCCTTATATCGACGGGGATAAAACACCGCTTTATCCTTTCGGGTATGGTCTAAGTTATACTTCTTTCAAATACGACCAACTGAAAACAAACAAGACGGATTATAATGCCAACGAAGAAATTGAGGTTACAGTGAATGTCAGCAACACAGGAGAAAGGCAAGGGGAAGAAATCGTCCAGCTTTATATTCGGGATGATTACAGTAACACCACCCGACCGGTGAAAGAACTGAAACGTTTTCAACGTATTCTTCTGGAAAAGGGAGAAAGCAAAGTGGTATCATTCCGCTTGAACAGAGAAGACCTGTCCTACTATAACCATAAAGCCGAATATGTGCTCGAACCGGGCACATTCACCGTCATGGTGGGTGGCAGTTCTTTGGACAAAGACCTACAAAAAATTAAGTTTAACGTAAAATGAAACCGAATATGAAGAAACTTATTCTATTATTGACCGTTTCTACTTTTCTGTACAGTTGTAAAAGCAACCCGGAAGAAAAGTACGATATATGTATCTATGGCGGTACTTCCGCCGGAGTCATAGCAGCATACTCTGCCAAGATGTTGGGTAAGAAGGTGTTGCTTATCGAACCACAAAACCGTCTCGGCGGACTGACTTCCGGCGGGCTTGGTTTCACTGATATAGGAAACAAACAAGTAGTGACCGGATTATCAAAAGACTTTTACCGTCGTTTGGGTGCTCATTACGGCAAACTGGAACAATGGATATTCGAACCCAAAGTAGCGGACAGCATCTTTAATGACTACATTAATCGGGCAGATGTCGAGGTTTTATATAAATACAGAATCACAGATGCCCAACTTGCCAACGGATATATAAAAAATATCACACTTGAAAGTTCCGACGGGACAAAACCCGGCAAATCCATAGCCGCCAAAGTATTCATCGACTGTACTTATGAGGGTGACCTGATGGCTAAAGCAGGAGTTTCATACACGATAGGACGGGAAGACAACAAACTGTATCATGAAACTTACAATGGCGTCCAACTGATGAAAGGACACCAGTTCCCGGATGGACTAGACCCGTACAAGATAAAAGGTGATTCCACAAGCGGATTATTATGGGGAATCAGTCCTGCCGCACTCTCGCCGGACGGTACGGGCGACAAGTTAGTGCAAGCCTATAATTACCGCATTTGCCTCACCGATAATCCTGCCAACAAAATAGAAATCACCCGGCCGGAAAATTATGATTCCACCAAATATGAGTTGCTGTTACGCCTGTTTGACGCCCAACCCGATAAAAGAAAACTAAACCATTATTTTATCTGGAGCCGGATGCCAAACAATAAGACGGATATAAATAACCGGGGAGGATTTTCGACTGATATGATCGGAATGAACCATAACTATCCGGAAGCATCTTATGAAGAAAGGGCGGAAATCATTCAAGCACATAAAGACTACACTCAGGGATTACTTTATTTCTATAAGACCGATTCCAGGGTTCCGCAAGAACTAAGAGATGAAATACAAGCATGGGGCTACCCCAAAGACGAATATACAGAGGACAATCATTGGTCGCCCCAACTATATATCAGAGAAAGCCGCAGAATGACAGGGGATTATGTAATGACGCAAGCACATTGTGAAGGGCGGGAAACGGTCACTGATGGTATCGGTATGGCCGCATATACCATGGACTCACACAACTGCCAACGGATACTCGTAAAAAAAGACGGCAAGTACATAGTAAAAAATGAGGGAAATGTAGAAATCGGCGGCGGACTCCCCTACCCCATATCCTATCGTTCCATCATCCCAAAAGAAGAAGAATGTCAGAACTTGCTCGTTCCCGTTTGTCTCTCCGCCAGTCATATCGCCTATGGTTCCATCCGTATGGAGCCGGTATTCATGGTACTGGCACAGTCTGCCGCTATCGCCGCAACAGAAGCCATAAACACAGGAAGCGTGCAGACCGTCGATATCAAAAAAGTACAAGCATTACTACACGAAAATCCACTATTGGACGGCAGTTCTTCTGAGATACTGATAGACGACTGCGATTTGGACATATCCGCGAATAATGATTGGGAGATTATAAAAAAGCGAGGAGGATATGGCCCCACTTTCCTGAAATCCAAAGCCCGCAACGGTTCACCTGTCCGTTTCACCCCACATATAGAACATGAAGGAAAGTACAAAGTATATACTTATTATCACATGAGAAAAGACATTTCGCCGACTATCACATATTCCATCTCGGACGGAACCGATAGTTGGACAAGAGTCATACATAAAGACAGCGTGAGAATAGAAGGACAAACCTCGGGAGAATGGGTGGAACTGGGAACATACGATTTTCAAAAAAGCCGCATGCCCTATGTAGAAATATCCACTGAAGACACAAGCGGGACGGTCATTGCCGACGCTATGCTGTTCGTACCCGTAAAATAAGATTTATATGTATATGAAAAAGAATTGGTGTTTACTGTATCTGTTATCAATATTTTGTTTTTCCCATGCCCAGAATAAGAATACGTACTTGGAACAAAAGATTGATTCAACCCTATCAAGCATGACTATCCATGAAAAAGTAGGGCAACTTAACCAGCTTGACGGGCGAGGTACAATTGAGAATTTGAAGGTATTGATACGTAAAGGAGAGACCGGTTCGGTAATGAATGTTACCGAACCCGAAGTCGTCAATGAGTTACAAGAAATTGCCTGCAAACAATCAAGAACGGGTATCCCCTTGGTTTTTACACGCGACGTTGTGCATGGCTTCAAGACCATGCTGCCCATTCCGTTAGGGCAAGCTGCCACTTTCCATCCGGAACTGATACAGGAAGGGGCACGAATCGCAGCCATAGAAGCCACGGAACATGGTGTCAGATGGTCATTTGCACCTATGATAGATATATCCAGAGATGCCCGGTGGGGACGCATAGCCGAAAGTTTCGGTGAAGACACTTATCTCACAGAACAGATGGCTGTCGCCGTAGTAAATGGATTTCAAGGTGACGATTTATCAAATCCGCAATCAATGGCTGCCTGCGCCAAGCATTTTATAGGATATGGAGCTGTAGAAGGAGGACGTGATTATAATTCAACCCATATTCCCGAAAGACTGTTGAGAGATGTCTATCTTCCGCCTTTCGAGAAAGCAATAAAAGCCAACTGTTCCAGTATCATGACTTCGTTCAATGATAACGACGGGATTCCGGCTACAGGCAACAAAAAACTATTAAAGGATATTCTTCGCAAAGAATGGAATTTCGACGGGGTTGTCGTTTCCGACTGGGGTTCTGTAACGGAAATGATAAAACATGGCTTCGCCGAAGACCGGAAAGATGCAGCCCGAAAAGCGATAGAAGCCGGACTGGACATGGATATGTCTTCCAAAGCATTCATTCAGAATATCGAAGAATTAATCGCCAAAGGAATAATTTCCGAAGAGACATTGGACAATGCTGTGCGAAATGTACTAAGATTAAAATTCAGGCTCGGACTGTTTGATAATTCGTACACTGATATCAATAAGAGAAAAGAAACCTACTCGGACAAACATCTGGCTATTGCAAAGAAAATGGCGGAAGAGTCTGTTGTACTATTGAAAAATGAAAGCCACACATTACCGTTGTCTTCGAACATAAAAAGTATCCTGATAGTAGGCCCGTTGTCCGATGCTCCTCACGACCAACTCGGAACCTGGACAATGGACGGAGAAACAGAGAAAACGCGGACGCCTATAAAAGCACTACGTGAAAAGTATGGTGACAAAGTGAAAATTCATTTTGTGAAAGGTCTGGAGTACAGCAGAGATAAAAATAAGACAAACTTCAATAAGGTATTGGAGAAAGCATACCAGGCAGATGCCATTATAGCTTTTGTCGGTGAAGAAGCCATCCTATCGGGTGAAGCACATTGTCTGGCTGATATAAAACTGCAAGGAGCGCAATCCGAACTTATCAAGGTATTAAGCGGAACAAATAAGCCGCTCATTACAGTTATTATGGCGGGACGTCCGTTGGTTATCAATGAGGAACTGAACCTGTCCGATGCCGTATTGTATGCCTGGCATCCCGGAACGATGGGCGGCAACGCATTGGCGGATATTTTATTTGGCAAGACCACACCTGGTGGCAAACTACCCGTTACTTTCCCAAAAGCAACGGGACAAATTCCCATCTACTATAATCACACCAACAGCGGACGTCCGGCCACAGGAAAAGAAAAGCCTTTGGACGAAATACCTTTAAATGCCAAACAATCCGTATTAGGACATTCCTCTTATTATCTTGATTTAGGAGCACAACCTTTATTCCCGTTCGGATATGGCCTTTCATACACTTCTTTCGAATATTCCGATTTAAAGACAGACCGCACCGTCCTCACTCCGGAAGATACACTTTCAATCAGCGTCAAAGTAAAAAACACAGGGCAATATAAAGGAACAGAAGTGGTTCAACTCTATGCATCGGATCTTTTCGGTTCCGTCACCCGACCGGTAAAGGAACTAAAAGGATTTAAAAGGATAGAATTAAGTCCTAATGAAGAAAAGACGGTAGAATTCGAACTTCCCTTATACGAATTAGCCTTTTGGAATATTGACATGAGAAAAGTGGCGGAAGCAGGCAAGTTCAAAATAATGATTGGCACAGATAGCCAGAATGGGTTGGAAACCTTCTTCGAAGTAAAATAACAATATAAAAAGCGACCTCATCGAAAAAATGAGATCGCTTTTCTATTATCAATCTATCAGAGAAACGATTATTTCGCTTTCTTATAGTTTTCCAGTCCGGCCTGCAAGAATTCGATATACTTAGGAATATCCTCGTTGTAAGCATATGACTTGTTCACCGGCTTGCCTTGATTATCCAGCAATACATAGAAAGGTTGGGCATTAGCGCCAAACTTCACACGTTGCAGATAGCTCCATTTATCACCGACCGTACGCAAAGTGCGTTCTGTACCGTTTTCTACGATTTTCACGGGCTCGCTCAAAGGAGTTTTGTTATCTACATAAAGGGTAATCAATACATAGTCATTATTAATCAAATCACTCACTTTCGGATCAGTCCATACCGCTGTTTCCATCTTACGGCAGTTTACACAACCATATCCGGTGAAGTCAAGCATGACAGGTTTTCCATTCAGACGCGCATATTCCATGCCCAAATCATAGTCGTCGAATTTCGCATGTACGTCATTCTTATACAGGTTGAAGTCCTGCGTCTGCATAGGCGGAGCAAATGCACTTACCGCTTTCAACGGTGCTCCCCACAGACCGGGAACCATATAAACCGCAAATGCCAAAGAGACAAGCGCCATAAAGAAACGGGTAACTCCCACCTTATTATCATCGTCATCATGCGGGAATTTAATCTTACCCAACAGATAGAATCCGAGCAAAGCAAAAATAACAATCCACAAAGCAAGGAATGTTTCACGGTCAAGCAATCTCCAGCCATAAGCCAAATCGGCCACTGACAAGAATTTAAGCGCGAATGCCAGTTCGAGGAAACCTAATGTCACCTTAATCACATTCATCCATCCGCCTGATTTCGGCATAGACTTCAGCCATGACGGGAACAATGCGAACAGAGTGAACGGCAAAGCCAGTGCGATGGCAAACCCAAACATACCGATAGCCGGAGCAACGACACTTCCTGTTGTGGAAACCTGCACAAGCAAGAAACCGATAATCGGGCCTGTACAAGAGAAAGAAACCAGCGAAAGCGTGAAAGCCATCAGGAAAATACTCAATAAACCGGTTGTAGATTCCGCTTTGCTATCCACTGCATTTCCCCATTTCGACGGTAGTCTGATTTCGAATGCTCCAAAGAACGAAGCTGCGAAAATCACCAGCATCAGGAAGAAGAGAATATTAAAGACTGCATTGGTAGACAACGCATTCAGCGCACTAGCGCCAAAAATCAATGTAATAGCCAGCCCCAATGCCACATAAATCACAACGATGGATGCTCCATACGTCCACGCGTCACGAATACCTTTCTTTTTATCCTTGCTGCGTTTCAGGAAGAAGCTGACAGTCATCGGGATAATCGGCCATACACAAGGAGTGAACAAAGCCAGCAATCCGCCAAGAAAACCTGTTATAAAAATATATATCCAGGACATATCTTCCTGACCATGTTCTTCGCCTAACGCTTGCAGGTCACTGATAACCGGCTTCCAAAGTTCACCGGATGCAACGGCAGGCTGAATATCCGTAGCCGCATCCACCGGAGTGGCGGGCACCAGCTCCATCATAGCGGCAGAATCTTTCACTTCGGCAGGAGCGGGAGCAGGTTCTTCCTTTTTCTCCGGTTCTTTTTTCTCCGGTTGTTCTGTTTTAGCCGCAGCCGCATTTCCGGCTTTTGCTACTCCGGAAAACTTGAACGGAACTTCGGTAGGCGGAAGGCAACTCTCGTCATCACAAGCTCCATATTCCAGATACCCTTCTATCTCATAAGCCCCGCCTGTGAGTTTTACTTTCTGAATAAACTTTGCAGTATTTTCAAAGTAACGTACTTTCATTTCAAACAACTTGTCGAAAGTAGCTACCTCTTTGCCAACCGGTTTCAATTTTCCGGCAAGCTCCAGACCACTTTTCTTATCAACATTGAATGTTGCGGAAATAGGTCCGCCATCTCCAAGTTCGGTTGAATAAACATGCCACCCGTTATCAATGGTAGCGGTAAATACGATCTCAGCTTCCGTGTCAGAAAGAGTGTTCAACTCAGTCTTGAACTTTACCGGATCTTTAATCTGTGCCTGCAAAGCATAGCCAACAAAGCTTAAAAGCAGAAAAGAAATTAACTTTTTCATTTTCAATAATTGGAGGGTTATAATTCATAATCTACACACGCACGGCTCTCCTTCGTCTCAGCCAGAATCTTGCCGGCAGCTACATGGTCGGGATGCGTCGCATAGTATTTCACGTCTTCCAGAGTATCAAACTCACTATAAAGTGCTATATTCCACGTTTCTCCGGGATTCATGTTCAATCCGACTTCAACTTTCCGGATTACGGAGATTTTAGCAGGAAGCGCTTCTATCGCTTCCTTAAATTTCGTCATAACTGCCCGCTTCTCTTCGGCAGAAACTTCGTCTTTTAACTTAAATAATACAATGTGTTTTACCATTACGTTGTTATTTTAATGAATTGTTTCTATATTTGTCTAATTAATACTTTGTATAAACAATGCAAATTTACTCTATTTGATTTAAATATACACTTAAAGAGATGTTAATTATAGGAATAGCAGGCGGAACTGGCTCCGGAAAGACCACCGTCGTACGAAAAATCGTAGAAAGTCTCCCCGCAGGGGAAGTAGTATTATTACCTCAGGACTCATACTATAAGGATAGTAGCCACGTCCCGGTTGAAGAACGCCAGAACATTAATTTTGACCATCCGGATGCTTTTGAATGGAGTCTGCTCTCCAAACATGTCATGACACTGAAAGAAGGAAAGAGCATCGAACAACCCACCTATTCTTATCTGACATGCACCCGCCAGCCCGAAACAATTCATATCGAGCCACGCGAAGTCATTATTATCGAGGGAATCCTTGCCTTATGCGACAAGAAACTACGTAATATGATGGACCTTAAAATATTCGTAGATGCCGATCCGGACGAACGTTTGATACGTGTCATCCAAAGAGACGTTGTAGAACGAGGACGCACGGCCGAAGCTGTAATGGAACGCTACACACGGGTTCTGAAACCGATGCACCTGCAATTTATCGAACCTTGCAAACGCTATGCCGACCTTATCGTGCCGGAAGGCGGCAGCAATAAGGTGGCTATTGATATACTGACCATGTACATCAAGAAGCACTTGAAGAGTTGAGAGTGGAGAATGGAGAGTTAAAAGCCAAAATGTCAGGTATGAATGTCAAGACACTGATTATCCCCTTATTTCTTGTGTTATTCTGTTGCGTAATCGGATGCCGGGACAAGCAGCATAACAAGACGGATGAATCCGCACGTGATCTCTCACAGATAAAAGATAGTGGTGAACTGGTTGTATTGACATTATACAGCTCTACTTCATATTTCATTTACCGGGGACAGGAAATGGGATTCCAGTATGAACTCAGCGAACAGTTTGCCAAAAGCCTGGGACTAAAACTCAGAATCGAAGTAGCCAACAGCGTCAACGAACTGCTCCGGAAATTACTGGCAGGCGAAGGGGACATGATTGCCTACAACCTGCCCATAACCAAAGAATGGAAAGACAGTCTCCTTTATTGCGGTGAAGACGTGATTACCCATCAGGTGATTGTTCAGCAAGGAAGAGGAAAGCGGAAACCTTTGAAAGATGTTACCGAACTGATTGGAAAGGACGTATATGTAAAGCCCGGAAAGTATTATGACCGTCTCGTCAATCTGAACAGTGAGTTAGGCGGCGGAATCCAAATCCATGAGGTGACCAATGACAGCATTACCACCGAGGACTTAATCACCCAAGTGGCGCAAGGAAAAATACCATATACAGTGACGGACAACGATTTGGCGAAATTAAACAAAACGTATTATTCCAATCTGGATATCAGTCTACCTGTAAGTTTCGACCAGCGCTCTTCCTGGGCAGTACGGAAAGACAGTCCGGAACTGGCCGCAGCCGCCACTAAATGGCATCAGGAGAATATGACTTCTCCGGCTTATACTGCCAGCATGAAACGCTATTTTGAAAATAGCAAAATGATGTCCCACTCTCCTATCCTTTCATTGAAAGAGGGAAAGATTTCCTATTATGACGATTTGTTCAGGAAGTATTCCAAAGAAATCGGATGGGACTGGCGTATGCTTGCATCGCTGGCTTATACGGAATCTAATTTCGACACAACGGCTGTATCCTGGGCCGGTGCCAAAGGACTCATGCAACTAATGCCCGCCACCGCCCGGGCAATGGGAGTACCTGCCGGTAAAGAACAGAACCCGGAAGAGAGCATTAAGGCAGCTATCAGATACATTGCTGCCACTGACCGCAGTTTCAGTATGATTCCCGATAAAGAGGAACGTCTCAACTTTATTCTGGCTTCCTACAATGCCGGTTTAGGGCATATTTACGATGCCATGGCTCTGGCGGAGAAGTACGGCAAGAACAAATTGGTATGGAAAGATAATGTAGAAAACTTTATCTTACTCAAAAGCAATGAAGAGTACTTCACCGACCCCGTTTGTAAAAACGGTTATTTCCGTGGCATAGAGACTTATAATTTCGTCCGTGATATCATGTCGCGCTATGAGTCTTACAAAAAGAAAATCAAAGCGTAAAGTAATCACCATTTATTTATAAATCATCGTTTATAAGTCAGCAGCCCCCCGACAAAACGGAAATACCGGCCTAATAACTGTGGGGAAGTACTCACATTCAGTTCACCCCCATACGTCGGGTACGTAAGCCGAAAAAGATAAAAGCTATCACACAATCAGTCCAAGAGTAAATGTATTCATTGGGGGTCGTCCTTTTCTCGTCAAATATCTGTTTCGGGTTCTCTTTTGTGGCCGGACAGCCGAAAGAAATATTTAAAATAGGTTCAACTTATTTTTCCGGGCTTCTTCCAGTGAAACAGTTTCACGTTTCATCAAGCCGCTCTTTTCACGCAGTGCCTCGTATTCTCTCTTCAACTCATTCACCAGTTCAACCTTCATCTGCGGATTCAACAGTCTGGCAGCGACACCAGCATTCAAAGAGGCATCTTTCAAGTGTACCACCGGAGCATGATATACAGGAGCAATCTTCAATGCAGTATGCATCTTTGAGGTAGTGGCCCCCCCAATCAGAAGAGGAATGTCCAGTCCCGCCTTTTCCAGTTCCAGGGCTACGTGAGCCATTTCTTCCAGCGAAGGAGTAATCAAGCCGCTCAGTCCAATCATATCCACCTTTTCTTCAATAGCACGCCGGACGATTGTCTCGGCAGGAACCATCACCCCTAAATCAACTATCTCATAACCGTTGCAAGCCATCACTACGGCAACGATATTCTTTCCGATATCGTGCACGTCTCCTTTTACTGTAGCAAGCAATATTTTTCCGGCAGAGGTTGTTTCTTCCGTCTTCTCCGATTCAATAATAGGCTGAAGGATAGCGACGGCTTTCTTCATTGTCCGGGCAGTCTTCACCACCTGCGGAAGAAACATTTTACCCGCTCCGAAAAGTTCGCCTACGTAGTTCATTCCATCCATCAACGGACCTTCAATTACATTTACCGCCTTATCATAAAGCAGCAAGGCTTCTGCCAAATCCTGCTCAAGGAAATCGCCAATCCCTTTCATCAAGGCATATTTCAAACGCTCCTGAACGGTTTCTTCTCTCCAAGCATCATGCTTGGCAGCTGGTTGTCCGGCAGTTCCGCTCATAGTTGCTTTCAGCGATTCCGCCAATTCTATCAGACGTTCCGCTGCGTCCGGACGACGATTCAAGACGACATCTTCTATCTTTTCCAATACATCGGCCGGGATATCACTATATAACACGGAAGTACCCGGATTCACAATCCCCATGTCCATTCCTTGCTGAATGGCATGATAAAGGAATACGGCATGCATGGCCTCACGAATATAGTTGTTGCCACGGAAAGAGAAAGACAGGTTGCTTACCCCACCGCTGATATGTGCGCCGGGAAGATTTTTCTTAATCCATCCGGTAGCTTCAATGAAGTCTACGGCATAATTGTTATGCTCCTCGATTCCTGTAGCTACGGCAAGCACATTGGGGTCGAAGATAATATCATTAGGATTAAAATTGACTTTATCAACCAAAAGGCGATAGGCACGCTGGCAGACCTCTATCTTACGGGCAGCGGTATCCGCCTGACCTTTTTCATCAAAAGCCATGACAACGGTAGCAGCTCCATATTGCTTGATAGTCCGGGCATGTTCGAGAAACACTTCTTCTCCTTCCTTTAAAGAAATGGAGTTGACGATGGATTTACCTTGCAGGCATTTCAATCCGGCAACAATCACGTCCCATTTGGATGAATCAATCATAACCGGAACACGGGCTATTTCCGGTTCGGACATGATAAGATTCAGGAAGGTAGTCATCTCGTTCTTAGCGTCCAACAGACCGTCATCCATATTGACATCAATCATCAAGGCTCCGTCTTCTACCTGCTGGCGGGCTATGGAGAGAGCTTCATCGTATTTCTTTTCATTTATCAGACGAAGGAACTTACGTGAACCGGCTACATTACAGCGCTCGCCGACATTTACAAAATTAATCTCCGGCTTCACCTCGAGCAGTTCAAGGCCGGAAAGCCACATACAGTCCGGTTTTGCAGCCGGAACATGTGGTTTTGCACCTTTTATCAGGGCTGAATATTCGGCAATGTAGGCATCTGTTGTTCCACAACAACCACCTATTATATTGATTAGTCCTTCGTCGATATACTCTTTCACTTCGTGAGCCATATCCGCAGGTGTCTGGTCGTACTTACCGAGACTGTTCGGTAATCCGGCATTCGGATAAGCACTAATATAATAAGGTGCACGAGCTGCCAGTTGTTCAAGGAATGGTTTCAATTGGCGAGCTCCGAACGAGCAATTCAAGCCGACAGAGAAAATATTGGCATGCTGCACGGAAGCGAGAAATGCTTCCAGTGTTTGTCCGGACAATGTTCGTCCGCCAATATCGGACACTGTTACAGATAACATGACAGGGACTTCGATACCTATTGCTTTCATTGCTTGTTCGGCTGCAAAAATAGCTGCTTTGGCATTCAAGGTATCAAAGATTGTTTCGATCAGAATGGCGTCTACGCCACCTTCAAGCATTGCTTCCATCTGTTGCTGATAGGCGGCAGCCAGTTCATCGTAGCTCAGAGCACGATAAGCCGGGTTGTTCACATCGGGGCTCATAGAGCAAGTTTTATTCGTAGGACCTACGGAACCGGCTACAAAACGGGGTTTATCGGGATTCTTTGCAGTGTACTCGTCGGCAAGGTCACGGGCTAGTTTTACGGCTGCCAGATTCATCTCACGCACGTATTCTTCTACGTGATAATCAGCCATAGAAACTGTAGTCGAACTGAATGTATTGGTTTCGATGATATCCGCACCAGCTTCCAAGTATTTACGATGAATATCCTGAATCACGTCGGGACGTGTGAGACACAATAAGTCGTTATTCCCTTTCAACTGTCCGGGAATATGCGCAAACCGTTCACCACGAAAATCTTCTTCCTTGAGGTTATATTGTTGAATCATTGTACCCATTGCCCCATCCAGAATAAGGATGCGCTCGGATACGACTTGAGAAATTGTCTTTTTCATTTATCCTATCATGTCATCGTTTGAACATTCTTGCCATATCTCTACGGTCGTCTTTCTCCTTGATGGATTCCCGTTTATCATATTCTTTCTTACCTTTCGCCAAAGCGACCACCAGTTTGGCCAAACCTTTTTCATTGATAAACAAGCGTACAGGAACAATCGTAAAGCCGGGATTTTTCATCTCCCGTTGAAGTTTCTCCAATTCTTTTTTATTAAGCAACAACTTCCTCTCTCTACGTGCCGTATGGTTATTGTACGATCCATAGAAATATTCGGCGATGTGCATATTCTTCACCCACAATTCGCCTTTCGCAAAATAACAAAACGTATCTACCAGGCTTGCTTTTCCCAAACGAATGGATTTGATTTCCGTACCGGTCAATACGATACCTGCTGTATAGGTATCTATCAGTTCGTAATCAAACGTAGCCCGTTTATTTTTAATATTTACAGAGGGTTGTTTCATCTTCACACATTAGTTAAGTATGGCCGTCAGTTTATTAAACACAAATTGAATCACCGTCGGACATAGTATTAACAATACAGACGACAAAAGGGTGTATCTCAATCGTTGTTTTTCTTCCACTCCCATCAGCACAGGAACTCCTTCCCATACCACATAGACGATGTAAAACTGTAATAGCCAAGCAATAATTCTAAAATCAGGTAATAGTCCGGTTACAATCTGAAGCAAGAAAGGTACAACAAGCGCATATCCTGCAAATTGTTGTGTCAGCGGCATATTGCTATGCATGCCAAACATTCTTGTCCCCATTTCATTAATGGCATAGGCTGCCAGAAAGTAGCCACCGAACAGGGCCACAGCTACGGCGCAACAGTTGGTCATAGCTATCTGGAAACTTTGCGGACCTCCCCATCCATTCGTCAATAACGAACCGATGAATACGGACAGACCGCATAAACCAATCATAGGATAGACAAAAGCCACATATACTTTTCGCCTATCCTCTTCCATAGAAATTTCCTCCCAGGCCTTGGCCGGAGAGGAAATCAATTTCATTGCTATGTTAAATAGTTCTTTGTAGTTCAATGTTATTCTTTAAAAGTATAAGTAACAGAAGAAGTCGTTGTTGTTTTGGGAACATCATTATCACTAGGATTCGTTTCTGCTACAATTATAATATTATTAGGATATTTATCATTAAAACTTTTATAAGCCTGTAAAGCATTGCTTATGTCAAAAACTCTATACGAAAAAGCCCTATATATCTCCTTTTCATCTTCTTCTATTGATGTATGGCGTAAGAACAATTTCAAATCAGTTTTACCCTTTAATTCATCTTCATCACTATAATAAACTAAAGAAAATGTATGGCTAGCAATTTTTTCGAAAGCAAAATATTGAATAGGGATAAGCAAGTTATAATTATCAATCATAAACGGTGTTAAATCTGAAACACTTATCACACCTCTATTGGAAGCATGGTCAGGATTTTCTCCTTCATCATTCGCTTTAGTTGTTCCCCAAACACTATTTCCCGAAATTTTTTCGACAGAATCTATCGTTGCATTAATAGTATTTGTTGTAGGGTCTATATCAACAGCAGCATCATAGCTACACGATGCAACTATAAAATCATTAGTCATTAAATTCGTTGTCCCTTCAACTGCATTTTTAGATTTAAAAGTATATCCATCTAATGAAGTAAAGGTTAAACTTAAGAAGCTATCTTTTACTTTACCAAGAATAGGGCGATTATTAACTTGTGTATTATCATCTCCGTTCATACAAGAAGTAACCGACATACCCATCACCACAGCCATCAAAGCCACCAAGAAAAATTTCATCTGTTTCATAAACATATTTTTTAGATTTTGCAAAGATATAAATTCTAATTCATATCTACTAAATGCAAGAACTTAAAAAATACTGCATCTGTTACTTTATTATTTTTGCAAAAAGTTCCAAATGGTCATCTACATAACTTGCAATCAATGCTGTGACTTGTTCTTCCATCTCTAAATAGGCTTCTTCCAACTCATCAAAAGCTTCATATTGCTCGTACATAGCCATAAATTCGTCATCCGTCCGTTCCTTTTCCAAATCTTTCCGGCTGGCATCAAAGATTTTCTTAGCCTTATAAACTAATTTCGAAAACTCTTCCGCTCCCCACAAACGCATCACTTTCGCAAACGGATTATCAAATATATAACCGCCATAGCCATTCTGAATCAATTGACAGAATCCCCCTGCCATCACCTCATCACGAAATATCTGATAAGCCAGCAAAGAATGTTGTTCGCCCGTTAACAAAGGCATCGTCTCCGCGGTCAGTTCACCGCCGATTACCTCTTTATATTTATCTGTAAACGCCTGGATAAATTCATCCATTCCTTCACCCGCAGCCTTTTGCAAGGCTGATTCTACAACTTCAATCATAATCTTCTTTATAAATAATGCAGCAAAGCTACGAATTTTATTCTACATCCAACAATAATCCCTCCATAATCTTGCCAATCTTAACTTCATTATCCGTTCTTCACGTTCTTCACACGGTCCATATCATCTCATTTTCAGACGTTTCCGGTGAACAATTCATATAAAATACAGTGTTCACCTCTATTCACCTCTTCACAAGCTATGTATTTTACAGTCTAACAATACAGCGAGAACTACTATTTGCCATAGTATAGAAACAGGCAAATAGTGTATATACCCCGAATAGAAAATGTTTGTTCAATAATAGCCGACTCCAGTCGGCTAAGTAGTCAACTACAGTCGGCTGACAGGACGACTGAAGTCGACCGATAAGATATTCAAGCCAAATGCTTACTAAGACAGTTATATCGAACTGACGTTACTTAGTAAAAGGAGACATGCGGAAAGCATATCTATAAACAGTGTTTTTCTGTATCTCATACTTAGGACGAGGCCCGGTCCACAACTCGCATTACCCAATCCACGTTGTATGCAATCCAAATTCAGCATCACTTCCGCACGATAAATATCCGCCAGATCATGCCCGTATTTTATATCAAACAATTCTTTGTCTGTATAGTGTAAAGCACTGAAATCAAATGTATCGGCAGATGATATCTTGATGCCTTTGCCTTCTTTATCAGTCAGTGTCAACCAACGGGTATCACACCGTTCTCCCATAGATTGGGAACGGACATACTTCTCTTTCATGTCATTGACAGTAGATTGATACTTACCGATATATGCCGCATTCTTCCGATCCTGATAATTTTCTATCGGACCTCTTCCGTACCACTCCAACTACTCCAACGAAGGAGAGAATAGAGCCTGCAATGAGAGACGGGGGAGACTGTCCGAGAACTCCTCTTTAAACAGAGGTTTGTCGTTGTCCCTCCGCAATAGCCCCTGTTTGTAGCAT
>NZ_JANJZR010000052.1 GCF_024623065.1 Bacteroides acidifaciens
CTGTTGTTGTGAGCAGCAGCATGACGGAGACTATGTGACGAATAAAAACAGGTCGGTAAAGCCTATCTAACATAATCCCAGGAAAATTTAAACAGGCTCTTAATCCCGGAAAAATGGAAATTAATTCTTATCTTTGACTATTAGATAGTTAACCATTAAAAATTAGAAGTATGAAGTTTTTTATTGACACGGCCAATTTGGAGCAGATTCAAGAGGCGTATGACCTCGGAGTACTTGACGGAGTGACTACCAACCCTTCGCTGATGGCGAAAGAAGGTATCAAAGGTGTGCAAAACCAGCGTGAACATTACGTCAAGATATGTAAGATTGTGGATGGCGATGTGAGTGCAGAAGTAATAGCGACCGATTATGAAGGGATGATTCGTGAAGGTGAAGAACTTGCTGCACTTGACCCGCATATTGTAGTGAAAGTGCCTTGTATTGCTGATGGAATTAAGGCTATCAAATATTTCACGGAAAAAGGGATTCGTACCAATTGTACATTGGTCTTCTCCGTGGGGCAAGCATTGCTGGCTGCCAAAGCTGGAGCTACTTATGTCTCTCCTTTCATAGGTCGGTTGGATGATATCTGCGGGAATGGGGTAAGACTTGTCGGTGATATTGTACGTATGTATCGCACATATGACTATAAGACACAGGTACTGGCAGCATCTATCCGTAATACCAAGCATATAATCGATTGTGTGGAGGTAGGGGCGGATGTGGCTACTTGTCCGTTGGGTGCCATCAAAGGATTACTTAATCATCCGTTGACAGATGCGGGATTGAAAAAATTCCTGGAAGATTACAGGAAAGTGAATGGTTGAGTGTAAATACAATCCCATTATGTAGGTGAATATCCATGAAAGTAATCTCTTCAGGATATTCACTTTTTTTCTTTTTGTTTCTTTTTATATTGAGTTGGTGTTTCTCCCGTATACTGTTTGAAAGCGGTACTGAAGTAACGCGAGGTGGTGAATCCTACTTTTTCGGCAATTTCGGTAAAAGACATTTCTGTACTGGTAATTAACATCATGGCTTTCTCCATACGGAATTTATTGATATATTCATTGGCTCCCATAGCTGTCAGGGCTTTCAACTTGTTGTAGAGCGAAGCACGACTCATACCTATCTCTTTGCATATAAAGGTAATATCTAAGTGGTTATTGTCTAAATTTTCTTGAATAAGTTTATTCAGCTTTAACAAGAATGTTTCGTCTGCCTGGCTGAAAGTACATTCTTCCGGTGTGGGGATCAATCCTGTATTCAGATATCTTTTTTTGGTCGATTCTCGGTTTCTTAAACGATTGCGGATAAGTTCCATTAACATTTCTATCTCAAAAGGTTTGGTCAGATAGGCATCCGCTCCATTTTTGTAACCGCTTAACTGACTTTGTTTGTCATCTCTTGCTGTCAGTAGAAGAATGGGGATATGGCTGATGGTAATATCTTCCTTGATATTTCTACAAAGTTCATATCCATTCATTCTTGGCATCATCACATCACTGACAATGATGTCCGGAGTATGACTTTTTATAAGTTGTAGAGCTTCTATACCATCTGCGGCAATTATTATCCGCTTAAAGTATTCTCTCAGTGAACTTTTAAGGAAATCAGTCAGGTCGGGATTATCATCTACTACCAAAATGGTATAGGGAGTTGTATCGAAATTATCTCCATCGGGTGTTATATCGTTGTCATCATCACTGATCAGTTCGTTCAAATAGGCTTTAGGTTGGCAGATAATCTCTTCTGTTTCTTGTTTTTGAGGAAGTTCAAAAAAGAAAGTGGCACCGGCTTCGTGATTATTACGGGCTCCGATAGAACCGCCATGTAATTCAACCAGAATTTTGGAATAAGATAGTCCGATACCTGTTCCGCTTTGTTCGCCCGTTCCTTGATAAAAACGGGTAAATAGTTTTTGTGTATCTACTTGTTGTAAGCCGCAACCTTGGTCGGTAATGGAAATACGTACTTTTTTCTTTGCAGAAAGTAGTTCCGACTTGATGATAATTTCCGTGTCTTTAGGACTATGTTTCAATGCATTGATAAGTAGGTTACTTAGAATGATTTCACATTTATCTTTATCAAAACTTACCATGTCAATGCATGGATCGAGGCAGTAATGAATTTGTATATTCTTTGCTTCTCCTTCACTGACAAAATCTTGTGATACTTGTTTGATCCATTCGTTAAGTGGGTAGGGATGTATAAGCAACTTACTTTCTCCTACCTCCATCTTGCGGACGTCGAGTACCATATTGAGCAGATTCTTCATCCGTTGAGACTGTCGGTAAATAGCTTTTAACGATAAGTATTGGGAATCTGCCGATGATAAAGATTTCAGAATACGGTTAAGAGGAGCGTGAATCAGTGTCAGCGGAGTACGCAGTTCATGACTGATGTTGATCAGGAAACGCACTTTTTCTTCATACACTTGTTGTTCATGCTCCTTCATGGCCCACTTCAACTTGTTTTCTTTTCGTTTCAATGTTCTTCGAAATGTTTCAATAATCATTCCGGTAATGAACAAGGCGCAGCTTAACATAAACCACCACGTACGGTACCAAGGAGGGAGTACGGTCAGTTCCAGTATCCGCTGACCGGGAATCCAATTGCCGTCTTTTGCTGTGCAGGAAGTGATAATCTGATAATCACCAGGTGGAAGTGAACGAATGACTAATTCCGGGTTGTATGATTCGAACTGTTGGTCGTTCAGACCTTGTATCTGATATCGATATACTTTTTGCCTGAAAATATCCTCCTCTTTTGACATGATGCGGATACTTATGTTGCTGTTCCAAGGAACGGAAAGCCCGGGTGGATTACCGTTTAATTCGTTGTTGGCCGATTCTCCGTTGACAATTACATCCGATAACTGTAACTTGGGTAATTCGGAGACGGCCGGAAGCAGATTGCGGTTGATGTGTAGTAACCCTTTAACACCTCCCATGTAAATATCTCCGTGTCTACTAAGTAGGCGCGGTTTGGAAAGATATTCGTTTTGTATGGCACCGTCCGATTCGCCGAACAATACAAATTTCTTCTCTTTGATCAGCCATGCGAAAAGCATATCGTTTGTGCCAATCCATACTTTCCCTTGTTGGTCACATGCGATAAGTGTTACTTCCGTAAACAGTGAGGTGGTAAAAGGGGTACGTACTTTAGTAACTGAATTGTAATGAATCAATCCGTAATTGCTTCCTATCCAGAAATCACCGTTTTCGTCACGTGCAACGGAATTAATAATTGTATCTTTGAAACAACGGAACAGGGATGTCAGACGGTTGTTTTCTTTATCCAATTCATATATGTGCTTTATATCGTTCAGATAGGTATATTTTTCATGGTTGGTGATAGGCAGAAGAGTACCGATGATGTCTTCTCCTTCCTGTTCGGTGACTATTTGGAAAGTATGTTTATTCAGGTCATATTGATAAACATGGTCACTGAGCAATAACACATTATCCGGACTATTTTGATATAGATTGACCGTTTTACCCCGATTGCAAAGACGAGTAGTCGTTTGGGCATCTATAATTGTAAATGGTTGCTTCTTTCCGGTAGACGGATCAAAGACAAATACTCCTTGTGAGAAAAGTGAAATCAATAATTTACCTGGGATGAATTGACAGATAGATGCTACTTTATCTTCCCATGTCGATAAATAATGTGTAAATTTTTCCGTGATAGGATTGAAAAGATTGATACCACCGCCATCTGTTCCAATCCAGATTTTATCGTCGGATTGTTGATAAAGACAGAGAACTGTACTATTGCTTAAACCACGATTGTTGCCCGGCATGACATCGGTATAAGTCACCATTGATACTTCGCGGATACTGATTAGGCCGTTTCGGATACTTCCTGCCCACATATTGTTGTTGTAGTCGTTGTAGAGGCTGAGGATGGAATTGGCCGGTAATGAATAGTTTGCTCTGCCAGGGATATGTTCTAATAAGGAGAAACGTCCGGTTTCCGGTTCTAAGATATTAATTCCGCCGCCATCTGTTCCGATCCATAGTTTGTTTTCCCGTTCGGCAAGGCTAAGTATGACATTGTTGCTTAAAGAAGAATTACGGGTAGTGTACGAAGCTAATTGTTTCCCGTTTCGGTCGAAGCAGTAAAGGCCACTGTTGTATGGGGCAATCCATATTCGTTTTTTCGAGTCGATGATCAGGCTCATAATTTCTTTCCCACAGTCAAAAGGAGGGCGTTTGTATTTTCCGGTTTTCAAGTTAAGCAGGAGTATCCCTTGCCAGCGGCTGCAACAAAGTACGGTTTCCTCGTCCCAAAGGCTGAGCGTCGTAATGTTGAAATTCTTGATATTCGTAGGTTGGTTGAATTCCTGTATCAGACGGAAAGAATTGTTTTGGTAACTATAAAAGTAAATCTTGTTTTTGACTCCGAATAGTAGTCCGTCTTGGGTAGGACAAGCAGAATAAGCGATGATGCTTTTCCCTTCATCGTCAGTTGGTAAGTAGAAGTCATCACTTTGCCGTTGGTAACGTGCCACTCCTTTGTCTGTCAGAATCCAAACATTGTTTTGTTGATCTTCTACAATCTGATGGATGAGATCATGAGGTAAAGAATGCGAATCGTCTGCATGGTGAATATATTTTTTCAGTTCATGACCGTCAAACCGTCCTAAGCCGGAACGGGTACCTATCCATATGAATCCTTGTTCATCTGTAAGGATGCATCGTACGGTGGAAGGAAGCCCTTCTTTTAAAGAAATTTGTTTGTAATAATAATGTCCTGCCTGTAGGGGAAGCGCACCGGCTATCTGCATGACAAATACTATACATAGGATGATATATAATTTTATTTTCATGAACGTAGATCAGGTAAACAAAAACAAAGATAATACATTCGGATGAATATTGAATAAAATGATATAGAGTTTTGAGCAAAGATGATATTAATTTATCTATAATCTTTATCTTTGCTCGAAAATGTACGACTATGATTACCGAAGAACTACAGAAACTATATCAGGAATATACGGGAGTTCCCGCAGAGAATATAACAGAATTACCATCTTCCGGTTCCAACCGCCGCTACTTCCGGCTGACAGGTGCGAAAACCCTGATCGGCGTATGTGGCACGTCTGTCGAGGAGAATGATGCTTTCCTTTATATGGCAGCCCATTTCCGCAAGTCCGGCCTGCCTGTACCCGAAGTTCATATCGTTTCCGAAAATAAGAGTTACTATCTTCAGGAGGATTTGGGAGATACTCTTTTGTTTCATGCAATCGAGAAAGGACGTGCTACCAGCGTATTTTCCGAAGAGGAAAAAGAGTTGCTCCGCAAGACGGTCCGTTTGCTTCCTGCCATACAGTTTGCCGGAGCTGACGGCTTCGACTTTTCCCGTTGCTATCCGCAGCCGGAGTTCAATCAGCGTTCTATCCTTTGGGATTTGAATTACTTCAAATATTGTTTCCTTAAGGCTACCGGCATGGAATTTCAGGAAGATAAACTGGAGGACGACTTTCAGAAGATGAGTGATGTGCTGCTGCGCAGTTCTTCCGCTACTTTTATGTACCGCGATTTTCAGAGCCGCAATGTGATGATCAAAGACGGTGAGCCGTGGTTTATCGACTTTCAGAGCGGACGAAAAGGGCCGTTCTATTATGATGTCGCTTCTTTCTTGTGGCAGGCAAAGGCGAAGTATCCCGATAGTCTCCGTCAGGAATTGCTGAAGGAGTATATCGATGCCCTGCGCAAATATCAGCCTATCGACGAGCCCTATTTCTATAGTCAGCTTCGTCATTTTGTTCTTTTCCGCACGTTGCAAGTGCTCGGAGCTTACGGTTTCAGGGGGTATTTTGAGAAGAAACCTCATTTTATCCAGAGTGTTCCTTTTGCTATCCAGAACCTGCGTGACTTGCTCAAAGAGGCGTACCCTGAATACCCGTATCTTTGCAATGTGCTACGCGAACTTACCGAACTCAAGCAATTCACCGACGATCTCAAGAAACGGCAGCTTACCGTCAAAGTGATGAGTTTTGCTTATAAGAAAGGGATTCCCGATGATCCTACCGGTAATGGCGGCGGTTATGTCTTTGACTGCCGTGCCGTGAACAATCCCGGTAAGTACGAACGCTACAAACCTTTCACGGGACTGGACGAACCGGTGATCAGTTTTCTCGAAGAAGATGGTGAAATTCTCCGTTTCCTCGACTCTGTCTATGCGTTGGTAGATGCTTCGGTGAAGCGATATATGGAACGTGGCTTCAGTAATTTGTCCGTTTGCTTCGGCTGTACCGGAGGACAGCATCGTTCGGTTTATTCGGCGCAGCATCTGGCAGAGCACCTGAACCGCAAATTTGGCGTGAAAGTGGAGCTGGTGCACCGCGAACAGAATATAGAACGTACTTTTGAGGCAACTGTGTAATGAAAGCAATGATATTTGCAGCCGGGTTGGGTAGCCGGCTGAAACCACTGACCGATACGATGCCCAAAGCTCTTGTTCCCGTGGCCGGACGTCCGATGCTGGAGCATGTGATTTTGAAACTGAAAGCTTCCGGTTTTACCGAAATAGTGATTAATATCCATCATTTCGGTGAGCAGATTATTGATTTTCTGAAAGCTAACAATGATTTCGGACTGACGTTGCATATTTCCGACGAACGGGACCTGCTGCTCGATACGGGGGGAGGAATCAGAAAAGCCCGTCGATTCTTTGAAAATTCCGATGAACCCTTCCTTGTGCATAATGTGGATATTCTTTCGGATATGAATCTGAAAGAACTATATGACTTTCATTTGCGGAACGGAAGTGTAGCTACCTTGCTCGCCAGTCGCCGTAAAACTTCCCGTTATCTGCTTTTTGATGTGGAACGAAGATTGCGCGGATGGATCAACAAAGATACGGGACAGGTGAGGCCCGAAGGTTTCCTATATGATGAGTCGCTGTATAGAGAGTATGCCTTTAGCGGTATCCATGTTTTTTCGCCTGCTGTCTTCCAGTTGATGGAAGTGCCGTGCTGGGAAGGCAAGTTCTCTATTATGGACTTTTATCTGGCTACCTGCGGGCAAACGGATTATTGCGGTTATCTTACGGAAAAGTTGGAACTGATTGATATCGGCAAGCCGGAGACGTTGGCACGGGCGGAAGAGTTTTTAAGAGAGAATATAGTATCATGAGTATATTCGGGTAATTAGAGTTAATGAAAGGCGGAGATATTCGGAAACGGATATTGCCGCCTTTTTTTTGTCTCGAAAGTTGTCTGATAATGTCTGTTGACCTCGAAAAATGCGATAAAATGGACTATTTTAGACATTTTTGGAAGAATCATAGCCAAAATCGAACATCTTAAATCTTAGATATAACCTAAATTTGTGGCAGTGAATGTCAGGAAAGACTTCGCTACTTATATAAAAGGTAATCTTAATTAATAAACTTATGAGAAGCAAATTCCTATTTCTTTGTCTCTTCCTTTTTGGAATGTTGACAGCTTGCAAAAACACAAAATGGGTAGATGTTCCTACCGGTACTCCTCCCGAAGGTTCAGTTACGGGAAAACCGGGCGAAACTGAAGAACCCGATGATCCTGATCCTACAGATAAAACATTTATCAACTGTTCTTATATCCGTGGTGATTTTTTTGAAACGAATCGAATTTCGGGAGCAAGTATGGGTGCTTGCAACGATTTGATTTATCTGACGGCACGTCCTTATGCTGACGGTGATTTGACTTTTGACTTACCCGTGAATGATGCAACACTTACAGGGGCAGCAACGTATGCTGCTTCTTATAATGGACGCAACGGAGTACTCAAATTGGATGGTACCGGCAAGATGAACGCCGGCGACGGTCTGTTGCATTCACCAGATGGAGCATTCAAGAAATTCACATTCGGTACTTATATATATGTCAGCGAGTGGGTGGACGGAGCTTGCTTGTTTAAAAAGGTAGACGACGGTTCTGTTGTCATCGCTTTCCAGTTGGGAGCAACGGAAGGTAATTTGAAACTGACTGTCGGAAGTGCTACGGCCACAGTGACGAATAGCGCATTGAAATCAGGAGCATGGCATTATGTAGCGGTGACTTATGATGGTGGCGCTGCCAAGTTATATATAGATACGAACAATACTGCCACTGACTTTACAGGCTCTCTGCCTGCTTCGGTTCCTAATACCCGTGCTGACTTTGTGATGGGAGAGAACCTAAAAGGTTATCTGGATGAAACATTTGTGAACAGTCTGCTGATGGGTACATTAGGAAGAAATCCCATCTCTTTTGATAATTGGAATAACACGAAAACACTTGCTTACTGGAAATATGATGACGCTGCAAAACCTGGTAAGGACTCGCATACATGGGCTATTCGTCTGGAGCAGATTCGTACTGCCTTGAATGGACAGGCAGGTGACCGGAAGATACGTTTGGGTATTGCTGGCGGCGAATGGTTGAAAATGGTCGGCAACGCAACTGCCCGTACTAACTTTGCCAATAACGTAAAGAAGGTGATCGAGCAATATAATCTGGATGGTGCGGACCTCGACTTTGAATGGGCTTATTCAGGTACTGATTTAGCCAATTACAGTAAAGCCATCGTGCAATTGCGTGAAGTATTGGGGAAAGATGTATTTTTGACCGTATCCCTACATCCTGTTTCTTACAAAATAAGTGCGGAAGCTATTGCAGCAGTCGATTTTATCTCGTTGCAATGCTATGGACCTTCAGTAAAACTTTTCTCTATGGAACGTTTCAAATCGGATGGTAAAGCTGCAGTCGATTATGGAATACCTCAGGATAAACTGGTCATGGGAGTACCTTTCTACGGGACTACGGGTACTGCCGGCGAGCAGGCTGCTTATTTTGATCTTGTCGGTAAGGGTAACCTGACTAATACTTCTGCAGACACATGGAGTTATGAAGGAAAGAACTATACGCTCAACAGCCAGAATACGATTCGCCAGAAGACACAATATGTGTGCGAGAATGGTTTTGGAGGAATCATGAGCTGGGACTTGGCTACAGACGTAGACGTGACGCATGAGATGTCTTTGTTGAAAGCAGTGAAAGAAGAGCTTGATTACTATGCCAATCCTACTGTAGAATAAAATAGAATCTTAATTAAATATAATATTATGGGAAAAAAGAAGTTCGTGAGAAAACAAGAACGCTTTGTTCTGTTTCTGATGCTCCTGTTATTATTTCCTCTGGGTGCGTTGGCACAACAAAAATTGATAAAGGGACAGGTGGTAGACGAAATGGGAGAACCTATTATCGGTGCTACAGTCATAGTAAAAGGTGTAACCGAAGGAACGATTACAGATATTGACGGTAATTTCTCTATTCAAGGAAAAGTAGGAAGCACTCTTTCTGTTACATATGTGGGATATGCCCCATTGCAGGTAAAAGTCACTAAACAGGAAGGTAACAGACTGGTGATGAAGGAAGATGCTAAGGTGCTGGATGAAGTTGTGGTGGTAGGTATGGATACACAAAAAAGAAATACCATTACGGCAGCTGTCGCTACATTGAAAGATGACGCGATTGTGAATCGTCCTGTGACGGATGTTACCAGTGCTTTGCAAGGTAATATAGCCGGTTTGAACTTTGCTTCGGATGCAGTAGGCGGTGGTGTCGGTGGTGAAATCGGTGCCGATATTAAATTCAGTATTCGCGGTATCGGTTCTATTAACGGTGGCGAGCCTTATGTATTGGTGGATGGAGTGGAGCAGAGCATGCAGAATGTGAATCCGGCCGATGTTGCCAGTATCAGTGTACTGAAAGATGCTTCTGCTTCTGCTGTATATGGTGCGCGTGCTGCTTATGGTGTGGTTCTAGTAACAACGAAGAGCGGTAAAAAAGAAAGAGCCAGTGTTACTTATCGTGGCACGGTAGGTTTCAGTGCACCTATCAATATGCCTAAAATGATGAATGCGTTGGAATACGCTGCGTATAATAACCAACAGTATGATAATGGAGGAGCTTCATCCGGTTTGCAAAAGATTTCGGATAAGACAATTGAGAAGATTAAGGGATTTATGCAGAATCCTTATTCGGCTGAGTTCCCGGGGATTGAAGCGAATACCACCGGTGATGACTGGGCAGGTGCTTATTATAATCAATACGGTAATACAGACTGGTTTGAATATTATTTCAAAGACAAATCTGTCCGCCATTCTCACAATTTGAGCGTGCAGGGAGGTTCTGATAAAGTAAACTATTATATTGGTATGGGATATACCTATCAGGAAGGTTTGCTGGATAAGGTACAGGATGATCTGAGTAAATATAACCTGAATACCAAGTTACAGTTTAAGACAAGTGACTGGCTGCGCTTCAACCTGAATAACAATATTACTTTGCAGATGATCAAACGCCCAATGGCTAATCAGATGATTCTGTATAATAAGATCGGTAGCCACCGTCCGACTCAGGTGACTGAACTGCCAGTTGAATCAGAATATAATATACCTAGCTGGAATGAAATGTTGTATCTGAAAAATTCCAATTATCAGAGAAACCGTATTTCGGATGCCTTGTCGTTTTCGGCTACCGTAACTCCTTTGGAAGGTTGGGATATCACCGGAGAAATGAAAATACGTTTTGATGTTGAAAATAATAACCTGAAAATGAAAGATGACCAGAAGTACGAAACTCCTGCAGGCACTTTCAAACCGGGCGATGCCACTAATCAGAGACAAGGATTTGCTTATCCGGGCATTAGCTGGAAAAACATGTATTTCGGCTCTTACACACGTGGTAGCATGTTTAATTATTATCTGTCGCCTAATCTGTCAAGTTCTTATACTCACCAGTGGGGAGATCATTTCTTTAAGGCAATGGCGGGTTACCAGATGGAATTGCAGGAGTATTCGGAAGAATATATGTATAAAGACGGTATGTTGAGTAACGATATTTATTCATTTGATAATGCCAGCGGAAATGTGATAGCAGGTGAAGCCCGTTCACACTGGGCTACGATGGGATTCTATACTCGTCTGAACTGGAACTACAATAATATTTATTTTCTGGAGTTCAGCGGACGTTATGATGGTTCTTCCCGTTTTGCTCCAGGCCACCGTTGGGGATTCTTCCCGTCATTCTCTGCCGGTTATGATATTGCACGCACTCCTTATTTCCAGCAATTGGCACTTCCTGTGTCTCAGTTGAAAGTACGTGTATCTTATGGTCGTCTGGGAAATCAGAATGGTGCAGGTCTATATGATTACATTGCTCAAATGCCGTTGGATGCACAAGGGACCAACGCTTGGCTGCTGCCTGGAATTTCGTCTTCCACGGCGTCCAAAGGAACAATTGCCAAGACTCCGAAAATGATCAGCCCATACATCACCTGGGAGAAAGTGGATAATGCCAACTTAGGTTTTGACTTAATGTTATTAAAAAACCGCTTGTCACTAACTGCCGACTTCTACCAACGTACGACACGTGACATGATTGGTCCGGCAGAGTCTATCCCAAGCATCAGTGGCATTGCTTCGGATGACCGTGCTAAAGTGAACAATGCCACTTTGCGTAACCGTGGTTGGGAACTTTCTGTAAGTTGGAATGATAAACTGAAATGTGGTTTTAGCTATGGAGTCGGTTTCAATGTATTTAACTACAAGGCTGTCGTGACCAAGTATAATAATCCTGAAGGTATCATTTACAATAATCATACAGGTCTGGCTGCCAATAAAGGTTATTATGAAGGTATGGATATTGGTGAAATATGGGGATATCGCGCAGACGATCTTTTCCTGTCGAACCGTGAAATTGATGATTACCTGAGAAATGTAAATCTGACAGCGTTCAAGTCGAATGACCTTTGGCGTCGCGGTGACTTAAAATATATCGATTCCAATGGGGATGGTAGAGTAGACGGTGGTAAAGGTACTTTGGCTGATCACGGAGATTTGCAGATTATTGGTAATACGACTCCCAAATATTCGTTCGGTATCAACTTGAATCTGGGATATAAAGGTTTTGAAGTATCTACATTGTTGCAAGGTGTGGCTAAGAGAGATTTTCCGATTTCCGGAAGTAACTATATGTTTGGTGGAAACAACTACAATTTCAAAGAACATCTCGATTATTTCAGCACAGAGAATCCGAATGGATACTTGCCGCGTCTGACCGGCTGGAAGGATGACAAAGACTTTTTGGTGAATACCGGATATAACACCACACGTTATCTGTTGAATGCTGCTTACATGCGTATGAAGAATCTGACGGTTGCTTATACCTTCAACAAAAAACAACTGAAACATATTGGTATCAGCAATCTGAAAGTATATGTGACTTGCGATAACTTATTCACCGTAACGAAACTGCCGAAACAATTTGATCCGGAAACACTGAATCAGGTGAATATGTCGGCTGGCGGTGATGCTCAAAATAGGGCTCCGGGTCTGACTTCTCCTATGAAGCAGAATGGTAACGGTATGGTATACCCGATGAACCGTAACTTCGTATTCGGACTTGATTTCACCTTTTAATTAGAGAATGACGATGAAAAAAATATATATATTATTAGTGGTTGGGGCAAGTTTCATGATGTCGGCATGTTCGGACTTCCTGGACAGAGAGCCTTTGACAACACCCAATAGTGAGACATTCCTTTCCAATGCAAGTGCCGTGAACAACTATATCAACGGTTTGTATATAGCACTTCCTTCTTTCGGGACTTACGATATGGGAGTTCGTGGAGAAGAAAAGAACAGTGATAATATCGTTGCGGAGGTTTATGACAAACGTCTGAACGGAGAATTGCAGGAAAACGGAGGAGGTACTACGGAATGGCAGAAAGGATATCAGAACCTGCGTAATGTGAATTATTTCTTTGAATACTATAAAGTGCCGGAAACAGAAGAGACGAAAGATGTACTTTCAATGAAAGGTGAGGCTTATTTTTTCCGTGCATACTGGCATTTTTATTTGCTGACCAGATTTGGAAGTATTCCTGTGATGGATAGATTCTGGGACGGCAATGCAACTGTCGGCGGTTTGCAGATTCCTCCACGTGACCGTTCCGCAGTGGCGCAGTTTATTCTTGACGATCTGAATACAGCTAAGGGATTACTTCACTCGCGTAGCCAGTATAAAGGTTTGAGAGTGTGTAAGGAGGCCGCTATTATTATGGCTATGAGAGTGGCCCTTTATGAAGGTACCTGGGAGAAATATCACAAAGGAACAGACTTTGCCGCTGCTGAAGATAAATCGGCAGACTTACTGGGACAGGTGCTGACACTGGGCGATGAACTGTTTGGTATGGGACTTGCTTTGAACACAAAAGCTACCGATAAGAATGCAGTGAATATAGAAGATGCTTATGCGCATATATTCAACTCGAAAGACCTGTCGGATATGACAGAGGTTGTATTTTGGAAGAAATATTCGATAGCAGATGGTGTGATTCATAATCTGAGCAGTAATCTGGGAGCGGGTTATGTAGATAACAGCGGACCGGCAGGTTTATCTCAGTCGTTGGTTGATAATTACTTGAATGCTGACGGAACACCTATCAATCCTGCTGACGGCATTTTTAAAGATTTCAATTTGACTTTTAAAGGCCGTGACGGACGTTTGCTGGCGACGGTTATGCATTCAAATTGTAAGTTTAAGTCAACCTCACCGGAATCAAAATCGAAAGCGATGCTGGTAGAGGAATATTCGGAAGAGAACAAACAGATAGTTCGTCCCCCTTATCTGACTGAAGGCGGTCCTGCGCGTAATGCTACCGGTTATCACATCCGTATGAGTATCGATACTACATATGTAAGCGGTCAGGGCGAGACGTCTCTTCCGGTGATCCGTTATGCGGAAGCTCTGCTGGCTTATGCGGAAGCTGCGGAAGAATTGGGAAAATGTACTTCTGCTGTTTTGGAAAAAACTTTAAAACCATTGCGCGAGCGCGCTGGGGTGACGTACAAAGACCCGTCTGAAATCGATCCTAATTTCACCGATTTTGGTTATACCATTTCTGCCAATTTGCAGGAAATCCGTCGGGAAAGACGTGCAGAACTGGCTTTGCAAGGTTTTCGTCTTGATGATTTGATGCGTTGGAGAGCTCATAAACTGATTCAGGGAAAACGTGGAACCGGTGCTTATTTTGGTACAGACGGTGTATTGTACAAAGCATTCGATCCTAAAAACGCAGCGGACTTGAAAACGATTCTGACTACAGACGGCTGGCTCGACCCACAGAAGGAACTTCTTCCGAGAGGCTATCAGTTTGATGCTAACCGCGATTACCTGTTGCCGGTACCTCCGAGTGAGATATCGTTGAATCATGAGTTGAAACAGAATCCGGGCTGGCAACGGAAATAGGAGAATGGAACAAGATTCATTTATGATAATTAGATAGATAAAGATATGAAGAACATATTATATAAAATACTTCCGGTATGTTTGTTGACCATCGGTTTGACAGGATGTGAGGATGAGACCAAGTATCGTCCTCTGCCGGAAGCTGTACCTTTGACAATGAGCATCAATGAAAAGGCGTTTGTGATGGGAGAACACTTGAAAGTAGATATTAAAGTGGAACCAGATGCTGATGGTAATGAGGTGGTAGCTAACGAAGATTTCGATATTTACTTTACGGCAAAAGCCGGAACGGAAGATGTAGCGAATGTGTTCGAACCATTTAGTAGTATTGTTACTTTCCCGAAAGGAGAGAAGCAGATTCAGGTGGATTTTCCGGTTAAGACTTCCGGATTAGTTGGTACTACTACGATGGAGTTTGTTGCTTTCGCACGTGGTTATAAGATGGCTAATTCCAGTCAGGGAATCAAGGTATCTGATTATTATCGGATATCCATGTCTCTGGAAAATAATACAGAAAATGTGGTGACAGAAGGCGGTAAGTTTGTATTGGTTGCCAAAGTAGACAAACCGAGTTCTGTGCCACTCGAAGTCACTATTACTCCGAAGGAAGGGGAAGAGGGCAGGTATGACAATCTACCTTCTACTTTAACTATTCCTGCAGGAAGAACTTCGGTCAAAAGTGCTGCTGTGACTATCAAACAGGACTATGAAATGACAGGCGACTTGCAGTTGGTATTGAATCTGAAAAGTAATTCTTCTTCCAATCCGATGACTGCTCCTGCATTGACTATTACTATGACAGACCTGGAATCAATGGCTGATCCTAATTTGTATGATATGACTACTGTATATGAGAATCCGAACATCATGTTTATTTCTTATGATGATGACTGGTTTACGGGTAAAGAAACAGCTAAGATGGACGAAGGAACAGCACATCCGAATGCCGAATTGGGCAGTCAGTGGAAGTTTGATTATGCTATTGAGTTCCATAAAAATTCAACATCGGGAGATTATCAAAAATTAGGTAATGCAACGGATGCCAATAGAGGAAATGTTTTAAAGATTGATTGGACCAAATACGCAAAAGTTACTGATGAAGGTGAATTGAATATTTGTGTAGGTGTAGAAGGTACTAATTATGGAACAGCAGGAATACATTGCTGTAAGTCTTTAGGGCAGATGTGGGCACAAAATGTTACACGTATATATCCGGGTATGCGTATTGAAATGAAAGTTCGTTTAGGAGGTAATAGAACAGGATTTGTACCGATGATAGAGGTGAAGAATCCAGCAACTGCTACTACATGTAAAGAAGCTAAGCGATCAATCTGTATACTTAAGAATGTTTCCGGCTCTGCAATCACCCAATCGGTGAGGGGAGAGGTTGTCAGTGATGCGAAGAGCGTAGTATCTGCTATTCCTAAAGTAGAAGATTATAATATTTATTGGGTCGAACTAGTCGATGAAAATACAATAAAGTTAGGTATTAATGGTTCTACAACCTTGGAAGTCACAAGGGATATGTTGGATTCATGGCCTTTTACCAAAGCTTCTACAGGAACATCAGTTGGAGCGAAAGGTCTTTATTTAGTAATGCGAATGGACTTGTTCGGAGAAGGTAATAGTGTTTCTTCTGAACTTCCGGCAGGTTGGGATACTGAACTGAAGTCAATTAATCCTGCAAATTATGCAACAGAAGGACCAAGAATGATAATAGACTGGATTCGTTTCTATGTAAATGATAACTATAAACGGGAAGCGAATGAACTTGTGAATAGAGACTATAAAGTCTCAATTCCTGGTAAGTTCTACCAGTTCTATTAATCTGTCATATTGACGAACCGTTTTCAATAGTATGAAATAAGTTCAATGCCGGAAGGCCATCGTGCAACAGCGATTTACTTCCGGCATTTACTGCTAATTCGGGTGGAAATAGAGAATATTGTAAATACATTAGCTATTTGTAGACATACTTTTTACATATCTTCCCTATCTTTGCCATGTAATCTAAATAAATTAATCATTATGGAAAACCTGCAATCAAACTTGTTCTATTCTTTGGCAGGAGTAGCTGCCGTAGCTTCCCTTGCTTCCTGTTCAAACAAGCAAAAGCCTGCGGAGCAGAAACCTTTGAATATCGTCTATATTATGACAGACGATCACACGGCTCAAATGATGAGCTGTTACGACACACGCTACATGGAAACACCCAATCTCGACCGCATTGCTGCCGATGGCGTACGTTTTACTCAAAGTTTTGTAGCCAATTCATTAAGCGGTCCCAGCCGTGCCTGTATGATTACGGGTAAGCATAGCTGTGCCAATAAATTCTACGATAATACGACTTGCGTATTCGACAGTTCTCAACAGACATTCCCGAAGCTGCTGCAAAAGGTAGGTTATCAGACTGCCTTAGTCGGTAAATGGCATTTGGAAAGTTTGCCATCCGGATTTAATTATTGGCAGATAGTACCCGGACAGGGAGATTATTACAATCCTGCTTTTATTACACAAGATAATGATACAATCCAAAAACATGGGTATATCACGAACTTAATTACAGATGATGCCATTGACTGGATGGAAAATAAGCGTGATCCGGAGAAACCATTCTGCCTGTTGATTCATCATAAGGCGATTCACCGTAACTGGATGGCAGATACTTGTAACCTTGCTCTTTATGAAGATAAAACGTTCCCGTTGCCTGATAATTTCTTTGATGATTATGAGGAACGTCCGGCAGCAGCTGCTCAGGAGATGAGCATCGTGAAAGACATGGATATGATTTACGACCTGAAGATGCTCCGTCCAAATGAAAAATCGCGTCTGAAATCACTTTATGAAAGATTTCTCGGACGTATGGATGAAGCACAACGTGCTGCATGGGATAAATTCTATACTCCGATAATAGACGATTTTTATAAACAGAATCTGCAAGGTGAGGAACTTGCCAATTGGAAATTCCAGCGTTATATGCGCGACTATATGAAGACCGTGAAATCATTGGATGACAATGTAGGCCGGGTGCTCGATTATCTGAAAGAGAAAGGATTGTTGGATAATACACTCGTTGTTTATACATCCGACCAGGGATTCTACATGGGTGAACACGGTTGGTTTGACAAACGTTTCATGTATGAAGAATCTATGCGTACACCACTTGTCATGCGCTTGCCGAAAGGATTAGAACGTAGAGGTGACATCACTGATATGGTACAAAATATTGATTATGCACCTACATTCCTCGAATTGGCAGGCGTAGAAATTCCTTCCGATATTCAAGGGAAATCTCTTGTTCCTTTGTTGAAAGGCGAACAGCCGAAAGATTGGCGTAAGGCTCTCTATTATCATTTTTATGAATATCCTGCCGAACATATGGTGAAACGTCATTACGGTGTACGTACAGAACGTTATAAATTGATTCATTTCTATAATGATATAAATTGGTGGGAACTTTACGATTTGCAGGCAGATCCGTCAGAAATGCATAATCTTTACGGACAGCCCGAATATGAATCGGTAGTAAAAGAGTTGAAAGAAGAAATGCTGCAACTTCAAGAGCAATATAACGATCCTGTCCGCTTCTCACCGAAGAACGATAAGGAGTAATATAAGTGCACATATCATGAAAAAATATATCTTAATCATTCTCATACTGTTCTCGCCATTGACGGTGTTTGTGCAGGCTGATAACTTAACATCCCCTTTGAATTCGATAGTTCCACGTCCGGTACAGATTGTACCGGGCAGTGGTAACTTTATTTTTTCGGCTAAAACGTTATTTGTAGTAGAAAACGAGGAACAGGCTGCGATTGTCTGTAATTTTATCGATTTGTTCACCCGTGCCGCCGGCATAACTCCCGCATTGAATATTAGAGAAGGAAAAGGACAAGTTTGTTTCACAACGGATTCTTCTTTAAAAAGTGAAGCATATTTGCTGGAGATTACTCCGGAACAGATACGTGTTAAAGCTTCGGATACCAAAGGCTTTTTCTATGCCCTGCAATCTATCCGCCAACTTCTCCCTGCCGCCATAGAATCGGAACAACCGGTGCGGAATATTATTTGGAGCATTCCTGCAGTGACTATTCAGGATGAACCTCGTTTTGGCTTCCGGGGATTATTGCTTGATCCTGTACGCTGTTTTATCCCCAAAGAGAACGTACTGCGCATCATTGACTGTATGGCGATGCTGAAAATAAACAAACTGCATTTTCATTTGACGGACGATAACGGTTGGCGGATTGAAATAAAGAAATATCCTCGTTTGACGGAAGTGGGAGCGTGGAGAGTAGACCGTACGGATGTACCTTTCCATTCACGCCGTAATCCGGAACGGGGAGAACCCACTCCGATAGGCGGCTTCTACACGCAGGAAGAGATTCGGGAAATTGTGGCTTATGCCGCTGATAGGCAGATTGAAGTGATTCCGGAAATAGATGTACCGGCACATAGTAACGCTGCCTTAGCTGCTTATCCCCAGTTTGCCTGTCCGGTTGTGAAAGACTTTATCGGTGTACTTCCCGGACTGGGAGGAAAAAATTCCGAGATTATCTATTGTGCAGGAAACGATAGCGTATTTACCTTTCTGCAAGATATTTTCGACGAAATTCTGACACTTTTTCCTTCCCGCTATATTCACGTAGGTGGAGATGAAGCCCGAAAGACGAATTGGGAGAAATGCCCGCTTTGCCAAAAACGGATGAAAAAGCAGCGTTTGGCAAATGAAGAGGATTTGCAGGGATACTTCATGAAACGACTCAGTGATTATCTGCGTAAGAAAGGTCGTGAAGTGATTGGTTGGGATGAATTGACAAACAGTTCTTTTCTTCCCGAAGAGTCTATTATCCTCGGTTGGCAGGGAATGGGAACGGCTGCCTTGAAGGCTGCCGAAAAAGGACATCGTTTTATCATGACTCCGGCGCGTATCATGTACTTGATCCGTTATCAGGGGCCGCAATGGTTTGAACCGGTGACGTATTTCGGTAACAACACTCTGAAAGATGTCTTTGATTACGAACCTGTACAAAAGGATTGGAAACCTGAATATGAATCGTTGTTGATGGGCATACAGGCTTGTATGTGGACAGAGTTCTGTAATAAGCCGGAAGATGTGGATTATCTTTTGTTTCCCCGTTTGGCTGCTTTAGCGGAAGTGGCATGGACACCCGCAGGTACGAAAGACTGGTCCGGATTCTTGAAACGGATGGACGCATACAACGCGCATATTGCAGAAAAAGGAATTATCTATGCCCGTTCAATGTATAACATACAGCAGACAGTGACACCGATAGACGGACATTTGGAAGTGAATTTGGAATGTTTCCGTCCGGATGTGGAAATTCGCTATACACTGAATGGCAGTGATCCGGCTATGTCCTCGCATCGTTACGACGGTCCTATCTGTGTGACGCAAACGCAGATGGTAAAAGCCGCTACCTTTATGAACGGCAAGCAAATGGGAGAAACCTTAGAACTGCAACTTACATGTAACAAAGCTATGGCAAAACCTTTGCTCGGCAATAAGCAAAATGAGAAGTTGCTAGTCAACGGATTGAGGGGTAGCCTGAAATATACTGATTTTGAATGGTGTAACTGGAACCGGAATGATTCTATATCTTTCACGATAGATTTGCTGGGCAAGGAGAAATTGAATAAATTTGCCATTGGTTGCATTACCAATTATGGAATGGGAGCGCACAAACCGAAGATGATCCGTGTAGAAGTTTCTGATGATAACAGGGTATATCGCACCATAGGGGAACTGAATTTTTCTCCGGAAGAGATCTATAAGGAAGGCACTTACAAAAATGACTATTCGATAGATATGGGCGGAGTATCTGCCCGTTATGTCCGAGTGACGGCGAAAGGAGCAGGGATATGTCCCGACAATCATGTTCGTCCCGGTCAGGAAGCGAGAGTCTATTTTGATGAGGTGATACTGGAATAGAATTACTTCTGAGATAACTGGAGTATAATATAAACTATAATTGTAAATTAAACTCAATAATGAATACGAAAGTACTAATAAAAACTGCCTTTAGATCTTCTCTGTTTGTGAGAACCGGAATGCTTTTCCTATTTCTGATAACGTTTGCCGCTGTCTCTGCGCAGAAGAAACCACTACCTGAATGGCAAAGCCAGTATGCGGTAGGACTGAACAAACTTGCCCCTCATACCTACGTATGGCCTTACGCTGATGCTTCTGATATTGAAAAGCCGGGCGGATACGAGCAATCCCCATTTTATATGAGCCTGAATGGAAAATGGAAATTCCATTGGGTGAAGAATCCCGATAATCGTCCGAAAGACTTTTATCAGCCTTCCTATTATACCGGGGGCTGGGCGGATATCAATGTCCCCGGCAACTGGGAACGCCAGGGTTATGGCACAGCTATCTACGTCAACGAAACGTATGAGTTTGACGACAAAATGTTCAACTTTAAAAAGAACCCGCCGCTCGTTCCTCATGCAAAGAATGAAGTCGGCTCATACCGCCGCACGTTCAAAGTGCCTGCCGACTGGAAAGGTCGTCGTGTGGTATTGTGCTGCGAAGGTGTGATTTCTTTCTATTATGTATGGGTGAACGGGAAACTGCTCGGATACAACCAAGGATCGAAAACAAATGCCGAATGGGACATTACGGATGTCCTGAATGACGGAGAAAATGTAGTGGCCTTGGAAGTGTATCGTTGGAGTGCGGGCGCGTATCTGGAATGTCAGGATATGTGGCGCTTGAGCGGCATCGAACGGGATGTCTACTTATATAGTACTCCCAAACAGTACATTGCCGACTATAAACTGAACGCTTCTTTAGATAAGGAAAAATACAAGGATGGTATCTTCGGACTGGAAGTAATCGTGGAAGGTCCTTCCGCTACCGCCAGTTCCATTGCGTACACATTGAAAGACGATTCGGGTAAAGCTGTCTTGCAGGATGCTGTTCAGATTAAATCCCGTGGATTGAGCAATTTCATTGCATTTGATGAAAAGAAGATTTCGAACGTAAAAGCCTGGAATGCGGAACATCCTAATCTTTATACATTGGTACTTGAACTGAAAGACGCTCAGGGCAAAGTCTCCGAACTGACCGGATGCGAAGTTGGTTTCCGCACTTCGGAAATCAAGGACGGTCGTTTCTGTATCAATGGTGTTCCGATTCTGGTGAAGGGAACTAACCGCCATGAGCACTCGCAACTCGGACGTACGGTAAGCAAGGAACTTATGGAACTGGACATCAAACTGATGAAACAGCATAACATCAACCTTGTCCGGAACTCGCATTATCCCACTCATCCTTATTGGTATCAGCTTTGCGACCGTTACGGACTGTACATGATTGACGAAGCAAACATCGAATCTCACGGCATGGGTTACGGCCCTGCTTCCCTTGCCAAAGACAGCACTTGGCTGACAGCCCACATGGATCGTACGCAACGTATGTACGAGCGTTCCAAGAATCATCCGGCGATTGTCATCTGGTCGCTTGGAAACGAAGCCGGAAACGGTATCAACTTTGAACGTACCTACGACAGGTTGAAATCTGTAGAAAAGACCCGCCCTGTGCAGTACGAACGTGCCGAACTGAATTACAATACGGACATTTACTGCCGCATGTATCGCAGTGTAGACGAAATAAAAGCGTATGTGGCGAAGAAAGGCATTTACCGTCCTTTCATCCTTTGTGAATACCTGCATGCAATGGGCAACAGTTGCGGCGGACTGAAAGAGTATTGGGACGTCTTCGAAAACGAACCGATGGCGCAAGGTGGTAGCGTGTGGGACTGGGTAGATCAGTCATTCCGCGAAATAGACAAGAACGGAAAATGGTATTGGACGTACGGTGGTGACTACGGACCGGAAGGGATACCGAGTTTTGGTAACTTCTGCTGTAATGGTCTGGTGAATACCGACCGCGAGCCACATCCCCATCTGCTTGAAGTGAAGAAAGTTTATCAGAACATCAAGACTACGTTGCTTGACCGGAAAAATATGAAACTTCGTATCAAGAACTGGTACGATTTTTCCAATCTGAATGAATATATATTCCATTGGAATATTATGGCTGATAGCGGAGAAATACTGGCAGAAGGCACAAAAGTACTGGATTGTAAGCCGCATACTACAATAGATATACAATTGGGAAATGTGGCGTTATCGAAAAAAAATCGGGAGGCTTATCTCAATATTAGCTGGACACGTAAGGAAGATTCTCCGATGGTAGCCAAAGGTTGGGAAGTGGCCTATGACCAGTTTGTTCTTTCCGGTAATAAGAACTCCACGGCTCATCGTCCGCAAAAAGCAGGTGAGACTACTTTCACCGTTGATAAAGAAACGGGAGCTTTGACTTCTTTAAGTCTGAATGGCAAAGAATTGCTTTCTACCCCTGTGGCATTGAGCCTTTTCCGTCCGGCTACTGATAATGACAATCGCGATAAGAATGGCGCACGTCTGTGGCGTAAAGCAGGATTGGACAATATAACTCAAAAAGTCGTTTCACTGAAAGAAGGCAAGAATTCGACAACTGCCCGTGTGGAAGTTCTCAATGCGAAAGGGCAGAAGGTTGGTACGGCTGACTTTATCTACGCACTAAACAAGAACGGTGCATTGAAAGTGAACACTACTTTTGAACCGGATACTTCAATTGTGAAATCAATAGCTCGCCTGGGATTAACCTTCCGTGTAGCTGACACTTACGACAAAGTTTCCTATTTGGGACGTGGCGACAATGAAACCTATGCCGACCGTGACCAATCCGGCAGAATCGGACTGTACCGGACAACTCCCGAACGTATGTTCCACTATTACGTCACTCCCCAGTCTACGGGCAACCGTACTGATGTACGTTGGGCGAAGTTCACGAATCACTCCGGTGAAGGTATCTTTGTTGAATCAAACCGTACTTTCCAGTTTAGTATGATTCCTTTCTCGGATGTATTATTGGAAAAAGCACGGCATATCAATGACTTGGAGCGTGACGGAATGTACACAGTACACCTGGATGCAGAGCAGGCAGGTGTGGGGACGGCCACTTGTGGACCCGGTGTGTTGCCGCAATATCTGATTCCATTGAAGAAACAGAGCTTTGAATTCATCCTTTATCCGATAAAATGAGTTTAAAAACGATAGGCTATTAGATTATATAAATGAGGTGTGGATTTCACATTTTCTTTGAATATTGTTGGAAATATTCTGTTAGAGTAATTAAATTCACACCTTTATATTATCTTTGTGCTATCAGCATTAATTAAATTTTATATCATGAACAAACTACTGGTCACCTTATTATTATCCTCTGCCATCACATTAAGCGTTCAGGCACAAAAGTCAGAAGGATATTACGTCAAGCACGTTGAATTTCCTCAAAATGCCACCCTCGAACAGAAAGTGGATATGGCTGCACGTCTCGTGCCCACCCCTCAACAATATGCTTGGCAACAAATGGAATTGACAGCTTTCCTTCATTTTGGTATCAACACCTTTACCGGACATGAATGGGGAGATGGAAAAGAAAACCCCGCTATTTTTAACCCGACCGAGCTGGATGCCGAGCAATGGGTAAGCATCCTCAAAGATGCCGGATTCAAAATGGTACTTCTGACCGCAAAGCATCACGACGGTTTCTGCCTTTGGCCAACAGCTACCACCAAACATTCCGTAGCCTCTTCTCTCTGGAAGAACGGGCAGGGGGATGTCGTAAAAGAACTTCGGAAAGCCTGCGACAAATATGATATGAAGTTCGGCATCTACCTTTCTCCGTGGGACCGCAATGCGGAATGTTATGGAGACTCTCCCCGTTACAATGAATTCTTTATCCACCAATTGACGGAACTGCTTACCAATTACGGTGAAGTGCACGAAGTATGGTTCGACGGAGCGAATGGGGAAGGCCCGAACGGAAAGAAACAAGTCTATGACTGGGACGCTTTCTATCAAACCATCCAACGCCTGCAACCGAAAGCAGTAATGGCGATTATGGGAGACGATGTTCGTTGGGTAGGAAATGAAAAAGGACTGGGACGCGAAACGGAATGGAATGCCACCGTGCTGACTCCGGGAATTTATGCCCGCTCGGCAGAAAACAACAAACGCCTGGGTGTCTTTAGCAAAGCGGAAGATTTAGGAAGCCGCAAAATGTTGGAGAAAGCTACCGAACTGTTTTGGTATCCTTCGGAAGTGGATGTGTCCATTCGTCCGGGATGGTTCTATCATGCGGAAGAGGATGCGAAAGTGAAGTCTTTGAAACATCTGTCGGATATTTATTTCCAGTCGGTAGGATATAACTCCTTGCTTCTATTGAATATACCGCCCGACCGCAAAGGCTTGATTAATGAAGCGGACGTGAACCGTCTGAAAGAATTTGCAGCTTACCGTCAACAGATATTTGCCGACAACCGGGTGAAGAAAGGAAGAAACTACTGGAATGCCACTTCGGGTAGTGAAGCCGTTTATTCTTTGAAACCGGGCTCGGAAATTAATTTAGTGATGCTTCAGGAAGATATCACGAAAGGTCAGAGAGTGGAGGCTTTCGTTGTAGAGGCTTTGACTGATAACGGTTGGAAAGAAGTAGGCAAGGGTACGACAATCGGATATAAACGTATGCTGCGTTTCCCGACAGTGAAAGCCAGTCAGCTACGGGTGAAGATTGACGAATGTCGTCTGACAGCTCATATAAACCAAGTAGCCGCTTATTATGCAGCTCCTTTGCAGGAAGTGGTTCAGGGTGAAGATTGGAATAATCTGCCTCGTGCTGGCTGGAAACAACTCGCTGATTCTCCGTTGACGATTGACTTGGGCAAATCGGTGACATTAGCCAGCTTTACTTATGCTCCTTTGAAAGCGGAAGCGAAACCGACAATGGCTTTCCGTTATAAATTCTTTGTGAGCATGGACGGAAAGAACTGGAAGGAAGTTCCTGCCAACGGTGAGTTCAGTAATATCATGCACAACCCGCTGCCGCAGACGGTTACTTTCGGTCAGAAAGTACAAGCACGTTATATTAAGTTGGAGGCTACTACGCCTACCGCAACAACCGCGAAAGTAGGAATGAATGAAATAGGAGTGATAACTACTCCCTGACGGGATTGTTATCGCTGAAAGATATGCATAGAGAGTAGCAGTGAAGACTGGCAGTCCTGATTTCTAGTGAATCGGATGCCAGTCTTTTCGGGATTAGGTGCTTCGGCTGCTATCCTGATGTTGGTATTCAAGTTTACTTTTTCTCCCGAAACAAAGTTTGGAAAGAATATGAACGTATCCAGTCGGACATCTTTGACCATTTGCTGGCAATGGTTCCCAAGTTTGACTTGAAGGTTTATCAGTATTCCGATTAAATGATTTGTGCCATTCTGATGTTACGACTGTTCTAATACGGTGACACAAAACAATTTGTTACAGATAGTTGGTATATTAATATAAAATCAGCTCGAAGTCTGTATAAATAGGCAAATGGTCGCTGACACCGCCTTGATACTTCATCCCCTTATAAGTGCGGAAAGGTTCTTTATCACCGTATTTCTTATCCTCAATTAGTAAAAAGGGGAGCAGGCAGACGTTTGCTTTTTCCTCACTGGTGAAGAACTCGCCGGAGCGGTTCAACAAAGTGCCGGATACAATCAAGTGGTCGAGCAATTCCCATTCGCCCCGATATTTGTAAGAACCGAAATCTTTGGATTTGGCTTTTCGAGCGAGTAGATGATAGAGTTTCAATGGAGATAGGGTGGAGGATGGAACTTCCGCTTCCAGTACTTCACGGATAGACTTATTGGTCGGATAGTCATTAAAATCTCCCATGATGATAACTTGAGGGTGAAGCCGTTTGTGCAAGATACTATCCGCTTCCGTTCGTAGAATTTGGGCTGCATGAAGCCGGTAAGGTTCGGACTCTCTCACTCCGCCCGAACGGCTTGGGAGATGGCAGACAAATACATCCAGCGTGTCTCCTGTCAGTAATAAACCGCTGACGTGCAATAAATCCCTTGTTGGACGATGTTGGCCGAAAGGAGGAATGGAGACAGGGCGGGAAGATAATAATTTGAATAAATCCCGTTGATAAAGCAGAGCTACGTCAATACCTCTTAAATCGGGAGAATCCGTCATGACATAACGGTAGTCGAGTTCTTTTAAAGGCGAACGTCGGGTGAGGTCACGCAGTACCGTATCATTTTCCACTTCACAAAGACCTATGAGGGCGGGCGGATTCCATTCGCCAATCGCTGTGATGGTACGTGCAATATCAGCCAATTTCTTTTTGTATTTACTGTAATTCCAGTGACGTGTCGCGTCGGGAAGAAATTCACGGTCATTCTTCAGGCTGTCGTGATGAGTGTCAAACAGGTTTTCTATGTTCCAGCTTACGACGCGGAAAGGGACTTTTTCTTGAAAGGGGAAGTCTGGCCTGTAATGTGTCTTTTGTGCCGTAATAAAAGAAGGGGTAAGAAAGCTGATGCCCGATAATCCCATAACAAAAAAGAGTATGGTAACAGCTACTCGTTTTTCGCTGTCACCATGACCCTTGGTTTGTTGACTGGTCCGCCTGTTATTTCTTGGCAGGAACATGTACCAGAATATCTAACAGGTGTTTCCAGAACTTATCTACAGTAGGAATAAGCATCCGTTCATCGGGAGAGTGAACACCGGTAAGAGTCGGTCCGAAAGAAATCATATCCAATGCCGGGTATTTGTCAAGGAACAAGCCACATTCCAATCCTGCATGGATAGCTTTCACTTTGGCGTCTACACCAAATAAACGTTTATAAGATTCGGCAGCCACTTCGAGGATGGCCGAATGTGGATTCGGCTTCCATCCCGGATAACCTTCACCGAAGGTAACGTTTGCTCCCGCCAACAGGAATACGGTACGTACAGTATTCGCTATATCATTGCGGGCAGACAAGATGGAACTGCGCTGGCTGGTTTCGATACGGATGACATTATTAGGTTTCATTTTCACGGAAGCAAGGTTTGTAGACGTTTCCACCAGTCCCGGGATGTCTTGGCTCATGGCATATACACCATGAGGGGCGGCATATAAGGCCTTCATCAAACGGTCGGTTGTGCTTTGGTCAATAGCAGTCTTGCGGGGAGCTTCCGATTCGAGAACCAGTTTCAAGTCCGGTTCTACAACGGACAATTCATCTTCTATTTCGCTGGCGAAGATATTCAATTCGGTACGAACATCATGTTTCGCATCTTCGGGCACAGCACAGATAGCATACGCTTCGCGGGGAATGGCATTGCGCAGATTGCCACCGTTGATTTCGCAAAGATACAAATCGTGCTTATTGGCTATGCGGGTGAGGAAACGATTCAAAATCTTGTTCGCATTTCCTCTTCCCAAATGAATGTCGCCACCGGAATGACCGCCTTTCAGCCCTTTCACTTCCACCTTGAAGAAAAAATATCCGGCAGGAACTTCTATATCCTTATATGTAAATTCGGCTACGGAGTCAATGCCGCCGGCACATCCGATAAAGATTTCTCCTTCGTCCTCAGAGTCAAGGTTGAGAAGAATATCACCGCTCATAAAACCCTCTTGCAGGGCGAAAGCTCCGGTAAGCCCCGTTTCTTCGTCTACGGTAAACAAACATTCCAACGGACCATGTTCAATGCTGTCGTCAGCCAGAATGGCCAATTCGGTGGCTACACCGATACCGTTGTCGGCTCCAAGAGTGGTGCCTTTGGCTTTCAGCCATTCACCGTCAATTTCCGTTTCGATGGGGTCGGTGAGGAAGTCATGTTGAACATCATTGTTCTTTTCGCACACCATGTCGATATGTGATTGCAATACGACGGTTTGAAGATTTTCCTTTCCCGGAGTAGCGGGTTTTTTAATCAATACGTTGCCGGCTTCGTCCACCTTGGTTTCCAGATTATGTTTTGCTCCGAATGCCTTCAGGTAGGCAATCATTTTCTCTTCCTTCTTCGAAGGGCGTGGTACTTGGCAGATTTCTTCGAAATACTTGAATACGCCAGTCGGCTTTAAGTCTTTTTTTTCCATGCTGTTTTTATTTTATAATAGGAATAGAAGGGCTGTTTTCGCTTCTTCTATTGCTAAATATGGTTAATTTGATTGACTTATCTGAACTCATATCTCATTAAAGCCTATCTTTGCACTCACAAAATTAATAGAAATGGTTGAGACTATACTGATAACTTTGTTAATAGTTGCTATTTCCCTAGCATTATTAGGGGTGAAAGTATTCTTTACTAAGGGGGGTAAGTTCCCTAATGGCCACGTGAGCGGAAATAAAGCGTTGCGTAAAAAAGGAATCGGATGTGTACAGTCTCAGGATCGTGAAGCACAAAAGAAGCCACGTTTTTCTATTGATGAGTTGGAAAAAGCCTTGAACGATAGTATGAATTAAATTTTTAAAAAACAATACTTATAAATTATGAATAGAATGAACTTCCTCATGAACGGTTTGGCTGCTCTTGCGTTTATCGTTTTATTTTCACAATGTGCTGGCAAAGCTGACAATCAAATTACTGCTGCTCCTTCTCAGGCTAACGCTGAATTGTCAGGAATGAAAATTGCGTATGTTGAAATCGATTCGTTATTAGCACAATATAACTTCTGTATCGATCTGAATGAGGCGATGGTAAAGAAGAGCGAAAATGTCCGTTTGACATTGAACCAAAAAGCGAATGCTCTAAATAAGGAAAAACAAGAGTTCCAGAAGAAAGTTGAGAATAATGCATTTCTGTCACAAGACAGAGCTCAACAGGAATACAACCGCTTGGTGAAGTTGGAACAAGATCTGCAGGAATTGAGCAACAAACTTCAGAATGGTCTGATGGAAGAAAATAACAAGAATAGCTTGCAGTTCCGCGATTCTATCAATGCTTTCCTGAAAGAGTATAACAAGACTCATGGATATAGCTTAATCTTCAGCAACACAGGTTTCGATAACCTGCTTTATGCTGACAGTACATTCAATATCACAAAAGAAATTGTGGATGGACTGAATGCAAGATATTCTCCAGTAAAGAAATAAGATTTATAAATAATGATAATTAATATGTTCCGTGCTTTGTGAAAAAGGACGGAACATGAATTCTAAAATTTTGTTTGTGTTGGTGCCTGTTCAAGACTGTGAAGCTATGAACGGGCTTTTTTATGCCCTTTCTTTTTCTTCTTCCTGTGGAATACGGAAGGCGGTATAAAGTTCGAGTATAGCGGCAATAGTAAGACAAGCTATCCATTCATTGCCGCGTGTAGCGAACATGAAAGCTCCGGTCAGTATGAGTGCCAATGCCCCGAATATCTGCTGAATGCGCAGGCGTTTCAAAGTTTTGCTTTTTCCTTTGACGGGCGTGTTCACTTGCGCCAACGCGATGAATCCGGCTCCGATAGTATATATATAGGGGGCGTAAATCCATCCGGTAATAAATACGGTAGCTCCGGTAAGAGCCATTATAGCGCCGACGGCGAAAAAAGCGGGTACTAATTGTTTCATTGTTTAATCTTCAAAAACGTAAATATCTTCGTTGGGTTTCTTCATCAGATACTTTTCGCGGGCAATCTGTTCGATAGCGTCAGGATTGGTGCTTATTTCATTGAGACGCTTCGTGTTCTCTTCATAATCCATCCGGTACTTTTCTATCTCTTCTTTCAATAGGCTGATTTCACGTTTATATCCGAGACGACGCACCAAGCTGTTCTCGTCCAGAAAACCTATGATAACGGCAAATGCGACGACTGTAATGAGATACTTACGTCTGCATATGAAATTCCAAATACTGATTAGTTTACCCATGACTTCTCCTTTTAATCCCCGCAAAGATAAAACTAATAACTTAAAAACTTATCGCTTCGGCTTCAAAACTTCTATCCTTATCCTTTATTACTTATCACTTTTTTATGTACATTTGCACTGAACTCAAAAAAACAGAGAGAATCCCGGATATGGAAAACTATATTGTATCAGCCCGTAAGTACCGTCCGTCCACGTTCGAGTCAGTGGTAGGTCAGCGGGCGCTGACCACTACGCTGAAAAATGCGATTGCCACCCAGAAACTGGCTCATGCCTATTTGTTTTGCGGGCCGCGTGGAGTGGGGAAGACTACTTGCGCACGTATCTTTGCCAAAACGATAAACTGTATGACGCCCACTGCCGACGGCGAGGCTTGCAACCAATGCGAATCCTGTGTGGCATTTAACGAACAGCGGTCGTACAATATCCACGAGCTTGATGCCGCATCCAACAACTCGGTAGACGACATCCGCCAGTTGGTGGAACAGGTGCGTATTCCGCCACAAATCGGTAAGTATAAAGTATATATCATCGATGAGGTACATATGCTTTCCGCATCTGCTTTCAATGCATTTCTGAAAACGCTGGAAGAACCGCCCCGTCATGCCATCTTTATTTTGGCTACAACGGAGAAACATAAGATTCTTCCGACCATCCTTTCCCGTTGCCAGATTTATGATTTCAACCGGATTAGTGTGGAAGATACAGTGAATCACTTGTCGTATGTAGCTTCGAAAGAGGCAATCACTGCGGAACCGGAAGCATTGAACGTGATAGCGATGAAAGCGGACGGTGGTATGCGTGACGCATTGTCTATTTTCGACCAAGTGGTGAGTTTTACGGGTGGCAACATCACGTACAAGAGTGTGATTGATAATCTGAATGTACTTGATTACGAATATTATTTCCGTCTGACGGATTGCTTCCTTGAAAACAAGGTAAGCGACGCCCTGCTGCTATTTAATGACATATTGAATAAAGGCTTCGATGGAAGCCACTTTATAACCGGCTTGTCTTCTCATTTCCGTGACTTGCTGGTGGCCAAAGACGCGGTGACATTGCCTTTGCTGGAAGTGGGGGCGAGCATACGCCAACGCTATCAGGAGCAGGCTCAGAAATGCCCGTTGCCTTTCCTGTATCAGGCGATGAAGCTTTGTAATGAATGTGATTTGAATTACCGCATCAGCAAGAACAAGCGTTTGCTGGTAGAATTGACTTTGATACAGGTTGCACAGCTTACCACCGGGGAGGATGACGGTAGTGGTGGGCGTAGCCCTAAGAAAACTATAAAACCTGTATTCACTCAGCCTGCCGCAGCTCAGCAGTCGCAGGTCGCTTCTGCAACCTCTGCCCAGCAGAATCCTGTTCATTCGTCTCCGTCTTCAACTCCAACACAGGGTGCTGGTTACACTACTGTTGCCCGTCAACCGCAGATGCCTGCGGCGACACAGCCCGCATCGCCTTCTTCAACGAATGTGGCGGCTTCGTCAACTCCGTCACAAGGAGCAAGAGTACCCCAGATGGTAAGGGAAGAACAGCGGAAAGTTCCGGTAATGAAAATGTCCAGTCTGGGCGTGTCTATCAAGAATCCGCAGCGTGGGCAGGAAATTCAGAATACGGCTGCAACTGCTGCTCCTAAGGTGCAGATGCAACCGGAAGAGGATTTGATGTTCAACGACCGTGACTTGAATTATTATTGGCAGGAATATGCAGCACAGTTGCCGAAAGAGCAGGATGCATTAATGAAACGTATGCAGATGCTGCGTCCGGCATTATTCAAAAACTCGACGACTTTTGAAGTTGTAGTGGATAATGAAATGGCAGCGAAAGATTTTACCGCCTTGATTCCTGAATTGCAGGAATACCTTCGTAGCCGGTTGAGGAATAGCCAGGTAGTGATGAAAGTGAGGGTCAGTGAAGTAGCAGAGACGATACGCCCAGTGGGACGTGTAGAGAAGTTTCAGATGATGGCGCAGAAGAACCAGGCTTTGATGCAACTGAAAGAGGAATTCGGACTTGAATTATATTAGTCTTTTGTGAAGAAATCATATAAATGAGCTTTGCCCGATTGGCTGTCATTCGACAAAAATCGGGTAAGGCTTTTATTTTTAATGCAGTCTGCCGTTCATACTAGGGGACGAGATTCGTGAAACTACTGTGACGGAACGTATCTATCATCTTGTAGATTTCACTCTGTTGGATAAGTACTTCCCCGGTCTATTCAAACCGGCTAAAAACTCTCTTACTGATTCTTTATGCTATAATCCGGTTTCAGCCGTTTCAGCTTTATTCGCAAACGCCTTGCTGGAAGGCGATAGCGGCTGAAGGTAGAAAAAGGCTCACCGATAAAATCATGTGGGCTTCTCAACAATTAGTATCTTTGCCCTAAAAAACTTTTATGACTAGTTACGAT
>NZ_JANJZR010000053.1 GCF_024623065.1 Bacteroides acidifaciens
TTCAAAGAAAGAAATAATCTGGCGGATACGGAAACCTCTTTAGAAAAAGATTTCAGTCATTTTTAAACAGGCTCTAATAGTAAGGTAAAAAGGTAACAGGTATTAAGGTTAAGTTTTGTATGAAGAAGAGTCTTATTGCATTGGCGTTCGGCACACTGGGATTAGGTATTGCCGAATTTGTAATGATGGGAATTTTGCCCGATGTGGCAAAAGATTTAGGTATTAGTATTCCTACCGCAGGGCATTTCATTTCTGCTTATGCATTAGGCGTCTGTGTCGGTGCACCTGTATTGACATTGGCTCGCAAATATCCGCTAAAACATATTCTGTTAGTATTAGTTACCTTAATTATGATAGGTAATATCTGTGCGGCTATGGCTCCCAATTACTGGGTGTTGCTCGCTGCCCGTTTTATCTCCGGCTTGCCTCATGGTGCATACTTCGGAGTAGGCTCTATTGTTGCAGAGAAACTGGCCGACAAGGGTAAAGGTTCGGAAGCCGTCTCCATCATGATTGCAGGAATGACCATTGCCAATCTGTTCGGCGTACCTTTGGGCACTTCCTTAAGTACCATGCTTTCCTGGCGTGCCACTTTCCTGCTGGTCGGTATCTGGGGAATTGTTATCCTATATTATATCTGGCGATGGGTTCCGCATGTAGAGGGTCTGAAGGATACCGGCTTTAAAGGACAATTCCGCTTTCTTAAAACTCCGGCTCCGTGGCTGATTCTGGGTGCTACGGCATTAGGTAATGGCGGTGTATTCTGCTGGTATAGCTACATCAATCCGATGCTTACCAATGTGTCCGGCTTCTCCGCAGAAAGCATTACGCCTTTAATGATTCTTGCCGGCTTCGGTATGGTAGTGGGAAACCTGATTAGCGGACGTCTCTCCGACCGCTACACCCCCGGAAAAGTAGGAACTGCCGCTCAAGCACTTATCTGTATTATGTTGTTGCTCATCTTCTTCCTTTCTCCCTATAAATGGGCAGCAGCCCTGTTGATGTGCCTTTGTACGGCAGGACTGTTCGCAGTATCCAGTCCGGAGCAGGTATTAATTATCCGCGTATCAAAGGGAGGAGAAATGCTGGGAGCAGCCTGCGTGCAGGTTGCATTCAATCTCGGAAATGCCATCGGTGCTTATGCAGGCGGACTGGCTGTTAGCGGTGGCTACCGTTATCCGGCTCTGGCGGGTGTGCCATTTGCTCTCATTGGGTTTACTTTATTCCTGATTTTCTATAAGAAATACCAAGCAAAATATTAAAACTCTGCCAAAATGCCTATCTTTGCAGCCAGATTATCGATAACTAAATAAAAACGAAATAGATAAATGGCATTGCAATGTGGTATTGTCGGACTACCGAACGTGGGTAAGTCGACACTTTTCAACTGTTTGTCGAACGCGAAAGCACAGGCGGCAAATTTCCCTTTCTGTACAATTGAACCCAATGTAGGTGTAATCACCGTTCCCGACGAACGTCTGAACGCACTGGCAGAATTGGTGCATCCCCAACGAATTGTTCCTACAACTGTAGAAATCGTAGATATCGCCGGACTAGTGAAAGGCGCAAGCAAAGGCGAAGGACTGGGAAACAAGTTCCTTGCCAATATCCGTGAAACAGACGCAATTATCCACGTACTCCGTTGCTTCGACGACGACAACGTGACACACGTAGACGGAAGCGTAAATCCCGTCCGCGACAAAGAAATCATCGACTACGAACTTCAACTGAAAGACCTGGAAACCATCGAAAGCCGTATCCAGAAAGTGCAGAAACAGGCACAGACAGGTGGTGACAAAGCTGCAAAACAGGCTTACGATGTGTTGGTTCAATATAAAGACGCACTGGAACAGGGAAAATCGGCACGTACCGTTACTTTCGAAACCAAAGACGAACAGAAGATTGCCCGTGAACTGTTCCTGCTGACCAGCAAACCGGTAATGTATGTTTGTAACGTAGATGAAGCAAGTGCGGTAAACGGCAACAAATACGTAGATATGGTACGCGAGGCCGTAAAAGACGAGAATGCTCAAATCCTGATTGTCGCAGCCAAAACAGAAGCCGACATCGCCGAACTGGAAACATACGAAGACCGTCAGATGTTCCTTGCCGAAGTAGGCTTGGAAGAATCGGGCGTAGCACGTCTTATCAAATCGGCTTATAGACTCCTGAACCTCGAAACTTACTTCACAGCCGGCGTACAGGAAGTACGTGCCTGGACATACGAAAAAGGATGGAAAGCTCCTCAATGTGCCGGAGTGATCCACACCGATTTTGAAAAAGGCTTTATCCGTGCCGAAGTTATCAAATACGACGATTATATCCAGTACGGTTCGGAAGCAGCCGTGAAAGAAGCCGGAAAGCTGGGTGTGGAAGGAAAAGAATATGTGGTGCAGGATGGCGACATCATGCATTTCCGTTTCAACGTGTGATTATCGGCAATCACCGACGACTTATTAATTACTAATTCGCTAACAATATGAAATATCTCATTGCAGGAACGGGAGGTGTAGGCGGCAGTATCGCAGGATTCTTGTCGCTGGCAGGCAAAGATGTAACCTGTATTGCCCGTGGAGCTCATTTGCAGTCGATTCAAACGAACGGTTTGAAACTAAAATCGGATTTGAAGGGCGAACATACGCTCCGGATTCCGGCAACTACCGCTGAAGAATTCAATGGAAAAGCAGATGTGATATTTGTATGCGTAAAAGGTTATTCGGTTGATTCTATTGTAGAACTGATTAAAAGGGCAGCACACAAAGACACGGTTGTCATCCCTATCCTGAATGTGTACGGCACAGGGCCACGCATACAAAAGTTAGTACCGGAAGTCACTGTCCTTGACGGATGTATCTATATCGTAGGTTTCGTATCCGGCACAGGAGAAATCACTCAAATGGGAAAGATATTCCGGCTGGTATATGGTGCTCACCACGGCACAGTTGTGAAACCCGGATTGCTGGAAGCTATCCGCCAAGACTTGCAGGAAGCAGGCATAAAGGTAGACCTCTCACCGGACATCAACCGGGATACGTTCATCAAATGGTCGTTTATCTCCGCAATGGCTGTGACGGGTGCTTACTACGACGTTCCGATGGGAGAAGTGCAAAAACCGGGAAAGATACGGGATACATTTATCGGACTTTCCACGGAAAGCGCTGCCTTAGGAAAGAAACTGGGCGTCGAATTTCCCGAAGACCCAGTCAGCTACAACCTGAAAGTGATTGACAAGCTCGCCCCCGAAAGTACCGCTTCTATGCAGAAAGACCTGGCACGCGGACACGATTCGGAAATACAAGGCTTGCTCTTCGACATGATTGCAGCAGCCGAGGAACAAGGAATAGACATACCGACCTACCGGATGGTAGCGGAGAAATTCAAAGAATCTAATCATTAACGTTAATCCAATATAGAATGAATACCATGCTATTATCCATCCACTGGAACCCGAATCCCGAACTATTCAACCTGTTCGGCATTTCTATCCGTTATTACGGATTACTGTGGGCAGTAGGAATATTCTTTGCTTATATGGTTGTTCACTACCAGTACCGGGATAAAAAGATAGAAGAAAAGAAGTTTGACCCGCTTTTCTTTTATTGTTTCTTTGGTATTCTGATCGGCGCACGCCTGGGACACTGCTTGTTCTATGCCCCAGGATATTACCTGTCTCATTTTTGGGAAATGATTCTTCCCATCAAATTCATGCCGGACGGAAACTGGAAATTCACCGGATATGAAGGACTTGCCAGCCACGGCGGTACATTAGGATTGATCATCGCCCTTTGGCTGTATTGCCGCAAGACGAAACTTCATTATATGGACGTGCTGGATATGATTGCCGTAGCTACTCCAATCACCGCCTGTTTCATCCGCCTTGCCAACCTGATGAACTCCGAAATCATCGGCAAACCATCCGATGTGCCCTGGGCATTCGTTTTCGAACGTGTGAAAGAATATGGAGCAAACGGTGAAATACTTCCGGCAATCCCCCGCCATCCGGGACAACTCTACGAAGCCATCGCTTATCTTATCCTGTTCTTCATCATGATTTACCTGTATAAGAATTACAGCAAGAAACTGCACCGCGGCTTCTTCTTCGGGTTTTGCCTGACTTATATCTTCACCTTCCGCTTTTTCATCGAATTCCTGAAAGAAAACCAGGAGGATTTTGAAAACAGCATGATGTTCAATATGGGGCAATGGTTAAGCGTTCCGTTTATCATCATAGGCGTCTATTTCATGTTCTTCTATGATAAGAAGAAAAAGAAAATAGCTTAAGGCAACAAAAAAGGGATTAGCGACTCAAATATCGCTAATCCCTTTTTTCCTATTTCATTTATCAGCTCTTCTTATTTCCCCCTGACTATCTTCTTTATATCATTCAGCTTATTCAGTGCTTCAATAGGAGTGAGATTATTCACATCAAGATTCAATATCTCATCGCGAATCTGACAGAGAATCGGATCGTCCAACTGGAAGAAGCTCAACTGCATACCCCCACGATTCTCGCCCACTTCTGCCAATGGCTTGCCTGCTATTCCCTGTTGACGATTATCAGATTCAAGCTGCTTCAATATCTCATTGCCACGCTTCACAATGCTTTTCGGCATACCCGCCATCTTTGCCACATGGATACCGAAAGAGTGTTCACTGCCGCCACGTTCCAGCTTACGAAGGAAGATTACCTTGTTATCCACCTCTTTCACCGATACATTATAATTCTTGATGCGCTTGAAGGATTTCTCCATCTCATTCAATTCATGATAATGCGTAGCAAATAATGTACGTGCTTTTGCTTTCGGATGTTCGTGGATATACTCTACAATTGCCCAGGCAATGGAAATACCATCATAAGTGGAAGTACCACGACCCAATTCGTCAAATAATACCAGGCTTCGGGAAGAAATATTGTTGAGGATATCAGCCGCTTCGTTCATCTCCACCATGAATGTAGATTCGCCGACCGAAATATTATCACTCGCTCCAACACGGGTAAATATCTTATCCACCAGTCCGATATGCGCACTTTCCGCAGGGACGAACGAGCCGATTTGTGCGAGTAACGTAATCAATGCCGTCTGACGCAAGAGTGCCGACTTACCTGCCATGTTGGGACCGGTTATAATGATAATCTGCTGTGTATCGCTGTCCAGCATTACATCATTGGCAATATACTTCTCGCCTATCGGAAGTTGTTTTTCTATCACCGGGTGACGTCCCTGACGAATATCCAGTACGTCATTATCCTCAATAATCGGACGGATATAACGATTCTCACGCGCCACATTGGCAAATGACAGCAGACAGTCCAGCCGTGCAATCTGATTCGCGTTAATCTGTATCTGTGGAATAAACTCCATCAATGACTGTACCAAATCCGTATATAGCTGCGTTTCCAGCACCAGAATCTTATCTTCCGCCCCTAAAATCTTCTCTTCATACTCTTTCAATTCCTGCGTGATATAACGCTCTGCGTTGACCAACGTCTGTTTGCGAATCCATTCGGGTGGAACCTTATCCTTATGTACATTACGGACTTCAATATAATAACCGAATACGTTATTGTAAGCCACTTTCAAACTCGGAATACCCGTCCGTTCACTTTCGCGCTGCTGTATCTGAAGCAGATAATCCTTTCCCGAATACGAAATCCGGCGTAGTTCGTCCAAATCTGCATTCACCCCGTCTTGAATCACTCCTCCCTTATTGACAGCCAACGGCGGGTCATTCTTAATCTCTTTGGCAATCCGGTCACGAATAGTGACACAGAGGTTCAACTGCTCCCCTATCCAGTTCAGACTTGCGTTATCTGCCTGGATACATGCCAACTTTATCGGCTCGATAGCCTGCAGAGCCACCTTTAGCTGCACCACCTCACGAGGTGATACACGACCTACGGCCACTTTGGAAATGATACGCTCCAAATCGCCTATCAGATGCAACTGCTCTTCAATCAATGCCTTAAAGTCCGGTTGGCGGAAGAAATACTCCACGACATTCAACCGTTCGTCAATCGGCTTCTTATCCTTCAGAGGAAAGACCATCCAGCGTTTCAGCAAACGTGCTCCCATCGGGCTGATGGTCCGGTCGATGACATTGAGCAGGCTACTTCCGCCATCATTCATATTACCAATCAGCTCAAGGCTACGCACCGTAAACTTATCCAGACGGACGTATTTGTCTTCCTCAATACGGGCCAAAGAGGTGATATGCCCAATCTGTGTATGCTGCGTCATCGTGAGATATTGCAGGATGGCACCGGAAGCAATGATGCCGTTCTTCAAGTGCTCCACGCCGAAACCTTTCAGGTTCTTCGTTTCAAAATGCTTCATCAGCTTCTCACGGGCAGTGGTCTCCGTAAATACCCAGTCGTCCAACTCGAAGGTAAAGAACTTGCTGCCGAAATTTCCCTCAAACATCAGGCGCTTGCCACGTTCAAAAAGAATCTCTTTCGGAGCGAAGTTATTCAGCAGTTTGTCCACATAGTCAAAAGGACCTTCCGCCGTAAGAAATTCACCGGTAGATATATCAAGAAAGGCAACTCCACAGGAAGACTTTCCGAAATGGACGGCAGCCAGGAAGTTGTTCTCCTTATAATTTAATACATTGTCATTGATGGAAACTCCCGGAGTCACCAGTTCGGTAATCCCCCGTTTCACTAATTTCTTGGTCATTTTCGGGTCTTCAAGCTGGTCGCAGATAGCGACACGCTTTCCGGCACGAACCAGTTTCGGGAGATATGTATCGAGAGCATGATGCGGGAAACCCGCCATCTCAATAGTTTTTCCTTTTCCGTTGGCACGTTTTGTCAGTGTGATTCCTAAAATTTCGGACGCGACGATGGCATCCGTAGAATATGTTTCATAAAAGTCGCCGCAACGAAACAGCATCACTGCATCAGGATGTTGTGCTTTCAAATCCAGAAACTGTTTCATCATCGGGGTGAGGACGATTTCTTCTTCGTTCACGGTTCTCTCCTTTTCTTTTTATTGAGTACATACTGCGATTGTCGGAGCAAAGATAACGGTTTTTCGGTAGAGAATCAACGCTATCCCCCGTTTCAATTTTCAAAATAAGTGTTGCATAGATTTAAAAAGAAGCCGCATTTTTCTTAACAAACCGAAGAAAATTATTAAAACGTGTTATAAAACATACTATTTTACTTGGATAATTTGCTACTTTCACAAAAGTACGTACCTTTGCAATGTGTTTTTCATAGTATTAGATTTAAGGTTAACAAAGGTTGGAGCAAGGCGTTGCTCCTTTTTTTATGCCCGTACGTCTCGTTTTTCACCATCCAGCATGCTCCTTCTTTCTTCATCATTTCCTTTATTTCCGTTTTGCGAAAGGGCTTATCCTGCGCCTGTATGCTGACAGTCCGATATCCGGACGGCCAAATACAAATATATGCCAAATACCGGATATAATTAAGATGTTTGTTGGATATATATACCCAGCGTGGTGAATATATAGATCCAGCATGGTGGATATATATGCCCAATAAACGATTCTATTTTTTCTCCGCCAGATAAACGCCCAAAATGATACAGCCTGCTCCCATTAAAGTAATCCATGTAATTTGTTCGTGGAGAATGAGCACCGACGCCACCATTGTAACCAACGGATTCAAATAGATATAATTGGAAGCCCTCATCGTCCCCAACTGTTTCAAAACCACGTTCCAAAGGATATAGCAGATTAAGGAAGCAAGAACTGCCAGAAACAGTAGATTGGACAACACTATCGGTTGCAGAAGCACATCAAAATCCGGTCGCAACGGATGAAGGAGAAAAGCAGGGAGAATAGTCAACACTCCATAAAAGAATATCTTGCGGGTAACGAATACGGTAGGATAACGTCCCGTCATCTTTCTTATGACCAGACTGTAAAAAGCCCATGACAGAGCGGCAAGCAATGTGAGCAAATCACCTGCAGGAGAAAGCTTCAGTACCACACTGCCGTTAAAAACCACCAGCCCTACTCCAACCAAAGCCAGCAATGAGCCATAGATTAATCCCTTCGTAGCCTTCTCATTCTTATAAAAAAGCAGAGAAAGAATAGTAGTGAGCAAGGGAGCCGTGCAGATGATAAAAGCAACATTCGAAGCCTGTGTGATGCCTAAAGCGGTGTTCTCAGTAAAGAAATAAAGCGAACCACCAAAGAGCCCTCCAGTTAGCAGCCAAAGTTCGTCTTTCAGGTCAGCGGCAAACAAACGTTTGGGAGAAATAGCCCAAATACCTATATAAGCAATCAAAAAGCGGTAAAAGAATATTTCCTGAGGAGTGAGTCCGTGATTAATCAATACTTTCGTCGCGACGAAGGTCAGTCCCCAAATAGCCACCGTCAGTATAGCAATTAGATGATAGTATCCGTGCTTTAGTTTCATACCTATATTTTTAAGAATGCACAAAGATACAGGGAAACATGAATATATACACAGACTTTTTCAGATATATTTCAAGCGAGAATTCGTTGAAGTAAAACCAATCCGATTCTATAATAATGAATCGCTTTTTGATGAATGAATGATAATTCAGCGGGGAGTCTAAAGGGAGATTTATATATCTGTAGAATAAACGGTTTACAGCTATTAGTCTGACAATTTTATCATATTAGAAAGTAAAATGAAATATATCAGCTCCGTCAAGATTTCTTCTTTACACTTTATCTCCGATATTGCATAAACCAACTTCAAGTTTATTATAAGCTATTTGGGGGATACTTCCGACAGCTAAAATAGAATTTTCGCAACAAAAATAGGCAAGAATCTTCACAGTTTCTTGCCTATTCGTTATCCCTGTAGTGCATTACGCACCCCTAACCTATTGAACACATGTAATAATATTTATATGTTTCATCTTTTATTTTCTGTTTTAATTTCTCCAAATATACGAAATAAAAACGAGAAAGTCAATAAGGAAAGCGTGGTTATCTGAAAATAAACATGTAAATTTGTGCCTCAAATCAGAAATAACAGTATAAATCACTATAAATAAAAACTTTATCACTATGGAGTACAATTTCAGAGAAATTGAAAAGAAGTGGCAGAAAAGGTGGGTGGAAGAGAAAACCTACCAGGTTACGGAAGACGATTCGAAGCAAAAATTCTATGTGCTGAATATGTTCCCCTATCCGTCTGGTGCCGGATTGCACGTAGGACACCCCTTGGGATACATCGCTTCGGACATTTACGCCCGCTACAAACGACTGCAAGGCTTCAACGTACTCAACCCGATGGGATATGACGCATACGGACTGCCCGCCGAACAATATGCCATCCAAACCGGACAACATCCGGCAATCACCACCGACGCCAACATCAAACGCTATAAAGAACAACTGGACAACATCGGATTCTCCTTCGACTGGAACCGTGAAATACGTACATGCGACCCCGAATACTACCACTGGACCCAATGGGCTTTCCAAAAAATGTTCAATAGCTACTATTGCAACGACACACAGCAGGCACGCCCCATCGAAGAACTGGAAAAAGCATTCGCCCTCTACGGCAACGAAGGACTGAACGCCGCCTGCAGCGAAGAAATTCGCTTCACCGCCGACGAATGGAACGCCAAGAACGAAAAAGAAAAACAGGAAATACTGATGAACTACCGCATCGCCTACTTGGGAGAAACGATGGTGAACTGGTGTGCCGAATTAGGAACAGTGCTGGCAAACGACGAAGTAGTGGACGGAGTGAGCGAACGCGGCGGTTTCCCCGTTGTGCAGAAAAAAATGCGCCAATGGTGCCTGCGTGTATCCGCCTATGCCCAACGACTGCTCGACGGACTGGATACCATCGACTGGACAGACTCGCTGAAAGAGACACAAAAGAACTGGATAGGACGTTCGGAAGGTGCCGAAGTGCAGTTCAAGGTGAAAGACAGTGATATCGAATTTACTATCTTTACGACCCGTGCAGACACGATGTTCGGTGTCACCTTTATGGTATTGGCGCCTGAAAGCGAACTGGTGGCGCAATTAACCACTCCCGAACAGAAAGCGGAGGTAAACGCTTATCTCGACCGCACCAAAAAACGTACGGAACGCGAACGCATCGCCGACCGCAGCGTGACAGGCGTATTCAGCGGCTCATACGCCATCAATCCCTTCACAGGCGAAGCGGTGCCCGTATGGATTAGCGACTACGTGCTTGCCGGATACGGAACGGGAGCCATCATGGCAGTACCCGCCCACGACAGCCGCGACTATGCATTTGCCAAGCATTTCGGATTGGAAATCCGCCCGTTGGTAGAAGGTTGTGATGTCAGCGAAGAAAGTTTCGATGCCAAAGAAGGTATCGTCTGCAACTCTCCGCGTCCGGACGCAACTCCCTATTGCGACCTCTCGCTCAACGGTCTGACTATCAAAGAAGCGATTGAAACAACCAAGAAATATGTGAAAGAACATAACCTGGGACGTGTAAAAGTGAACTACCGCCTGCGCGATGCCATCTTCTCACGTCAACGCTACTGGGGCGAGCCGTTCCCTGTTTACTACAAAGACGGAATGCCTTATATGATTGATGAAGCCAGCCTGCCGCTCGAACTTCCGGAAGTAGCCAAGTTCCTGCCCACCGAAACAGGCGAGCCGCCGTTGGGACACGCCACCAGATGGGCTTGGGATACAACAAACAAGTGTGTCGTAGAAAACGAGAAAATCGACAACGCGACTATCTTCCCGTTGGAACTGAACACGATGCCGGGATTCGCCGGTTCTTCCGCCTACTACCTGCGCTATATGGACCCGCGCAACCACCAGGCATTGGTTGGCCCGAAAACAGACCGGTACTGGAAAAACGTAGACCTCTACGTAGGTGGTACAGAACATGCAACCGGACACTTGATTTACTCCCGTTTCTGGAACAAGTTCCTCCACGACCTCGGAGTTTCCACCGTAGAAGAACCGTTCCAAAAGTTAGTGAACCAGGGAATGATTCAAGGACGCAGCAACTTTGTGTACCGCATCAAAGACACCAACACATTCGTTTCGCTGAATCTCAAAGACCAATACGACGTAACTCCGCTCCATGTAGACGTGAACATCGTATCCAACGACATACTCGACCTGGAAGCCTTCAAAGCCTGGCGTCCCGAATACGCAACGGCAGAATTTATCCTCGAAGACGGAAAATACATCTGCGGATGGGCAGTGGAAAAGATGAGCAAGTCTATGTTCAACGTTGTCAATCCGGATATGATTGTTGAGAAATACGGAGCAGACACATTGCGTATGTACGAAATGTTCCTCGGCCCGGTAGAACAGTCCAAACCGTGGGACACCAACGGTATCGACGGCGTGCATCGTTTCCTCAAGAAATTCTGGTCGCTGTTCTACAGCCGCACGGACGAATACCTCGTAAAAGAAGAACCGGCAACAAAGGACGAACTCAAGAGCCTGCACAAGCTGATTAAGAAAGTGACTGGAGACATCGAACAGTTCTCTTACAACACCTCCGTCAGTGCCTTCATGATTTGCGTCAACGAACTCTCCACCCTTAAGTGCAATAAGAAAGAAGTGCTGGAACAATTCATCATCATCCTCACTCCTTTCGCCCCGCACATCTGCGAAGAATTGTGGCACACACTCGGACACGATACTTCCGTATGCGATGCCGTATGGCCCGCATACAACGAAGAGTATCTGAAAGAAGATACCGTCAACTACACCATTTCTTTCAACGGAAAGGCACGCTTTAACATGGAGTTTGCAGCAGACGAATCCTCGGAAGCCATTCAAGCAGCTGTGCTTGCCGATGAACGTTCGCAGAAATGGATAGAAGGCAAGACTCCGAAGAAGATTATCGTCGTTCCGAAGAAAATTGTAAACGTTGTAGTATAAAACAAATGAGGCACGGATTACACAGATAACACCGTTTGGAATTAATCAGAACCGCGAAATCCGTGTAATCCGTGCCTCGACAAATTATAAACCCTATGTATAAACTGGCAAAAGCGGAAATAATGAGAGAAGTGAAAGACTATGTCTACATTACTCTCGGATTGATTAGTTATTCTCTGGGATGGGCGGCATTCCTGTTACCCTATCAGATAACTACCGGAGGAACTACCGGTATCAGCGCTATCATTTACTATTCTACCGGATTTCCCATCCAATGGTCATATTTCGTCATCAATGCGATACTGATGACGTTTGCTTTCCGAATATTGGGTCCACGGTTCAGCATCAAAACGACATACGCCATCTTCAGCCTTACTTTCCTGCTTTGGTTATTCCAACTGTTGGTCAACAATTACGTTGTGGCGCCGGACATGACTCCCGAAGGTCAACCGTTGCTACTCGGACCGGGACAGGACTTCATGGCGTGCATCATCGGTGCAGTCATGTGTGGCATAGGACTGGGTATTGTATTCAACTATAACGGAAGTACCGGCGGAACGGATATCATCGCTGCCATCGTCAACAAATACAAAGACGTGACGTTAGGACGTATGATTATGCTGTGCGATATTATCATCATCACTTCCTGCTACTTCATATTCCACGACTGGCGCCGGGTTATTTTCGGCTTCGTCACGCTGTTTATCATCGGCATCGTGCTCGACTGGATTATCAACAGCGCCCGGCAATCGGTTCAGTTTCTCATCTTCTCCAAGAAATATGATGAAATAGCCGACAGCATCATCAAAGATGCCGACCGTGGGGTGACGGTGCTCGACGGAACGGGATGGTACAGCAAGAAAGACGTAAAAGTACTTGTCGTATTGGCGAAGAAACGCCAGTCGCTCGACATCTTCCGTTTGGTAAAACGCATTGATCCGAATGCTTTTATCTCTCAAAGTTCCGTTATCGGTGTGTATGGCGAAGGATTCGATAAGCTGAAAGTGAAATAATAATCGGTTGATAAGTAGTGAACAACCTTGTTAAAACAAAAAATAAGATGATGAAACGCAAACTTGTATTTGCTACCAATAATGCTCATAAACTGGAAGAAGTAGCCGCTATCCTGGGAGATCAAGTGGAATTACTAAGTCTCAATGATATCGGTTGCCAAACGGATATTCCAGAAACAGCTGAAACACTGGAAGGAAATGCGCTGTTAAAATCTTCCTATATCTATAAAAACTATCATCTGGATTGTTTTGCCGATGATACGGGATTGGAAGTGGAAGCCTTGAACGGAGCTCCCGGAGTCTATTCCGCCCGCTATGCAGGAGGTGAAGGACACGACGCCCAGGCTAATATGCTCAAACTTCTTCACGAACTGGACGGAAAGGAAAATCGTAAAGCACAATTCCGCACCGCTATTTCGTTGATACTCGATGGAAAAGAATATCTCTTTGAAGGAGTGATAAAAGGCGAAATAATCAAGGAAAAACGGGGTGATTCGGGCTTTGGTTACGACCCCATATTCAAACCGGAAGGTTACGACAAGACTTTCGCCGAACTGGGAAATGATATAAAGAATAAAATTAGTCACCGTGCGCTGGCTGTGCAGAAGCTCTGCGAATTCCTGCAACACTGATTATCCGTACTCTTTAAAACATAAAACGCAATGAAGAAAATTACTCTATTTACTTTACTTACGCTCCTATTATGCACTTCGTGTGTGACAAAAAAGAAGTTCATGCTTGCAGAAATGGCGGCTACCGCAAGCAAAGATAGTCTGCAAGGATTATTGACCGACTGCCGCCATACAAACGCCCAAATATCGGCACAAATCAAGAATCTTTTGCGTGATACTACAAAGATGGGAAACAGTATCCGCCAGTATCAGAGTATGTTGAATGTCAACATGACTGAACAGGAAAAACTGAATGCACTGTTGAACCAGAAAAAGAATGAACTGAACGAAAGAGAACGCACCATCAACGAACTGCAACAGATGATTAATGCTCAAAACGAGAAAGTACAGAAACTGTTGAGCAGCGTAAAAGATGCGCTATTAGGATTCAGCAGTGATGAACTGACCGTTCGCGAGAAAGACGGAAAAGTATATGTGGCAATGTCGGACAAGTTGCTGTTCCAGTCGGGAAGTGCCCGTTTGGACAAACGTGGTGAAGAAGCGCTTGGCAAACTGGCCGAAGTATTGAACAAACAGACGGATATTGATGTATTCATCGAAGGACATACGGATAACAAGCCTATCAATACGGTACAGTTTAAGGATAACTGGGATTTGAGCGTGATTCGTGCCACTTCCGTAGTTCGTATTCTCATCAAGAATTACAATGTAAATCCTTTGCAGATTCAGCCTAGCGGCCGCGGTGAATATATGCCTGTTGATGACAACGAAACAGTAGAAGGCAGAAGTAAGAATCGCCGTACGGAGATTATTATGGCTCCGAAGTTGGATAAGTTGTTCCAGATGCTTCAAAGTTCGGAAGAAGCAAAATAAAAACAATCTTATTTGATATAAAACTCGAGCGTCTTCATTTTAATGTGGAGACGCTCGAGTTTTATTATAACGTCAGTTCGATGTAACTTCGTCCGTATGGTTGCCCCTCCTTCGGGAAGACGGAGAATAGAAATAGTACAAATTTATTAACCGAATACTTTTAATTCAATAACAGAAACTACTTTAAAGCTGATTATAATCCCAACTTAGCCGAAATCTCCAACATCCGCTGAATCGGCTTCACTGCCTTCTCCGCCACCTCCGGATCTACCGTTATTTCCGGTGACTCATTCTTCAGACACTCATACAGCTTCTCCAACGTATTCAGCCGCATAAAACTACACTCGTTACATCCGCACGTACTATCGTTCGGAGGAGCAGGGATAAACGTCGTCTGCGGACACTTCTTCTGCATCTCATGCAGGATACCCGATTCGGTAGCCACAATATACGTGTTTTCCGGATGGTTCACGGCATACTTCAACAATGCAGCCGTAGATCCTACCACATCCGCCAGCTTCAAAACCGTACTCTTACATTCGGGATGTGCCAGCACCAATGCTTCGGGATGCTGCGTCTTCAATTCCACAATCTTTTCAACAGAGAATTGTTCATGCACATGACAAGCTCCGTTCCAAAGCAACATATTACGGTTCGTAACTGAGTTGATATAATTTCCGAGATTCCGGTCCGGACCAAAGATTATTTTCTCATCTTTGGGAAAGCTTTCCACGATCTGCTTCGCATTGGTGGAAGTCACCACCACATCTGTCACTGCTTTCACGGCAGCTGTCGTGTTGACGTACGAAATAACGGTGTATCCCGGATGCTCTTTGACAAACTGTGCAAACTGATCCGCCGGACAACTGTCCGCCAACGAACAACCTGCCGCCATGTCGGGCACCAACACTTTCTTGTCCGGACAAAGCACCTTTGCCGTTTCCCCCATAAAGTGAACGCCACACATCACAATAATGTCCGCTTCCGTCTTGGCTGCCCATTGAGCCAATGCCAAACTGTCGCCAACGTAATCGGCGATGTCTTGTATTTCCCCCTTCTGGTAGTAGTGTCCCAGAATGATTGCATTCTTTTCTTTCTTCAGCTCGTTTATAGCCTTTATGAGTTCATTCATAATAATATTCTTATTTCTTTCCTTTTAAAAAAAATCCTTTGTTAGTGATGATAGCCTGTTAATAGTGTTAGCAAATAAATACGGTTTTTCTTGCCGGATAAGTTATTAGTCCATACTTCTGCTTTATGAGTCGGTTATGAACTGATGTAAAGGGCAAGATGTCCTATCCTACTTGCTTCATTATCAATGAAAGCATCGTTAAATGCCGTCAAATGGAAGTTTGCTATTAACTCCCTGTTGATAAAGTGCAAAGTTAAAAACTTTATGGATATAAACAGGCAGATAAGTGCTGAAAAATATGTTTATGTCTGTGTAGAAAGTTTTGGGTTAGTTTTTTGGAATGTTCATAACGAAGGCCTCTTATACCTTCTTTTGAATAATGCAAGAATTATTTTTCAAAATCTTTGCCGATAGTTTTGACAGGTTTTAAACCGTTATCAACACCTTGTTAACTGAAAAGAATTACCTTTGTGGACGAGAACATAATAAAAGAAAAGACGTATGCGTAAACTGAAAATAACAGAGCTGAACCGTATCAGTGCCGAAGAGTTTAAACAGGTTGAAAAACTGCCTCTGGTGGTAGTGTTGGATGATATTCGTAGTTTGCACAATATAGGTTCTGTGTTCCGTACTTCGGATGCTTTCCGTATTGAATGTATCTATCTGTGTGGTATAACGGCCACTCCGCCACATCCTGAAATGCATAAGACTGCACTGGGTGCAGAGTTCACTGTCGACTGGAAGTATGTTAATAACGCTGTTGATGCTGTTGATAACCTCCGGAAAGAAGGATATATCGTGTATTCCGTAGAACAGGCGGAAGGAAGCATCATGTTGGACAAACTGGAACTGGATAAAACCAAGAAATACGCCATCGTAATGGGAAACGAAGTGAAAGGGGTACAACAGGAGGTTATTGACCATTCGGATGGCTGCATAGAGATTCCTCAATATGGTACCAAACACTCTCTGAATGTTTCCGTAACAACCGGTATTGTGATTTGGGATTTGTTCAAAAAGTTACGTTCATAGTCATGATACAGGATTGGTTAATAAGTTGTTTATAACGGGTTGATAGCTTAGTTAATTTGTTCATAATCAATAGTTGTTTGCTGTTTATAACTATACGTAGCCGTATAGAACCATAGAGTGGAATGATAGTGTCGGGCAGACAGTTGTTATCGCTGTTAATAATCCGTTTGCAGGCTGTTAATACTTGAGTTGTCAGGTATTAACAGCCTGCATGATAAGTATTAATAGCTGGGAACTCAAGTATTAACTTCTGAGAAAGCGGCAATTAACACCTTGCGGGAAGCCTGTTAATTGCTGAAATGATAACCGGTAACTGATAATGGTAACTGATAATGAAAACTGATATATCTGAGTAGTTGATAAATTCAGTAAGTTTATGTAGGAGAGAGAGAGTGATAAACTTATCAATCCACGATTGTTTTTTCAGATTTGCCCGTTCTCCACCATCAACACCACGCGTTCTGTTAGTTTATCCTCACCCTGCGGGTCATATTCTTTTTTCAGACTGGCACCGAACAGCGCAGCGAATGTCTGATAGAACCCCGCTTTGAAAGGTCCCATAAATGCTTTCACCAGTTCATAACTGGTAGAATTGCTTTGGCGGTCTATTAATTTAATCAACAGTTTCCCTTGTGTTAGGGAGAGTTTTTTCATTCGGGGAGTATATTGATCTTTCAAACCTTTTTCCACCCGTTTGATATGTTTCTGGCGGGCTTTCTCATTGGGCAAAGTCTGAAGATATTCGTAAGTTTCGATGATAGCTTGGTTAATTTCCTTGGAGATAGGATATACCTTTTTTACATTCCGTACCAGTCGGTAATATTCCTGGCGTTCCTTTTCGTTCTTGAACTTTAGTGGGCGGAAGATATACACAGTTCTTAACTGGACACATGGAATCGTATCTCCATTGTAGATACACATCGGAACCAAGTATCCATTCATGCTTTGCTTCTCCTGAGCCTGTACATGCAGTGTACAGCCAACAATAGCAAACAGTGTTATTATTACTATGTTAAGCCTCCTTTTCACGATACAAAAATAGGATTAAAATTTTATTATTCAGACATTTCTCTTCGATGTTAACCTATTTAAAGTATCTTTGCGGCCTTGCTCGTAAGGATACAACAAGATAATATACATTTTATTGATGAAAACGACTCAACTTATTCGGTTGATAAGTATTATAAACAGCCTGTTCATAATTCCTGCTTGTAGTGCTCAAAACCCTTCTGAAAGTCTTTTAGAAGATATTCTTGAAGATTTGTCTGTTAATAACGATATTGATAACTCTGTTAATACCTTGAATTGGGAGAATGAATTGGAAGAACTTTCCAATCGTCTGCAAGAACCCGTTAATTTGAATACTGCTACCCGTGAACAACTCGAACAGTTTCCTTTCCTGAGTGCTATTCAGATTGAACATCTGCTGGCTTATATCTATATACACGGACAGATGAAAACCATCTATGAACTTCAGTTAATAGAGGACATGGATAGGCAGACTATCCAGCATTTGTTGCCTTTTGTCTGTATAAAAGTTATTGACAATGAACCTGCCTTTCGGTGGAAAAGCCTGTTGAAAAGCGCAGCCAAGTATGGAAAGAATGAACTCTTAACTCGCTTTGATATACCATTTTACAAGCGAAAAGGTTATGAACATACCTATCTGGGACCTGCTGTTTATAACTCAGTGAAATATAGCTTTCGATATAGTGACCGGCTTTACGCTGGAGTCGTTGCCGAGAAAGACGCCGGAGAACCTTTGGGAGCTTTGCACAATCGTTACGGATACGATTATTATTCCTTTTATCTGTTATTGAAAAACTGTGGACGGTTGAAAGCATTGGCTGTCGGCAACTATCGGCTTAGTTTTGGTCAGGGGCTGGTGATTAGTACGGATTATCTGATGGGAAAGACAATTTATGCTTCTTCTTTCAACAATCGTAGCAGTGGGATAAAGAAACACTCTTCTACGGATGAATACAATTATTTCCGGGGAGTGGCGGCTACTATTGCCTTATCTAAAGATTGGGATATTACTGGTTTTTATTCACACCGTTCATTGGATGGAGTAATCACTGACGAAGCAATCACCTCTATCCATAAAACCGGACTGCACCGAAGCCAAAAAGAAGCAGATAAAAAGAACCTGCTCACCATGCAACTGACAGGTGGACACGTGAGTTATCAACACAACCGTATCCACCTGGGTATCACCGGTATTTACTACCTTTTCAACCGACCATACGAACCGGAATTAACAGGCTATTCAAAATACAATCTTCATGGAAACAACTTCTATAATCTGGGGATAGATTATGCTTACCGCTGGCGTCGTTTTTCTTTTCAGGGAGAAACAGCCATTGGAAAACAAGGTTGGGCATCTTTGAATCGTTTGCAATATTCACCGATTCAAAACACTCAAATCATGTTGATACATCGGTTCTATTCTTATGATTATTGGGCCATGTTCGCCCATTCTTTCGGTGAAGGAAGTACGACGCAAAATGAACAGGGATATTATATCGGCATGGAGGCTTCTCCTTTTGCCTATTGGAAATTCTTCGCTTCATTCGATTTATTTTCTTTTCCTTGGAAAAGATACCGGGTCAGTAAATCTTCCCGTGGAACAGACGGACTGCTCCAAGCTACTTTTACCCCGCGCGCTAATCTCTCAATGGATTTGAGATATCGTTATAAACAAAAAGAGCGTGACCTGACAGGAAGTAAAGGAACGCTAACACTTCCTATTTTTCATCACCAATTACGTTATCGTTTGAACTATTCTTTAGGAGATGTGTTAAGCAGTCGTACAACCTTAGATTATAATCATTTTCATTCTCAGGACAGAGCTGCTGATAAAGGATATCAGGTTACACAAATGATATCCTCCCGACTGCCTTGGACCAGGCTGTTTGCTGACGTTCAGGGCAGTTACTTTTCTACAGACAGTTATGATTCGCGTACGTATGCATCCGAAAAAGGATTGCTCTATACATTTTATACTCCTTCATTCCAGGGTCACGGGTTCCGGTGTAGCATCCGTTTGAGGTATGAACTGAACAAACACTGGTTGTTCATAACCAAGTTCGGGGAAACCGTTTATTTGGACCGGAAGGAGATTGGTTCTGGCAATGATTTAATCCGGGGAAATAAAAAAGCAGATATACAAATGCAGCTGCGTATCAAGTTTTAATGTATCCTTTTTATACAATCATCCGTACACATTGCATTGACTATCTGCACAAGCAAAATATTCATGGAGGATATGTAGAGTTGACTTCGCAATTAACTGATAAAATGATAGGAGTCGATTCGCAACTTCTTGATTCCCGTATTCTGCGTATTCGTGAAGCTATGAAAGAGCTTGGCGCAACGCCCCCCCCAAGTAGAAGTACGTGATATGTATACTTTGACTTATGAAGAGAATCAAGTAATATATCTTCTGTTTCTTGAGTATTGTTGGATAGCGGTAATTTGTTTTGAGATGATGAAAAAATGGTTGTACAGATAGGGTAACCTGTAAGTTTTGGGTTATCTTTGCTGTAATTTATGATTAAATGACGATAATAATATGACTGTTATTTTTCCTTCGCCCATCTTCGGCCCTATTCATTCCCGCCGTTTGGGCGTTTCTTTGGGAATCAACCTATTGCCGGACGACGGTAAGGTTTGTTCATTCGACTGCATTTATTGTGAGTGTGGTTTCAATGCCGAACGTCGTACGAAGAAACTTCTTCCTACCCGTGAAGAAGTCCGCACAGCTCTCGAAGAGAAACTAAAAGACATGCAGGCAAACGGCCCCGCCCCCGATGTACTGACATTTGCCGGAAACGGTGAACCGACTGCGCATCCCTATTTCCCGGAAATCATAGAAGATACACTTGCGCTTCGCGACAAGTATTTCCCAAAAGCGAAAGTGAGTGTTTTAAGCAATTCTACGTTTATCGACCGTCCCGCAGTCTTTAATGCGCTTAATAAGATTGATAATAATATTCTGAAACTGGATACGGTGGACGAAGAATATATCCGTCAATTAGACCGTCCGAACGGAAAATATTCCGTGAAGAAGGTTATTGAGAAAATGAAAGAATTCAAGGGAAACTGTATCGTACAGACAATGTTCCTGAAAGGTGGTCATCAGGGAAAAGATATGGATAATACATCTGATAAATATGTACTTCCCTGGATAGAAGCAGTCAAAGAAATTGCTCCTAGACAAGTGATGATATATACGATTGACCGTGAAACGCCCGACCATGATTTGCAGAAAGCCACTCATGAAGAGTTGGACCGGATTGTCGCTTTACTGGAAAAGGAGGGTATTCCTACAACAGCTTCTTATTAGTATGTGACTATTTATTCATAATCGTACGGATTTGAACTTATTCCGTTTTTTCAGGCTTGCCGGTAGACATATATATCCAGTACGTAGGCAAAAGTTAGTTGTGATGTGGCCTTATGGCTGCTTACTCGTGGCCGAAACATACTAACATGTGGGCTGAATAAAGCAAAGCTTCTGTTGAAAGTAAGTATAACAGAAGAAACCGGAATTATACATTTTCGCTTTCAGGTGTGCTTTCAGTGAAAAGGACCGATGAAAAGGAGCTTTTTTGAGGAACTGAAGGCTGAAAACGGTTTTTCTACTTTGATAGTTAGTAGGAGATTTGTTTGTAACGAGTAGAAGAATGGCTTGGAGCAAGTACTACACTCGATGAAATGATGTAGAAGATTTGAGTAACTTAAGTACATGGCTCGGTTTGTTTCGGTACTAGGTCGAACAAGCCGGAAAGAATAATCTCGAACTGCTCCGTATGTATCCCCGAGCATGGGGCATGTCGGTTCGATAGTAAACAGTCGTTTCCCTCATTATTACCTTTGAATAGTGAAAAAAAGTAATAAGAACAAAGAATAATTAAAAAAAAGGCTATAAAATTAGGGTAGCAAGAGATTTACGTGTATTTATCATTGTATTACGAAAAGCATCTTATGTCTAATTCTAAATAAATAAAGCATGAAAAACAGTCATTCTCTTTCTTCGCGGTATCTCAAGTTTATCGCATTACTGGTATTGTTATTACATCCCATTTCGTTTCTTTCCATACAAGCATCCGAAACTTCAGGTATCCTTCGGGCGGAAAAGGTAAATCCGACCACAGTCGATGTGCTGTTTACAAACAACCAGCGGATAACTATCGACTTCTACGGAGAGAACATCTTCCGTATTTTTCAGGATAACTCCGGAGGCATCATTCGTGATCCCGAAGCGAAACCTGAAGCGCGAATACTTGTTGACCAGCCCCGCCGCAAGGTATCCGGCCTTGCACTGAATGACAGGGACGGCCGTATCATTCTGACCACCGGAAAGGTACGGATTGAGTTCGACAAACAGACATCTTTGATGAAAGTCTTTAACCTCGAAACAAACGTATGTGTCATCGAACAGACTGCTCCGGTAGCATTCAGTCCGAAAGAAGTGACCGTCACCCTGAAAGAACAGCCGGACGAATATTTCTATGGTGGTGGCGTACAGAACGGGCGTTTCTCCCACAAAGGCAAGGTGATAGCCATCGAAAACCAGAACAGCTGGACAGACGGCGGAGTCGCTTCCCCCTGCCCTTTCTATTGGTCAACAAAAGGCTATGGAATGATGTGGTACACCTTCAAGAAAGGACAGTATGACTTTGGAGCAACAGAAAAAAACGTAGTGAAACTATCCCATAATTCTTCTTACCTTGATTTATTTTACATGGTCAACGATGGAGCCGTTGCTCTGTTGAACGATTTTTACCAACTGACGGGAAATCCCGTCCTGCTGCCCAAATTCGGTTTCTACGAAGGGCATCTCAACGCCTACAATCGCGACTATTGGAAAGAGGACGAGAAAGGAATCCTCTTCGAAGACGGAAAACGTTATAAGGAGAGCCAGAAAGACAACGGCGGCATCAAAGAATCCCTGAACGGTGAAAAAAACAACTACCAGTTCTCCGCGCGTGCCGTTATCGACCGCTACAAGAACCATGACATGCCTCTCGGTTGGCTGCTACCCAACGACGGTTACGGCGCCGGCTACGGACAGACGGAAACGCTGGACGGCAACATCGCCAACCTGAAAAGTCTGGGCGATTATGCCCGTAAGAACGGAGTGGAAATCGGACTTTGGACACAGTCCGACCTGCATCCAAAAGAAGGTGTAAGCGCTCTGCTGCAACGCGACATCGTGAAAGAAGTGCGTGACGCAGGTGTACGTGTACTTAAAACCGACGTTGCCTGGGTAGGAGCTGGATACTCCTTCGGGCTGAATGGTGTGGCCGATGTAGGACATATCATGCCTTATTATGGCAATGACGCCCGTCCCTTTATCATCTCTCTCGACGGTTGGGCAGGTACGCAGCGTTACGCCGGCATCTGGTCGGGCGACCAGACAGGCGGCGTATGGGAATATATCCGTTTCCACATACCGACTTATATCGGTTCCGGCCTTTCCGGTCAGCCCAACATCTGTTCGGATATGGACGGCATCTTCGGTGGCAAGAATGAAACAGTCAATATTCGTGATTTCCAATGGAAGACATTTACCCCCATGCAGTTGAATATGGATGGCTGGGGCGCCAATGAGAAGTACCCCCATGCTTTAGGCGAACCGGCTACATCCATCAACCGAATGTACCTGAAGCTGAAATCCGAATTAATCCCCTACACATATAGTTTTGCCAAGGAAGCGGTGGACGGAATGCCGCTAATCCGCGCCATGTTCCTTGACTACCCCAACGCGTACACTTACGGTCCTGCCACGCAGTACCAGTTCATGTACGGTACGGACTTTCTCGTGGCTCCTGTTTACCAGAATACCCAAGCCGACGAGAAAGGCAATGACATCCGTGACGGCATCTACTTGCCCGAAGGAACCTGGATTGACTACTTTACCGGTGAGAAGTACGAGGGCAACCGTATCCTCAACAACTTCGATACCCCGATTTGGAAATTGCCCGTATTTGTGAAAAACGGCTCTATCATCCCGATGACCCACCCCCACAACAATGTCAGCGAGATAGACCCGTCCATACGCATCTATGAGCTTTACCCGAACCGCCATACCGCTACCGTTGAGTATGACGATGACGGCGTGACGGAAGCTTACCGCCAGGAGAAATCCGTATCTACCCTGATTGAATCCGATGTGAATGCCAAAAAGAATAACCTGACGATTACCATCCATCCGGCAGCCGGCAACTTCGACGGCTTCGTGAAAGATAAAAAGACGGAACTGCGTATCAATGTCACCGAAAAGCCGAAGAAACTGTCAGTCAAGATAAACGGCAAAAACGTGAAACTGACAGAAGTAAATACAGTTGATGACTTCCTGAAAGGTGAAAATGTTTTCTGGTATGAAGAAACTCCGAATCTGAACAAGTTTGCCACAAAAGGCAGCGAATTCGAAAAAGTGACCATCACGAAGAATCCGCAAGTACGTGTAAGACTGGCTGCTACCGATATTACCGCCCGTCAGACCACGGTAAACGTGGAAGGCTTCCGTTTTGAAGCTGCCGACCGCTATCGTGTAACCACCGGAGCCCTGACAGTTCCGCAGAATGCGCAGGTAACCGAAGAAAACCGGGAAGCATACACCTTGAAACCAACCTGGGACAAGGTATCCAATGCCGACTTCTATGAAATCGAGTTTGGCGGAATGCTCTACACGACCATCCGCAACACTTATCTCCTGTTTGAAGGACTGGAAGCCGAGACTCCTTATTCTTTCAAAGTGCGTGCAGTCAACAAGGACGGCGTTTCCGATTGGGCTGCTATCCAGGTAACTACGAAAGCGAACCCGCTGGAATTTGCCATCCATGGCATTGAAGGTGAATCTACCGCTCCTTCACAGGGAGGATTCGGTGTCAACCGTTTGTTCGACTTTGCCGAGTCTGGTGACAACTGGCATACAAAATACCGTACCAACGCTATTCCTCTGGATTTGGTTATCGACCTCAAGACCGTTAACCAGCTTGACAAGTTCCACTACCTGCCACGCACCGATGCCGGAAACGGTACGATACTGAAAGGTTCCGTGTCTTACAGCATGGACAAGGAGCACTGGACGGAAGCTGGAGCATTCGACTGGAAACGTGATGGTGAAGTGAAAGTCTTTGAATTTGCCAACCATCCTACCGCACGTTATATCAAGCTCAATATAACGGCAGGTGTGGGCAACTACGCTTCCGGTCGTGAACTCTACATATTCAAAGTGCCCGGAACAGCCAGCTACCTGCAGGGAGATATCAACAATGATGGCAAGATTGACCGCAACGACCTGACTTCTTATATGAACTACACAGGTTTGCGCCGTGGAGATTCGGACTATGAGGGATATATCAGCAAAGGTGATATAAACATGAATGACCTGATAGACGCTTATGACATATCCGTGGTAGCCACCCAGCTTGAAGGCGGTATCGGCAGAAAGGATACGCTCAAAGTATCGGGTTCTTTGTCAATCAGCACCCCGAAACGGCTGTATCAGAAGGATGAAATCGTTGAAATTCGTGTCAAAGGCAATGACCTGAAAGCAGTGAACGCACTTAGCTTTGCCTTGCCTTACGACCAGAATGACTATGAGTTCGTAGGCGTAGAATCATTGAATATGAAAGCAATGGAAAACCTCACTTACGACCGCATGCATACCAGTGGCGTGAAATCCCTCTATCCTACGTTTGTCAACCTAGGCAAACAGGAGTCATTGAACGGTTCGGAAGAACTGTTTATCCTGAAATTGAAAGCGAAACGTAAAGTGAAGTTTGAATTGACTTTGAAAGACGGAATATTGGTTGATAAGGAATTGAGGATGCATCAGTTCTAATGATTGATGTATCATACCATTCCTGAATAATTCATTTTATTTTTCTTGTAAAATGGTTAGGGAAGCAAATAGTAGATTCGGAGTACAATCTCCGCATTCTACTATTTGCTTTGTTTTTGTTCTTTATTGTTTTCAGATATTCCTATTTGATTCAGATACTCAGTATGTAAGAAGTCAGAATGTTCGTACGGTACTTCGTTCTCCCGGTTTGAGAACTGCCCAGTTGTTGTCGTTATATTTGAGCAGTCCGTTCTTCTTCTTTTGGAAAAATAAAATCAAGTCTATTTCCGGTTTTGGATTAATTTTGTAGTTTTACGGACGTATCAGGAAAAAGAGGGTATAATCGTAAAATGTAATCATAATATGGAATGTAAAATACGTTATTGGCGGATAGAGGATGCAGAAGATATTGCAGAGACACTGAATAATAAGAATATACTGGATAACCTGCGGGATGGCATCCCCTTTCCATATACAGTGCATGATGCAAGGGAGTTTATACAGGCAATGAATGCCGCCGATTCGGAAAGTACGTTCTCATTTGCAATAACTGTCGATGATAAGGCAATAGGTAGCATAGGTGCCTTCCGCCAAAGCAACATACATTCGAGAACTGCCGAAGTGGGATATTACATTGCAGAGCCTTATTGGGGTCAAGGTATCGGTACAAGCGCTGTGAAACAGCTATGCGAATATGTTTTTCAAAATACGGATATAATCCGGCTTTTTGCCGAACCCTTTGCACATAATGTCGCTTCTTGCCGCATCCTTGAGAAATGCGGGTTTGAGTTAGAGGGGACATTGAGGAAGAATGCGGTAAAAAATGGTGTTGTGGTGGATATGAAGATGTACTCAATTCTGAAAGAATGAATCCCGGATTCATCATGTAAAAGATATATGTCGGACTCTTATGGGCTAGCCTGGCTATATGCTAATACCCAATTGAGTGTATCAGGGCTTTGCATCCTTTGTGATGCAGTGATTGGATTAGACTGAATATAAAGGTGCAAATTGGAATGAAGCATGATATTGTAAAGATTAGTCTGTTATCGCTTATCTATCTCAACTATTTACCTATACAATTCTGAATGACTTTCATTTTTTTTGCTTACTTTTGTAGTTGTAATAGTACAATATATAGATGGATATTAAAATGCACCTTTTTGCATAACCAATCAATCTGTTTTTCGTAACTCAAAATAGAGTATAGAAATTATTATGGCTAAACCTTTTATAAAATGGGCTGGTGGTAAAACACAATTGCTAACGCAATTTGAACGCATCCTCCCTAGCGACCTTTACGAAGCAAACTCTTTTACATATATAGAGCCTTTTGTAGGTGGGGGAGCGCTATTGTTTTATATGTTACAAAAATTCCCCAATATAGGTCGTGCAATTATCAATGATGTGAATCCTAATCTTACCACTGCCTATCGAGTGGTAAGGGATATGCCTGAGCTTCTTATTGCAGAATTGAAAAGGCTTCAATTGGAGTTTCATCAGCTCAATAGTGAAGAAGCAAAAAAGGATTATTTTCTAAATATCAGAAATTCCTATAATGTGGAACAACATGATGATGTTATAAAAACATCCCTATTTATTTTCTTAAACCGTACTTGTTTCAATGGTTTGCATCGTTTAAATTCTAAAGGGCATTTCAATGTACCTTTTGGGAAGTATACTAAACCAACCATTTGTGATGAAGCTTTAATTATGGAAGATAGTTCTGTGTTGCAGAATGTTGAAATTCTCTGTGGTGACTACTCTCAAATAGAACGATTTGTCGATGACAATACTTTTGTTTATTTCGATCCGCCTTATCGTCCACTTAGTGCAACTTCAAGTTTCACATCTTATTCAAAAGAGAGTTTTAATGATGCCGAACAAATACGCTTGGCTCAATTCTTTGCTCGATTAACAAGGTTAGGTTGTAGGATGATGCTTAGCAATTCTGATTGTAGTTCACATAATCCAAGTGACACATTCTTTGAAGAATTGTATGGCAATTATATAATTGAAAGGGTTTATGCTTCTCGTAGCGTTAATGCAAATGCATCAAAGAGAGGTCGGTTGACAGAGATTTTAGTAAGAAACTATGAATCTGCAGTAGTGTATCCTGCGGATGACTTTCAGTTTGCAATTTAATCATTTAATATTTTGCATTATGGCATTTTTAAATCAGAAGCCTGAAGACTTAAATAAGATTTTCACTAGTAATCTATTGTTGACTAATAGAGGTTTCAATTATTATGTTGATTGGAACAATATAGATGGTTATAAAGGATTTTTGGTTGAAATTCATGCTATGGATGTCTTGATAGGATGTAAGGATGATAGCTTTAAATCCCAATTTGTCACCCTTCTTTCTAAACTTCCCAGTGTAAGATTGTTATTTCCTTTTTTATTCGGGTTAGCTAAAAGTGAAAGAGAACAGCTCTATAGGGGCAGAGAAAAATTAACAATCATTCAAGATGAATTAGATAGTGCGGATCATTTGGTTTATAGTTTCTCAAAGACAATTGAATTATTTGATGAAAATAGTATAGAGGTGTACTATGATTTTTTTGTTAAAATGGGTTTGAAAAACCTGTATCAAAATATAATAGAGAAAAGTACATTAGACTATATTGCAGGTGTTCTGGTAGGGATGGATTCTAATGGGCGTAAAAATAGAGGGGGGAAAGCATTTGAATTAGCTTGCCAACCTTTGTTTGAGAAAGTTTGTTGCAATCAGTATCCATTGACACTTCTGACACAAAAGCAATTCAAAGTGCTTAAAGATTATGGATTTGATATTTCTGAGGATATTGCTGAACGGAAAGCTGATTTTATAGTGTTGGATGTCAAAAAGAAAAGAGTCATTAACTTTGAAGTTAATTTCTACAATGGTTCTGGTTCTAAACCTGAAGAAATTATTGATTCATATATTAATCGCCAAAATGATTTAAAATCTTCAGGAATAGATTTTGCTCTGGTAACAGATGGTAAATGTTGGTTATCAGCTACCAATCAGTTATTAAAAGGATTCCGGCACTTAGACTATCTTCTCAACTTCTATATGCTGAAACATGGTATGTTAGAGGAAATTATAAACAGCGTGTTTGATACTGATAATGATTGAATCTTACTTCAAATCTCTTAACCGCAATTTTACGCTTCTACATGGTGATTGCTGTGAGTTGCTTCGACAATTCAATTTCAAGTTTAATTGCATTTTTGCCGATCCGCCATATTTCCTTTCCAATGGTGGCATCAGTGTACAAAATGGTCAGATTGTCTGTGTTGATAAAGGCGATTGGGACAAGGGGCTGACTCCACAGAAAGTGATGGAGTTTAATATGGAATGGATCGGACTTTGCCGGGAGAAGCTGAAAGATAATGGTACGATATGGGTTTCAGGCACATATCACAATATTTTTTCTGTAGCCAACTGTCTAACAGAATTGGGCTTCAAGATTTTAAATGTAGTGACATGGGTAAAGACCAATCCTCCTCCTAATATTTCATGCCGATATTTTACATATAGTACTGAGTTCATCATTTGGGCCCGTAAAAATGAAAAGAAACCTCATTATTTCAATTATGACTTGATGAAGCAGCTAAACGATGGTAAACAGATGACTGACGTTTGGCGATTGCCTGCCATTGCACCTTGGGAGAAAGCTTGCGGCAAGCATCCTACACAGAAACCGCTTGCTTTGCTTTCTCGTATCATTATGGCTTCGACGAGACCGGGAGAATGGGTACTTGACCCATTATGTGGCAGTTCTACAACGGGTATTGCTGCAAATCTATTGGGACGACGCTTTTTGGGCATTGACCAAGAAGAAGAGTTTCTGAAGATCAGTGAATGTCGCCGTGAAGAATTGGATGATATCCAAACATTTCATAAGTATCGTTCTAAAATAAGAGATATTAGTTATGTTGATTTGCAATGTTCACACATTGCGAATGAGGAAACAAATTGCCAATATTGTGATTTACCGTTTTAGGTATTGAAATTTACTCTTATCCTCCTTTTTTCACATAATCTTTCGGCAATATCCCGAATTGTTTCTGGAAGTAACGGGCGAAGTACGAAGGATTGTTAAATCCTACAATGTAACAGATTTCATCCGTCTGATACTCCCTTTCGCGCAAAAGTTCTCCGGCGGATGATGTCCCGTTTGAAAATAAACACTATCTTTGTCTCCTATAAAAAAAACAAGTATGTTTCTGACAAGTATGAGCCGGGAGGAACTGTATGCCGAAGCGCATAAAGACCTCATTGCAATATCGACCAAAGCGAACATGTTCATAGATAAAGTCCGTAAGAGAGCAGCGATGACGAGTCCGTTTCCTGTGGCGCCCCAGCGTATGACTGTCACCACCACCCGAAAAAATGTATGGACGCTGGAGGGGAGATACAATTCATATATGCATGCTTTGGCATTTCAAGCTTACGCTCCTGTCATTGGTGCTTCAAGCAATGGCTATATCCAAATAACAGGTTTCAAGTCCTCAAATATAATAATGCATTACACGGCACACTTCATGCAACGATACAAAGAGCGCTACATTGATCATTATCAAATAGACCTCAAAGGGGAAAGTTTGTTCAATTACTTTGTGTATAATAATACGGATGTCTTGTATACTCGCAAGAACAATGGCGGTTATTTCATTGTTTCCGACCATGGCATCGCTGTAGCCGAGTTCAGTAACGAACGACAGCTCATGACCCATATCACTTTTCTGGGAGATGATGAACTGACTCTGAGGAAACAGCTTATCTATGATGAAGAAATCGGAATCTATAAAGGGGTACTTGAACTGAAACGGTTAAAATTGAGAAAACAACAGGATGATATCATCACAATCTGGAATATCGCAAAGAAGCACCATGCAGGTTTTGAAATGGTGAAGCGTTGGTATAAGTGGAATGGAGTGGAAATATCCGAAGATTATCTTCACCAATGCATTGAGTGTATTGAGAAGTATCATGTGCAATCGCTTGACAAACTAGGCAAACTTATGTCACAGGTTTAATAGAGGTAGGCAAACTTATTTTCCTATTGTTTTCGGCCTATACTCTACTTGATAATTTAGGTTGATACATGGAAGTTTGCATCTTCTTGCCGGTTTCTTCGTATATATAAGTAACGTCAGTTCGATATAAGTCTTTCCGTTGAAAGATGTCGCATCGAAGAAAGTGCCTGTGTCGGTATTTGTTTTCCATAGATAGGTTGCCGGTTCGAGGATAATTGATGATATTCCGTTGTCAAGCGAGCGTCAAAGGAAGTTCTTGTCGGCAAAACACAAGCTATGGATATTGAGGTTTTGCAGTTGCGAAGAATGATAACGCGTCTGTTGTCCGTTTTTCAGGTCAATCAGGAACAAGCCGTCGCACTTCTGCGTAAACAGTTTGTCACCTGCCGGATAGAGAGAAATACAACAGTCGTTTTTCACCAGATAACCCATATCCTTGCCGTTATTAGATTTGCCACATTTTTGTTTTTCCCCGTATAATACTTAGAGCCTGTTTAAATTCTCTTCAGTCATAATTTTATAGCTGATATTTCAACTTACCCCGGCTCTTCTTGTCGCG
>NZ_JANJZR010000054.1 GCF_024623065.1 Bacteroides acidifaciens
GAGACTATGTGACGAATAAAAACTGGTCGGTAAAGCCTATCTAACATAATCTCAGGAAAATTTAAACAGGCTCTTACAATAATCAGTTCCCTTGATGTACCGTAAGTTGCGGGAATGGGAAATTGATACCTTTCTCATTAAAGGTTTCATAAATAGCCTTATTAATATCGAAATATACTCCCCAATAATCTCCATTGTTCACCCATACACGAGCTACCACATTCACACTGCTGGCATCCAGCGCATGAAGAGCAATAAACGGAGCAGGCTCGTTTAGGATACGTGAATCAGCCGCCAATATGTCACGGACAATCTGCTCTACCTTATTATAATCTTCTCCGTAGTCGATGCCGACAATCCATTCCACACGGCGAGTAGTCTGCGTGTTATAGTTGGTCACTACTCCGCTACTCATTGCGCCATTCGGAATATAAATCACTTTATTGTCTCCCGTAGCCAGAATAGTATGGAAGATCTGAATTTCCTTCACTGTCCCCGAAACGCCCTGGCTTTCAATCCAGTCACCTACTTTGTAAGGTTTGAACAGCAACACTATCAGTCCACCGGCAAAATTCTGCAAATTACCGGACAGCGCCATACCGACAGCCACACCGGCAGATGCCAACAGAGCCGCAAAGGAAGTAGTTTCGACACCCAGCGCACCGACAACTGAAATGATTAACAGAATAGTCAATGTTATATTTACAAGACTTTTGATAAAGGTCTTAATACTTATATCTACTTTCCGTCTATCCAGAAGACGTCTGATAAATTTGTTAAGCATTGAAATAAGGAAACGTCCTATGATAAAGACGATTACCGCTATCAAGATACGTTCTCCGGCACGGATACCGAAGTCGACCAATTGTTTGGTTATTAACGAGAGTTTGTCCAAGCCTTCAGCATTAGCTATGGTTTGGACAATCAATTTATCTGCGGCCACTTGCACGGAATCCGCCGCCTGTGTTGCCTGAAGTAATAGTAGCATAATTTAGAAATATATTAAAATGAACAAATCGTAGTTTCTCTATTTCAACAAATTACAAAGTTATATTGTTTTTAGCAAATCTAAAAGTTTTTTTTGTTTTACTCCTGCAAAAGCCGTATTTTTGCAACCGATTCACTGGTAGGGGTGCCTTAACATGACGGGCTGAGAACATACCCATAGAATCTGAACCGGGTAATGCCGGCGTAGAGAACTAATTAATAAGCAAGATGAAGAAAATTGGATTGATGGCCATCGCCTTATTAGGCGCAGGCATCACTGTTCATGCACAGACGAGTGCAAAGGATAGCGTGAAAGTCGTAAACCTGCAGGAAGTGCAGGTAGTATCCACCCGTGCCACGGCAAAAACTCCGGTGGCATTCACCAACGTTAAAAAAGAACAAATTAGTAAACAGAACTTCGGACAGGACATTCCTTTCCTTTTATCTACCACCCCTTCCGTATTGACCACCTCGGACGCGGGAGCAGGCGTAGGATATACCACCATCCGTGTACGTGGTACTGATGCTACCCGCATCAATGTCACCGCCAACGGTATCCCGATGAACGACTCCGAAAGCCACGCCATCTTTTGGGTGAACACTCCCGACTTCGCTTCTTCTCTGGAAGATATACAGATTCAACGGGGTGCCGGAACGTCTACCAACGGTTCGGGAGCATTCGGCGCCAGCATCAATATGCGCACCCAGAGTATCTCTTCCAAGCCTTACGCGGAAGTTTCAGGCTCTTACGGTTCATTCAATACGCATAAGGAAACGGTAAAGGTAGGAACCGGCCTGATTAATAAATACTGGGCATTCGATGCACGCCTCTCGAATATTCAGAGTGACGGTTATCGCGACCGTGCCTCATCGGACTTGAAATCATATTTCGTACAAGGCGGATATTTCGGTGAGAATACGACGATTAAGTTTATCACTTTCGGTGGAAAAGAAAAGACTTATCATGCCTGGGATGGTATCAGTAAAGAACAGTTGGAAAATGACCGGACATACAACCCGAACGGAATCATCCTCGATGACAATATAGGAAAAGGAAATCCCATCGGTTTCTATGATGACCAAATGGATAATTACCGCCAAACGCACTATCAACTTTTGCTTAATCACATTTTCTCTCCGGCATGGAACCTGAATATTGCTTTCCATTATACCAATGGTTTCGGCTATTATCAGGAATACAAAAACGGACGCAGCTTGGAAGAATATGGATTGAAGCCTTTCTATCTCCCGGGCAATAGTGAGCCGCAGAAGAAAACGAATCTTGTCCGCCAAAAGTTAGTGGATAGCAACTTCGGCGGCGGCATCTTCTCACTGAATTATCAGAATGAGAAGCTAAACGCTTCTTTCGGCGGTGGCCTGAACCGATACAGTAACGACCACTATGGAAAAGTGATATGGGTGAAAAACTACACTGAACAGCTCGACCCTGAACATGAATATTATCGCAATACTGGTGGAAAGACGGATGGTAACATTTATCTGAAAGCCAATTATCAGCTAATCGGCGGGTTAAGCGCTTATGCCGACCTGCAATACCGTTATATCCATTATACGATTGATGGAGACAATGATAAATGGGACTTCACCGCAACTCCCGAACGCTTGCAACGGCTAGATGTCAAGGAGAACTTCAGTTTCTTCAATCCGAAAGCCGGACTTTTCTGGCAAATCAATCCCAACCACAGTGCCTATGCGTCTTTTTCTGTGGCACAAAAGGAACCTACCCGTAATAACTATACGGACGGAATGTTCGACAAATATCCCAAAGCGGAAAAGTTGCTGGATTATGAATTAGGATATACCTATCGTAACGAATGGGTTACGGCAGGTGTCAACTTATATTATATGAACTATACCGACCAATTAGTATTAAACGGGAAAACCAATGATATAGGCGAAGCCATGGCGGAAAACGTGAAGGACAGTTACCGAATGGGAATTGAGTTGGCGTTCGGCGCAAAATTCAACGACTGGTTGCGTTGGGACATCAACGGAACATGGAGTAAAAACCGCATTAAAGATTATATGGGTTACGTATATGATGAAAGTCTGGTGAATGGAGAAATCGTTGATAACTTATGGACACAGACAGCTATTAAAAGGGGGAACTCTCCTATCTCTTTCTCTCCTTCTTTTATCGGAAACAGCCTGATTACCCTCGGCAGCAACGGATTGGAAATTTCCCTTCAATCTCAATATGTCAGCCGCCAATATCTCGATAACTTCGGTACAAAAGAAAACTCGCTAGATGCCTATTTTGTCAGCCATCTCAGTGCGTCGTACTCTTTCAAGACCCGTCATACAAAAGGAATTACCATAGGAGCTACCGTTTACAACTTGTTCGATACAAAATATGAAACGAACGGATACTCGCAAAGTGTCGCCCTTTACGAAAACGGAGACAAGACAAAACCTTATGTGACAAAGCACGACCCACGCTTCTATCCGATGGCAGGCACCAATATATTGACACATATTACTTTCCGTTTCTAAACAGGTTTGAATGATGGAAATGAATTTTCTTGAAATATTCGGTACGATTGTCGGTTTAGTCTACCTTTGGTTGGAATATCGGGCAAGTATCTATCTTTGGATAGCGGGGATTATCATGCCTGCTATCTATATCTTCGTATATTATAAAGCAGGATTATACGCTGACTTCGGCATCAATATCTACTATCTGATAGCCGCCGTTTATGGCTGGTTCTTTTGGATGTGGGGGCAACGAAAAGGGAAGCAGACTCAATCTGCCAATGCTGAAACAGGCGATGATAAACCGAAAGCACTCCCTATCGTGCATACACCGTGGAAATGCTATCTTCCACTTCTGCTGATATTCATCGTTGCCTTTATCGGTATTGCCTGGATACTCATTGAATACACGGACAGCAATGTACCATGGCTGGATAGCTTCACCACGGCACTGAGCATTGTCGGCATGTGGATGCTGGCACGCAAATATATCGAACAATGGTTTGCCTGGATACTTGTAGACATCGTTTGTTGCGGACTGTATATTTATAAAGACCTTTATTTTACCTCTGCTTTATACGGACTTTACTCCATTATAGCTATCTTTGGCTACTTCAAATGGAAAAAATTAATGAGCATACAACAATGATAAACGAAGACTATACGCCCGAAGCCGTGATATTGGCTAACGGTGAATATCCTACTCACACTCTTCCCTTGCGAATATTGAAAGAAGCTAAATTCGTAGCTTGTTGTGACGGTGCAGCCAATGAATATATCTCTCGTGGACATACACCGGACGTGATTATCGGTGACGGTGATTCTCTTTCACCAGAATATAAAGAACGTTTCTCTTCTATCGTACACCAGATAGCCGACCAGGAAACGAACGACCAAACCAAAGCTGTTCTCTTTCTGCAAGAGAAAGGATTCCGCAAGATTGCCATTGTCGGAGCTACCGGCAAACGGGAAGACCATACGCTGGGAAATATCAGCCTGCTGATTGACTATATGAAAGAGGGCATGGAAATAAGGACAATTACGGACTACGGTGTATTTATGTCTGTGAACGGTACACAGACATTCGAGTCCCATCCCGGACAACAGATTTCGATTATCAATTTCGGAGCAAAAGGATTAAAGGAGGAAGGATTGGTTTATCCGCTCAGTGACTTCACTAATTGGTGGCAGGGTACGCTTAACGAAGCAATAGCCGATGAGTTTACCATTCATTGTACAGGAGAGTATTTGATATTCCTAGCTTTTGTGTAAACTACATTTAAACGGCAGACTTGTACCAAGCCATTGTCACAACTGTGCCACCGTGTTGGCACAGCCGTGACACCTCAATGGCACAACCGTGCCAACACGGTGGCACAAACTCATTCCTAAGAAGAAAATTAAAGCGTCAGCAGATACTTCTTGAAGTCCGCAAAGTCTTTTGTCATTTGAAGGCTCTTCTTCTCGCCTTTCATAAATTCCTGCAATTTGGCAGGTATTTCCACCGTTTCACCAATGATACTTTCTACCGTTTCGAGGAACTTGGCAGGATGGGCTGTTTCGAGGAATACACCTGTTTCGCCCGGTTGTAAACCTTCTGCCAATGCACGATAGCCACATGCCCCATGAGGGTCGAGCAGATAATGGTGTTCTTTCCAAGTCTCTTTCACAGTTTCACGGATTTGTTCGTCGGTATAGGTAGTTCCCGAAATCTCGGCGGAGATAGCAGCATGAGAACCTTTATACAAATCGAGTACACGGGCAAAGTTGCTCGGGTCGCCTACATCCATGGCGTTAGCGATGGTTGCAATAGACGGACGCGGGTTGTATTCGCCTGTTTGCAGGTATTGATAGAAAATATCGTTGCGGTTATTGGCAGCAATAAAACGTTTCACAGGCAATCCCATTTTCTTACCGAACAGACCGGCAGTGATATTTCCGAAGTTTCCGCTAGGCACACAGATTACTGCATTGTCAGCTTTTCCGGCGCGCTTCAACTGGGCGTAAGCATAGAAATAATAGAATGCTTGCGGCAGGAAACGGGCTACATTGATGGAATTGGCAGAAGTCAATGATAGATGTTCATTCAGCTCCTTATCCATGAAAGCAGCTTTTACCAATGCCTGGCAATCATCAAACGTTCCGTCCACTTCGAGGGCGGTGATGTTCTGTCCCAGTGTGGTGAATTGCTTTTCCTGTATTTCGCTGACTTTTCCTTTCGGATAAAGCACATATACATGAATACCGTCCACACCCAGAAAACCGTTAGCCACAGCACTTCCCGTATCACCGGAAGTGGCTACCAGTACATTTACATTCTTCTGACCTTCCTTCTTAATAAAGTATCCCAGCAGACGCGCCATGAAACGACCGCCCACATCTTTGAAGGCTAGTGTCGGTCCGTGGAAAAGTTCGAGTGAGTAGATATTCTCCGCTACTTTCACCAAAGGTACATCGAAACTTAAGGTATCATATACAATCTGTTTCAGAGTATCGGCAGGAACGTCCTCACCGAAGAAAGCATCGGCTACACGATAAGCAATCTCCTGGAAGGACAAGCTTTCAATCGAATCGTAAAAATCTTGTGGAAGCGGTTTGATGGACATAGGCATAAACAGCCCTTTATCGGCAGCAAGTCCTTTCACCACCGCTTCTTGCAGTGAGGCATTAGGCGCTTGTTTATTCGTACTATAATATTTCATGGGATGATATTTTTAGTGCTCACTACAGATTACACAGATTTACACAGATATTTTCTCTATTATTACATAATACAAAAGTCTCTTTTCATTTCAAATCTGTGTAATCTGTAGTGAACATTATTTCATAAATTCTTTAATGAACTCGTCTTCTTTCAACACACCATAACTACCATTGCAGGCAGATACTTCGTCGTAAGTTTGCACCTCGTCCGGCTCAATTCCCGGATACCAGATAAGAAACGGGATAGGGTCGGCAGTATGCGTACGAAGTTCGCAGGGAGTAGGATGGTCAGGCAATACGGCTATTGCTACCGGTTCATCCCAATCTTTCACTGCTTCATAGATAGGTCCTACGGCACGTTTATCGAGATTCTCGATAGTCAGGAGTTTCAAGTCGATGTCTCCTTCGTGTCCTGCCTCATCACTGGCTTCGATATGCAGATAAACAAAGTCGTCTGTCTTTAAGGCTTCCAAAGCGGCGGCTACTTTGTTTTCATAATTCGTATTATAAAGTCCGGTGGCTCCTTCTACTGCGATGCGGCGTAAGCCTGCATAGTAACCGATTCCGTTTATCAGATCGACTGCCGAAATCACCGCACCTTTTTTCACTTGCGGGAAAGTTTCGGAGAAAGTAGTCATCTGCGGACGATAACCGGGGCTCCAGGGCCAAATACTATTGGCGGGGTCTTTACCTTCAGCTATACGTTTCAAGTTCAACGGATGATTCTTCAACAGTTCCTGTGATTTTAGAATCAGGTCGTTAATCAGGTCAGCCGTTTCTTGTGCTTCCGGGACCAATGGTTTCACCATTAGCGGACGGAAAGGCTTCAAAGGCACATCGTGCGGTGGAGTACAGTCCAGTTCCTTGTTTCCCCCTTTGATAACCAACAGGTGGCGGTACTGGACTCCCGTATGAAAACGCACGCGGTCGTTGCCCAGTTTCTCTTGCAAGTATTGAATCAATACGTCCGCTTCTTCCGTAGATATATGCCCGGAGGAGTGATTCTTCAGAATCTCTCCTTCCACACAAATCAGGTTACAACGCATTGCCATCTCGCCCGGTTTCAGATCCACGCCGATACTGGCAGCTTCGAGCGGACCACGGCCTTCGTACACTTTCGGAAGATTATATCCCAACACAGACATGTTGGCTACTTCACTACCTGGATGGAAACCTTCTGCCACGGTAATCAGGCGGCCGTTACGTCCCATACGGGCCAACTGATCCATATATGGCGTCTTTGCATATTGCAGGAGCGTCTTGTCCCCTAATGACTTCACTGGCCAGTCGGCCATTCCGTCTCCCAATATGATGATATGCTTCATAAGGCTTTAAACGTTTGCGATGCTCATGATGTCGGCAAATACTCCGGCAGCCGTTACTCCGGCGCCGGCGCCGTATCCCTGAATCATCATCGGATATTCTTTATAACGTTCTGTAGTAAGCAGGATAATGTTGTTGCTGCCTTCCAAGCCGTAGAACGGGTGGTTGGCGCCTACTTCCTGTAAGCCGACAGAGGCTTTTCCGTTCTCCAGTTTGGCTACGAAACGCCAGTGTTTATTTTCTTTCTCCAATACCTGACGGCGAGCTTCAAAGTCTGCGTCGAGACTTGGAACACGTTTCCAGAAATCTTCCAGAGAACCTTCGAAGAAATCGTTCGGAACAAAGAGGTTCTTTTCTACGTCTTCCTGTTCGATGCGGTATCCGGCTTCACGTGCCAGGATAACCAGTTTACGGATGACGTCTTTTCCGCTCAGGTCGATACGCGGATCCGGTTCGGAGTAGCGTTCTTCCTGTGCCATTTTGATGGTACGGCTGAAAGGAATATCGGCACTGATTTTATTAAAGATATAGTTCAGTGTGCCTGAAAGCACTGCTTCAATCTTCAGAATCTTATCGCCGCTATGAATCAGGTCGTTGATTGTATTGATAATCGGAAGACCTGCACCTACGTTTGTTTCGAACAGATATTTCACGCCACGTTGGCGGGCAATTGTTTTCAGTTCGCGATAGTTTTCGTAAGCAGAAGAAGCGGCAATCTTGTTGGCTGCTACCACAGAGATATTGTGTTGCAGGAAATCTTTGTAAAGCGATGCAATGTCAGCGCTGGCGGTACAGTCTACAAAGACGGAGTTAAAGATGTTCATTCCGATAATCTCGTCGCGAATGGTTTGCAGGTTACTTTCTTTTCCTTTCTCCAACAGTTCCTGACGGAAATTAGAAAGGTCGAAACCTTCACGGCTGAACATTGCCTTGGCAGCATCAATGACACCTACCACATGGAGTTTCAATCCGTTTTCCATCATAAGTTTCTGCTGTTGGCAACGAATCTGTTCTACGAGACTGCCACCTACCGTACCGATACCGCAGATAAAGAGGTTCAATACCTGGTATTCGGACAAGAAGAAAGAGTCATGGATGACGTTCAGTGACTTGCGTAAGGATTTGGAATCGACAACAAAAGAGATGTTGGTTTCCGAAGCACCTTGTGCACAAGCGATTACGTTGATACCATTGCGTCCCAACGTACCGAATAGCTTACCTGCGATGCCCGGTGTATGTTTCATATTCTCGCCTACAATAGCAACAGTAGCCAAATCGCTTTCCGCGAGAATCGGAGAAATCTCGCCCATCTCTATTTCTTTGGCAAATTCTTCGTTCAGCACTTCGCAAGCCAGGTCGGCATCGGCATTACGCACACCGATGGAAGTACTGTTTTCCGATGAAGCCTGGGATACGAGAAATACACTGATTCCGTTCTTTGCCAGTGCCTTGAAGATACGGTAGTTGACACCAATTACACCCACCATACCGAGTCCTTGAACAGTAATCAGGCTCGTATCGTTGATGGAAGAAATACCTTTAATGGCTTTGCAATGCGGATTGGAAACTTCCTGTTTGATAATAGTTCCTACTCCGTCCGGATTGAATGTATTCTTTATTATAATAGGTATATTCTTGTGGCATACCGGATAAATAGTCGGCGGATAAACTACTTTCGCACCAAAGTTACAAAGTTCGGTTGCTTCCACGTAAGTCAGTTCGGCAATCGTATAAGCCGTTGAGATGACACGCGGGTCAGCCGTCATGAAGCCGTCCACGTCCGTCCATATTTCCAGGCTGTTAGCATCAAGCGCTGCAGCAATGATGGATGCCGTATAGTCTGAGCCACCACGACCGAGGTTCGTCACATCACCTGAGATTTTATCAGAAGAAATGAATCCGGGCACTAACGCCACTTTCGGAACGGATTTGAAAGCCTCTTTCACTAACTTATGGGTCAGTTCCGCATCCAGTGTATGTTTATTATGTTTCTTTTCAGTCTTGATAAAAGTGCGCGAATCGAACCATTGTGCCCCTTCAATCAGTTCGGCAACGATAATGGACGAAAGACGTTCTCCATAGCTGACAATTGTATCCGATGTCTTCGGTGAAAGGTCTTTAATCAGATAGATTCCCTGGAAAATGTCTTTCAACTCGTTCAGCAGTTCGCCAATCTGACGTTGCAACGAGGTTTGTTTTTCTCCGGCAGGAATCACTTCCTTAATCATTTCCATATGACGGTAAACGATTTCGCGGAACTCGCCTTCATAGGCCGAATCTCCCACTGCCGCCATCTTCGATGTGTTTATCAATTTGTCAGTGATGCCCCCCAATGCGGAAACAACTACAATTACCGGCTCACTTGCCGACTCTACGATTCTCTTTACGCTTAAAATGCTGTTCACGGAACCTACGGACGTTCCGCCGAATTTCATTACTTTCATGAAGATGCTTATTTAAATGCAATGCCCTGTGTATAGTTTTACAGAACGATTGGTTGTTTACGAATAAAATTGAATTTGAATTTTGCCTGTTTATACAAGCGTGAATCACGTAGATACACAAAACTATCCATCAACCCCTAAGGGTCATGGTACACATCGATGTGACTGTATGTGGATAGTACTTCATCATCATAGTCCTGTTTCTACTCTTGTTTTTGATAAGTGTCGCAAAAGTAATAATAAAAACGTTCAATCTATCACTTTTTCCCGTTTTTTTCTGATAAAAAGAATATTCCTCATTCTTTCCGCCTTGTGTTTTCCCTTTACTTTTATGACATTTTGCTATTAATATACCATTTATATTATTATATTTGCGAAAACAAACGCAGAAATCAGCCTATGAACCAGCCAAAAACTTCCGTATTGCTAATATATACCGGTGGAACAATTGGAATGATTGAGAACACCGTGACAGGCGCATTGGAGAGTTTCGATTTCGAGCAACTCCAGAAGCACGTCCCCGAATTGCAAAAATTCAGCTTCCCGATTGATACGTATCAGTTCGACCCGCCTATGGACTCTTCGGACATGGAACCGGATATGTGGCGGAAACTTGTTTCCATTATTCACGAGAACTACGACCGTTATCAGGGATTTGTCATCTTGCATGGCACGGATACGATGGCGTACACTGCATCTGCACTTAGTTTTATGCTGGAAGGGTTAGACAAACCTGTTATCCTCACAGGTTCACAACTTCCCATAGGTGTACTCCGCACAGACGGAAAGGAAAACCTGATGACCAGCATCGAGATTGCCGTCGCACAAAATAAGGAAGGGAAAGCGCTCGTACCGGAAGTATGTATCTTCTTTGAAAACCATCTGATGCGGGGAAACCGCACGACGAAAATGAATGCCGAGAACTTCAATGCGTTCCAGTCTTTCAATTATCCGGTGTTGGCAGAAGCGGGGATTCATATTAAATATAATAATGTACAGATTCACGTAAATGATAAAGAGCGGGAATTGAAGCCTCATTATCTGCTAGATACCAATGTTGTGGTACTGAAACTCTTCCCAGGCATCCAGGAAAATGTGATTGCCGCCATTCTGGAGATTGACGGACTCAAGGCTGTCGTGCTCGAAACGTACGGTTCGGGCAACGCTCCCCGGAAAGAATGGTTTATCCGTCGGCTTTGCCAGGCTAGCGCACGTGGTATCGTGATTGTCAACGTGACACAATGCAACGCGGGGACGGTAGAGATGGAACGTTACGAAACGGGATACCAGTTATTGCAGGCGGGCGTTGTCTCCGGTTATGACAGTACGACAGAATCGGCTGTCACTAAATTAATGTTCCTGTTAGGACATGGATATACACCGGATGAAGTGCGCGACCGGATGAACCGTTCGATGGCGGGAGAGATAACTCTATAGGGGTCATCTATTTCTATTAGGCAGGAATAACTTATTTCTAATAAATTATCCCTATTTTTGTACCCTACAAGAAGAAAGGAATTTCGATGGCAAAAGAGAAAACCGTATATGTATGCAGTAATTGCGGACAGGATTCACCGAAATGGGTGGGTAAATGTCCGTCGTGTGGAGAATGGAATACGTATGTTGAGGAAATCGTACGGAAAGAACCGACCAACCGCCGGCCGGTGTCGGGCATTGAAACACAGAAACCCAAACCACTGGCACTTAGCGATATTGAAGTGGACGACGAGCCACGCATCAATATGCACGATGATGAGTTGAACCGTGTGTTGGGTGGCGGACTTGTGCCGGGTTCTCTTGTCCTGATAGGCGGCGAGCCGGGAATCGGCAAATCCACACTCGTCATGCAGACCGTACTGCACATGCCGGAAAAGAAGATTCTTTATGTGTCCGGTGAAGAAAGCGCGCGCCAACTGAAACTTCGCGCCGACCGCCTTTCCGGTGTTTCCAGCGATTGCCTGATTGTTTGTGAGACTTCGCTCGAACAGATTTATGTGCATATCAAGAATACAAATCCCGATTTAGTGATCATTGACTCTATACAGACTATTTCAACTGAGAGTATCGAATCGTCTCCCGGAAGCATTGCACAAGTCAGAGAGTGTTCGGCATCTATTCTTCGTTTCGCGAAAGAAACGCATACGCCTGTGTTGCTGATCGGACATATTAATAAGGAAGGAAGCATTGCAGGGCCTAAAGTATTGGAACATATCGTAGATACCGTCCTTCAATTTGAAGGCGATCAGCATTATATGTATCGTATTCTGCGCAGTATCAAGAATCGTTTCGGCAGTACGGCAGAGCTAGGTATTTATGAAATGCGTCAGGACGGGTTGCGTCAGGTAAGCAATCCATCGGAGCTATTGCTGAGTCAGGACCATGAGGGAATGAGCGGAGTAGCCATCGCTTCTGCCATTGAAGGAATACGCCCGTTCCTGATTGAGACACAGGCTTTGGTCAGCTCTGCTGTTTATGGAAATCCGCAGCGTTCGGCAACCGGTTTCGATTTGAGAAGAATGAATATGCTGCTGGCTGTACTCGAAAAACGTGTCGGATTCAAACTGGCGCAAAAAGATGTGTTTCTGAATATTGCCGGAGGACTGAAGGTAAATGACCCGGCTATCGACTTGCCGGTTATCAGCGCTATCCTTTCGTCCAATATGGACGCAGCCATTGAACCGGAAGTTTGCATGGCGGGAGAAATCGGACTGTCGGGAGAGATTCGACCAGTGAACAGAATAGAGCAACGTATCGGTGAAGCCGAGAAATTAGGATTCAAACGTTTTCTGTTGCCGAAGTATAATTTACAAGGGATTGACACCAAGAAACTGAAGATTGAGTTAGTTCCGGTGAGAAAGGTGGAAGAAGCGTTCAGAGCTCTATTCGGATAGATTCACCACAGAGGACACTGAGGACACAGAGGAATAATGAACTAAATAATAAGTAATGATACAGGACATTAATGTCTTAACAAATAAAGTTTTAGGATTGGCTTTTGAAGTACATACCCAATTGGGAGCAGGTTTACTTGAAAGTACGTATGAGAGCTGTTTGTTTTACGAATTAAAAGAAAATAATATAAATGTGGAAAGACAAAAGAAACTACCCATAATCTATAAAGGAATTCAATTAGATACAGATTACAGAATAGATTTGTTGATAGACAATCAGCTCATTATAGAACTGAAAAGTGTTGAAGCACTACAACCTGTACATTCTGCACAATTACTAACGTACATGAAACTTAGTAACCTGAAATATGGATTATTACTAAATTTCAATGTACCTCATTTAAAACAAGGAATTAAACGTTTCATTCTATAAAATTAAACTCTGTGACCTCTGTGTCCTCTGTGGTGAAAAAATATGATACAAGAATACCAACTCCGAATCCTTCCCGAAATCGCAGCAAACGAACAGAAACTAAAGGAGTATCTTTCTAAAGAAAAAGGTTTGAACCTGCGTGACATCACTGCTACCCGAATCTTGAAACGGAGCATCGATGCACGGCAGCGGACTATCTTTGTCAATCTGAAAGTACGGGCTTATATCCGTGAAATGCCTAAGGATGACGAATACGAACATACTATATATAATAAGGTAGAGGGAAAGCCGCAAGTGATTGTTGTGGGCGCAGGTCCCGGCGGACTATTTGCAGCCCTACGTCTTATCGAACTTGGTTTGCGCCCGATTATCGTAGAACGCGGAAAAGACGTGCGCGAGCGGAAAAAGGATTTGGCGCAAATCAGCAGGGAACACGCGGTTGACCCGGAATCGAATTACAGTTTTGGCGAAGGAGGTGCAGGAGCCTATTCGGACGGAAAACTCTATACCCGGAGCAAAAAGAGAGGGAACATAGATAAAATCTTGAATGTATTCTGCCAGCATGGGGCCTCTACGGCAATATTAGTAGACGCTCATCCGCATATCGGGACAGACAAGTTGCCGCGTGTCATTGAGAATATGCGGAATACCATCATCAAGTGTGGCGGTGAAGTGCATTTCCAAACACGAATGGAAGCATTGATTATCGAGAATGAGGAAGTCAAAGGCATCGAAACAAATACAGGAAAAACTTTTCTCGGTCCTGTGATACTGGCAACCGGACATTCGGCAAGAGATGTATATCGTTGGCTGGCGGCAAACAATGTGGCGATTGAAGCGAAAGGCATTGCAGTCGGAGTCCGTCTGGAGCATCCGGCTATGTTGATCGATCAGATACAATATCATAATAAGGAAGGACGAGGCAAGTATCTGCCTGCCGCAGAATATAGCTTCGTCACGCAAGTTGAAGGCAGAGGAGTGTACAGTTTCTGCATGTGTCCCGGCGGTTTCATCGTCCCTGCCGCCAGCGGACCGGAGCAAGTGGTAGTAAACGGTATGTCTCCTTCCAATCGCGGCTCGCGTTGGAGCAACTCGGGAATGGTGGTGGAGATACAACCGGAAGATTTGACAAGCGCAGAGCGGAAAGCGGAGAACGGAGAGTTGACTACGCACCAAACCGAGCAGTTGTTAGCACTTAATCCATCTCTGAGCAATTCCCAACTCTCCATACTCAATACCCAACTTCTTCCCGTCCTTCATTTTCAGGAAGAATTGGAACGTCAGTGTTGGTTGCAAGGCGGCAGAAGGCAGACGGCTCCTGCACAACGCATGCTGGATTTCACCCATAAGAAACTAAGTTATGACTTACCCGAATCGTCATACGCACCGGGACTGATTGCTTCACCGCTTCACTTTTGGATGCCGGAGTTCATCAGCCGGAGGTTATCTCACGGTTTCCAGCAATTCGGACGCAGCAGTCAGGGTTTCCTCACCAATGAAGCGGTGATGATTGGGGTGGAAACACGCACTTCTTCTCCCGTCCGCATCGTACGCGACAAGGAGACGTTGCAACATGTGACTGTCCGCGGACTATTCCCTTGCGGGGAGGGCGCAGGCTACGCCGGAGGAATCGTTTCTGCCGGAGTGGACGGCGAGCGATGTGCGGAAGCGGCAGCACAGTATATCAACCGTTGATCATGACACACAGAGTTATGAATACATCACCCGAAATAGCCATTATAGAACCGAATACCCTCACCTGTCTCGGTCTGAAAGGAATCCTCGAAGAGATGATTCCAATGGCAACGATACGTATCTTCCGGCGTTTCAATGAGCTAATGGACGATACTCCGGATATGTATGCCCATTACTTCATCTCCGCACAGGTCTACGTGGAGCACAATGCCTTCTTCCTTCCGCGAAAACGCAAAACGATTGTGCTGGCAAGCGACAGTCCGCAGTTTCAGCTAAGCGGCGTGCCCGTGCTCAACATTTACGAAGGAGAAGAAGAATTGGTGAAGAGTATCCTAAAACTTCACCAACACGCCCACCACGGCGGCTATCCGATGAAGGACATGCCACCCGTGCCTGCGCAGCAACCTTGTCAGGAACTGCTGTCCGCACGCGAGATTGAAGTGCTCGTGCTCCTCTCCAAAGGACTGATTAATAAAGAGATTGCAGACAAACTGAACATCAGTCTGACCACTGTCATCACTCACAGGAAGAATATCACTGAGAAATTGGGCATCAAGTCCGTCTCAGGACTGACTATCTATGCCGTGATGAACGGATATATCGAGGTAGACCGCATCTGACGGCGACAAGAAATGCACACAGGCCGCCGCCACACAGATTCGTTTAATTGCCCCATGCTATGGCGCTGTATGTCATATCGGTAGCAGTATGGACAGGTGCTTGCCATTCGCCTTGGTTCCAGTCATAATCGGCAACCGTATATGTGCCGTCCTCTTCGGACAATACGGTAAATGTGCCGGGGCGCTCAAAGTTGTGCGACACAGAGATTACCTTACCCCGCAAAAAGGCAAACGGCTCTTGCGTCCACCACTCGCTTTGGGGGACGTCCAACAAGTAAAAACGGCTGCCGCCTTTATCGGCAGAATCCGAAACCACATACCCTACCTTCGTGGCAAAAGTATCCCCGCTTTCTGTTGCCGGAAGGCGCACGCTGAAATAAAACGGGATAAGCGCATCGGCCTCTACAGTTTCCTGTACATGAAATCTTGAGGGACTGTAAAGCACAGGCGCCCATTTTCCCTCACCGATTTTTGCCGACAATAGAATAAGCAACCGTTGGTCTTGCGCAAACACTCCGGGATAGTCGCCAAACTGCTCCGCACTCAATCCTTCAGGCAGCGGAGATGCACTACCCATAACAGAACCGGAACCGACATTCATCCGGGTCGGAACGGCATAGTTGCTTTGTTCCAAATCAGCGGAGATATTATCAAGGTAGTAGGAACCCTTTTGATTTCTCACAAAAGCAGAAACCATACTATGTTTTCCGGTAACCAATGCCAATGTACCATAACCAGTGGTATACAACGGTCTCCATTCACCGGTACAGAAATCGAGGAAGAAGGGTTGCTGTATGCCGTGCGCTTTCGAAAGTCCGCACAATCCATAGGTATATACGCAGTTGGCGATGGAATGGAAATCCGGCCGTGTGCTGATGTCCCATGCATTTGCTGATGCATTCGCTGTGCCATCCGCCCCTATCCTGTCAATCGTGTGCCGTTGGCTGTCGAGTGCATAGAGCCGGAAATCTTTGGGTGTCTGCCCGTCTGACAGCAATATCTTGCCCATCAACATTCTGTCGCCTTCTCTACGCAAGAATATATCGACACGGGAAGGCGGCATGCGGTAAGGCATACGCACGTCTATCCCATCCGGACGGCTCTCTGCAATCTCGGCAGCGACAGGACCTCGAAATCCTTCGGGAAACATCTGCTCACCGGTGTCCCAACGGAAGTCGTACTCCACACAGTCGTTTGCCTGAAAGCCATTGCCGTAAATATGTACGATATCGCCCGGCCGGAGCGTTTGCCCGGCTTCCGTTACTCCGTAGTCGGTCACTAATTGTATTTGTGATGAATCGTCATCGTTGCCACATGCACTAAAAAGCCCGCAAAGAGAGAGGGTCAGGAGAATGGAGGAAAGAATAGATTTCATAGTTAATTTTATTTAGTGAATTAGTGAATAAGAATAATGGGTTGTAAATATAAGATAACCATGCAGTAAAGTATACGGTAGACGATTGCTTTTTATAAATTATTCACAAAGAATAGCCAGTCCTAATGGAATGAATGTGTCAAGCAGAATCAATGAATGCGTCAAGCAGAATCGGAAACAAAAATCGGATGTGACGGAATAGAGCATACAACCGAAATCCTAATAAATGAGGATTGCCCGTTTCTCTTATTTGCCGTTACTTTGCATCCGGTAAATGAACAACAGATGAAGACAAAAAAGATTATGATTGCCCTCATGCTCCTGACAGTGGGGACAGCATGGGCGGAGAATTTCCCAAAAGACTCACTAAAAATAGTAGACATCGAAGAAGTGGTAGTGATTGCCACCCCGAAAGAGAACCGTAAATTGCGTGATCTGCCGATGGCAGCCACTGTTTTATCACAAGAGAACATGCGTGCCAATCAGGTGAACTCTGTGAAAAAACTGACAGGCATCGTCCCCAATCTGTTTATCCCCGATTATGGTTCCAAACTGACCACTTCCATTTATATCCGCGGAATCGGCTCACGCATCAACACCCCGTCCGTAGGACTTTATGTAGACAATATCCCTTATATTGATAAATCTGCATTCGATTTTAACTATGCTGATATTGAACGTATCGACATTCTCCGAGGACCACAAGGTACTCTCTACGGACGTAATACAATGGGAGGACTTATCAAAGTGCATACAAAATCGCCTTTCACTTATCAAGGTACTGATATCCGCATGGGAGCAGCAACTTACAATAATTATAATGTGTCACTCACCCACTATCACCGGACATCCGACCGCTTCGCTTTTTCTACCGGAGGTTTCTACGAACACACAGGTGGCTTCTTTGAAAATTCGGCAAGAAATAACGAAAAGGTAGACAAGAGCAATGCCGGTGGCGGACGTTTCCGTGGTATTTACCTGCCCACTTCGAACCTGAAAATAGATATGGCTCTTAGCTATGAATATAGCGATCAGGGCGGATATCCGTATTACTATACCGGGATTACCCCCAGTGCGATAGCTAAAGCGAAAGAAAAGGGTAAAGAAATGACAGAAGACCGGGCAGATTATATCGGTAAGATTTCGTATAATGACCGTAGCAGTTACCGCCGTGGGTTACTCAACACGGGTGTTAATATCGAATATCAAGCTCAAAATTTTATATTAAGTGCTGTCACAGGGTATCAAAACTTGAACGACCGCATGTTCCTCGATCAGGATTTCACAGAAAGAGACATCTTTAATATTGAGCAGAAGCAAAGAGCAAATACTATTTCCGAAGAAATTGTATTCAAAGCTAAGCCAGGAAAAAGATGGCAATGGGCAACGGGTGCTTTCGGTTTTTATCAGTGGCTACATACCACAGGTCCTGTCTTATTCAAAGAAGAAGGGGTGAAAACAATGATTGAAGACAATGCGAATACAGCTTTTAGCGATATTCCTGCCACTCCCGGAGTTCCCACAATGGGTATGACTGTTAATAATCCAACATTGAGTGTTGGTGGAACATTTGACACTCCTACCTTGAGCGCTGCCCTCTACCACCAATCGACTTTTAACGACCTATTCATCGAAGGGCTCTCCTTCACTGCCGGACTTCGACTTGACTATGAGAAGATGAGTATGAAATACAATTCGGTCAGCACTACGGTTGATTTTGACTTTGATATGAAAATGGGACCTATGATGTCTCTTAGTGACAATATGCAAGCACCAACTTCTTTCATAGGAAAGCTATCAACTGACTACGTACAACTTCTACCTAAATTTGCCATCCAATATGAATGGAATAAGAGTAACAACGTATATGCTACCGTTTCCCGCGGATACCGTTCAGGTGGATACAATATACAAATGTTCTCCGACTTATCCCAAACGGAAATGAGGCGTTCTATGATGAACGCTATCATGGCAAGCCCTAATCTTGGACAGAACCCCACATATGGCCCCATATTTGAGAGAATGTTAAAACCCCGAATACCGGAAGAACCTAACGTCAAGAATTCCACCACCTACAAACCCGAATACTCATGGAATTATGAAGTAGGAAGTCACCTTACATTGTGGGAAGGTAAGCTATGGGCAGACTTCGCGGTATTCTATATGGATACCCGTGACCAACAACTCTCCCAATTTGCAGAAAGTGGTTTGGGACGTATCACCATCAATGCCGGAAAGAGCCGTAGCTATGGTGCAGAAGCTTCTCTTCGTGCCAGTATTACCCAAGAACTTAGCTTGAATGCAAGTTACGGATACACATATGCCACTTTTACAGACTATGTAATCAGAGAAGAAAAAGAAGACGGTAGCATTGAAAAAAACTATAATGGCAAATACGTCCCCTTTGTTCCCAAACATACCCTGAATATCGGTGGAGAATATGCCATCACTTGCAGTCCGCGCTCCATCTTCGACCATGTAGTATTCCAAGCGAATTATAATTCTGCCGGACGCATCTACTGGACAGAACAGAATGACGTAAGCCAATCTTTCTACGGAACATTGAACTGGAGAACGAATCTCGAAATCGGAGATGCCATGATTAGTTTTTGGGCACGCAATTTCTTGAATAAGGACTACGCAGCTTTCTATTTTGAAACAATGAATAAAGGATTCATGCAGAAAGGACGTCCGATGCAGTTCGGGATAGACCTCCGATGCCGGTTCTAAAATCCCTCAGCCCTCCACGAACATCATAGATGTGACTGCTGTTCATCGATTTCACCTGATTCTTGAAACACCGATAAATAAGGTGATAACGGGTGAAAGCAAGGTATAAACAAAGGTGAAACCGTTCAATATCGGTTTCACCTTATTTCTCAAAATATCCCTTGAGCTAAAACAAATATCATTATAGCTAATCCCGATATGCTTATAGCTAATCGGAATATGCTTATAGCAAATTCACTGTCAGGTATTAATAGATAAACTGTCAGATATTAACAGTCTGGCCGTCAAGTATTAACTATCTGATGACAATATATTAATAGTTGAGTTACAGCATATATAGATTCAACACGTTGGACATATATAGCCAATACGTTGGAGCTATATACCGGCCACATTGGATCTATATGCCCAACAACCGATATAAACAACTCCAATAGATGAAAGCGATAACAAGGGGCTTCACCTTATTTCACCCCACGCTTTCACCCGTGACCTTCTTATTTACAAGGATTTCAGTTATAAGGTGAAATCGGTGGAACTTACGAATCAAAAGTTGATAGTACTTATACAAATCAGTAGGGAAAAACAAATTCTCATTCATTCCCGTACAACCATAGTCCGTATTTTCTGATAAGCAATACGCTCCGTACCATCCTTTACATAGATGATACCGCAACGCTGAAACCCATGCTTCTCCAAGATATGCTGCATGACCTTATTATCCCGATGTGTATCCACCCGGACATTCGGCATCCGTTGAAAACACCAGTCCAGACAAGCTGCCGCCACCCCTTTCCTTGTGCCGTTCGTTGCCAACCGGTGCACTACCCCATAAGGTTCGTCATTCAACCATGCTCCCTCATAAATATGCTGATAAGTAGGGTCATCACCCAATATAAAACAAAAAGTACCTGATATCACTCCTTGTTCATCCGCACAGACAAAGCTATGCCCCTCTTCAATCTCCTGACGAATCAATACTTCAGAAGGATAACCGTCAATCCATTGAGTAGTATTTCCGGTTGCACGCATAAAGGCACGGGCATAGTCATAAATCTCCATCACTAAAGGGAGATCTTTTATTTCGGTAGATCTGATTTCCATCATTTGAAAAGTTATTCAAGAATAAAACAGATAATAAAATTACTCATTGATAGCTCCACAATGGGGGCATACACCTTTTTGCTTCAACTTTTCCCCACAACGCCCACAACGATACTTATACCCAATGTTCCGATGGACTTTCTTCGCAAAAACCAGCATAAAAAAGGCAAGGAACAGATAACCGATATAAATGTGTGTCATCAGGATAAAGAAGAAATAGCAGAAAATACAACAAGACATCAACCCCAACAAATAAAAGATTGCCGCTGCAGGAGTCAACTGACGGAACAAATCATCAAGCACCGCCAATGCGACAATTAAGAACAGCCAGATACTCAGCAAAAAGACTGAAAGAATGAAAGGAACTTTAAAAGGCGACAAGGTGGGATTAAAGTAGAAATGTTCCCATGTTTCCGGTGTAAAAACCTGTATGGACTCATAAATCGTTGCACTGAAAGCCATCAACAAACAGAGAAATAACGGATAAACACTGTCTATATCATTAAAATAGACCATCTGCAGCTGTTTCCGACGGAAAGCACGAAGCAGCCAAACACCGACAAACAACGCAAAGATAACCACAAAATAGGAAGCGTGCGTATCACTGAACAAATGGATGGCCTGAGAAATACTATCCGTAGGAACAAAAGACCGCTTCAGCTCCACCTCACGTATCCAACCCTGTTCGTCCTGTGTATGTGCCAGTTTCACCCAAATACTATCCACACTATCGGCAGGGTGCACGGCAAATTCGGCTACCACCACGCGGTCACCCCGGTAGAGATTGATATACGTATCCTTGATAGGCAGGCACTCCAACGAGACGGAATCCTCCGTTAATTCCAGGTTCGTGTTCCAGGTATAATGCCGTTCATAAAGGTAATTCAGAGAGTCCTTCGTTTTCTGCGACATCCCTTCAGAGGAAAGATTGGGACGAGTATAATGACAAGACGAGAAGAAAAACAGCAGAACCACCACAAAGGGTACGAAAGAGACAAAGGAAAACAGATTCTCCCACCAACCATCCAACAAGCCGGTTTCGGGAAAATACCCTGATACTCTGTGCCCTCCGCGTCCTCTGCGATGAATTATTCTCATTGTTCCGCTTTTACTTTCATTTGACAATGCTTGCAATCAAATTCCAGACGGAAACGTTTGCCATCATTTGACACCAAATAATAAGGTTCTTTATAAGGTGAGCGCACCCGCTGATGAATGGGACACCATCCCATGCTATAACGCAAACAATGTTTGCAGAACATCAATACCGCATCTTCTACCGCCGCTTTCTCGTAAGCCATGGCGACACGCTGCACGCCATGCTCTTCATAGAAAGACACCGCACGGCTGTTCATCACATTCCCCAAATAGGTCAATGCCGTTTGCGGAAAAGCATGATCGGTCTGTTTCCACATTGCCAATTCCTGACGATAGTTTATCCGACGGGCAGCTATCAGCTTATCTGTTGCCTGCCGACGGAAGTCCGCCAACACGGAAGCAGGCAGAAACCAGTTTTCTGCAAACGATATTTTTATCTCTTTCGCTTCGAAAGGTGTATTCCCCAATTTGGCAAGCTGTGTTTTCAGATTCTCCGTCTGTGGCGTACGTGCCAATTCCTTTTCGCGGGAAAGGCTCAGCGTGACGCTGTTGTCATCTTCATCGGTCAACGTCAGCGAGAAGCCGAACTCATTATCGGCAAGCAATATGCTTACAGCAATCTTCCTTTCAGCCGACTTCCGTGAAAGCACTCGCTCAAATTCCTGGTCAAAATTACGATATAATGTGGTACGAGGCTTGATGCGAGGCATTTCCTGTGGATATAGTTTGTTGCTGTCCACCCGGTTGATGCGGAATCCCTGTAAACGTCCCTGTTCGTCGATATAGCAAACGCCGTCACCGTTATTAAAGGATTTCAGCCCGGCAACTGTCAGATAATTGCCGCGAATCTCCTTCACAGTCCCCATCTCCTCGCCCAACGACTTGGGAGTGTCGAAAGAGAAAATCTCTTTGTCACGTCCATGCAGGAAATAATGTGTGAATCCGCGACTGAAACTCTTATCCAGTTGCGGCTTAAACTCGAAATTGCACGTACCCGAAGAAGCCCTTACATATTCCGGACGACGGGCAAAGATGGCATCCAGCTTCTGACGATAAGCAGCCGTTACATTCTTTACATAAGACACATCTTTCAGTCGCCCTTCTATCTTGAACGAGGAAGCTCCGGCATCCAGCAATTGCTCCAGTTCGTCACTTTGATTCATATCTTTCAGGGAAAGCAGATGTTTGTCTTTGACAATCACTTTCCCGTCCGCGTCTACCAGACTAAAAGGTAACCGGCAGAATTGCGCACATTCCCCCCGGTTGGCACTGCGACCGAAACAGGCTTGGCTGACGTAGCACTGCCCGCTATAGCTGACACAAAGTGCCCCATGTACGAATACCTCTAAAGGCACTTCCGGACAATTTTCGTGTATCTTCTTTATTTCACGCAATGATAGTTCACGCGCCAGGACTACTTGCCGGAAACCCGCCTTCCAAAGGAATTTTACTTTTTCCGGTGTACGGTTGTCCATTTGTGTACTGGCATGAAGCGGTATCGGAGGAAGATTCAACTTCGTGATCCCCATATCCTGCACAATCAGCGCGTCCACACCAATCCGATAAAGTGCATGAATCATCTCCTCCGTCTCTTTCAACTCTTCTTCTTTCAGAATCGTATTGACCGTGACATAAATACGTGCATGATACAAATGGGCATGCTGCACCAATGCTTCAATATCTTCCAATGAGTTCACAGCCGCCGCACGTGCGCCAAACTTGGGAGCACCGATATATACGGCATCCGCCCCATGATTGATAGCTTCAATACCACATTCCAGGTTTTTTGCCGGAGCGAGAAGTTCTATTTTACGCTGCTTTATCATTTAATATCGTTGATATTGTAAGGTGTTTCCTGATAAACGAAGTAGTTCAGCCAATTGGAGAACAACAAATTGGCATGAGCACGCCAACGTACCAACGGGCCTTTTTCAGGATCATTGTCTATATAATAATTGCGGGGCATCTCTATCGGCAAGCCTTTATCGAGATCGCGACGGTATTCCGTGTCCAGTGTCAGCGGAGAATATTCGGAGTGTCCCGTGACAAAGAATTCACGACCGCCCCGTGCCATTGCCATATAGACACCGGCATCTTCCGATTCGGAAAGCAACGTCAATTCCGGAACTTTCAGAATGTCTTCCCTGCGCACTTCCGTATGACGGCTATGCGGCACATAGAAACAATCATCAAAACCACGGAAGATGGAGTGGAAAGGTTCCAATACCCGATGTTCAAAGATACCGAACATCTTCTCTTTCAACGGATATTTAGGAACTCCATAATGATGATACAATCCGGCCTGCGCAGCCCAGCATATATATAAAGTAGAAGTGACATGCGTACGTGCCCAATCAAAGATTTCCGTAATCTCATCCCAATAGGTCACCTCTTCGAAGTCCATCTGTTCTACAGGAGCTCCGGTGATAATCATACCATCATACTTCTCGTGACGCATCTGGTCGAAATCCGTATAGAACGTTTTCATGTGTTCTATCGGCGTATTCTTTGACGTGTGGCTCTTGATCTTCATAAATGAAATCTCCACCTGAAGAGGTGTATTGGAGAGTAAGCGCACCAAGTCCGTTTCTGTTGTAATTTTCAACGGCATCAGATTCAGAATCACAATCCGTAGCGGACGAATATCCTGTTGCGTAGCGCGGGAAGTATCAATAACAAAAATATTCTCTTCCTTCAAAAGCTCTATCGCAGGTAGTTTATCGGGTAAATTTAAAGGCATAATCGCTATATATTAGTAATTTGAGTGCAAAAATACGAAAAATATAGCAGATTATAGGGAGGTAGCTTATTTAGAAGACGTACAAATTAAGTCAATTTAAACATAGAAGCATAACAACCAATCAATAAAAGCCTTATTTTTGCCGGAGAAATTAGTACTAATAATTTAAATCTTAGAAAAATGGCATACGTAATTAGTGACGATTGTATTGCTTGCGGAACTTGCATTGACGAGTGTCCGGTAGAAGCTATCTCTGAAGGTGATATCTATTCTATCAACCCAGATGTATGTACTGAATGTGGTACTTGTGCAGACGTTTGTCCGTCTGAAGCAATTCATCCGGCTGAATAATACAAGTTACAAAAAGAGTATAGGCTGCTTTCTACGGAAGGCAGCCTTTTTTTATTCCTCTTTCTTCACCACAGATTAACACAGATTAATTCACAATCAAACGGATAGAAAAATACAAAGAAGTTCCTTAAACAAAAAATCACGAGGCTGTCTAAAAAGTCGTCAGTAACTCTAACTCCCCTCCTTCCGGAAGGAGGAGAATGAGGATAGAACCGACTTTTTAGACAGCCTCATGATTTTATTAATCTTAGATTTTTCAGACAGACAATCTCTTTTCAATCTGTGTCAATTCGTGCAATCTGTGGTGAACTCTTATTTCAACTTAGCCAATGCTTCTTTGATACGACGGATAGCCTCTACGATATTTTCATCGCTTGTAGCATAACTCATACGGATACATTCAGGAGCACCGAAAGAGGCACCACCTACACAAGCCACGTGAGCTTCTTCAAGCAAGTACATTGCCAAATCATCTGAATCTGCAATCTTACGTTCGCCGTTGCTCTTTCCAAAGAAAGCATCGCATTTCGGAAACAGATAGAAAGCACCTTGCGGAACGTTTACCTCAAATCCCGGAATTTCCTTAGCCAACTTCACAATCAGGTCACGACGGCGTTGGAATGCTTTCTGCATTTCTTTTACCGGTTCTTGTGTTCCTGTATATGCAACTTCAGCCGCTTTTTGAGAAACAGAACAAGGACCTGAAGTGTACTGACCTTGCAACTTGTTGCAAGCTTTTACAATCCATTCCGGTCCGGCAATGAAACCGATTCTCCATCCTGTCATAGCGTAAGCCTTGGATACACCGTTTACAATCACTGTACGTTCCTTCATCTCCGGGAACTGAGCGATACTCTGATGCGCACCGATATAATTGATATGTTCGTAAATCTCGTCAGCGATTACTATCACCTGCGGATGTTTAGCCAATACAGCTGACAATCCTGCCAATTCTTCTTTCGTGTATACAGAACCTGTCGGATTAGACGGAGAACAAAGAATCAATGCTTTCGTCTTCGGAGTGATAGCCGCTTCCAGCTGTTCAGGAGTAATCTTGAAATCTTGTTCGATACCTGCCGAAACAATTACGGGAGTACCTTCTGCCATTTTCACCATTTCCGGGTAGCTTACCCAGTAAGGAGCCGGTACGATGACTTCGTCACCCGGATTTACCAATACAAGAATTGTATTACAAACAGATTGTTTGGCACCATTGGCACACGAAATTTGAGCGGCTGTATATTCCAGACCGTTTTCTTTTTTCAGTTTCTCAACAATAGCATTGCGCAAAGCCGGATAACCCGGTACCGGAGAGTAACGAGAAAAGTTATCATCTATGGCTTTTTTCGCAGCTTCTTTGATGTGGTCAGGAGTATTAAAATCCGGTTCTCCTACACTTAAGTTAATAACATCAATACCCTGTGCCTTGAGCTCGCTGCTCTTTTGCGACATGGCAAGCGTCGCCGATGGCGACAAGCTGTTCAAGCGATCTGACAATTGATTCATTTTGTATCTATTTTATTATTATTGAGTGAAAATCGTTGCAAAATAAGCGATAACATTTGATATATGAAAACAAATTAATGATTTACTTATTAAAATGCAAAGTATGTCCCATTCTTTCTTTCTTTGTTCGCAAGTATCGTTCATTATACGGATTAGGGACTGTTTCAACAGGTACATTTTCTACTATCTCCAATCCGTATGCTTCCAAGCCAACACGTTTCACCGGATTATTTGTCAAAAGTCTCATTTTGTGTACTCCCAGCTCACGAAGGATTTGTGCGCCTACTCCATAATCGCGTTCGTCGGCAAGGTGTCCCAAACAAATATTAGCGTCAACGGTATCCATACCGTCTTCCTGCAGTTTATAGGCTTTCATCTTTTCCATCAGACCGATGCCGCGTCCTTCCTGATTGAGGTAAATCACCACCCCTTTTCCTTCTTTTTCGATCATTTTCATCGCTTTATGCAGCTGCTCGCCACAGTCACAACGCTGTGAGCCAAGAATATCTCCGGTAGCACAAGAGGAGTGGACGCGTACCAAGATAGGTTCGTCTTCATTCCATGTTCCTTTAAATATAGCCATGTGCTCCAATCCGTTTGATTTTTGTCGGAAAGGAATCAGACGGAACTTTCCGTGTTCGGTAGGCATATCTACTTCTACTCCTTTTTCTACAATGGATTCCTGTTTCAGGCGATAAACGATCAGGTCACGGATAGAAATCAATTTCAATCCGTATTGGTCTGCCATCTTGCGGAGTTCGGGCAGACGGGCCATCGTACCGTCATCGCTCATGATTTCCATCAAGGCGCCTGCGGGGTAAAGTCCTGCCAGACGAGCCATATCAATCGTAGCTTCTGTATGTCCGGCACGGCGAAGTACTCCTTTTTCTTGCGCATACAACGGATTGATATGTCCGGGACGCCCGAAAGTAGCCGGTGTAGAAGTCGGATCGGCCAACGCCTGAATAGTAGCGGCACGGTCGGAAGCGGAAACACCTGTTGTGCAGCCTTCCAGTTTGTCGATAGTAACCGTGAAAGGAGTTCCCAACACGGAAGTATTGTCACTTACCTGATGTGGTAAGTCCAACTCCTTGCAACGAGACACTGTGACAGGTGCACAAAGTACGCCACGTGCATGTTTCAACATGAAATTTACTTTTTCGGGAGTTATTTTTTCAGCTGCAATAATCAAGTCGCCTTCGTTTTCGCGGTCTTCATCATCCACTACTATGACAAACTTGCCTTCTTTGAAGTCGGCAATCGCATCTTCTATTCTATCCATTTTAATAGTCTCTTTCATAACGCTTATTTATTGATTTTCTGTATGATGAATTGAATTTGTTCATTGTTCTTTATAATCCGTTCCATGTCTTTAGCCAGACGAACGCGGAACGTCCAAATGCGGAAATAGAAAAACAAACCGATAGGGAAAATGACTCCGGCTGCCAGATTCAACCAATATATATGAAACGGGCGCACGTGAGCCGAAACGGAGATAACCGGATAATTGTTTAATGCACCGATCAAAGTGGCAGATTTCGTATTGGACATTTCTTCAACCAACGCTTCCAGCTTTTCATTGATTGCCATCACCTCGTTATCATCCTCATTCGCCATCCATAACTTAAAGTAATTCGGTGCTTTTTCCAATCGTTTCTTGGCGGCATACGCTTTACACTCTGCCGAGAGTTGTTCCAAATCATCAGCCAGACGTGCGTAATCAGGATCATGGATAATCACTTCTTTCTTAAATATATGGCGCACACTACGAATTCCCACAATCTTTTTAAACCAGTTGATATAGGCATCTGCATTAAGCACCACAGAGTCTTTATTCGATTTATAAGTAAGGAAGATTCCTAACGGGGCAAGGACTGCGCTACTTGTCCACATCCCCATCCAAACAACCCACTTACCGTCGCGGGCCATTTTATATCCTGTATTATCAATGATATAGTAAATGATAAATACCAACACTGACACGATGACCGGCATTCCCAAACCTCCTTTGCGGATAATACCGCCCAACGGGGCTCCGATGAAGAAGAACAGCAGACAAGAAAGTGAAATCGTTATCTTCTTATGCCATTCCGTTTTATGTTTCCGAATGGCATAGTCATTATTTTCCATTGTGTATTTCTTGAAGCTAAGATCACTGGACACATTCTCCGCACGGCTGGCGGCGGAAGATATCACCTTCTGTTTCTGCGTCAAGGATGCGGCAGCGTAAAGGCTGTCCACATTATACTCCTGAATATCTGCCCTCTCGATTTTGACCGTATCTTCTTTACTCAACCCGTATGAAGGACGGAAATTTCCTTCGGCCACTTCCCGGTAATACTGCCTTCCGATACTGTCTCCCAGCACTTTCATCGAGTCGATGGAAGTCTGCAACATAGCCATGTTCTTGGCACTGGACTGATTGCTCATGATACTTTCATCCGCCATATTGAAATCGGAATCAAACTCTATCAATGTATGTTTCTCCCTGAATGATTCACGCCGATAAGGCACATTCTGGGATTTCATGCTTTGTGCCTTCAAGTTTTCGAATAAATCACCGCTATACAGATGCAGCCAAAGATGTTGTTTATCCGCAGTCATCTCCAGACGTCCGGAGTCCGCATAGATGATATGCGCATTCTCGAATCCGTCTTTCATATTATAAATCAACACATCGTAGAGCATACCGGTTTTCCGGTCTTTCTTCGCGACTTTCAGATTATAATCCTTGATTTCAGAATAGAAAACTCCTTCCGGAATGTCCAACTCCGGAGATTTTTGTTTCATCGAAAGGATTAGAGTTCCCAACTTAGCTTGGGCGATAGGGCCCACTACATTTTGAAAATAGAATGAGACACCGACAAGCCCACAAACGAAGAAAGCAAGCGGACGCATGATTTTAAGGAGAGAAATACCTGCGGCTTTCATCGCGAGCAATTCATAACGCTCACCGAAATTACCGAAAGTAATCAAAGAAGCCAGTAGCACTGCCAATGGCAACGATACTGGCACTAATGTTAACGCGGAATAAAAAAAGAATTGAGCCATTACGCTCATCTCCAATCCCTTTCCGACCAATTCGTCTACATATCTCCACAGGAACTGCATCATAAAGATGAACAGACAGATGAAGAATGTACCAATAAAGAGCATCAAAAAACTCTTTACGATGAATATATCTAATTTCTTTATGCGTAGCATCTTAATAGGTTCGTGCAATTAGGATGCAAAATTAGCACAAAAAAAGGAGCATCGAAAATTTTTAGTTGAAAGTTAACTAAAAACCACAAGTTCTTCTTAATTTAGCTACCTGTGACTCCCATAACTCTTTCATATCGCCTACCTCGTCCGGCTCTGCGAAATCGGTAATTTCTAATACATAGTCACTTGTCAACTCATTATACGTCATCTTGATTTCGAAGAAATCGCGTTCGTTCTCATCATCCAGCCAACGAAAACGGATGAAAGAAAAAGCACGAATAGCTGTAATCTCAGCTTTTCTCATTTCGGTCTTCCCCCAATGGAACTCTACTATTTTATCGTCAGAAATAACTTTGTCGGCAAACCAATCCTCCAACCCAGTCGGTGTACTTATAGCTGACCAAAGAATATTTTTAGACGTTGCATTCAGCAAATACTCTAAATGAATCTTTTCCTTTTTCATAGCAATTTCGAATTATTTTACGTGTACCAAGATAAATACTTTTTTCTAAATACATCGCATAAATCAGACACTTTATTTTATTATTCTCTCATTATCGGGCCTCAAGTTCCCTGTTTATAGAGAAAATTGATGCCCTTCTTACAGAAAAAACACAAAAAAGTTATGAATTGTTTTGGAGATTATAAAAAAACATCTATCTTTGCACCCGCAATCGAGAAACGATGGCGGGATAGCTCAGCTGGTTAGAGCGCATGATTCATAATCATGAGGTCCCCGGTTCAATCCCGGGTCCCGCTACTTGATAAGAATAAGGCATTTGAGAGGCTTCCACTCTTGGGTGCCTTTTTCTTTTATACATCAATTGGTGGCGGGTGACGGCTCAGTTGTAATGGCTCACCGATAAAATCATGTGGGCTTCTCAACAATTAGTATCTTTGCCCTAAAAAACTTTTATGACTAGTTACGAT
>NZ_JANJZR010000055.1 GCF_024623065.1 Bacteroides acidifaciens
ATAAGTGCATATTTGAATTTTATGAGGCAAAGGTATCAAAACCTTATGATATAAACCAATTATGAACATCTACTTAACGAAAAGAATGGAATATATTTGAATGATACCCGTAATTGTAATCCTGTTGATCGGGATGAGGGCGCCGAACGTGTCGGGATGGGAGTTTTGTTGGCTAAATATTATCAGCTACATCCTAATGATGATATAAAAACTGCTTTGTTGAAGTATGCAAAATTTCTACGTAATAGATTGCAGGAAAGTGATTACAAGACATTTTCTTCTGTTGACCGTAAAGGACGGAATAGAGCATATAACTATGCATGGGTTGCGGATTTCTATTTTCATAATCCAAAATCACAGGAGACAAGCAATATGCAGTGGATGGCTATATGACTTTGCGGTCTATGTTTCGTCAGTTCGGACATGGTTTTTATGCTATAGGGATTCCTGTGCATTTAGGGTTGCAAACATTGAAAGCTGCCGATATGGATGTTGAATATGAAACTCTGAAGAATGATTATATACAGGTTGGAGATACTTTTGTGAAAAACGGACTGAATTATCCGGCAAGTGAGGTTAATTATGAACAAGCAATTGTAGCTCCCTCAATTATTTTCTTGTTACAGCTTTATCTGGAAACGGGAATTCAAAAATATTTGGATGGAGCTAAACAGCAAATGCCGGCATTGGAAGCGTTTAATGGGAATCAACCAAGTTATCATCTGAATGAAGTTGCAATCCGGCATTGGGATGGTTACTGGTTTGGAAAACGGGAGATGTGGGGAGATACCTTTCCTCATTATTGGAGTACATTAACAGGAGCTGCTTTTTATCTGTATGCACAATGTGTCGGAGATAATACTTATAAAAGACGTGCTGAAAATATCGTAAGAAACAATCTTTGCCTGTTCTTTGAAGATGGTAAGGCCTCTTGTGCTTATATCTATCCCAATAGAGTAAATGGCGTAAAAACCGGATTTTATGACCCTTATGCTAATGATCAGGATTGGGCATTAGTTTATTATTTATTGGTGAATAAGGATATTTATTAGTGAGTGATAGCAAGCTTTTTAGATAACAATAAAGCCGGTTAATGTTTGAAGTTAACCGGCTTTATTGTGACTTTATCTATTTACTTGTTATTCTGGGATACCCAAAGCTGTAAATTCGTAAATGCCGTCAGCCCACATTGCGGAATTACCTTTATGTACATTGACAACACCATAGATGCGTAGACGTAAATATCTATAGGCTGTAGGATCTTCTACATTCAGAATCAGAAATCCCACTTGCCAATTTGTTCTACCATCCACAAGCATTTTGTAACTTTTGCCATCCGGACTCCCTTCGATTGTGTATTTATAGGCTGCTTCAGAGCCATTGACTAATCTTGTGGAAAGATTAATTTCTGAAATTCTAGCTTTTTTCTGCATGTCTACAGTGAACATATAAGGTGTACCTATGGTAGCATTTGAACTTTTTTGGAAGTAAGTAGAGGAGTCTAAGCTCGCTCCATCCGTAATACAGTCAGCTTTGACTCCTTTTGCTCCAGGTACAGCAGATGTAACAGGAACGTTTAATGTCAAATTCTTACCATTTTGTACAGGGATAATTCCATAATTGTCATTGAATTCCAAATATCTGTAATAATCCATGGAAGCATACCCTTTATTAAATGCAGCAATAGTGATTCTGGGAAAGTTACCGTCCGGAGTTTTATATTTCCGTTGTGCCCCCCAATGATAGCTCCATACTCCATAAGTCGTTCCTACTTTACTAATTCTGTTAAACTGTGCATCAAAAGTTGTATTATTACCGATTTCTCTTATAGGTGTCCATTCACCTGCCAAGTCAGTTGTTGAGGTATACATCGTTTGGCTTGGATACCATCCGGAAGCCTTTGAACTGAAGAAGTAGTATTCTCCGTCTTTTTTGATAATTGCAGGAGTTTCTCTATGTAATCCTTTACATATTGTATTGACTAATTCGACTGGTTTTGTCCAGGAGGCATCCAATTTATATATATTTATATCACTGTTTGTGTTAGTGGCAGAAAGAAGATATGCCGTATTATCATCATCAATAAAAAGCGATTGATCTCTTGAATCATGTCCTAATGGACGTTCCATAGTACCTACTTCAAGTTTACCTTTAGGGGTAATTTGCGCTAGATAGATTTTAGCTGCTGTGTATCCATTTTCATCTTCATAATGCGAAGATAATACGACTTTTCCTGTCTTTGGATTATATCGGAATGCATTACCTTCCATTTTGACATTCGGATAAAAGGCCAACTCTCTAGGAGTACTCCAACTTCCATTTAATCCTGTTTTAGAGTAACTTTCAGTGACTAGCCATCCTTTGAGTTGTTGTCCATCAACAGTCTTCTCCGTATTTTCTATTTTATAGGAAAAATAAAGATCATTGATTTTCATTCCTTGTGGTTTGTTACCGGAGGGTTCTTTTGTGATGTATTTGCCATTCAGGTTGTCGTAAACTTTACTTTCACCGGTAGGGATAAAAGTGGTAGCTTGTTGAGAAATGGAAGTCGCAACTTTTTGTCCGTTATAAAAAGCTTCTATATGGTAAGTAAAAGTTTTGTTGACCATTAGGTTGTAATCATCGTATGTGTTACCTTTAGCTTCTCCAATCAGGTTATTGTCACGGTATATTTTGTAGAGGTCAGCATCTTTTCGTTGCATCCAGTTTAACTTAACATTGTTGACTTCATTGCTGTCTGCTAGTTTGAAAACGGTAGTTGTGACTGCCCAACTACTTACTGTCTCCATACTGATCTCTCGGGATTGAAAAGCGAAAGAAGGAACAGTTGACAGATTGGGCAGACATATAAAAATGAATAAGAGGTAGATCTTTATTCGTTGCTTCTTTATATTCATAATCTAATTAATTTAATTAATTGTTTGAAATATGTCTGGAAGTTATTGGACTCCCATTAGTTTCAAATTATTAGTCCTGTAAGTTGCAGCGAAAATGTCTGCTTCTTTATATTGGTATTTATCTGAATCGAAATATACAGCAAAATCCTGCATAAGTTTTTTAGAATATTCTGTAAGGTATAAACTTGTTCCATCGAATGTATTTGAACCGGAAACAGTAATATATTTCTTGTCTTTTGCATTCTGTATCTGATAATAACCGTCTTCTAGCAAGTTAAATATCCAACATTGAGCATCATTCTGTTTTTCCGGATTTAAACGCAGGGTTCCGAACAATGATTCTAAGAATTTTCCAGTCTTAATGTCTTTTAGTTTATATCCATTAGGAATATCAGTTTTAATAAACTCCAAACTTAAATTAATGGTATCATTGTCATCTGCTATACTAAAACCATTAATCGGTTTTGATACCAAACGGTCTGAGTTTTTCTCCAATAGTGAATAAATATTACCGTTTATGATCTTTTCAGCTCTTTTATAACGGTACATTTTATCAAAGATACTTAAATCCCATTGGTTATACCACTTCACTACTGGATATCCTGAACGCATACTGATCGGCAACCATACATGGTGGGATTTCTCTACATTTTTGGAATTCCAGCGATCTCCCATATAGATATATGCATTTGTTTTATTGTTCACTTTAAAAACATAGCAGCTTTGTGAATTATAAGTTACTTGTTTTAGTTTGTCTACTGCAAAGTTGCGACCGGTAGTCCATTCATTTAAAATACTAGTAGTATATGCTGTTTTTCCTGGATTAGGAGCCCAGCCAGTACAACCCGAGAACAACCCATAATAGTAATCACCAACTTTAAAAATAGCTGGTGCCTCGTATTTTAGCCCTTTCAATATTTTGGTTTCAGTAGGGGTGGGTTCTAAATAATCATCTCTCAATAAAGAAACATTCATATTAGTATTCATGTCTGTTGAACAGAAATGGTAGGCATCTCCGTTTGTATCTACAAAAAGAGTTTGGTCACGTGATTCGTTTTTGTTGGGACGAAAAGTTTTATATAGTATATAGGGACCCTCTATTTTGTCACTTATTGCCACACAGACTCTTGCAGCTCCATATCCATCACCACTTTCCCAATGAGTCCACATGACCCACTTTTTTGTTTTAGGGTTATAAATAACCTTAGGACGTTCGAATAGACGTCCATGCGATATGTCATTCATGTCTTCTTTAGGTTCTCCTTTTGTTTTTAAAGACAACCCTAGCCGCTTCCAATTATATAAATCTTTAGACTGATAACAACTTACCCCATTAGAAACAAAGCCTGTACGATCTTCTCCAAACCAGTAATAAAATCCATTTTCAAATACTACACAACCGCCATGTGCGTTGATTTGTTCTCCGTTTATATCATTCCACAAAACACCCGGACTAATCTGAGTGTTTTGTGAAAAAGCAGAAATAACAGAAAACATAAAGTATATAAATAGAATATGTCTCATAATTTTGCTATTTATTCTTCTATATTTTAATATATCTTTTGGCAATGTTATTTAGATGGAAGATTAATTGTTATAGTAGGTTGCATGGGGGCATAGGCACCGGATTCATCAATAGTGAAGTATTCTATATCTGCAGTGTTATCCACGAAACCAAATTTAGGTGAATAAGTGCGTGATATTCCAGTAAGTTTGGCATTGTCCACACAAACAGCGCTGATATCATTTCCCCAGCCTCCACGTCCTACTGTGAAAGATACACGTATCTGTTTGCATGTGGCAGAAGTTGTATAGTCCATTGAATAAGTTTCCCAATTGTCACTAGCTATTTCAGTGATAACTTTTTTCTCTGGATCTTCGACTTCTTCTATAATCATTTTACCTGTGAGTTTTCCTTCTTTCTTGGCTATTCCTCCCTTTAATAAGGCAGATAATGTGTAAGTTTCGTTAGGTGCAACATCTACCACTTGCATTAAAATACCATCACTCCAACCTGTTGCCCATTTGTAAGGTCTGATCTCAAAAATGTGGTTATCCAAATCCTGATTGTTATCTATTTCTTCTGGAAGAATCTGTTGTTCTGAATTCCAACGGTCACCAATAACGATATCCCATCCTTCAATTCTAGTAGCTAATTTCGTTTCTGGATTAATGTCAAATTCTCCTTCAAAGTTCGGATTCTTTAATAGATTCTCTACAGCTTCGCCAACTTCTCCTGCAAAATAGGGTTGTGGAGCATAGTCCATAATGCGAACAGAATCCACAGGAATTCCATCTCTATAGATAAAGGCGCGATTGTCTGGCGTTATGGCAAAGCGATAAGTGTGTGCTTGGCCATCATTATTATAGAACTTACCTTTTCCTCCTGTTTTCCCATTTGTAGCCGGATTGTTGATCTCTTTTTTATATGCATTAAACAATCCGATTTCGTTAGAGGTGATATATGCTTTGAATCCATAACCTTTTTCATTTACGAAATAAGGATAAAAACTTTTCTCCGAATCATCTGTTTTTATTCTGAATTCAATTGTATATCCTTTAGTGTTGGGAGTAAATTTTTTAGTGAATTCTGTATCATTTCCTTTCATATAAACAGGAGATGCAGCAATCTCTTTTACAGGAAGCTCCGTTCCATATCCTTTTACACTTACATAAGAACGGGTATCTCCGCTTCTTAGAATGATTTTTCCTTCAGTCAGTATTTTAGTACTGTTCAGGGTTACGGTTACTTTTTGTTTTCCTGAGTTGGCTGGTATTATAGTTGGAGTTACAGTAAATCCATTCGGAGCAGTAATCGTTATTTCTTTTCCGGGTAATGCTTTAGAATCTACAAAGAAGGAAGATGATTCATTTGTACCATTGATTGTTAATGATGGCAGATGCTCATCTGTTGGTGTTTGTACCGTTTCTTTAGGTTCATCTTTAGGCTGAACTGCATAAGTGGCTGCTGTACTAATTACTAGTAATGCCATTGATAGGAACATGATTTTTACATATCTCTTTTTCATGATACAGAAATGTTTTATAAGTTAATTGTTTAATGATTGAATTTTTGTTCAAAACGCCATTTATTTATTTTTCGTTTGCAAAATTGCAGAATCCTATTTAATTAGGAGTACTATAATAAGTCAAATGCGTTTAATTTTGAATTATCTATTTGATAAAGGGCAAAAATCATTCAGAAAGGTTTAAAAATCGACCACATGTATCTTTGTTAGCCTTTTATTAGTGTATTTTAAGAGATTTGAGTATCGTTAAAAGCTTTTTTTGTTTAATATTGCATCAGAAATACATCTTTATACTGAGTGTTACTATGAAACACAAAATGAAATTATATATAATACTTGTTTTTATTCAAATGCTCTCATGTGCTTTTGCACAACAAATGTCGGTGACTACTCTTTCATTAAATAATTATTTGCCTTCTAGTACTGTATTACGGGTTCATTGTGACCGAGAAGGTTTTTTGTGGTTGGGAACTAAAGATGGTCTATGTCGTTACGATGGTTATCGGGTATTAGTCTTTCGTTCCGGATTAAAGACTCCGGATCTTTTAACGAATAATGAAATTACTTGTATTACAGAGAATAGGAATGGGTATTTATTTATAGGTACTAAAGAAGGGATTAATATTCTGAATAAGAGAACTTATCAAATAACTCCAGTTGAACATAATGAATTGAAGGATCAAGAAATTAGAACAATGATTGTAGATAGTGAAGGGTGGATTTGGATTGGAACATTGACATCTGTATTTCGTTGCTCTGCCGATTTTTCTTTTTGTAAAAGATATGATTCTGCTTTACCTGTTACTAGCGTGAATTCTATATATGAAGATGCTGATAAAAAAATTTGGGTAACTTTATGGGAGAGGGGATTACACCGATATGATTCGAAAAAGGATACATTTGTTGCTATGCCTCAAATCGGAACATTAAATAATCCGTTTAGAGTTTTTCAGGATGATAAGAAACAACATTGGATATTGGCTTGGGAAAGTGGAATTTTTTTGTTTAATCCTGAAGAAAAACAGGATTTGATGTATAGGCATGTAGATATAAAAAGTGATGAGCATTGGGATGAAAGTGGTTGTTTTAGTATAACTCAAGATGATAAGTATGGGTATATATGGATTGTATCTACACAAGGTCTTTATGCTCTTCAAAAACGTCCGGGAGATGTGATAAATAGTGTTGATATATCTTCTATATCTTCTAAATTGAATAATATTTTTAGTGAGATAGTAAAAGATAAATCTGGTAATTTATGGATTGCAGCTTTTAACGAAGGATTGTCCATGATTGATTTAAATAAACCTTTAATTCAAAACTATTCTTTTCCTTCTATTCGTGAAAAAACTGGTTTTATCACAAATATAAAAAATATTTATGAAGATGGTGATGGTGATCTGTGGATTGACCAAAATCGTTGGGGAGTAGGGATCTTCAATCCTGGAACAAATAAACTTCAACTTTATACAGATATTCCTTCTTTGAAAAATGTGCCCAATTTGAGAAATATTAGTTGTATCATATCTGTTCCATTATTGAATGAAATTTGGTTGGGATCTGAATATTATCCGGAAATTTATAGAGTGAAAAAAGAAAAGGATAGGATAGAACTATTAGGGACCTTAAATTTGAGTAACTATGCAGATAATCCGGGATTTCCACGCATTTTTTATGAAGACAGCAAACATAATCTTTGGGTTGTAACAACTAAAGGTATTTTGGTTAAACCAGAAAAAGAGAAAAATCTTCAAGATACAAAATTTCCGTCAATGGATATAACTGGGATTGGGGAAGGTAAAGACGGAACTTTATGGATTGGTACAAGAAAACAAGGTATATATAACGCTATAGTGTCCTCTAATCTGACATTTGAAAAGAAAGGTTTAAAAAATCTGACTACTCAAACAGATAAATTGGTTAGTGATAACATAGGAGCAATTTGTATAGATGATAATGGCTTGATGTGGATGGGGAGTCAGGATGGTGATGTGTTTACATATGATCCTCGGACGAAGAAAGTTGAAAACTTATCCAATATGTTTGATATGATCGAAGAAGGTATTTTTAATATTATAACAGATCAGTTAGGGCATATTTGGATCTCTACCAATAAACGAGTTATTGAGTATGATCCTAAAAATGGTGGTATTATGGATTACTCAACAATGGATGATGTAATGGTAAACTCATTTATGCCTAATTCTTATTTGAAAACTCGTTCTGGAAAAATTCTTTATGGAGGAAATAAAGGGATTTCGGTATTTACTCCTTATGAACATTTGTCTGATAATCCTCGTAGAATTAGAACAATGGTGGCAGATGTGAAGATAGATGGTGTCTCCAGTCTTTTGGAAAAGGATAATCAACGTTTCAATTTGAGGAGCCAGACTATTTCTTTCGATGCGGGAGATAAGAATATTGAGATAGATTTTTCTTCCTTAAACTATGCATTTCCAGATAAAATTAAGTATGCATATAAGATGGAGGGGGTTGATGATGATTGGGTGTATGTTAGAGGTGACCGTCAGTTTGCATTCTATAATCAGCTTCCTAAGGGTAAACGGACATTTTATTTGAAGACAACAGATACAAATGGATTGTGGAGTAATTATATTGCAGAAATTCAAGTATCTAAGGAACCTGCGTTTTATGAAACTTGGTGGGCTTATATGTTCTATGTTGTGTTGGTTATTTTATCTTTATATCTTTTTTATCGAAGAATGAAGAGACGTTTACAATTACGTCATGAGTTAAAGATAGCACAAATCGACAGGGAAAAATCAGAAGAACTAGTTCAGACTAAATTACGTTATTTCACAAATATCTCACATGATTTATTGACTCCGCTTACTATCATTACATGTTTGATTGATGATGCGGAAATGACGAATGGTAGTCGAATCTCCCAATTAAGTATGATCCGTTCCAATGTGAACAAATTGCGAAGATTATTGCAGCAGATTCTGGATTTTCGTAAGGTGGAAAGTGGAAACATGAAGTTATCTGTTTCGAAAAGTGATATTGTTTCATTTATAGATGATGTATGCAAGGTTAATTTTGCGCCATTAATAAGAAAAAAAAGTCAAACATTTACTTTTTCTACAGAAGACAAACATTTAATAGCTTATTTTGATAGAGATAAGATCGATAAAATTGTATCTAATTTATTGTCCAATGCTTGTAAATATACAAGTGAGGGTGGGGAAATAAAATTAATAATGAAATCCTATCAGAATGCTGAACATACTCATTTACGTATTCAAGTTGTTGACACAGGTGAAGGGATTGCTCCTGATGATTTGGAGAATATCTTTGAAAGGTTTTATACAGCAAATAAAGGAGACGAAAGTGAATCTAATGGGATTGGATTATCATTGACAAAAGATTTAGTTGAATTGCATCATGGAACGATAGAGGTAGAAAGCGAACTAACTAAAGGTAGCACTTTTACTGTAGATTTTCCTATTGATAAAGACAGTTATCAAGAAAATGAGTTGATAACGGGAGAAACTTCGGTTAATGATAAAAAGGCGGCTATGATTTTTGAACATGAAGACTTGGATGAGTCAGGAGTAGTCGAAGATGCACAAACCAATGATAATCATTTATTATTGGTTGAAGACAATGAAGAATTATTGTACCTTATGGAGAAAATTTTATCCAGACAATACCATGTTCTCGTTGCAAAAAATGGGCTGGAGGCTTTGGATATAATAAAGGATAATGAAATAGATATTATCATAAGTGATGTGATGATGCCTGAAATGGATGGCTTGGAATTATGTCGTAACATAAAGTCTAATTTGGAAACCAGTCATATTCCTGTTATTTTGTTAACGGCTAAAAATACGGCGGAAGATCGTATTGAATGTTACAATGCAGGAGCAGATGGATATATATCCAAACCGTTTGAATTGAAAATACTGGAAGCTCGTATTAATAATTTTATAATTCATAAAAAAAGTAAGCAAGAGGAATTTCGCACTAATGTAGAAGTCGATATTGATTCTTTGGAGACTTCTTCCATTGATAAAGATTTTCTTGATAAGGTTGTTTCTGTTATAAAATCTAATATGGCAGAGGGAGATTTTGATGTTGTTCAGTTAGCGGATGCTTTGGCTGTATCCAAGTCTTCGCTTTATAGAAAGATGAAAATAGCGACCGGATTGTCACCGATTGAGTTTATTCGGAACATAAGATTAAAGCATGGTAGCCAATTATTAAAAAATAAATCAATGTCTATTGCAGAGGTAGCCTATGAATGTGGTTTTTCTAATCCAAAATACTTCGCAACTTGTTTTAAGGAAGATTTTGGTGTAACTCCCAAAGAATATCAAAAGTCTTGTTAGAATAGAAAATATATGAGTCTATAAGGGTAGGTACGCATCTTAATGTAAAGGTGCGTATCTTTCTATATATCAGTTTCTTTTATATCCTCTGAATGATTTCTAGACTAATGTTGAATGATTTTTAAACCTATTATAAACTATGGCAATTATGATTCAAAATTGCACGTTTTTGAATGATTAGAGGACTTCTTTCTATTGGATAACTCGCACTTTTGTACTGCAATTAATGCATAACTAATACTTATATGATCTAAAAAACTTATAAATCTAATAGTATGGTGGTAACTTTACCTGATTTTTCTTTGCAAAAGCCTTTTTGTCGTTTACTTGTCGCTGTAGGCTTTTTAGGATTTAGTGGGACAATAGTATCCCAGTCAAATACTCCTGATTCTGATTCTTTGGGAGTCCATAAAAAAGAAAGTTTTCAAGAAAAGAAAATTCTTTTTAATGTAGGACCTCGTTTAGTTGTAAATCGGGGAATGGATTCTGATAAGACGAATGATACTGTCGATATTAAGAATCTGCAACGCTCTCAATTTCTCTCTATTCAACAGTTGCTTAAAGGAAATGCATCCGGTGTGTATACCCAGGAAAACAATGGTGAACCAGGGAGTATACAAAGCATGTTGATTAGGGGAATTTCATCTCCGATTTTTTCCAATAAAGATGTTTCAGGCGTTCAACCGGCAGTTTATGTAAATGGTATTCCGCTTTCTTTGGATCATCCATATATGTATGATATAAAACAGTACGATGTAAATCCTATTGGGAGTGCAACTAATATTCTAGCCGGATTGGATATACAGGCCATTGAATCTATTGAAGTTATTAAAGATCCTCTGGCTTTAGCTAAATTAGGCCCTTTGGCAGCTAACGGTGCTATCTGGATTGTGACAAAAGATGGATACTATGGTGGTAGCAATGTCTCTATTAATGCGTCTGGAGGAATTGTTTTTGCTCCTTCCAAAGTAAAAATGACTAATGGAGGATATGAAAGGGCATTTCGACAAAAGTTTTATGATACTTATAAGATACCTGCTGAACAACAATATTATCCTTCTTATTTAGCAGATCCAAGAGAATCATCTTATTTTGGAGAACCAGACTGGGCTGATTCCTATTATAAATCTTCTCCTCTATATAATGTGAGCGCATCCATTGGAGGTGAAAACTCATTAGCTAATTATATATTTACATTAGGGCTTACCGAGGAGTCCGGAGTTACAAAAAATGTGGGAAATACCAAATATAACATTGGTTTTGCTTTGAATATAACTCCTATACCAGGTTTTACTGTGAGTACTTATATCAATGCAAATAGAATTGATCGTAAAAGAAACAAAAACTTCATGGATCGTTTGACGGAGATGGAATATTTACCTGATTTGTCTACCCCAATTGCGCCTAGTGGTGGAGCCTATGAGCGTTTTCTTGGTTATGATGATTTGACCAAAGAAGAAAATCTGAACAATTTGTTGAATGGCTATTTATCTATGCGCTATATCAAAAATCGCTTTCATGTGAATGCCGGAGTTCTTCTGGATTATAATACTAATGTGCGTCATGTATTCTGGCCTTCTACCCTTATGGAATCTGTCAGTTTTGTTTCTGACTATTCAGGATACAACAGACGATTGATTGGTAACGCTTCAGTTGGATATCTATTTGATTTGACTCCTGCTCATGCATTAGATCTTCGTTGGGATGGTTCGATACAAAGTGATTACTATCATTATAATTATAGTAAGGGATATGATGGAGAAGACGATACAAAAACGACCAGTAACTCAGGAGGTTTTACAAGAGTTTATCGTTTTGCGGACCGATTAGAAACGCGGTTGGTTTCTACTTCATTTGCTTTGGATTATAATTTTAAAAAACTTTTATATGCAAGTGCATTAATAAGATACGATGGTGCTTCTAATGTTCAGTTAGATAAACGCTGGTTGTTTTCTCCTGCTTTTTCTTTAGGATGGGATTTGAGAAAACAATTCTTTAATAATTCAGCTCTTTTTTCTAAACTGTCATTAAAAGCTTCATGGGCACGCTTAGGACATCTAGTACAATCAGACAGATTTACATTAGGTCCTAACTATGTTTCGTCAGAGTTGGGATGGAGTGGACAATCAATGATATCTTCTTCCAATGGTTTTGCAACAGTAACTCGTCCTTATTCAATAGGCTGGGTAGATTATGGTATGGGATGGCCTTATTCGGATAAATTAGGTATTGATTTGAATGCCTCTTTTTTAAATAGCCGTGTTAATATCGGGCTTAGTTTTTATGAAAACCGGGAAAAAGATATTATTCTTCAGATGCCTGTATCTCAAGAGTTTGGATATAAATACAGGTTTGTTAATGGAATGGAAATATCCAATAGAGGTGTCGAAATGAACGTATCGGCTTCTCCGCTTGCTATAAATGATCCGAAGCGTTTAAGTTGGGATATTTCTTTGAATATGAGTTTCAACCAGAATGAGTTGAAAAAACTACCTTCAGGATTGAATGAAGTTGTTACCAATAGTCGTAAATTTGAAGTAGGCAAGTCGGTTGATGCTTTCTGGATTTATCAGAATAATGGAATCTATGCTGATAACAGTGAGGTTCCGGTTAAGGACGGTAAACCATTGAGTATAAATGGAGTTCCCTTCCAAAAAGGTGATCCGAAGTGGACAGATGTTAATGGAGATAATATAATTGATGACAATGACCGAGTGTTGAAAGGTCATGCACTTCCTCGGTTTATAGGAGGATTAACTAATCAATTCAAATATAAACAGTTTGATTTTAGCTTTCATTGGTTTTTTGCTCTGGGGCATAGCGCACTGAATGTCAGAGATCAACAGCGTTATGATTTTATGACATTAGATCGTACGAAGTCCATCCGTTCTGTAAAAGAAATATTCTTTTGGCAAGAATTGCCGAATCAGAAAGATGATTATCCTATCTATAATCCGTTGAGTAAAGTGTATCCATATAGAGCAGAGCAAGATTTATTCTTAGAAAAACTTTCATATTTAAAATTGAGAAATGTGACTCTGGGCTATACCCTTCCATTAAAAGGTGAAAAGAACCGGATAGTCAAAAGTCTTTATTTCTACTTGACAGCCAATAATTTGTTTACTATTACAGGTTTCTCTGGCAACGACCCCGAATTAGTTGGTTTCAATGGCAATTATGATGGCTACTCTATGCCTATCCCTCGTTCTGCATCCTTAGGCTTACGTTTCAAATTTTAACCTCAAAATATAGTAATATGTTCAGTAATTTATATCGAAAAATAACACACTTTTTACTGTTATTGGGTGTTGGCTTTTCTATGATACTTGTTTCCTGCAATGATTTTTTGGATGTAGAATCCAAACGTATAGCTAAGGAAGATCAGCAATGGAGTACTCTTGAAGATACTCGTGCTGCATTGATGGGAGTATATGGCTTGATGCGAGCTGCTTTGGTTGAAAATAATGCATATTGGATTTGTGGTGATTTACGCGGAGGAGATTTTAGTGTAACTGATCGTCTTGATCTTCAGGCAGTCGTAGATAATAATCTGAACGAGCCATTTCCGATAATGAAGGAAATTTCTAATTGGAGAAGATTTTATGCTGTTATAAACGCAGCTTCTATTTTTATAGAAAAGGCTCCGGGAACTTTTGAGAAAGATAAATCCTATTCAGAAGAAAATCTGATGTTGGATATAGCACAAGCTAGAGTACTAAGAGCTTTTGCTTACTTCAATATGGTACGTATATGGGGAGATGTTCCTTTAGTTACTTATTCGTATGATAATGGCTCTTTTCCCAGGATGAAGCGGACGGACGCCAGTCTTGTGTTGAGCTATGCGAAAGAAGAACTGGAAAATGCATTAACAGTACTACCTTTCCAGTTAGGTTCTAAAACAAGCCTTTATTATGGTAAAGAAGGGAAAGACTGGCAAGGTATCTTATTGAATAAATTGTCTGTATATGCTATTCTTGCACACATCGCAGCTTGGGAAGGTAATTATTTGAATGCAGAAACTTATGCTGCGTATATTATGGACAATGCGAGTCGTGTAGAAGCAAAATATATTGGCGTAGCAGATCTGACCTCTTCACAGGGACTTTTTCTGACCAACTCCGACTGGAGAGTGTCCCGCATTGTAGGGCTTACTTTTGATCATAATGAAAGCGAGGCATCACAGAATGGACATCTTGAAGAATTGACATTAGCAGCTCCGCTTGTGCAGAAAAGCACTCCTGATATATACGTTTCAAAAGACAGTTTGTTTTCCATATTCAATAATGTAGATGATCAAAGGTTCGGTATTGACTCGAAGAGTGGTAAATACTATACCAGTTATGTTCACAATGTTGAATCTCAATATCCTATTTTTAGTAAGATTAAAGTTATTCAGAATGGTAATCCTACGACTAATGATTATGCTATTTTCGGATCAGCACTGGTATTTAGTCGTCTTGAAGACATCACATTGCTTCGTGCAGAAGCTTTGTGTGCAATAAATCAACCAGAACAAGCTCTAGTACATCTTAATACAATAAGAACTGCCAGAGGAATGAGTGCAGTTTCTTATAAAAAAGATTTTAATAGTGATAAGTCAAAAGTTATTCAAGCTGTATTCGAGGAGAGAAGAAAGGAACTAATGGGAGAAGGTTGGCGTTGGTATGACCGGATACGTCAAGAGAAATTGTTGAATAATGATACAAAACTACGAAAACTAATCAATGAAGGAGGTATTTACTGGCCTATTGATCAGGATATTCTTACCAATTCTATGATTGAGCAAAATACTTACTGGCAATGAATCTGAAAACTATTGTTTTGGAACAGATTTTACGAAATATTAGATAGATATAAATACGTAAATTAAAAAATATATACTATGAATAAATCCGCAATAATAATCGGAGTAATAACTTTAGTACTTTTCGGTGCTTGCCGGGATTATGAGTCAGTTGCTTATACTCAGCCGGTTGAAGTTGAAAAGTATGATGGCACTTTTTTGGAATACCTTTCCGATGAAGCAAGCCATCTGTTTAATCAGAAATATGATTCAATGCTTGTCATTATCAATGCTGTTCCCGGTTTAAAGGAACAGTTGGAAAAAGACGATGAGTATTTTACCGTATTTGCTGTACCGAATGAGTGTTTCGAATATTCATTTGACCAGCTCAACACCTATCGCGAACAAAAGAAACAGGGGAAAGCACTTTTTTTAAAAGAGTTACTTATTGAACCTTTTGATGTTGAAATTGAAATTCCTAATAAAGATGATCCGGAGAATCCCATCATTGAGATAAGGCATTATGATTATAGAGCACGCGTAGACACGTTGCTTTGCCGATATATATTCACAGGAAAGTATGACACGAAAAAGATCATAGAAGCACAAGAAAGTCTTTCTTTAGAGTCATACAAATATAAATATCAAATGAATGTATCTTGTACTCGGCAAACGGCTTCCGGCATTGTGGGAGAAGGAGTCAGGAGTTTCACTCTTAGTGATATGAATAACAGTCAGTTGAAGGATTTATGGAAATCTACAAACATTGTTTGGCATGATATTTATACTCGCAATGCAGTTATTCATCTTTTGACCAATCAACATAATTTCGGTTACGATAAGTTTATTAATTATTTTAAAGACTACGGAAATGAGAAAAAATAGATTCATAAAGTTCTTTTGCTTTCTCGGAATAGGAGCATACTCTTTTCTGAATACCTCGTGTGTTGAAAAATTCTTGCCTGATGTACAAGAAGCATTTGATCGGGAAGTGAATTTTACTCAACAGCTATATAAACCGGTATTGGGTAGAACAACTTTGTTCTCAAATAATTTTCAATCAGGAAATTCAACGCTCCCTTTGACATTTGAAATAACTCGTATAGTGAAGGCAGATGGTAGTCCAGCACCAGAGTTGACTGATGTGTTTCCGGTAACCGTATGGAAAAGTCCTTATCTTGGAACAGAGAAAACTCTTGAAGAAATTGAAGCCAAAAGAACGCTAGAATATCGTCCGCTATTTCAGATACATAAACATTCAGGAGAATTTGTAATGTATTCTAATGCTATGTCGGCATTTGTCAATTGCTCTCCAAGTAAAGGTTATCTGTTTGATGTGAAGGTTGAGAATAAAGGTGGATATAAATATTTTAACAATTTGCAGCTGGTACCTTTGAGAGAGAGTGATTTCGAACCTTCCATTTATGATTCGGAAACCGGCCTGATAAAAGATAAAGATTATATTCCGGCAACTGCGGCTCGTTCCATTGTATTGGAGTCAGGGAGTTACACTTCGTCCGAAAAAATACAAGTCTATCTGCGGGAGAATAAGGAAAATACAGATAAAACTAAAACTCTGACTTTTCGCTTTTATAATTCAGATTATACTCCTATTTCGCCAGAGAAATTTAATCAAACAAAATGGGACGAATTGATTCATGGATTCAATAAGGAGATGGGGGCTGATTATGTAAAATATGACGTTGTATATCCTATGCCTTTGGTTCAAGTTCCTTCTAAGTATACCAATAGTGAAGGTAATTTGCTTAAACTGCGTTTTGCGTATGATAGAATTACTGCTATGGGATATCGTTTAGATTCGTATTTCGAAATAGAATTTGGAATTTACAAAGAAGCGCATTGGGAAGTTATCGTTGTGTTTGCAGAAGGTGCTCCGGAATTTAGGGATTATGAATAAACTTTGTTAGATGAATTTATATGAAAAAGATACATAAATATATCATATTGGGCTTGTTGTGTCTGTTTGCTTCATTAGAAGCTTTTGCACAAGAGGTGCTCATAAGTGGAGTTGTTAAAGACAAGAATGACAATCAGCCACTTCCGTATGTTTCGGTAGTCGTACGCGATAAATCAGGGAAAATTGATTCACGACACTCAATTTCCACTAATACAGATGGTGAATTTACATTGAGGGTGCCTGTGCCGGCAAATGTTACATTTACGTATATAGGTTACGAACCGGTTGTTAGGAAAATCACGAAAGAAATGTCTGAGATGACTGTATTGATGAGCTTATCGGAAAACATGCTGGATGAGACGGTGGTTGTCGGCTATCAGAAAAAGAGTCGGGCGGCTGTGACCGCTTCTGTACAGGTCGTTGAAGCGGAAGATCTTGTAAACACACCGGTGGCAAATGCCATGGAGTTGTTGCAAGGTCGTGTTCCCGGGTTGAATATACAGATACAGAATGGTACACCGGGGGGGATGCCTAGTTTTACATTACGTGGTATTTCGGATATTTCAATAACCAAGCAAGGAGAAGATTTTGTACTAGGTTCGTCAGCACCTCTTTTTGTGGTCGATGGAATTCCTTTGGAAAATATAGACATGAACTCTGATGTCGATGCGTCAGGTTTGTTGTCAGGAGCTACAGTGAGTCCGCTTTCCATGATACCTTTTGAAAACATTCAGAGAATGGAAATTTTAAAAGATGCTGCCGCAACCTCCTTATATGGTTCTAAAGGTGCTTATGGTGTAATTATTATCGAAACGAAGAGAGGTAATGGCCCTCCCAAAGTTTCTTATTCGGGTAATTATGTGATTAAAACTCCTCCAAGATTGAGAGACGTTGCTATTGGTAATGCTGAAAGAAATATGCGTATCATGCAAATATTACAGAATGACACTTCCAGTTATTTCGGGCACAATGAAATACATAATTTTCCGGCATTGGCAGATAGCTTGAATCCTTATTGGAATAATAATACAGACTGGCAAGGACGTTTTTATGGTGTGACTCATAATCAAACACATAACTTGAGTTTCTCTGGAGGTACTTCAAAATTCAATTACTTGATTAATGGTAATTACTATACCGAAAAAGGAATTGTGAAAAATACGGATTTCAATCGGTATGGTCTTAAGGCGCGATTAGGTTATAGTCCGAATGATAAATTTGAGATGGATGTCAATGTTTCCGCTACGTTTACACTGAACAGTCAGGGTAGTGGTAATGCTTTTACTCAATCAGGTGTTGCAAGGGGATCGTCAGCTTCTTCATTATTACCTCCGCCGTCTATGTATATATCAGCCAGCGAAGCGTTAGCTGCATTTTCTGTGGACGATAATAATGTAAATACTGCATACGATGCGAGCATACGTATGGTGTATAAACTACCTTATGAATTTACACTTGACGGGATCTTTGGATATAAATATAATACGACTGAAAGAGAGACGTTTACTCCCGGAATATTAAATAATAATAGGTCCGAATGGTATAATTTGAGTCAGAACAGTTATAATTTATATGCACGTACTGTTTTAGCCAGGTCATTGGATCTTAGAATATTCAGATTAGGACTTCGGGCTGGTGTGGAAATTTCGACTAACAAAAGAAGTCATAATACGGTTAAATTAGTAGGAGGAGGTAGTGATTATATTTGGGGACCTGGAGCGATGCATAGCAAATCAGAGGGAACTACCTCATTTGTAGAGGATGAAAACACCCTTTCTTTCATTATAGATCCAAGCTTTAATCTAGGTTCGATAGGTCCACGAGGTGAACGTTATATATTCACTCCTAATATACGCCCTGAAGCGAATTCCACATATGGTAAAAAAATAAAATGGACCATTAGTCCGTCACTCGGATTTAAATGGAACTTTAGTCGTGAAGCTTTTGCTGATAATTGGAACCAATTGAGCACAGGTGCATTGCGTGTTAGTTGGGGACGAACAACTAAGTACAGAGCTACCCGGTATGACATTTGGGGTACTTATCTACTAGGGAGTGATACATATAATGGTATGCCTATAATTCCGATTGATTACGGCTTGTTACCAAATGACAACTTGAAACCGGTTACTTCTACTACATGGAATTTGGGTACAGAGTTGAGTTTCTTCAATAGCAGACTCCGTTTTACAGGTGACTTATATTACAGACAGACTGATAACCAATTGAGTGATATTGAACTAGCTGACCATAATGCATTTGAAAAAGTAAGAAGTATTGAAACAAGTTTGGTGAATTATGGATTTGAAATATTAATTGGCGGTCGACCATTACCTCAGCAGAGTCCTTGGACATTAGATTTATCACTGTCATTGGCTATGAATAAGGATGTGATCGCTAAGCTGCCGAATGAGGCCAGGCAAATCATTAATAGTGACGCTAAAATAATCAACCGTTTAGGGTCGAATGCATTAGCAAATTACTTATTGGTGAATAAAGGAGTGTATGCAACAGATGAAGATGTACCGGTAAATCCAGCTACCGGTGAACGAATGAAAGCTGCTAATAATAAAAATAACGGATATGTTTATATGCAGGCTGGCGACCCGATATGGGTGGATGTTAATGGAGACTATATAATAGATGATAAAGATAAGGTGGTAGTTGGTAACTCTCAACCTCGGTTGACAGGTGGATTTAATGCGAACTTGAGATATAAGTCATTCTCCATCAACACAAACTTTTCTTTCACGATAAAAAGGGATATTATCAATAAAGCATTAGCCGATCGCTTTGCTGCTTATGGAAATCCTCTTTCAAAAGACCTGAATGGGAGTGGGGCGATAACGCCTATAGAAGCATTTGATTTCTGGAAAGAAGATCATATATATGCCAAGTATCCCAATCCGTTCGATTACATTCGTGGAGGAACAGCCGATCATCAGGTGAACTTCTTCCGTCCGGACCAGACACTCTTCATGGAAGACGGATCTTTCCTGAAAATTAATGGTGTTTCAATCTCTTATGTTTTACCTAAAAAAGTATTGGACTTTTTGAGAGTAGAACGGGTACAGTTGAATGCTAGTGTGAATAACATTTACACCTTCTCCAAATATTCAGGTGTAAATCCAGAAAATGTAAATAGTTTGGGGTATGATGTATCAGGAGGATATCCGAATAGCCGTAACTATACAATGGGAGTTTCAATTGATTTTTAAACAGATAAATCAGTGATTATGAAAAAAAATATATTCTTTATAATAGCGGCTTGTTCGTTTCTACTGACAAGTTGTGGCTTGTTGGAAGTAAAGAGCGAAGATAAACTTCCCGGTGACGAATTCTGGATTGATGGCAATGCCGCCAATGTGGAAGGTTTCTTGATGAGCGCTTACTCTAATTTGAGAAAGGCAACTATGGGCAGCGGTGCATTTCTTACTGCAAGTGGTGATATGCGTTGCGCCTCTATCTCGCCATATAATAATGATAATGAAGGTAGAAGGGTAACCTACTTGGCAGGAAATGAAATGAATGAGTTGAGAAATTCTCCAAATACCCCTTTTGGAGAGACTACTAAATGGAAACCATTTTATGAAGTTATACAGACTGCCAATATCTTGGTTAAAGAGATAGATCAAGTCTCTACTCTTACTGAAGAAGAATACCGGATGTTCAAAGCAGAGGCTGTCTTTCTTAGAAATTTGGCTTATTTCTTTATGGTGAGAGTTTTTGGTGATGTTCCCTATTATACGATAGCGTATAATTCAGCGTCTTTGCCACGAACTAACATGGTTATTGTGCTTCAAAGTTGTCTGGAAGACTTAAGAACAGGAGCTTTAGGCAATAGTCCTGAAGACCGTTTTTTACCTTGGACATATAATTCAAATGCAAAAAAAGGAGTAAGAGCGTCTCGTGGATCGGTCATTGCGTTGATGATGCATATTAATCTCTGGTTGGCTCAATTCGATGAACAAAATAAAACAACTTATTATCAGAATGTGGTTGATTTGGGCGAACAGTTGGAACAGAATGACGGAGCTTATGAACTGTTAGAAATAAGCCGGATCTCAAATGTGTTCAAGGGAGGATCTAACGAAGGTCTTTTTGAAATAGCACAAAATATCAATGCTTCCAATGAAGTCTTTTCATCGATAGCTGTATTCTCTAATAATGTAGTTTATAGACATAAAGGAGCCAACGAAAATCCCATGTATTATTATGATGGTAGCTATATAGAGAAGATCTTCCCTTATATGGAAGAAGATTTACGGAAATCATATTGGTTCGATGAAAATATGTATTCGGCTTCCAGTGTGAATCGTACCGAAATAATAAAGTTTCTGAATATTGATTATTATGGAAACAATAGTATAACTTCTAATTCGGGAAACCAGATTGTTTTCCGGTATGCCGGAGCGTTATTGCTATACGCTGAAGCACTGGCGGCTTTAGGTACCAATGACACAAAAGCTAATGAGTTATTGAACCGGATTCGTCATAGAGCCGGTGCGTCAGAAAGCTTCTCTTCAGGAAAAGAGCTGCAGGATGCTATATTTTGGGAACGACAAAGAGAACTGATTGGAGAAGGGCATTATTATTATGATCTGGTACGAACTGGAAAAATTTCTAATATCGCATATTGTGCGCATCCCATCAGACGTACGGATTTTAATGTAGGTGCATGGACATGGCCTTTACATAGAGATGTGCTGAAAAATAATACGAATATACAACTCAATCTTTTTTGGGAGTGAATAGAATAAATACGTAATTATAAAAACAAGGATATGAAAAGCAAGATAAAGATATGGCAACTGGTTATTGCTGTTATTACCATACCTATATTTATGGGTAATTGTACAAACGATAGTTATCTGATAGATGGAGGAAAAAGTAATCCATATTATGATGGAACAATAATGGAGTTTCTCCAGTCAAGATCCCCTAAAGATGATCCTAAAAATGATTATTTTTCCGATCTGATTGAAATTATCAGGCTTGCAAATATGGAAGAGGTACTTGAGGAAGAAAATGTAACATTCTTTGCACCGACTAACTGGTCTATCCGCAAAAGTGTCGCTCTGCTGAATAAAATGTGGTATCAAATGGGTAATGACAGTATTAAGAATCTGAAGCAGATAAAACCTTCTGTATGGAGAGAATATTTATCTATGTATATACTTAAAGATAAATATACGCTTAAAGATATTCCTCAAATTGATACAACTGCGATTGCTGCTTATCCGGGACAGACATTCATTACGTATGGTGGACTGCCAATGAATGTAGGAGTGGTGTATGGTGATGCTAATGGAGTGAAATATGTGGGTCCCCGCCAGATACTTTATTCGTATATATATGATATTACTGTGAGTGATTTAAAGAATGCGTATGTAGCCACATCGGACATACAACCCAAGAATGGAGTTGTTCATGTACTTCGTATGACCGATCATGATTTTGGTTTTGACAGAAGATTATTTGCTTTAAAAGCGATAGAAGAGGGCATTGATGAACTTTCTCAAATTAATAAAACAGAATAACTATGAAAGCATATCAATATGAGATAGAATCCCGTTTGATAAAGATGCTGATGTGTCTTTGTGTAGTCCTGTCTTTCGCAGGATGCAATTCTGATGAAGAAATAGAAGGCGATCCGTATGCCGGGGGAAAAGAGCCTTACGGTATAAGATTTTTAGTTGATGCTCCTTCGCCTGATAGAGCTTATCCGGGTGAATTGGTTACTTATAAGGCTAAAGGATTATCTAAATGGTTCAATCAGCAAGGAAAACCGGATTTTAGTTTTTTTATTTCCAATGAAAAAGCAGAAATAGTATTAGCTACTGATACAACAATTACAGTAAAAGTTCCAGAAAGTCTTAGTTCCGGAATAGCACATATCTTGTTGAATGAACAGATTTTCTATGGTCCTAAACTTACTGTGTTGGGTAATGTAAGCGTTGATAAAGGGTATGTAGTTCAAAAGCGTATTCCGGGTGCAATTTATAGTTGTTTGGAACATTGGTCTCAAAAGGAACATTATCATTTAGTAGGTAGCTTTATGCCATTGACAAGTAGCGATGCTCGTATTCGTTGCATAGCCTGGATTGATAATAAAGGAAGTGTAGCCGGTGGATGGAACGGAACCTATTATAAAACAGATAGTGGTCAGGGGATCGGTCATGATCTTAAGAATCCTAATTCAGGTGAAGGCGGTTCTTATAGCTATTATGCCAAATCGATTTCTTATTTTAATAATGATAAGTCTGGAAATAATCCAAACGTTTTAATCTCCGGAAAGTTTACACAGTATTACCCTGTACAGCGTGAACAGCCTACTTCGGTGAATAATATGATGAAAGTCGATCATGGTATTGGAATGATGTTTGATAACAAACAGCTTCCAAGTATCAAAAATGGACGGCTGATATCAACCAGAATCACTCGATTTAATGGAGGAACGAAAGAAGCACCTGTAGCTACATTTGTTACATCAGATGACAAAGTAATTGCAGTAGGAAACATTACCCAGTATTGTAAAATAGATATAGACAGATCATATGCGGAAGAATTGGCGTATGAATTCACTCCTGTCAAGACGGTATTGCGTATGAATAATTTAGGGGCACTGGATGAGGATTATCGTAAAAACAAGGAAGGTGTCAATGGAGTGATTCAAGATGCTTATATGGATGAGGAAGACGGTGTTGTTATTGTAGGCAGCATTAATTCTTTTGATGGAATAAATGTGAATAATATCGTACGAATCGATAAAAACGGTAACATCGATCAGCAATTTCTACAAAATATAGGAACGGGAGCCAATGGAGCGATAACCAAGATACGTTATAATAAAAAACGGAAAAAAGCAATGCTTGTGGGTATGTTTACTGAATTCAATGGCGTTCCGTGTTCTGGCGTAGTTATGCTGAATCGTGACGGTACGGTTGATCCGACTTTTAAACTTAGAAAGATGGAAGGCGGAACAGCTAACTTTGCTACTATTCTAAATGATCATGATTTCGTTGTAATGTCGGGTACTTTCACAAAGTATGATGGCGTTACACGACAGGGTTTCCTGATATTGACAATGGAAGGTGAAGCCATGCAGAAATTTAATGTTCCCGGCCTGTTCTTGGGTGAATTGAACCAGGTAATTGAAACCAAAACATCAACAAATGATAACGGTTTGTTATTAATGGGCGATTTTTATCGTTTTAACGGCGAACGGGTGGATAATATAGTAAAAATAGAAGTTGACTTTGATTAATCTTAAAATATACTTTGAAAATGAATAGAAAAAGAAAGATACAAACAAGTCTTTTCGCCAAGATCCTGTTTATGGGAATGACAATATGGACAATGATGTCTTGCGATAATTCATTAGAGCGGCTGACAACAAATGAATATCCGAAATCGGGAAACCAAGCACAGACAGGACATGTTTTATGTGTTGTAATTGATGGCGCATCCGGAAAAGCTGTAAATGAAGCTTACACAACACAGAAAGCCCCTCATATTCGTTCGATGAGAGACAATGCTGTGATCACTTTTGAGGGTTTAGCGGACAGTCGCCATAAAGCGTTACCCGTATTTACCAATGAACGGGGATGGGCAAATATGATGACGGGAGTTACAACTCATGGGATTGGGTTGGATGAAGAATCGACTGGCGAGGTGAAACCTATTGAAGAGTTAGAGACTCCTTCTTTTTTAAGTAGAATCAAACAGCTTGATAATGAAAAGAAAATTAGCTTGTATACAGCGGATAATCGTTTTTATCAGGCATTTCGTAACAATGCAGATATTGCCCGGACATTAGACAGTGATCAGCAAGTGAAGAGTGCTGTTATTGCTGAAATTAATTCGGATACAGATCTGCCGTCAGATGTTATCCTTGTAGAATTTAATGGGGTGCAAAAGGCTGGTGCTGCGGATGCTTTTTATGATGGTTCGGGTAATCCTACAACGACTGTGATTGAAGCTATACAGGAGATCGATACCTATATTGGTGAAATACGGACAGCTTTGGAATCCAGAGAAAACTATAGAAAAGAAAACTGGTTGATTATTGTAACTTCTACTTATGGAGGTACTTATTCTGAAACTGTTCAGTCTGATTCATATTATGACGACCCGCGACTGAATACATTTACACTGATGTATAATTCTCGATTTGTAAGCAAAGTAGTTGGAAAACCAAGTGCTAGTGAACTTAATTACAAATATTTTACTCCTTTGTATGCTGGAAATAATCAAAAGTCAGTTGCTACTGTAGCTGATCCAAAATTATTTGAGATGGAAAATAATAAGTCATATACTGTTCAGTTTATGTATTACTCTACCACTAAAAAGAATAATTGGGTGAATATTCTTTCCAAATCAGATAAACATAAAGGTAGTAAAGGTTGGAATGTACATGGTGATGGGGGCCGTATTAAATTTCGTGTTGGAAATCGGGATGTGTGGACTAGTCAGCAATCCACTGACCCTTGGGTTAGTACGGATGGTAAATGGCATACTGTTACACTTGTATTTGATAGAGAGGCTGTTCGGTTCAGGGCCTATATAGACGGGAATTACAGTACGCATAGAGATCAACAGAATATGACTTTACCAACAAACTTGACATGTCCGGATTACCCGTTAACTATCGGGAAAATAGAGAACTCCCCGAATGAGAGTAACGCTGGATTCTGTGTGACGAATCTTCAATTTTATGATGTAGCATTACCTGAAGAATTTATTGAGAAAAATCACGGAGTAACTAAACTGGAGGAAGTGAAAAATGAATATTGGGATCATTTAATTGGTTACTGGCCATGCGATCGAGAAGAGGACTTGGAAAATCCTATCTTGAAGAATGTTTCGCAATATGCAGATTCATATGCAGGAAAATCTGATATAACCTTTGCCGATCAAACATGGACAACTGGTAATTCTGCTGAAGAACACTTAGCTCCAGCTCCGGATGACTCTTATTATCAAGCTGTTTTCAATAATGTAGATATCCCCTTACAAACTATGCAATGGTTGGGACTTTCTATTTCAGAATGGAAATTTGAAGGTGTAGGGAAAACATTTGAATACACTTTTATGGAAGAAAACTAAATATAAATAGACTGTTATGAGTAAGAATATATTAAAAAACAAAAGAAGCTGTGTATTCATTCTTCTATTCGTTTTGGGCACATCTGTGTGGCTCGGAGGATGTGATACAGCTTATAAATACGATATAACTGACGGTATAGATAATAATGGTGCCAGTGAACCGGATATTACAATAGATACCGAAGGGGGGATCGATGTCAGTATGTACGAAAAGGCACGTATTTTTCCGGGATTGGTAGATACAGCGAAAGAAGAACGGATTAACGCTACAATTGAGCTTGATTTGAATAAGCAATATATTGATTCCATCACTTTAGGAGTATCTAAAGTGCCACAGCCGATTTATAGTACGGGACTTTATGCCGGAGCCGGTGAGCAGGTAGCTATCACTGTGGAAGATAATACGATGGGACTTAGCGTAATTGTAGGCTCACACATGGATGATCTTACAGAATTGTCCCCTTATCAACGTATGCCTTTGGTATATGTTGCTAAAGCTTTGTTCCCAGGAAAGAATATAATAAAGAATCCATTGGGAGGACCCATCTGGATTAAAAAAAGTTTAGGGCTGAAAGCTTCCGGTACTTGTTCTTTAAAAATAGAAGGAGTATATAAATCACCAGATTTTGTAATAGGAGAGACGGACTTGCAAGATTGGAAGAGAAGAATATCAGAGACCACTGTTCCTTGGTTGGAAATAAGAGGAAAACATTTCGCTTTTACCGTACAGAAAGATCGTGTACTTGATAATTTGGAAAGTATTTCATCCACCCTGCAGGAAGTCGGTAAAGAATGGGATGAAGCAATTGAAGAGTTTTTCTTTGAATATTATGGATTAAAGATTGACAAGGATGCGGAAGAAAAGGAGCGTGCTCCGGAGTTTCCTTTTCGGGTTGTGTTGGATGTACAAGTTTTGGGAAACCTGTATTTGCGTAATAGTGACTATGCAATAGTTGCGATAAACAACACGTATATGCTGGAAGAAATGTTAAACCTTAGAACATTGAGAATTGGTAACTCTGTAGCTTTGTTGAGCGCAATCAATTCAATGTGTACCTATCGTTCACGTAATAATCCTTGGCCTGCTGATTATCGGGCAGTGGCTAATGCAATCCCTTTGTACCGGATAGGAAAGAAGAATTTCTCAAAAGAGAATGCCTTTGGTGAAATCTTCCCTGGTGAAGAGAATATAACCACTTTATTCCCTAAAGCTATTGAGTATGCTATGGCTGATTCAAGTAAATGGGCGAAAGAGGATGCTGCAACCAAGTATGATGATAAGACAGCATATAAAGCATTCGACTTGTTAAGCCTTATTCAATTGGCTAATTATGACGATAACAATTGGGAAGCGATGAAATACCTGAATCTGAAGGCAAAAGAGGAACGGTCGATTGATAACTCAACTCTAAGTTATGCTTTCCGCATGTTATGTGACTATTTTAAACAGAACTTATGTCCGTTCTTTGATTATTGGGGGGTGGAGCAATTGGACGAGGATAGAAAATACGCCGAACAATACCCGTTAATGGATAAGAAAATATGGGAGTATAATCCGTTGAATCCTCAACAGGTAAAGGATTATGATGTATCATCATATTGTTATCGGCATAGTCGTAGAGACTGGAAGGTGTCTGCGTATGATAAAGGCTATGGCATAAATTATGATGGTGATTCCAGAAAACCTGAATATTTGATTGATGGGGAAAAGAAGACTAATTGGAGTTCTGGTAAGATTAATGACAAACCTTTGGAGTTGCCTTATTATATCATTTTTGATTTGAACAAAGTCTCTGATATTGATGGAGTATATTTGGCAAATGGTTATTCCAATCAGTGCCTGGCTGATGTTCATGTTGAATATATTGGCTCTGAAGTTGCCGATCCTTATGATATCAATGCTCCATGGGAAACGTTGCTGCAGGTTACTGACCCCAATGTAGTGAGGGCAAACTTGAAGAACGAGCGTTTCTTTGATTGCCCGAGAACTCAAGCCAGATATCTTCGTCTTAAAATCTCAAATCCCAATACGATCGTGTTTAAAAGTGATTCAGATTTGACAGAGGAAGAAAAAGCAAATCAGAAGAAGTACCATTCTTTCGCAGAGTTTGGAACTTATTACAAGAAACCATAAAAGAAATCATATATGAAAAAGCTTATAAATATAGTTATTGTTGGGGTAGTCGGATTACTTATCATTTCCCTTCATTATTCTTGTACTACGTATGAGGCACCGGATGGGATTGCAGAGGATGGGTTTGACTCTGATTCTGTGATATCAACAACTATCCACCGTAAAGTTCTTTGGATCAATATAGATGGAGCGGTCGGAAGTATAGTAGAGAAGAAGATGCCTCAGGATGGTACTATTGCCAAAATGCTGAAACATAGTAAATACTCATGGGTGGGGTTAAGTGATAACCGCACTTTACAGAAAGAGGGTAGCGAGGATCCTGTAACTTGGGCAACTATGATGACTGGAGTAAATCCTGAAAAACATCAGATTACCGATGAGTCGTATGTGGCCAACATGGAATACGATCCGAGTAATCCGAATGAGAAAGTAATCCAATATCCAACAATTCTACATCATATTGCAGATAATGATTCAGAAAACCCGACATTATGCGTAACTCCTTGGGACAAGTTGAATAAGAATTTATTAAATGCAGCACAAAAGACCGTAACTACTGCGAATGATGAGGAAACTAAAAATGTGATATTGGAGTATCTGAAAAATAGTGATTTTAATTTTACACTATTAAGTTTCTCGGGTATGTTAGAAGCTGGTAAGTCTGGAGGATTTTCCGCCAATAATGTCAATTATATCACAGCACTTCAATATATAGATGCATATATTGGTGAATTCTTGCAGGCAATTGATGAAAGAAAAAATGCTTTTTATGAGGACTGGCTGGTTGTTGTAACATCTAATCATGGTGGAAAAGAAGACGGTAGTTATGGGGGAAACTCTGCAGAGGAACGAAATACGTTTGGGATATTCTACTATCCACATTATACGGAACAGAAGATGCTAGGAAAAAAAATGTATGGAGCTTATTTTGATTTATCCAAAGCACAGGGGATTGTTTTAGATACGGTTTCTACAAACATTAAATATGCAATAGGAGAAAATTCTAGTTTCTCTGTGGAATTTATCATGCGTATGAATCCCCGTAAGGATGGATCTTACAAAGGTGATAATTGGAATGCTATTTTCTCAAAAAGCGGCAGTTGGGGAATCTTTCGGCAAAGAGAAACTGCTTCTCTTCGTATTGAAGGATCTACTGGAGCTTTAGAAGAAGCGGTGGCAGCATTTAATGATCCTCAATGGCATAATTATGGTTTTAGTGTTGCTCCAATGAACAATGCTCAATCACGAGAATGGATTGTTGCTTTAGATGGTAAGATAATGAAAAAAGGTACTAAGGATGTTCGTGGAGTAGCAGACAACAAATCCCCATTGCGTATTTGCGACCATGTTCCCACTTCATTTTATGTATCAGAAATTCGGTTATGGAAAAAAGCACTTACAGAAAATGAGCTGACACAGCAGGCAGCGTTATTAGATATATCATCAAATGATGCCCATTTTAAAGATTTACTTGCATACTGGAAATTGAATCCGGATGAAGTGAAAGATGCTAGTAAACAAGATACGCTGGTTATCAAAAATCAGATAGCGGATGGATTAGATTTGTTATATGTCAATCTGGATAAACAAAATAGCGAAACATTTAAAGAGAAAGCATTTGTTGAGTTACCTAATACGTTTCCGACGTATGTGTCAACAGGTAATCTAATAATGGAGAACACGCTGGTTGTTCCACAAGTTCTTTATTGGTTGAATATGTCGACAAATACAATTCTGGATGGTTTTAAATTTATAAATAATTATGCAAGTTCTGAAGAATGGCGAGATTTGCCCGAAGATGTATGACTCAGAACTGTGGAAGGATATTTTTCCTCAAATAAAAGAAGATGATTGGGAAATCGTGGAACAATATCTTAATAAAGAACAGGACAACTTTGTTGTTAAACTACGACAGGATTACCCCTTGCTATCGGAAGAGGATATTCATATTATTGTTCTATTGCGATTAGAAGTTTCTCATGAAAAGATTGTTCGTCAGTTTCATATCTTGTTAGCTTCTTTTCGGACAAGAAGGTATCGGATAAAGAAAAAGATGAGAATTGAAGATGAGTATCATTTAACGAAGTTTATCCGAAGACTTTATGTGTAATTGAGGTTCGTTGAATGTTTATATTGTTATTAAACGTAGACAAATGAGGTGTTTTTTTTATTTGTCTACGTTTGGTTTTAGGATAAATGTATGAAAATGTTTATATTGCGAAGGATACTAGGTAACCATTCTATTTTCCGCCTTGACACGCATCGCAACCCAGCATATCTTTGCGGCATAACCAATTACTAACAAAG
>NZ_JANJZR010000056.1 GCF_024623065.1 Bacteroides acidifaciens
GAGACTATGTGACGAATAAAAACTGGTCGGTAAAGCCTATCTAACATAATCTCAGGAAAATTTAAACAGGCTCTTAACTATTAAATCCATTTGCATTTACCGTCTTCCGTTTCTAATATCCGGACAGCCGACCATTGCACATAAAAGCAACTTTCGTGCAAAAAGAGAACACTCTATTCAAAATTTATTTATCTTTGCCGCCGAAATGGTTCGGAATCCGTAGCCAACGGACAACGATTAATAGGGAATCGGGTGCAAATCCCGGACAGTCCCGCTGCTGTGAAACTCTGTTCAATGTCTTATAAAACAAAACTAATATGACGCCACTGATATCCTATCGGGAAGGCAAATAAGACAAGAGTCAGTCAGAAGACCTGCCACTTCACGTAAAACGTTCTTCCGCCTCGTGGATTAGGAGAAAGAACATCGTTTGTTAAGCCCCAAATCAGGAAAATACAGTGTTTTCATCAGGTGGAGTATGTCCGCTAAAGTGGGAAGACAAAGTATGTACTTAATTTAGAAAAGTATGATAAAAAGAATCTTAGTAGCCAATCGCGGTGAGATAGCCGTGAGGGTGATGCGCTCCTGCCGGGAGATGGGAATAACGAGTATCGCGATATTTTCCGAGGCAGACCGGACTGCAAAACATGTGCTCTACGCAGACGAAGCATATTGTATAGGTCCCGCCGCATCTAAAGAGAGTTATCTGAATATAGAAAAAATCATCGAAGTGGCGAAAGCGAACCACGCAGACGCCATTCATCCGGGATATGGCTTCCTGTCCGAGAATGCGGCTTTTGCACGACGCTGCCAGGAAGAAGGCATAATTTTTATCGGTCCCAATCCGGAAACAATGGAAGCAATGGGCGACAAGATTTCCGCCCGCATCAAGATGATTGAAGCCGGAGTGCCCGTTGTGCCCGGCACACAAGAAAACCTGAAAAGTGTGTCTGAAGCCGTGGAGCTTTGCAATAAAATCGGTTATCCGGTGATGCTGAAAGCCTCTATGGGTGGCGGTGGAAAAGGGATGCGCCTTATCCACAGCGCGGAAGAAGTGGAAGAGGCCTATACAACTGCCAAAAGCGAATCTCTTTCTTCTTTCAGTGACGATACGGTTTATCTGGAGAAGTTCGTGGAAGAGCCTCATCACATCGAGTTTCAGATTCTAGGTGACAAGCATGGAAACGTGATTCATCTTTGCGAACGCGAATGTTCCGTGCAACGCCGCAATCAGAAGATCGTGGAAGAAACTCCTTCGGTGTTCGTCACTCCGGAATTGCGGAAAGATATGGGAGAAAAGGCGGTGGCTGCCGCAAAAGCCGTCAATTATATCGGTGCGGGAACTATCGAGTTCCTGGTGGACAAACACCGCAACTATTACTTCCTCGAAATGAACACCCGCCTGCAAGTGGAACACCCCATCACAGAAGAAGTTATCGGCGTAGACCTCGTAAAAGAGCAGATAAAGGTAGCCGACGGACAGGTTCTCCAACTGAAACAGGAAGATATCAAGCAGCGCGGACACGCTATCGAATGCCGTATCTGTGCTGAGGATACGGAAATGAATTTCATGCCGAGCCCGGGAATTATCAGGCAGATTACAGAGCCGAACGGTATCGGAGTGCGTATCGACAGTTATGTGTACGAAGGATACGAGATTCCGATTTATTATGACCCGATGATTGGCAAACTGATAGTATGGGCTACCAACCGCGAATATGCTATTGAACGGATGCGCCGCGTGCTGCACGAATACAAGCTGACGGGAGTCAAGAATAATATCAGTTACCTGCGTGCCATTATGGATACGCCCGATTTCGTAGAAGGACATTATGATACCGGATTCATCGCCAAGAACGGTGAATACCTGCGTCAGTGCATCATGCGAACCAGCGAACGTGCCGAGAATATTGCGTTGATTGCCGCCTACATGGATTATCTGATGAATCTTGAAGAGAACAGCGGCGACGCCACCGACAACCGTCCTATCAGTAAATGGAAAGAATTCGGATTGCATAAAGGCGTACTTCGTATCTAATTAAGAAAAGCAGTTAATTATGGAAATTCATATAGGTGACCGGGTGGCCGAAGTGGAACTGGTCAGCAAAGAAAATAATAAAGTAGTACTTACTATTGATGGAAAGTCGTTTGAAGCGGACGTGGTAATGGCGGAAAACGGAACCTGCAACATCCTTATGGACGGTCGTAGCGCAAACGCGCAACTCATCCGCAAAGAGAATGGGAAAAGCTATAAAGTGAATACGCATTACAGCAGTTTCAATGTTGAAATCGTAGACAGCCAGGCGAAATACCTGCGTATGCGCAAGAAAGGCGAGGACGAACAGAACGACCGCATCACTTCCCCCATGCCGGGCAAAGTAGTAAAAATCCCCGTAACGGCAGGACAGGAAGTAAAAGCGGGAGACACTGCTATCGTTATCGAAGCCATGAAGATGCAGAGCAACTATAAAGTGACTTCGGATTGCCGTATCAAAGAAATCCTGGTTCAGGAAGGTGATAACATTACCGGTGACCAGACATTAATAACATTAGAACCGATTGCATAACACTAAAAAAACGGATTGCATCATGGAAGAAATAGACAAAACATATGCCACGTTCCAGGAACGTGACCGCATCGCTTCCCTCGGCGGGGGCGTCGAGAAGATAGAGAAGCAACACGAAAGCGGCAAGATGACTGCCCGCGAACGTATCGGAATGTTGCTCGATAAAGGGACATTTGTCGAATTGGACAAGCTAATGGTTCACCGTTGCACCAACTACGGCATGGATAAGAACAAGATTCCGGGAGATGGCATCGTATCCGGTTACGGAAAGATTGACGGTCGCCAGGTATTCGTTTACGCCTATGACTTCACCGTTTACGGCGGTTCACTTTCCGCTTCCAACGCGAAAAAGATTGTGAAGGTGCAACAGTTGGCTTTAAAGAACGGCGCTCCGATTATCGCATTGAACGATTCAGGCGGTGCACGTATACAAGAAGGTATCGAGAGCCTTTCAGGGTATGCGGACATTTTCTATCAGAACACAATGGCAAGCGGTGTGATTCCTCAAATCTCTGCCATTCTCGGTCCCTGTGCCGGTGGTGCCTGCTACTCTCCCGCCCTCACGGACTTTATCTTTATGGTGAAAGAAAAGAGCCACATGTTTGTGACGGGGCCCGACGTAGTGAAGACCGTTATCCACGAGGAAGTAAGCAAGGAAGAACTGGGTGGAGCCATGACTCACAGCAGCAAAAGCGGAGTGACTCATTTTATGTGCAACACCGAAGAAGAACTGTTGATGAGCATCCGCGAACTGCTTTCGTTCCTGCCACAGAATAATATGGATGAAACTAAAAAGCAGAACTGTACGGATGAAACCAACCGTGAAGACGCCGCTTTGGACACTATCGTTCCGGCAGACCCGAATGTTCCTTATGATATGAAAGATATCATTGAGCGAGTGGTGGACAACAGCTATTTCTTTGAAGTTATGCCCAACTTTGCCAAGAATATCCTCATCGGTTTTGCACGACTGGCAGGTCGTTCGGTAGGTATCGTCGCCAATCAGCCTGCCTACCTTGCCGGAGTGCTCGATATTGATGCCAGCGACAAGGCGAGCCGTTTCATCCGTTTCTGCGACTGTTTCAACATCCCGTTGATTACTTTCGAAGATGTTCCGGGATTCCTTCCGGGATACACGCAGGAAAACAACGGTATCATCCGCCACGGCGCGAAAATCGTTTATGCATTTGCAGAAGCTACCGTTCCCAAATTGACCGTTATCACCCGTAAAGCTTATGGCGGCGCATATATCGTGATGAATTCCAAACAGACAGGAGCGGACGTAAACTTTGCCTATCCAAGTGCGGAAATCGCAGTAATGGGTGCGGAAGGTGCGGTAAATATCCTGTTCCGCAAGGCAGACGCAGAAACCAAAGCTAAAGAGCTGGAAGCTTACAAGGAAAAGTTCGCCACTCCGTATCAGGCTGCCGAACTGGGATTCATCGATGAAATCATCTATCCGAGACAAACCCGTAAACGTCTGATTCAAGCATTGGAAATGACAGAAAACAAGATGCAGACGAATCCGCCCAAGAAGCATGGAAATATGCCCTTATAACAACCAGATAGGTACTTGTCAAAGTACCACCACCCAAAACGGACTTACACAAATTCTGAAGAATGTCATTCTGAGAATCTACGTAAGCCCGTTTTTCATTACATTAAATAAGGAGTGAGATACTTCACCAGGAAATAACCACCTACTACCAGCCAAATAAAAAGAAGAAGCGCAAGAACAAAAGGTTTCGCTCCCGCTTTCCTGAACTTGTCAATGCTTGTTTCCGTCCCAAGTGCAGTCATAGCCATTGTCAACAGAAAAGTATCCAGCGTATTGATTCCCTCAACCAACTGAGCAGGCAGCAAATCAAAAGAGTTGATAGAAGTGAGCAACGCAATGCCCCTGTCCATTTTCAATAATTTGCCGATATAAATACCACCACAGATAGTCACCACCACAATAATAACATCAATCAACATTGCAGGCAATCCGATAGCCAGCACATCCTGAAAAGTCAGTCTGAAACCATACAGAATAATACCTATACGCAGAATCTTTTTCGAACAGAACTGTATGCCCGGCACCCAAGTCTCGGGAAGATGATTCCGCAAGCTGTTAGCATAAAGCATACCCAAAATGATACCTACAATCATCGGACTGAAAGAGAGACTTCTCACGAAAGACATCTCACCAATGTAAAATGCCGCACAAGAAAACAATGCTATCAACAAGACACCGTGCAACATACTGCTTCTTTTTTCGTTGAACATAAATTACTAGATTTTAGTGATACTGAATTTATTACTCTGTTTATAACTCTACAAAGGAAACCATTTTTCATCAAACTGGTTCACAGTATTTTATTATACCGGATAATCTCCGGTTATACCTATCTGTAATAAAAAACGGCACCTCGATTCACATCGCAGTACCGTCACAACACAAACACAAAATAAAACACGACAAAACTACTATGCAATCTTCCTGTTATGCCGGGGAGGCATATCTTGCTTGGCTTATCTATATTCGCATACCCATAAGAAGCTTTATCAGGCGATTTGCATAATTAAAAACAGACGAATCAGGATTTTGTTCACGAAAGTTTAAAGAAAATAAGGCAGGAACGGGATTTTAACAAAAAAAACGATAACCATCCTCTTTATTCAGACAAACGAACATAACACAAAACAGCAATCAGTTCTTCTTATTCTCTTCCTTAAACCGGGTAGGCGTCATTCCTTTAACTTGTTTAAAGGAAGTGCTAAAATATCGGGGATAAGAGAAACCTACTTCATAGGATATTTCATTAATGTTCATATTAGTATTTGTAAGCAGAAAAACAGATCTCTCAATACGCAACCGATTAATATAATCATTAACTCCCAAACCAGTCAGCAACTTCACCTTATTATATAAAGAAGCTCTGCTCATAGCCATATTGTCCGTCAGGAATTTGATAGAAAGTTCTCCACCTGCCATATTCTCATTGATAAGTGTGTTAAGTTTATTAATGAAGTCTTCATCTTCCTTACTGTTTTTCTTTGGAGTTTGCTGCTCTATTTCCTCCATCCGATTATCATCCACTTCTTTTAATGTGACATCAGACAACGAAGGCTCCAAAAGATTATCCTCTTCACTCCTCTGTTTCTCTTCTTTGCTACTAAGCATATCATTTAATACAGCTTGCAAGAAGTGGTTCACATTACCTTTCATATTGCGTTCTTTCCGACGGTAATTAATGTAACCGATACCTGCCGTCATAGCAATAAACAAAACGGCAACCGTACTAATAAACCAGACTGTTTTATACCAAGGAGGAGTGACGATAATATGTATTAATTGTTTAGACGGGGTTCGATTTCCATTCTTTGTATTACACGAAACCCATATTGAATAATTACCTGCCGACAAGGAAGATAAATTCAATACCGGATCGTAGGTTTCAATCGACTGTTTACCCCTGCCTTCAATAGTATATTGTAATAAGTATTTCTGAAACACATCCCTGTTCCTGATGCGGAAGTGAACAGAAAGCGAATTATAATTCCACGGTATCTCTATGGTGTTTTCCTTTACTCTCTTCAAAGAAGGACTACCATTAAAAAGGATTTCGGACAGATATATTTCCGGTATTTGAGTTTCGGTAGATGGAATATCCGTATTAATTTTAACTAACCCTTCCGAACCTCCTAAATAAATATAATCCCTACTAGACTGTTTTTGGTATGCAAACAAGATTTCGTTAGGCGGGAAACCATCCGAACTGTTCCAAAGAATGAATCTATTCTCTTTAATGATATAAGAATATAAATGATTTTGGGCACAAATCCACAAACGCCCCTTTCCGTCAGCAATAAGGAAGGAAATACTATTGAAAAGTCTGGTACGGATACGATGATACTTTTGACTTTCCAGGTCAAAAAATCCAAGTCCTTTGTTGGTACTGGTCCATATCATACGATTGTTGTCGTAGGACATAGAAGTAATCATTTCATCTTTCTCCAATTCAAACAACAGCCGGATACTATCACTTTTCTGATCAACCCAAAAAGCCTGGTGAGCACACTTTAACAGGGAGAATCTATCATTGGAGTACGACAGACAAAGTGCATCATTGGAAAAATCATAATCACGGTCAGTTTGCATCCTCGAAAATGTACCGTCATGCGTATGGTATACGTAAGTGCCGCAACTGATAATATATATCTTACCGTCCGCCACCTGATTAGCTAAAGGAAGATAACCATAAAAACATTCTTTCTTATTAGTCTCTTCATCAACGATAGTGAAAGGTCGGTATTTATGTGTTTTCTTATTGAATAGGAAAATTCCTTTGGTATATAAAGACACCATCAGTTCAGTTTCAGATACTTCGGCGATAGAAACAACCTTATCACCATAAGTAGAAGGAAAATGGGTAAACTTGTCAGTAGACGGATCATATAGATTGATTCCTCCACCATCCGTTCCAATCCATACTTTGCCGTCCTTTTCTTCATAAAGGCTAATCACTGATTCCTCACTGAGTCCGTGGGTACTGTTCAGAATTGCCTCTTTATATGTTTTTATATACGTTTCTTTTATACTAAATATCCCACCGCGCACACTTCCCGCCCATAAATCGCCTTTCATGTCTTTGTACAACAAGGTAATGGAATTGACCGGCAAAGAAGAATAGTCCCCCACTATGTGTTGCAATTGCGAAAACTGAAAGGTCCGGGGAGTAAATAAATTGATTCCACCTCCATCTGTTGCCAACCATATGCTACCATTATATTCTGCCATATCCAGCACATAATTGTTTCTTAACCCGGAGTTTTCTTTCGTATAATGTTCCTTCATTCTTCCTGTCCGGTCATAGCAGTAGAATCCATCGCCATAAAAAGCAACGTAAATGTGTCGGTTTGCTGTTACATATAACGATGTCAACAGATTCTGACTGCTTGGTATCAACAGGGTAAATTGCCTGATGCGGCAGTCATATAAATAGATTCCTTTCTTCCGAGTGCCTATCAGAATCTTGCCATCTTCGAAATAAAGCATTTTCTGAATCCTGTAATCCACCAGATTAATATCTTTGCCTTCTTCTTTTCCGATATGAATTGTTTTCAATTTTTTACTTATATAATCATAGCAATGAATAGCATTCTCGCTACCAAACCATATTCCACCTTCAACTTCTACAGATGAATAGATAATGGAGGTGTTAACAATATTAAACCGGTCTTGTTCATCATCATACAGAGCTAGTCCCTTTGAAGTCGCTATCCAAAAATTCCCTAAAGAATCCTCAGCCAGATGATTGATATAGTTACCTGGGAGAGAATAAGGATCCCCCGAGTGATGCAAGTAAGTTTTTATCCCTTCCTGGGTATAGCTATTCAATCCACTTTTGGTACCTACCCACAGAGTACCTTTATGGTCCAACAAGATAGATTGGGCAGTAGTTTGAGAAAGTCCTTGCTCAATGGAAAGTTGAGTGAATGAATAATTAACACTGTGTTCAGAAGAAAGTAGTTTTACCTCTGTCAACAGAAATAATAGTATGATTAAGGCACGATACATTGTAATTTCATTTTCTGCAAAAATACTTTTTTTCTTATCATTAAGAATCTGTTCCTCATCTTTTTCATCAAGTATTCATAAAAAAAGGGGGATTTTTTTAAAAAAAGCACTGAAATCGTCTCAATTAGACAAGATTTGACTTGAATTATACGATTTCTGAGTCATTTACAAAAGAAAAAAAATACGTTTGCATGTTAATTATTTAAAGTAAATTCTGTGAACCCAAATTAAAACGTATGAAAAAGGTTATACTTTTATTATTCTCGGTATGTAGTATGTTTTCTTGTACTCATACCCCTAACTGGGAACTGGTGTGGGAAGACAATTTTAATGGAACAGAACCCGACACTGCTATTTGGAGCCGTATCCCCCGCGGCAAACCAGACTGGCAAAACACCCAGTCATCGGACGACCGTTGTTATGAAATGCGTGACGGTCTTCTTATCTTAAAAGGTATTATCAATGACAACACTAAAACAGACACCGCCAAGTACCTGACCGGAGGATTGTGGACGAAAGGCAAGCATGCTTTCCACGGAGGACGCATCGAAGTGCGCGCCAGGCTGCATGGGGCAAAAGGAGCATGGCCTGCCATATGGACATTGCCTTATGAAACAGATAAATACTCATGGCCTATGGGAGGAGAAGTGGACATCATGGAACGTCTGAACCATGACTCTATTGTCTACCAAACCGTACACTCGCACTATACCTATACATTAGGAATAGAAAACAACCCGAAACACGGAAGTACTATTCCCATTAATCCCGAGGAATTCAATGTATATGGAGTGGATTTCTGGCCGGACAGTCTGGTGTTCCATGTCAACGGAAAGCGCAATTTTGTTTACCCCCGAATTGAAACCGAACAGGAAGGACAATTTCCTTTCAATATTCCTCAATATTTGCTAATCGACATGCAATTAGGAGGAACTTGGGTTGGCACAGTAGATCCAGCCGATTTACCCGTAGAGATGGAAGTAGACTGGGTACGCCATTATCAATGGAAATAAAAACACACTGACATCTTTTAGTTATGAAAACATCAGTATTATACAACAAAGAACCTATTAACTTAGTTAAATTTAAAATTATGAATGGACAAAAGCGAAATTTTTTACGTATGTTTTTAGCAGGCGTCCTCATGCTGTTATCTCTTACAGCATATGCACAGGAACGCACAGTGACAGGTAAAGTGTACGATGCAGCCGGCGAACCTATCATCGGAGCCAGTGTAGTGATTCAAGGTACAACACAAGGAATTATAACCGATATAGACGGTGCTTTTCAGTTGAAAGTACAACCTTCACAAACGTTGGTCGTTAGTTTTTTGGGATATAAAGACGTAATTCTTCCCGTAGGAAACAAAAACGATTTTAAAATAACTTTGGAAGAAGACTCCAAAAAACTTGACGAAGTAGTCGTGGTGGGATATGCAACCCAAAAGAAAGTGAATCTAACCGGTTCTGTAGCTTCTGTATCCGCCAAAGATATTCAAGATATTCCGGTGGCCAACACAGCTACTTTGCTGCAAGGCCGTCTGCCGGGGTTGGTGCTGACTCAGAACGGCGCACAAGCCGGCAATGACAATCCGGAAATAAGAATTCGTGGTATCGGTACTTTTGGAAACAACAATCCGATGGTATTAATTGACGGCGTAGAGGGCAGCCTTTCACAAATATCCGAAATCCCCTCTGCGGATATCGACAATATCTCCGTATTGAAAGATGCAGCATCAGCGGCTATCTACGGTGTACGTGCCGCCAATGGTGTGATATTGATTACCACCAAGCGCGGACAAGCTTCCAGCAGAGTAAAAGTATCCTACTCGGGAAGCTATACACTACAGACTCCGGGCATCGTTCCCGACTATGTAGACAGTTATAACTGGGCTTTGATGAGAAACGAAGTGAACCCTGACACTTTCTCACCGGAAGCTCTACAAAAGCTGAAAGACGGTTCGGATCCCGACCATTATGCAAACACCAATTGGCTGGACGCAGTGCTACGCAATGCCAGCATGCACCAACACCATTTATCAGTGTCGGGAGGTAGTGAAAACACACACTTCATGACTTCAGTGGCGTACTCCAACCAAGAAGGTATCATGATGAAAACAGGAGTAGAACGCTTCTCTTTCCGTTCGAACCTTGACACACGCTACAAACGTTTCACATTCGGACTGAACTTGTCCGGTAACAAAAACAACGTGACAGCTCCTGCTGTTGCTCCTTCGGGCGAAGGCGGTATCATGCGTTTCGTATCCTGGTTCACCCGTCCAACCGTACCGGTGATGTACTCCAACGGACATTATGGCTATGTAGACGGTTCGTCAATGAACGCTGAAATGGTAAAAAACCCCGTAGAGTTAATGTCCTTAGGTCATCGCAGCAACGAATATTGGCGTTTCAACGGCAAGGCGTTTGCCGGTATTGAACTGTGGGACGGATTGAAGTTCCAGACAAGCCTCGCTTATGCTTTCGACCTGAATGCGACTAAGTCTTACACCCCAAAATCTCCTGCTCGCTATGATGCGGACGGAAACACCGTAAAAGCAGCAGGAGAGACTAATAAGGAAGAGGATTATTGGTATCGCAACGCAACATGGACAAACGAAAACCTGCTGACTTATAACAAGCAATTCGACAAGCACAGCATCAATGTGCTGTTGGGACATTCGGTCATCGGTTCACGTTTTTACAAAACAACAGCCTCCATACAAGGGTTCCCAACCGAGAATATTTATGAGCTCAAAGGAGGTACAATCAATCCGGGAGCAACAGGAGAATCAGAAGAATATAAGCTTCAATCATTCTTCGGTCGTGTAAACTATAGTTATGACGACCGGTATTTATTCGAATTCAATATTCGTCATGACGGTTCCTCACGTATGCCTAAAGCCAATCGTTATGCCACATTCCCTTCATTGTCTGCCGGATGGGTATTCTCAAACGAAGGTTTTATGAAAGATTACAGGAACTTCTCTCTCGGAAAGTTACGTCTGTCATGGGGTAAATTGGGTAATCAGGAAATCGGCAACTACGCTTATGCGGCTACTTTGGGTGCAAGCGGAAATTATTTCTTCGACCAAGGTGCAAACAAGCAGGCGGGTATGGTACAGACATCCGTCCCCAATGAAAACATTAAATGGGAAACGACCCGTTCTGTAAACGTCGCTATCGACCTTGGATTCTTCAACAACAGAATACAGACCTCCTTCGAATGGTTTGACAAAAAAACTTCCGATATTCTGATGCAGTTGGCTATGCCCGGCATTTTCCTGGGCTCTCTCTCAGCGCCTTATCAGAACGTAGGAGCAGTACGCAACCGCGGCTGGGAATGGAATGTGAACTACACGGATAGCAAAGGCGATTGGAGTTGGTATGCAGGTTTCAACCTATCGCATGTAAAGAATAAGATTCTCGAAATGGGCGGTTTGGAAGAAACAATCAACGGCAATACAATCAACCGTATAGGCAATCCTATCGGTGCCTATTTCGGATATAAAGCAATAGGTATCTATCGTACGGAAGCCGACTTGCAACGTACCAACTCAAAAGGTGAAGTAATCAAACAAAACGGTGTCGCTCCCAAATTGGGCGATATCATGTATGCCGACCTGGATGATGATGGTAACATTACTCCCGAAGATCGCGATATTATAGGCAATCCGTTCCCGAAATACTCTTATAGTTTCAATCTGGGTGCATCATGGAAAAACTTCGACTTGTCTACTTTCTGGCAGGGAGTGGGTGGTATCTACCGTTACAGTTGGGAGACTTCTACCGACATTCGCGGTAACCTTACCAACCGTTGGGTGAACCGTTATTCGGCTGACAACATAAATGCTCCTATGCCCGCACTAGGCAACACCATGAACGATTCTTATTCTTCATTCTGGCTTGAAAAATCGGATTACCTGCGTCTGAAGAATCTGGAATTCGGCTATACTTTCCGTCAAACCGAACTTGCCAAAGTTGGTATTTCCAGCATCCGTGTTTACTTTGCCGGAAGCAATCTATTGACGTTCACACCGTTGAAGAACTGGGATCCGGAAAAGTCATCGGGTGATACAAGAAATGACGTACATCCCAATATGCGTACTTATTCATTTGGATTAAACATTCAATTCTAATTACAAGGAGGATACATATTATGATTAAGAATACAAAAAATATATGCAGAGCTTTATTATTATCCGGAATGTTACTGTCTGCCGGCGCATGTTCGGACAGTTTCCTACAGACAGATTCTCCGAACCAGCCTTCCCAAACGACCTATTGGCAAACTGAATCGGATGCATTGATGGCACTGACCGCTTGCTATGACGCCATGCAAAGCCAAAACTTGTATGACGACAACATTGACGGCTGGAAATTCGGATTCCTCGGACGTGAAACCAGCACAGACAATGGCGACCACACATGGGGCAACTGGATGTTAGGAAGTTCCATTTCGCAATGTACTTCGGCTACCACCGATGAATGCTTCTCAATGTACTGGAATGCTAATTATGAAGTAATCAAGCGTTGCAATATGTTAGTGGAAAACGTAGAACGCATCCCGATGGAACAGGAAAAGATAGAAGCATACAAAGCAGAAGCAATAGCATTGCGCGCCCTGATGTATTGCAATCTGACTTCCGTGTTCCGCGATGTACCCTATCTGACCAAACCTCTCACCCTGTCAGAAGCCCAAGCGCCCAAAACGGAACGTAGTCAGATTATCTCTTCTTTACTGGAAGACCTGAAATTATGGATTCCTAAAATCCCCGTGATAGGAAAAGCACAGACAGGACGTCTGACTCAAGAAGCGGCTTACGCCATTATGGGACGAATAGCCCTCTTCAATCAACATTGGGACGAAGCGATAACTGCCTATAACAATGTGATTGGCAAGGTTCAACTTTTCAAATCAGGTGACGGCAGTGACTATGCAGCCAACTTTGCAGACTTATTCAAGGAAGCCAATGAAACAGCCAGTGAAGTATTACTAAGTGTTCACTATAAAGGTCCGGGCCTGGGCGAAGGCAATTCCTTTGGAATTTGCTGGTCTGCTCCGATGAATGCCATCGAAGGTTCGATGAATTTATGCGATGATTTTTATTGCACGGATGGATTACCTATTGACGAGTCCCCTTTATTCAAGGGTAGTCTTGCCAAAGGAGCCCATACAAAAGAGAATCCGGATATGGGACGTTATGAAAACCGCGACCCTCGCATGAAGGCAACATTGATGCTTCCGGGAATGGAATGGAACGGAAAGTTGTACACTAATAACTTACCGGCCAGCTCCACATGCTGTATCCGCAAATGGTATACTCCCGAAAATACGGCAAACGAGTATGACGGTAGCCTGGATTTCTACGTCATCCGTTATGCAGAGGTGCTATTGTCACTCTCTGAAGCCATGATTGAAAAAGGCGGTTACTCTCAAGCGGAAGTGACCAAGCACATCAACGAAGTCCGTGCCCGCGTAGGCATGCCTGCCGTAGAACAAGCAGAAGGAGAAAACCTAAAACAAGAAGAGCTACGCGCCATTGTACGCCACGAACGCCGTGTAGAACTTGCCTTTGAAGATTTACGTTTTGCCGACCTTTATCGCTGGAACGATTTTGAGAATGCTCAGAAACGCATGCAGGAAGACAAGTCATTCTATGGCTTCGGAGCCGTAGAACGTGGTAATCTGCGTGGAGCACAAGATCTGGTATGGCCTATCCCGCAAAGTGAGATTGACACCAACCCGATGTTGGAACAGCACAGTGAATGGAAATAATATTGCCTGATTGCAATATATAAGTAAAGAGTAAGCACGAAGCCGAAACAAATTATGGCTTCGTGCTTACTCTTTTTAACGCAACAATCATTCAGTTGTTTCAACAAATACTTTCTGTTACATACATGAAAACGGCACCCCGATTCACATCGCAGCACCGTCACAACACAAACACAAAATAAAACACGACAAAACTACTATACAATCTTCCTGTTATGCCGGAGAGGCATATTCACTGACTCGTATATATTCGCATCCCTACAAGCAGCTATCAGGCGATTTGCATATATAAAACATTCTGATTTCGGTTTTGTTCACGAAAAAGATGTCTTAATGTCTATTTTCTCTCTTTATAATCTTTCAGAAAGCCTTCCATCAGCCACTTAGCCAATGCCTGACGGTTGGAGTTTATCACCAGACGACGCTGGTCGAAGGTATTCTGGATATTGCCCAGCTCTACGAAAACGGAAGCGGGAGTAGTATGTGAAAGCACATATAAATTACGTCCGCTCACTGTTCCTGAGAATCCCCGGTTCGGCTGATGCTTTCCGTACTTCGATTCGAATGTATCTTTCATGTTATTCGCCAAGCGTTTGCTATCGGCTTTCCTGTTCGAATAATAGAAAAAGACATCAGTCTGCTTTCCTTTGCTACGGCTGTCTATATGGATGAAGATTGCCCGGCAGTAGGAGTAATTCTTACGGTCTTTCTGATAAAAGGCATTTATCTTGTTGCAACGTTGCTGAAGGCGCTGCACCTGGTTCAACGGAATCGCATCGCCCATGCAAGTCTCACGTTTGCTGTTTGGCAGGTACGAGTCGTCACGGATACCGTCTTTGGCATCCTGGATGATGATATGGACTTCCGCCCCTTCCTGCATTAGGTTGCGTGCCAGACGAAGGGCGATGTCATAAGCATATTCGTCTTCGTGAAGTTCGTGCTTCCCTACCCGTCCGATAGCTCCGGGGTCGGGTCCGCCATGCCCACTGACGACATAAAAGCAAGCACCTGCAAGACGGTTGGAAGTGACCTTGACATTTGCCAGTTCTTTTCCGAACAAAGGTTCTTTGATAGTGGTTCCTATTTTAGTCGCTTTGACTTTGGAAGATTTCTGTTGGATTCCTGCACTTTTAGCTGTTGTATTCTTAGCCTCTGTATTCCCGGCAGGAATCCCCGATGATTTCTTTGCCGGGGGAATGACATAAGTAACGCCTACTTTCAACACATTATTCTTTCCCAGTTTCTTCTTGTTCAGTTCGATAAAGTCATCGTAATACTTCTTCGGAGAGCGGTTGTGCCTCAACAGGAAAGAAGATATCCCCTCACCTGACTTCGGAGTTGCTTTCTGCTGCGCCCAAAGAGCCGTACCCGAAAAAAGAAAAGCTAAAAATAAAAGAATACAGAGTTTATTTTTCATATCTACACTAACTATCTCCTTCTCAAGAGTATCATTTCACTCTTAAACGGAGCAAAAATACAATTATTTTCCCTACTTTTGCCCCGTTAAAACTTTTTTTGGCAATAAAAACATAAAACCCGATATCATTATGGCAAAACAATTCAAGCCCGAAACCCTGTGTGTACAAGCAGGCTGGACGCCTAAAAAGGGCGAACCACGCGTGTTGCCCATTTATCAAAGTACAACTTTCAAATACGACACCAGCGAGCAAATGGCACGTCTTTTCGATTTGGAAGACAGCGGTTACTTCTATACCCGCCTGCAAAACCCTACGAATGACGCCGTTGCAGCCAAGATTGCCGCCCTTGAAGGTGGTGTGGCCGCCATGCTGACTTCCAGCGGTCAGGCTGCCAACTTCTACGCTATCTTCAATATCTGCCAGGCAGGTGACCATTTCGTTTGCTCTTCCGCTATCTACGGTGGCACTTTCAACCTGTTCGGAGTGACAATGAAGAAACTTGGCATTGACGTAACTTTCGTCAATCCGGATGCCAGCGAAGAAGAAATTTCCGCAGCTTTCCGTCCGAATACGAAGGCATTGTTCGGCGAAACAATCTCCAATCCTTCCCTCGAAGTGCTGGATATTGAGAAGTTTGCCCGTATCGCCCACAGCCACGGTGTCCCCTTGATTGTGGACAATACTTTCCCGACTCCAATCAATTGCCACCCGTTCGAATGGGGAGCGGACATCGCTGTTCACTCCACTACCAAATATATGGACGGACACGCTACCAGCGTAGGCGGCTGTATCGTAGACAGCGGTAACTTCGACTGGGACGCCCATGCCGATAAATTCCCCGGACTTTGCACGCCAGACGAGTCTTATCACGGACTGACATATACAAAAGCATTCGGTAAAGGTGCTTATATCACTAAAGCTACGGCACAGTTGATGCGTGACCTCGGCAGCATCCAAAGCCCGCAAAACGCTTTCTTACTGAATCTGGGACTTGAAACGCTTCACTTACGTATGCCCCAACATTGCGGCAACGCACAGAAAGTGGCCGAATATCTATCCAAAAACGAGAAAGTAGCCTGGGTAAACTACTGCGGACTGCCGGATAATAAATATTACGCTTTAGCACAGAAATATATGCCGAACGGTTCTTGCGGAGTTATCTCCTTCGGTCTGAAAGGCGGACGCGACGTATCTATCAAGTTTATGGATTCACTGGAATTCATCGCCATCGTCACTCACGTAGCGGATGCACGCAGTTGTGTGCTTCATCCGGCAAGCCATACTCACCGCCAGTTGTCGGACGAACAACTTATGGAAGCAGGAGTACGCCCGGACTTGATTCGTCTGTCGGTAGGTATCGAAAATGCGGATGATATTATCGCAGATATCGAACAGGCACTGAATGCATAAAGACACTGCATTGACATAAAACTAAAAAAGACACGGAATCGAATATCTACCGTGTCTTTTTTTATGCGGCTTTATCACTTATTCTACCGTTCGGATTCCAAAACTACTCGTATATACAACAAATACAAACTTCCTGTTCTTTTATAAAGGAATATTTCTGCATCTATTGATACATTTGTTGCAGTATCTGTTACATTTATGTTCCCCTGTATTCTCTTTCTTATCTATCTTTGTGACGAATCAAATAATGAATAAGACATATCAATAAGAACATGAAAAACATTCTAAAAAGAACTGCCCTGTTTAGCGGTTTGGCAATGGTATTGTCAATAAACGATGTGTATGCCCAGTCCTTCGAATGGATCAGCAGTACGGAAAAGAACATTTGGAAGCAGACCAAAGTCAAGTTACAGACAAATAGCAGACAAGCTCCTTTACTCGAAGTCAATGGCATGGAAGAAGGTACTGTCTTCAAAGCATGGGGAACGTGTTTTAACGAATTAGGTTGGGATGCGCTCAATATGCTTCCGCGTAAACAACAAGAGACTATCCTTCGACAACTATTTGCTCCCGAAGGAGATTTAAAATTCACAATGGGACGTTTCTCCATGAATGCCAATGACTATGCGCGCAACTGGTACAGTTGTGACGAAGTTCCCGGCGATTTTCAGTTGAAACATTTCAATATCAACCGTGACAAAACGACTCTGATTCCCTTTATCAAGGCAGCACAACAGTACAACCCGGACATGACTTTTTGGGTGTCTCCCTGGTCACCGCCTACATGGATGAAGATTAATCATTATTATTCTGTACGAAGTGACCGGAATCAAAATCAGATGTCACCTTTATCGGACGTAGCTCTCTTTGAAGAGAGCAAAGAAAAGGACACGAAAGTCTTTCCGCAACAACTGACTGTGAATGACTATTTCATTCAAGACCCTCGCTATCTGCAAACTTACGCCAACTACTTCTGCAAATTCATCGATGCCTATAAAGAACAAGATATCCCTGTGTCAATGGTTATGTTCCAGAATGAATCATGGAGTTACACCAATTATCCCGGTTGCGCCTGGACTGCCGAAGGTATCATCCGTTTTAATACAGAATATCTGGCCCCCACTCTTAAAAAGCAACACCCCGAAGTGAAATTATACTTAGGAACTATCAATACCAACCGTTACGATGTTATCGACCAGATTCTTTCCGACCCTCGCATGCCGGAAACGATACAAGGCATCGGTTTCCAATGGGAAGGTGGACAGATTCTGCCTAAACTCCGTGCCAAGTATCCACAATATAGATATGTACAGACAGAGAGCGAGTGTGGCTGGGGTGCTTTCGATTGGAAAGCTGCCGAACACACTTTCAGTTTGATGAGCCATTACCTCGGGAATGGTTGTGAAGAATATACTTTTTGGAATGCCATACTATCCGACGGTGGTTTCAGCGGCTGGGGATGGAAACAAAACTCACTGATTCATGTAGATTCACAGACATGTAACGCTACTTATACTCCCGAATATTATGCTGTTAAGCATTACAGTCATTACGTAACCCCCGGCTCCCGCATACTAGCCTACAAACCTGCGAAAGAAAAGAAAACACCGGTAATGGTAGTTATGACTCCACAAAAGAAACAAGTAGTTATAGTCGGAAACTTCAACGAAGACACCAAAGAAATAACGCTGAAACTCGGTAGCCGTTATTTGAATGTTAGCCTTCCTGCACATTCTCTTCATACTTTTATAGAGAAATAAATCTCGGCACATTGTCTGATAAGGGGAGTAATGATGGTTCCAGTATGTGCAGACAAGAGAGTATTCTCACCCCTATGAGAAAAAATAATCATCCCTATGAGAAAAAAATTCTCATCGCAGTGAGAATACTTTGAGAAAAGTTTCATCTCCTTGGCATATCATTCATAGACATTCTGCCACTGCCCAAAGCCTGATACAAAGTAATCACACCTTGGATTTCGGTGAAGCGATTCGCCACTTGTGAAAGCTGCGCACTCAACAGCGTTTGCTGCGCCGTCAATACTTCCAGATAGGTAGTGCTGCCATGCTTCATCAAGAGACTGGTGCTCCGGGCAGCCGTTTGCAGGGAAGCAACCTGCTTGTCATAGAAAGCTGCTTTCTCACGGGCAATCTGATACTGCACCAATGCTTCGTTTACTTCCACCCCTGCATTCAGCAACGTCTGTTCAAAGCTGAGACGGGCTTCTTCCTGTTGCGCTTTCGCTATTTTCAACTGAGCGATATTGACGCCCTTATTAAACAAAGGTTGCGTCAATGAAGCCACCGCAGAACAGGACAGACGCATTAATAAGTACTTTTTTCACCTGTAAGTTGTACCTGTTCCTATTAGGTTAAGTACATCATATACAGTATTTATGTACCCGATTACAATGATTCTTGTACATCTTCCCCTCTTTTCTTCTACATGATATCCCCCAAAATGATTCGTTAAAAAACACTATATTTACGCATATACAGGGTCACAACTTAGCTGTTTTTTTTCATAATTTTGCCAATCAAAAATAGAAAAGCAGGTATCAAGATGAAACTAAAGCATTATCAAATAGCCACTCGTTATAAAAACAAAATGGATGACTTCCACGGTTGGGGTGTAGCTGCACAGATTTGATAATTTCCAGAAGAACTACTCGCCATGATGCGAAATGCCACCTCACCGGAAATGGCATGATACAAGAGCGCATATTTATCATTATCAATTAAATTTCTTTTCATTTTATGAGCAAAAAAAGATGGCTCATAGTAGCGCTATGCGTAGTACTATGCAGCCAGGGTTCATTTGCCCAAACGCTTAACAGGAAAGTTTTGGGCATCAACGAAATGTTCCGTCTGGCAGACGAGAACAGTCAGAGTATTCAAACGTATAAAACCGGAAAGGAAGCTGCTGACGAGGCCTTGAAAGCTGCCAAGTCACAACGTCTGCCGGACATCGGCGCGTCGCTTTCTTTCAGTTATCTGGGTGACGGATACTTGTGGAACCGTGACTTCAAGAACGGGCAGAACATTCCGATGCCTCATTTTGGCAATAACTTTGCACTGGAAGCACAGCAAGTCATCTATGCAGGTGGAGCTATCAACAGCAGCATTTCACTGGCAGAACTGGGGCAACAAATGGCTGCTTTGGACTGGCAGAAAAACCGCCAGGAAATACGTTTTCTCCTGACCGGCTACTACCTCGATTTATATAAGTTGAATAATCAAGTACAAGTATTGCAGAAGAACCTTGATTTGACAGAACAAGTGATTCGCAATATGGAAGCGCGGCGTACACAGGGAACAGCTCTGAAAAATGACATCACCCGTTATGAATTACAAAAGGAAACATTGAAACTGCAACTGGCAAAGGTACAGGATGCCTGCAGAATCATGAACCATCAACTGGTAACGACCCTGCATCTCCCTGCCGGAACGGAAATTATCCCCGACTCAACTTTGCTGGACGAAGAGGTAAAGGCACTGGCAGAAAATGACTGGCAACTGCTGGCTTCACAGAGTAATGTAGGTTTGCAACAAGCCCTACTAGCTGTGAGAATGAACGAGCAAAAGGTGAAGTTGGAACGTTCTGAGTTACTTCCTAAAATTGCGCTTGTAGCCGCCGAGCATCTGGACGGCCCTATCACTCTTGAAGTTCCGGTACTCGATAATAACTTTAATTACTGGTATGTAGGAATAGGAATCAAATACAACCTCTCTTCTTTATTCAAGAGCAACAAGAAAGTGCGCCAGGCCAAACTGAATGTACGCAGGGCACAAGAGGAATATTCTTTAGCACAGGAACAGATAGAGAATGGTGTCCAAGCCAATTACGTCAACTTTCTGACCTCTTTCACAGACCTTCGCACGCAAGAGAAAAGCGTGGAGCTTGCCGACCAAAATTACAGTGTGACCAGCAACCGCTATAAGAACGACCTTGCGCTGCTTACAGACATGCTCGATGCCAGTAATATGAAGCTGAGTGCTGACCTGAACCTAGTCAATGCACGCATCAACGTGATTTACAGTTACTATAAAATGAAATACATTACACATACCCTTTAAAAATATAACAAGATTATGATAGCCAGAAAAACCCAAAAGATTATATACAACATTCTGATTCTTTGTTTTCTCATTGGTGGTGCCACTTATGTTTGTTCCCGGTTCATTCATTTGGGAAATATCGAATATACCGACAATGCACAAGTGAAACAGCATATCACACCTATCAATACCCGTGTACCGGGCTTTATCAAAAAGATATGCTTTGAAGAATACCAGCAGGTACGCAAAGGGGATACGCTCGTTATCATTGAAGATGCTGAATTCCGTCTTCGTGTAGCCCAGGCGGAAGCAGACCTGGCAAATGCCACTGCGGGACGCCAAGCAACCTCTGCCGGCATCGCCACCACCCAAAACAATCTGAGTGTAAGTGATGCAAGCATTGAAGAAGTGCGCGTACAAATGGAGAATGCCAAACGTGAACTGAACCGTTTTGAGAAGTTATTGAAGGAAGATGCTGTGACAAAACAACAGTATGATAATGTACATACAGCTTATGAAGCAGCCAAAGCCCGTTACGAGCAAGTGTCACGCGCCAGACAATCCACTTCTTTGGTGAAAAATGAACAGACGCACCGCCTAGGACAAAACGAAGCAGGTGTCCGCCTGGCAGAAGCAGCATTGGAACTTGCCCGGCTGAATCTTTCGTATACGGTCATCATCGCTCCGTGTGACGGTACAACCGGAAAGAAAGAGATTCTAGAAGGCCAATTGGTACAACCGGGACAGACCATGGTCGATATCGTAGACAACAGCGACCTGTGGGTAATCGCCAATTATCGAGAAACCCAACTTTCCAATATCAGGGAAGGCGCCGAGGTAGATATGGCAGCCGATGCAGTGCCGGATGTTACTTTCAAAGGGACTGTGGAATCCATTTCCGATGCTACCGGAGCTGCGTTCTCAATGATTCCGCAAGACAATGCGACGGGAAACTTCGTAAAAGTGGAACAACGAATCCCCGTCCGTATCAGTCTGAAAGGGAACAAGCCGGAGGATTTAAAACGCTTGCGTGCCGGATTCAACGTAGAATGTGAGGTGAAATATTAACGTATGGGAGCACCTGTTTCAAATGGGCCTTTCGTGATGCCTATGTTCCGTAGCTTTGTGCCACGGAAGATTCAACCGTGGATTTACCTGTTCATAGCCGTCACTTTCCAGCTTTCGGGTGGCGTGTATTTGGGAGCCCTGAATCAGATGATTGGCGGCATGGCATTGATGCGTGAGGATATATTGATGTGCTTGTACGCCAATCTCGCAGGCATGGCCATCTATTTCCCTTTATTGTTCCGTATGAAGTTCCGGTTCACGAATAAGACGCTGCTTACATCAGCGGCATTGGGAGTGCTGTTTTGCAACCTGATTGCTCCGCATATTACTTTCCTTCCGCTATTATGGCTGATATGTTTCATCGAAGGTATATGCAAGATTCAGGGAACCTTTGAATGTATGTCCAACATTCAGTTGTGGATGACCCCCAAACGGGATTTTACCGTTTTCTTTCCCTGGCTTCATATCATTGTACTGGGCAGTATCCAGTTGTCGGACTTGATAACGACTTATTTAATGTATCATTACCATTGGACATACATGAATCTTTTCATTGCAGGATTGATGCTGATAGTCCTGCTGATACAATTCACTTGTGTGAAGCATTTCCGGTTCATGCGCAGGTTTCCCCTGTTCGGTATTGACTGGCTGGGAGCGACACTTTGGGCAGCCTTATTGGCCGAGATAGCTTACCTCTTCAACTACGGCGACTGGTACGACTGGTGGAACAGTCCGGTAATCTGCCAATTGACAATAGCAATCTTTGTCACTTTAGGGTTCTGCATCTGGCGTATGATGACTATCCGCCACCCATTCCTTGAACCTAAAATGTGGAATTATCGTTACTTTTTACCCTTGTTGGGTTTAGTCACATTGGTGGAAGCTTTTCTCGCAACCGAACACGTTTTAGAGGAAGTCTTTTATGAAGAGGTGATGAAATATGAAGAACTGGTAAGCGTACAACTAGACTGGTTTGCTATAATCGGCATAGTAACCGGTTGCTTGTTCTCTTATTGGTGGATGCACATCAGACAGTATAATTATGTACGCCTCATCATAATCGGCCTCATAGGACTGATCGGCTATCTGGTCGGTTTCTATCTGACGCTCTCCACCGATATTCATATATCGCAGCTTTATATGCCGACGATATGCCGCGGTTTTGCCTATGCGGTGTTAAGCGCCACTTTCATGGTCTGCCTGGAAGAGATTATGACCTTTCAGCACTTTTTCCAGAGTTTAAGCGTGTTCAATATGCTTCACATGGTAGTCGGCGGCGTATTAGGTTGTGCAGTCTATGCACAGGGACTGGCTTATTACGTCCCTGACAACCTGGCACGCTACGGGTCGGCAATCGACCATGTATCTTTCAGCAGCAATCCGTTTAATCTCGGTCATTACATGGAAGAGTTTATCAGTCAGATGATGGAAGTGAGCATCAAGCAGATTTATGGCTGGGTGGCTTATGCCTGCATCTTCCTCTTCCTGTTGTTGCTGCTTTATGATTTCCCGGTTCGACGCTCTCTGAAAAGTATGCCGAGTTGGAAAGAGGTGGCAAGGGAGGTGAAAAACACGTTCTGGCGTACGACGCATGTATTGTCAAAGAAAGACAAATAATTAATAAACCCAATGTAATATTTGGAGAGCACTCCGAAAGAGTGCTTCTAAAAGAAAAGATAAGGTGGAATCTTCCCGATTTCCATCTTTCTTTTTTCTTCTTATCAATAAAAACAATAAATGTTTTCCGAACCGGATATAAATGTGGAAACTTTACAAACCGTATTATAGAACCAGTCATTTTGCTATAAAATCAATAGAATTTATCAATTATGGACTACAATTTTAAACTTTTATTCCTACATTTGCAGCCAAATGATAACTTATTAATAAAAATACAGATACCATGGCTAAAATAACCAAAGAAGCCGCTTTGCTCTATCACTCACAGGGCAAACCCGGTAAGATTGAGGTAGTTCCTACCAAACCGTACAGTACACAAACAGATTTAGCACTCGCATATTCTCCCGGCGTAGCAGAACCATGCCTCGAAATAGAGAAAAATCCACAGGACGCATATAAATACACTGCGAAAGGTAACCTTGTTGCCGTTATCTCTAACGGTACAGCCGTACTCGGACTGGGCGATATAGGCGCATTGAGCGGCAAACCGGTAATGGAAGGCAAAGGTCTGCTCTTCAAAATCTATGCGGGTATTGACGTCTTCGATATCGAAGTGGACGAAAAAGACCCTGAAAAATTCATCGCAGCGGTGAAAGCTATCGCTCCTACTTTCGGTGGTATCAATCTGGAGGATATCAAAGCACCGGAATGTTTCGAAATCGAACGCCGTCTGAAAGAAGAACTAGATATCCCAGTGATGCACGACGACCAGCACGGAACGGCTATCATCTCCAGTGCCGGACTGGTAAACGCCCTGCAAGTGGCCGGAAAGAAAATCGAAGATGTGAAAATCGTTGTGAACGGTGCCGGTGCATCCGCCGTATCTTGTACTAAATTGTATGTTTCACTGGGTGCACGTCTCGAAAATATCGTCATGCTGGACAGCAAAGGCGTAATCAGCAAAACACGTACCGACCTGAACGAACAGAAAAGATACTTCGCCACCGACCGCACAGATGTCCACACACTGGAAGAAGCAATCAAAGGCGCAGATGTATTCCTCGGCCTGTCGAAAGGAAATGTGCTGAGCCAGGATATGGTGCGCAGCATGGCTCCGATGCCTATCGTATTTGCACTGGCCAACCCTACGCCGGAAATCTCCTACGAAGACGCCATGTCAGCCCGCCCCGATGTATTGATGGCAACCGGACGTTCCGACTATCCGAACCAGATTAATAATGTAATCGGTTTCCCGTACATCTTCCGTGGCGCATTGGACACGCATGCCAAAGCAATCAACGAGGATATGAAGATTGCCGCTGTACACGCCATCGCCAATCTGGCAAAACAGCCTGTACCTGATGTCGTAAATGAAGCCTATCATGTAAACAACCTCTCTTTCGGCCCGGAATATTTCATCCCGAAACCGGTAGACCCGCGTCTCATCACAGAAGTTTCCTGTGCCGTAGCCAAAGCTGCCATGGAAAGCGGAGTGGCCCGCACCGAAATCAAAGACTGGGACGCTTACTGCGTACATCTGCGCGAATTGATGGGCTACGAATCCAAACTGACCCGCCAACTGTATGATACTGCCCGCCGCTCACCGCAACGTGTCGTATTTGCCGAAGGTATCCACCCGAATATGCTGAAAGCTGCCGTTGAAGCGAAAGCCGAAGGTATCTGTCATCCTATCTTATTAGGAAACGACGAAGCAATCGGCAAACTGGCGGAAGAACTCGACCTCAGCCTCGAAGGTATCGAAATCGTCAATCTCCGCCATCCGGACGAATCGGACCGCCGCGAACGCTACGCCCGCATCCTGGCAGAAAAACGTGCACGCGAAGGATTTACCTACGAAGAAGCCAACGACAAGATGTTCGAACGCAACTACTTCGGCATGATGATGGTGGAAACAGGAGATGCAGACGCATTCATCACCGGACTTTATACAAGATACAGCAACACTATCAAAGTGGCAAAAGAAGTGATCGGCATCCAACCGGGCTTCAAACACTTCGGCACCATGCATATCCTGAATTCCAAGAAAGGTACTTACTTCCTGGCAGACACATTGATCAACCGCCACCCGGATACCGAAACACTGATTGACATCGCCAAACTGTCCGACAAGACTGTGCGCTTCTTCAACCATACTCCGGCAATGGCAATGTTGTCTTACTCGAACTTCGGTGCTGACACTACGGGAAGCCCTATAAAAGTACACGAAGCTGTAAACTACATGCAAAAGGAGTATCCCGAACTGGCTATCGACGGTGAAATGCAGGTCAACTTTGCCATGAACCGCGAACTGCGTGATGCCAAATATCCGTTTACCCGTCTGAAAGGCAAAGATGTGAACACACTGATTTTCCCGAACTTGAGTTCTGCAAATGCCGGATACAAGTTGTTACAGGCGATGGACCCCGATACGGAATTTATCGGTCCTATCCAGATGGGACTGAACAAGCCTATCCACTTCACCGATTTCGAAAGTTCTGTCCGCGACATTGTGAATATCACAGCCGTAGCCGTGATTGACGCCATCGTAGACAAGAAGAAAAAAGAAAGCAAATGAAAAGGCCTTTATCCAAATCACAAATAGTTTGCATCAGCTTGCTTTGGTTGGCTCTTTGCTATTTAGTTCTAGCAAAAACCGAACGAATTGACGGGATGACAATAGTAATGCTTGTCATTTCGGCAGCATTGGTATTTATTCCTGTTTATAAGTCAATCAAAAAGAGCAAATAAATATCTTTTTTCCTGTTTTTAATGCGATAAAATATCAAATTTGATATTTTATCGCATTTTTCTTTATAAAATGTTTGCTAGTTTATTTTTTATCTTTACTTTTGCAAACGGAAATAAAAATCCGATGTACGCATATACAAGTGTGCAAATTGCCATACGACAGCAAAGCACATAGTCGAGCGGCACATGAGCTATTTGTCAAATTAGCACATTATTTTATATCAACCAATTAAAGAAAAAAAGATTATGAATGCAGCAAAGGTATTAGACGATCTGAAAAGAAGATTTCCCAATGAACCGGAATATCATCAAGCAGTAGAAGAAGTACTTTCTACTATTGAAGAAGAATACAACAAACACCCGGAGTTTGATAAAGTAAACTTGATCGAACGTTTGTGTATTCCTGATAGAGTATATCAGTTCCGCGTGACTTGGATGGATGATAAAGGTAATATTCAAACCAACATGGGTTACCGTGTTCAGCACAACAACGCGATCGGTCCTTACAAAGGCGGTATCCGTTTCCATTCATCTGTAAACCTTTCTATCTTGAAGTTCCTTGCCTTTGAACAAACATTCAAAAACTCACTGACTACGCTGCCGATGGGTGGTGGTAAAGGTGGTTCCGACTTCTCTCCTCGTGGAAAGTCAAATGCTGAAGTTATGCGCTTTGTACAGTCGTTCATGTTGGAACTGTGGCGTCACATCGGTCCTGAAACGGACGTTCCTGCCGGTGACATCGGTGTTGGTGGCCGTGAAGTAGGTTTCATGTTCGGTATGTACAAGAAACTGGCTCACGAATTTACCGGAACATTCACAGGTAAGGGCCGCGAATTCGGTGGTTCGCTGATTCGTCCGGAAGCTACCGGTTATGGTAACATCTACTTCCTGATGGAAATGCTGAAAACAAAAGGCACTGACCTGAAAGGTAAAGTTTGTCTGGTTTCCGGTTCTGGTAACGTTGCTCAATATACAATCGAAAAAGTAATCGAACTGGGTGGTAAAGTAGTTACTTGCTCTGACTCTGACGGTTATATCTACGATCCGGATGGTATCGACCGCGAAAAACTGGATTACATCATGGAACTGAAGAACCTGTACCGTGGCCGTATCCGCGAATACGCAGAAAAATATGGTTGCAAATATGTAGAAGGAGCTAAACCTTGGGGTGAAAAATGTGATATCGCTCTTCCTTCTGCTACTCAAAACGAATTGAATGGCGACCATGCTCGTCAACTGGTAGCAAACGGTTGTATCGCCGTATCTGAAGGAGCTAACATGCCTTCTACTCCGGAAGCTATCAAAGTGTTCCAGGATGCTAAGATCCTTTACGCTCCGGGTAAAGCTGCTAATGCCGGTGGTGTGTCAGTATCAGGTCTTGAAATGACTCAAAACTCTATCAAATTGAGCTGGAGCGCTGAAGAAGTAGACGAAAAACTGAAGAGCATCATGAAGAATATCCACGAAGCTTGCGTTCAGTATGGTACAGAAGCCGACGGATACGTAAACTATGTGAAGGGTGCTAACGTAGCCGGATTCATGAAGGTTGCTAAAGCAATGATGGCGCAGGGTATCGTGTAATCAGCGAAAGATATATAAGCTATAGTTTATTTAAAGGCTCCCGCCTTCCGAAAGGAAGTGCGGGAGTTTTTTTATACCCTAAAGGGTGTAAAACAGAAACAAAATCACACTGTATTATGATTTTATTAATAAAGCAACTACCTCGAAATCGGACCGATAGTTTTCGTAGAGGTACAATAAGTCCGCAATAACAGGTCAGCTCTATTAATCAGAATGCATATCCAAATCCAACATTCAAATAGATGGGATACATAGCAAACGTGATGGTATCGAAGTCTTTCTCAAACATATCATTCAGCCCCCAGGTCAGGTCGGCATAGACATTCAGATGCTTGAAGGCTTTCCATTCACCACCAAGTTGTGCTCCCCACTGAAACTTCCGCAGATTGTCCGAGAAGTCGTAAGTAGCTATGCTTTCACCGGTGAAATCGACACGCTGACCGTTCTCGTTTGGAGTACGCAGATGTCCCTCGTATACATGACCAGAGAAGTTGCCTTCACTCATATAAGAGAAATAAGGACCGAGCGATACTTTCCAACGGCTACTTATTTTGTAATTGGCAAGCAGCGGGATAGTCACATAGGAGTTCTTCACTTTCGTCTTCACTCCACCGGTCCAAAGTCCCTGCAATTCTCCGCCGTTGGTATTGATAATTTTCATTCCATAGTTTTTTACGGTAGCTTCGGTAGTCATGGTTTTGTTTTCCAGTCGTACGCCGGCAGTCATACCCCACTTCTTGTTGTTGCCAAACCACTTGGTAGCATTTCCTTCGATAGCAATGGCAATATTCGGTGAATAGCTGTCGAGGCTGCGTATTTCCTTTGGCAAAGGCAACGGAGAGGTTCCGCCAATGCTCAACCCCGCTTTGATGCTATATTCCCATCCGTGCAGATATGAATAGATAATGGATTTGTTACGTTCGCTTTGTGCGTAAGACAGTTGTCCACCAAGTATCACCAAAAGCAGAAACCCGGCAATTCTATTGTATATTGTTTTCTTCATCTCTTTATTATTGAATGATTTATAATCAGTTTACCATAAGTTGTTTGAATCGGGGAATTTATTCGTTTACAATCTCCACTTGGTCTACATACAACGTACTGCCCACTGCTCCTTCAAACTTAGCTCCATCGACACTTGACGAAAAGACGATGGCAAGTTTATAGACACCCTTCTCCAGTTTCTCTGAGTCAATGGTCTTGTTATTCTGAGGTTCAAAATCAAAGTTAAATTCTGTCCATTCATCTGTCTCCTTCAATTGGTCAAGGTCTCGTGCCAAAGCTACAATATCTTTAGAATCAAGCGAGTTGGAACCATCAAGGAACTGCACGTTGCCATCTGTTTCGTACAACACGCCATAAATATCACATTGGTCTTTTCTATTTGCAACGATTTCTCCTTTCACAGAGAACTGAGCCCCCGCTTTATATTTATAATACCCTTTCAGACTTTTCGGTTTATAGAAATAAGGGAATCCGAAACGAGTTGCCTTCATTGCGTCATTCAATGCTTGTCCTACCTCAAACGAACCGATGAACAGATTACCTGCCGCAATATACATTTTTACCATTGCTCCGAAGCTGCCAGTATCCTTAGTCTCCAGCTTTACACATTTAGTACCATTCATACCACCATTGACTTGCACCGTAGGATAATCCAAAGGTGTTTTTGCCTGTGCCGTCAATTGATATCCCGGATTTCCACTTGCCCATTCCAGACGACGCAAAATATGTTCTTCGTCCTTTTCTTCATAAAATACGTGATAAGGAGTAGAAGCGAGAGAACTTAACGTCTCAAATCCATAGGTAGTCGGCATTTCCGTCTGCCAAAGCGTTACTTCATAGGTTGTCGAGAAAGCACCGTCTTCGGATGTCACTTTAAAATTACGTGTTTTGCTTTCTTCAAAACTATATGTATCCGTTCCGTCCGCCTGCAATTTTTGTTCAGGGGCTACAGTAGCTCCGGCAGGAAGTTCAAAAAGAAGATTAATTTTCGACAGGTCTGCCGCTTTCGATACATATAACTGGATAGTAAACTCGTTCGGATCAATCAAACATTGCTGAATGTCTTTTCCTCTACAGCCATCTATGGCCGCTTCTACATTCAAGGCTTCATCCTGAATACAAGAAGCCATTGCCAGACACATCATCATTCCGGCTAATACTTTTTTTATTTTCATTCATTAAAATATTTAGTTGAAAAAACGATTTGAATGCAAAAATACATAAAAAGTATGAGCTTTTTATACCGGTATCATAAAGAAATCATTTTTTCTTAAGAGGAAAGTTACAGAAAAGTGCTGATATATTTACAACTTATCGATTTCCGAATCGGAAAGCCCCGTCACCTCGCGGATAGCATCAAAGGACATGCCCATCCGTTTCAATTGACCGGCTATGATACGGCGTTCTTCCGCTTTACCTTTCGCCATCCCTTCCGCCAAACCTTCGGCTCTCCCCTTCTGCTCGGCAAACTCCATGGTCACCAGACTATCACGATACACCTTGATACTCTCGTCATACTTCACACGCTCCTCCTTGGAAAGAGAGGCGATGTCGACAATCTTTTCCAGCTTCTCGAATACCGACTTTCGCGCCTTAAAAG
>NZ_JANJZR010000057.1 GCF_024623065.1 Bacteroides acidifaciens
AAATATACATAAAAGTTCTCTCATATCAGCGGATAGAGAGAACTTTTTTTTCGGTGGGGACTTTTTAGTCAGCCCCCTTTCTTTATCTTTGTCTCTGTCTTATATTCTTCTTTAGGGGGTATGGGGGAGCTTTCTTGAAAAGGTGTCCCTAAAGGGTGCCCTAAAGGTATCCCTAAAGGATGCCGTAAAGGTGGTATATTTTGCATACCTTTTTGTACACCTTTGATAGAATACATTGATTTATTGCCTCTTCCATTGCCTTGTTTACATTCAATAAGACCTGCTTGAACTAATCTATTTCGGGCGGACTTGAATACTTTTACAGACACTCCCACGTCAGATGACACCTTTGTATCACTACGTGTCCAGTTATCCTCCCAGCCTAAACGATTCGCAATTTTTAGCAAGTAAAAATAAAGCCTCGTTTCACAGCAGGAAAATTGCCAGCTTTCGTCAAGTTCCCAAAACCTATTGATAAGTTCAATATAAGTCATATCAATTTATAATAATTCCGTAAGACATTGTTTATATAAGGTTGAGGGTCGGCTTTCAGATAATAGCAAACGCTATTAATGAACTCAATCAACCCATGACAAACGACATATACACTACCATATTTCTCAACTAAGGCCTGCCACTCTTTTTGCTCATCAAACTGCGTTCCGGCACGTTTACCTTTTACATATGGAGTTTTCATCTCTATGCAAAGACTGCTCTTACCACCGCGAGGAAAAAGCAGAATCAAGTCAGCAACACCAGCGATGGCACCTTCATATTTACGCATAGCACCGCTTTTCTTTGTCCTGACGCCGCCGTTTGGTATAGCAAAGAGTAGAGGGCCGACATTGGGAAACGTTTCTCTGAACCAAGTTACACAAATGTGTTGTATCTTGGTTTCAGAATATTTCACCTCCAATTTACGAATATCTTCTTCAGTCATTTTTCTGCTTGTTTTTTGAAATCGTAGCACATTCATTTAGAAGGTCAACGATTTGTTTACACCTGTTCCTGCAACCGACAAAGGATATTATGGTTTCCCATTCAGGACCGAACAACATTTCTTTCTTGTATTCCTGAATATGAGTTCTCTGCCCAATTATAACTAATCTAAATGGCTTCATAATTTATCCCTAAACAAGTCCATTGCAAGATTCACCATATTCTCTTCTACTTGGTCATCCGTTCCGGTTACACCGTTAGCAATGTTCTTCTTTGTTTGAATCACATCATACATATACTTGTCAATAGTATCCTTACCTAAGAAGTAATAGCAGTTAACATTGTTCTTTTGACCGTTACGGTGTGCTCTATCTTCTGCCTGTTCGCAATCACTGAAAGTCCAAGGGAACTCTATAAAAGCAACACGACTGGCAGCAGTCAAAGTAAGCCCGGTACCGCCCGATTTGAAATTCAGAATAATCAGTTTACAATCCGGATTATTTTGGAAAGAGTCAACGGCATATTGCTTTTGGTTGACACTATCGGAACCCGTTACAGTAACAGCTTTAGGAAATTCCTTTTTCAGTTCTGCTACAACTTCTTTCAAGTAACCGAAAAGTATCAGCTTCTCACCACCGTCGATAACATCATGGACAAATTCACAAACAGCCTTGATTTTACCTCTGGCAGATATCTGCTTTAAAAGCTGCATCTGCACCATAACGGCACCATTCATTGATTTCTGCACTTGTTCATCCGAAGCGTTCTTGTACTTCTTCAAGTATTTTACCATATCAGCCTCGGCAGCCTTATACTCTTTGGTGGTAGTGATATCAACTGTCAAGTATTGACGAGTCTTGTCCGGAAGTTGTGTAAGCACCTTTGACTTCTCACGACGAAAGAAGCAAGTATTCCATAGTCGCCAATTCAGTTCTTTAACGTTGGATGCCTGTTTGGGACCATCACAATATCTTTCAACATACCGGCTATAACCTCCAAAGTCCTCTAATCGACCTAATATTTTTAGCTGTTGTATCAAGTCTGTATTATTGTTAACAACAGGAGTACCGGTCAATGCGAATATATAACGTTTACCTTTGCAGATACCTTCAACATATTTGCTCTGTTGAGTTTTACTTGATTTGCATTTATGAGATTCGTCAATGATAACAGACCTAAACAAAGAGACACGCTGATCGAAAGCAATACTTTTCATTGTAAGCTTGGATTCCTTATTTACAGCTTTTACAAAAAATTTATTAAGCGATTCATAATTAGTAATGAACACCTCACAAAGTGGACTGCCATCAGACCTTTTACACTCATAAAATGATTGCCAGGACTGTCGGTTTCTGTCATCAAGGATAATCGAATTCATACCTGCGAACTTCTTAAACTCACGCTGCCAGTTTACTTTCAACGCAGCAGGGCAAATTACAAGTACTGGAAAAGACTCACCATAAATGGGCGCTTCCTTATGTGCTTTAACAACTGCACATATGGCTTGCAATGTTTTACCTAATCCGGGCTGGTCACCGAAAAAACAGCGTTTGTGCTCTATTGCATACTGTACTCCTTCAAGTTGATACTCGTAAGGTTGAAGTAACATATAGTGTTCACCGACAAAAGGTTTCATCGGAGGAATATCATAATTAATATCTTCAGTTACCTCACGTTCCTTGACAGTAGAACAATAACGCATCTGAACAGCCCATTGCGCAAAAGCTCTCACATACCAATTCGCATCACGTCCAATAGGATAACGCGTATCATTGATACTAACAAGCCACGCCCGGTCTGTTCCGTCATAGCGTGGCTTACTTGGTATCATCTTTATGACCTCGACCAACTTTGGGTGATACTCGAACTGAATCCGGTACAGATTGGGCGTCTTAGTCACATAAATTGGTTTCATGAAGCAGGTTCTAATACTAATTCATGATGTTCAACTGTTGAACATATCCCGTTATCTTCACCATCTTCATTCATTGCATCAGTAGCTTCATCAACCTTGTCAAACGGGTCCTCACCATCTTTAAATTCAAATTCCCTTTGAATCTCCGAACATTTATTCTCTGTAACATAAAGCTCTGCTTCATACAAGAAATTATAAACAGCATCACGAAACTCCTCACAATGCACATACGATTCATTGTCCGGATCGAAACCAATACCAGGAGAACAAAGATTAAGGACTTTGCTCGTCATAAGGGTTCGCTTACCTGTCAACACACAAACCTCAAAAGAAGAATCACCACCAATGCTAACGCCGGTTACATTGAACTTTTTGAAGAACTCATCTTCAAGACATGACTCTGGACGTTCCCAATTAATGTACTGGGATTCTTTCTGTTCTGTAATATCGACAATGTAGGGTATGAGCTTGTTTAGCGAATCCTTCAAATCCGGATGAACAGGATTAATCCCCTTGAAAACAATATCGTTTCCTTCCTTGTCTGCATAGACCACTTCAAGACATCCCTTTTTGGTCAATTTTGCTTTTGAAATATTCAAATCCATTTTAATTAAACTTTGAGTTAATACTTACCTATGCAGGTATTCATTAATAAAATCTTTATAGTACTGGTCAACAGGCAATGGCAAATTGATTCCTAATTCGGTGGCAGCATCAGCCTGAACCTTATCCATGAAAGTTTTCATTTGGATCGTATTCAATTTAGAAGTACTTCCAACAACCGACACAATATTTCCATTCATACATATTTGCCGTGGAAGAAACTTACGGCAATAGTAATCATGAACATCCAACTTATCCGTGCCTGTCTCCCTCTCAATACAGGCAAACCACAGCCACATGAGCGCGTTCTGCGACAGGGTACGTGGTTCTACCTTTCTCTTGATGCTTACAGTGTAAGTTCCATTTTTGAGCGTGGAACAGAGGTAGTCAAACGACTTATCCATTGTGACTACCCCATTTTGTTTTGTTAGAATAGCTTCTGCCATATCTTAGAATGGTAAATCATCAGGCGGTGGTATCTGTTGATATGGCTGTTGCTGATATGCAGGCTGCTGTACTTGTTGTTGCTGTCTCTGTGTAGGCTGTTGCGTTGGTAACGGTGGTGGTACAGGAGCAGCCTGTTGCTGAACTTTCGGTGTAAGCATCTCAATACTATCAACAAAGACTTCAGTTATGTAACGTTTAACTCCTTTGCTATCGTCATAGTTACGAGTGCGTAACTTACCTTCTATATACAACTTATCTCCTTTATGGACGTACTTCTCAACTATTTCAGCAGTCTTATTCCAAAAAATAAGATTATGCCATTCTGTACGTTCCGGCACTTGGGTTCCATTTTGTAAGGTGTACGCCTTATCTGTTGTGGCAAAAGATAAAGAAGCTACTTTCGCTCCACCGTCCAATGTTCTCACATCCGGGTCTTTACCGGCACGTCCTATAAGAATTACTTTATTAACACTCATTTTCCTTCCTCCCTTATAGTTACACGAATACTATCCGCTTTAGTTGATGTTTTTAAATATTGAGAATATAGTTCCGGGTGATCTTCCTGAAACTTCTTTGCATCAAAACTCTTACCCGTTGAAGAGGGAGTATAGCTAACACGCAGCCGACCGGCATCCCATGATTTAACACCGTTCTCACGCATGGCACTTTTAAGCTGTTCCTTATAACCTTTCTGCACTTCAGCGATATAACTCGCCTGTTCCTCTATATCAATAATAGTAGTTACTAATTGCATAGGAATAAGCAGCTTCTCATCGGCTGGAACAGGAGCATTAGGTAAGAACTGTTCACCTTTAATCTCACACTCCAGTAATCTCTTAACCTCTGCATCCGGTTTACGCTCAATCTCAACCAATTCAGATTTATCACCTCGTAGCCAAATTCCAAACAATTTATCAACTTTAATTAGTGGATTTTGAAGTTCAAACAAATAGGCATAAATTGATAACTGCCAACTCAAATACTCACGGTCAAGACTTGCAGTAGTCTTGATGTCGCCAAGGCTGATTTTCTCGTCCTTTTCCCAAACACAATCAATATTCGATGCAAAATATTCATTATCTGAAACAGTGTACTCATTGGCAAAAGCCTTATATCCGGCATTTACTCTTTCCCTGATATAATTAATAGCTTCAATACTTTCAGGAGGTAAGCCTGTTACATCAGCAAACTGGCATTGAGCATGAATAAGGCTACCCTTCTCTGCAGCTCTCTTCAATACAAAATCGGGGACATCTTTATATTTGTCAGGGAACAACTGCCGGCTAATCATACCGGTTATACCTTGCAACTGTTTTTCACCGAGCATATAAGTGTGGTTTTCCTCATTGAAAACCACACTGGATTTCACTAATTCTATCATTATTATCAATTTCTAGGAGGATACGTTTTCTGCATGTCAATAGTTATGTTTCTGAACTCCTTATTATTGTGAAGTTCGGGATGTTCAGCCCAAACTCTCTCAAGCTCTTCGCGGCTTTTAACACCAGTCATTTGTTTAATTGCACGATCTAGGTCTACACCAGTATATACTTTGCCCGAAGCGTTTGAAGCAGAAACATTGGGAGCATATACTTTTTCCTTTGTATTACCATAAGCAAAACGAACGCGGTTTTTATTGTCCACAATAACAAGTAAAATAATCTCCTTTTGCTCGTTATAACCAATCTCTTTTACACTGAATTTGGTGTATAGAGCAGGAGAACCTGTTTTGCTCTGATATATTTCATTTTTCTCAAGTGGAATCCAAATGAAAGGACCCGTATAAAGTTCACGCCCAATTCCCCAGTTAAATCCTGCACGTTTAAAGGCGTCCGAAGCCTGCCCTTTCTCTTTTTCTGTGCTAGATTCTGTCCCAACATCCTGTTTACTCACCCATTCCTTCTTTTCATTATCCCAAATGGACAACGTACAGAATAGATTCCCATTAACGACATCATGGTGCCGTTTCCAGTTCATTTCTCCGAACACTTCATCAAGTATTCTCATGTCTACTCGAGCATCCTTGTATAATAGCAAGGAGCAGCCCGAACCGTCCGGTTTCATAGTACCAACCCTACATTCAATTTCAGAAGCTAGAAGCGGTCTGATAGAATTATTCTTCTTCTCTTCATTCTGAACCGTTGATACAGTGTTTTTTCTCGCTGTCATAATTCTAATTTAATGGTTTGACTTTTAGTTCATTACATCAGTAAAGGTAATCGTTATTGACAAGTTTAGCAAACAGAAACTTCGCCATTTTAACGCCATTTTCAGGTAGTAAAAACTGCCTGTACGATATTGTACAGGCAGAAAAATAAGAAAATGAATAATCCAATGTACCTTATGGAACGGCTACGCTTGAAGGGTGTACGGCTCCCTGATTTATACATAATGTAAATGCTAGTGGACGGAACCGGAGTCGAACCGGTCTCACGGAATATTGGTGCACCTCACCGTAGTTTCAGCCAACGATATACATATCCGCCCGATTAATTAAAAAGGTGCACTATCTTCACAGACCATACACCCCAATCACAAACACAAAATAAAACACGACATTAACTATTAAATAGCACTCTCACGAGCTTCTTGCTTCCGGATAGCCGTTCAAAGCACACCGGAATAGTATAGAACAATTAAAACTCAAATAACAGGGGCTTTAACCCTACAGCGTCCTTTTCGCTGGCAACATTAGTTAAACATAAAAAGAAAAATTCTCTGTGAAGGAACCCGGACTCGAACCGAGATGAGTTGTCATGCTCACTACATCTAAGGGCTGACACTCCCTATTGTTGAGTAGCGCGTCTACCTATTCCGCAATTCCTTCAATTCGTAGCCAGACGATTCTGGCTACATTGATTGATTGTTATTGATACAAACATAATTTTCCCCCTCACGGGTTACTTAACTCTGATTGAGTTGAGCCGGGAAACGGATTCGAACCGCTGACCTCATGTGACGACTTCTAGTACACCGTTGGAAACATACTCATTATTCTGAAAGGCTTCAGAACGCCTATAATTTTCTGTTTTTCTCCCAAGAATGTACGCCATGCGCTCTGACCAACTGAGCTACCCCGGCAGATGCCCGGCGAACCGGGCTAAATAAACATGACAAATACTAAAATTAAGCAATGCAAACCTTCACAGGCTATTTTTATATTCTTCCCCTTTCCTCATATTCGAATCTCACAGCCAATAGTACAACAGTTATAATGAATATGAGATATGACCAGGCGATATCACTTCGCGTAGCTTCGATTCCCCCACCTATATACATAGCTACCAATATGGCAACTACTGTAAAAATGTTATGAATGAATTTTATTTTTTTCATCTCTTCCGTTTTTTAGGTTTAACTTTCTTTCTCGAACATCGGCAATGAAGTAATACCTGAGCAGCATTACAATGCCATTTACCATTTTGAACATTTACAGGCTTATCACTTTCAATCTTACCTGCTTCAATGAGACTAATCAACTTTTTTTCGCCACCGACATAGTATGCTGACTTATCTTTTCCGAATATCTCTGTCGAAAACAATCGGAGAATGTTATCCAGCAATATTTCAGCCATTTCACCTCTAATCATCTCAATAAGCAAATAAGTTAAGTAGTTCTAGTAACCTTAAATATTCCATCCTGAACATAAGATTTAGTAGTCCAGGACATGCCTTCCCCTTTTTCTTTATATAATCTCTGATTTAAAGTGAAAACCACAGACGTTTTTTGAGTAATGGGAAACACTTCTTCATCACCGACATCCATGTTTCGCAAAACATTGATTATACTGCGTTTCTGAATTTCTTTTTCCATACAATTAAATTTTAAATTAAACTTGAAGCGATGAGCGGATTCGAACCGCCGACCTCTGCTTGTGGTGCTCTTCCGTTAAGCTAAGAGTATTTCTTGAGAGACTCGAACTCTCAACCATCCACCACACACAGCGCTCTAACCTGCCTGAGCTACATCACCTTTATATACATAAAGCAAATACCTCGATTTGCCGACAAACGTCTAACTGATTTAGTTTTACAACGATACGGCTTGACCATTAACCACAGCATTATATCGTTGAGAAGCCCGCCTACGTCAGTAATCCCTTTCGGCACGTGTCGGCTTCCAAAACACCATTTTACCAATATGTCAAAGAACTCTTCTCTGTTGTTCCCAGTCTCCCTTCAAGGGCAGGCTCAAAGACCGGACTGGGTGCCGGATAACCGGCGGTTTGGTTTGACTTTAGTGAGGGTTATTTAGTTGCTTCATTTGTTATCGCTCGAAGAACAACAGAAGCAGCAGCCAGAGAATCTTTAACCTTTGCAAGTTTATCGGACTCACTTTGCCACCATTCTTTATACATATCAGTTGATTCTTTCTGTACCTTCACTTCATTCTTCAATGATTCATTTTCAGCACGTAGTTCCCCAATAATCATCTCATTCTCGATAGCTTTCGCTTTTAATTCAGCCTCGTTAGTGGTACTTTTATCAAGATTCATAGACAGTTCTTCTACTTTCTCAATAAGCTGTTCTTTAGTAAATTTTTGTAGTTCCATAATTTAAATATTTATTGGTTATTAATCTCCGACATAATGTGCACCGTAATGAGTACTATTTGAGTTATAGTAAGCGGAAGCGGGAATACTGAGGTTATTGTATCCCTCATGTCTTGTAGCTTTAGCCGCTTTGTTCATTACCTCGTTTCTTTCTGATAAGAATTTATCCGTTCTTGCTTTCATGGCTTCCTGTGAGAAATTTTCTTGAAGTTTTGCAAGTCTCCAGGTAGCTTTCAGAACCTCTCCAAAAGTTTTTCCCTGCTTTTTGCCTGAATACTTATAGGTTCTATGAGCATTTCTCATTATTTCGGATAAATCAAATCTTTTCATGTTTGTCACATTTATTGAGTTTCACATTTGTTTTATCAATCAATTTTTGTATGTTTGTATGATTGATTGATTTATGATGCAAATATATTCTCATTTGAGAGAATGTGCAAATTTAAAACTTAAATTATTCTCTCATTTGAGAGAATTTAACTTTTACAAACTGCATATGATTACAAGAATTAAAGACATTATTGCATACTACGGACTTAGTACAAGAGCATTTGCAATGAAATGTGGATTAAAAGACAACACATTCTCCAACCAATTAAATGGAATGAGAGAACTTAGTTTGACTACAGTCAATGCTATATTATTCTCAAATGAAGAAATATCCGCAGAATGGCTGTTAAGAGGAAAAGGCTTCATGCTTCTTCAAAAAGAAGAAACAGAACCAGGAATGGAGAAATTGAAAAGTATAGTATATACCATAGCCAATTTGCAGGATGAAATCAATGAGAAGACAGTGCTTACTCAACGGCTTTTGGAAGAAAACCAAAAATTAAAGGGTGAACTGGCTATGCTAAAGAATGAAAGAAATGTAGGTTAGGCAATAAATTTAAATCAAGACACATGAACGCACAATTATTAATCAAGTTCATTATAGGATTAGCTATAATAGCATTGATCTTAACAAATAAGATAGTGCCCTATTTACGAGACAAATTATTCATGAATATTTCTAAAAGTGGATATTTTAGAATTATTCTAGCAATCACAGTTGTCTCCGTGTTTGGAGTGGCATTCAATAATTATCAAGAAAGTAAGCAAAAATATACTGTTGCAGATAATGAGAAAGTAAAAAAAGAAAGATTAATTAGAAATGCTTTCGAAGCATCAAAAAATGAAGTAAAGCTACAGTTAAAATCTCCCTCAACAGCCAAATTTGCGACGGAATTTGATGATGAATCGAAATATAAAATTAATGATGATGAATCTGTGATTATTCAATCATATGTTGATGCGCAAAACTCATTTGGAGCAACGATACGCACGCATTTTCGATGTACAGTAGATAAATATGGCAATGTAAATAACTTAGCTACATGGTAAATCCTTATTATTCATTCATATGACACCTAGATATTTAGACAGTACATAAACAGTTTATTTCCGTATTCTTGTCCAAGACATAAATATGGCATAGGTATATATTCTGAAAATGAGGTCATTGTATCAGAAACAAAATAATTAGTCTAGTTTAGTTTTTGTGTTGAATGGCTTCCTCGTCGGCGGACGAACAAGGAAGCCATTTTTATAACAGATATACAGCAATTTACAAATTATAATCGAGGATCAGTTGTAATTCTTGGGGGATTTGGTTCAGTACACAGCCATATCCCTAAGAAATGATTCATTCCCGTGCGGAAATGAACCAAAACACCCCCTGCGAGAATAGGTTGTAGCCAGGGGGAGTGCTTTCAGCGCATTCAGTTTTTTCAGACTTGACAGTAGAGCTATATATTCATCGTGGTAGGTATATATACTCACCGTACTGGATATATATATCCACCATGATGGATCTATATGCCCACCAAGTGGGGTATATAGATTCACCATGTGAGCAAAAATGAGCCGGAGGCATACACTTCTGTCTTCAGGAGTGCCTTCAGCCCAAAACACCGATGAAAAGGGGCTTTTTGAAGAACTGAAGGCTGAAGGTGTTTTTTTTCTTTTTATATTTGGTAGGAGATTTGGCTGTAACAAGTAGGAGACTTGACAGAAACAAGTACTACACTTAATGAAATGATATAGGAGACTTGAGGAACTCAAGTACATGGTTCGGCTTACTTCAGTACTGCTTTGATTCAGCCACGCACCGGAATGAATCTTTTTTTAGGGATATGACTGTGTACTGAATCAAATCCCCCCAATTTTCAGACTGAGCCTAACACTTTTCGCAAAATCCGTGCACCGGGATTTCGGATTGAGCCATATTTTCCATAACTTTGCAGCGACAAAATATCACACAAATGGAATATGCTGTAGAAGAGTTGAAAAGTGCACTAATAGAGAAATGTGAAAGTGAAGGAATCTTATACGCAATGGTTGCAGTAGACCGTCGTACGAAAGAAATAATTCTTCCTGATACTTTAAAAGGAGCGTTGCAACATCCTGAATACTTTGTATGTACTTGCAAGAAAGTAAAAGATGAATATATAGTAGAGGAGATTACGAAAGTGTAACTCTCCTCGATTGCCGATAAACATACTTTCCGGCATTTGTTTAGTTTAAATCTTTTTTATTCAGGTCATCAATATACAAAGCAGCTCCTTTATCCATAAACAGTTCTACATTCTGTGCATGATGGGCAATGTATGCTGCTGGTCCGGTATCACCCGAATTACAGATTTCTTCTACTACATCCGCTTTGCTTTTTCCCGTTATCAGGAATATGACATGACGGGCATTCAGAATGGGATAGCCGGTCATTGCAATACGTTTTTGTCCGTTGCGGGGATGGGTGCTGAGCACATAAATGTTATTGGAAGTCAACAAATCTTCTTGTCCGGGGAAAATGGAAGAAGTATGCCCGTCATCTCCTGCCCCCAACAATATAATATCAAACTCCGGCCAACCTTGCTTGAACGGCACTTGCTTCTTGACTAATTCTGAATAGCGGACAGCTTCTTTCAGAGGCTTTGCTTCACCACGAATACGAAATACATTCTCATAAGGAATAGGAGCCAATCCTAAAAGAAGGTTACGCATCATCCCATAATTACTGTCCGAGTCAGCGGGCGGCACACAACGTTCGTCCACCCAATAGATGTGCATGCGGTTCCAGGGAGTAATATCCATATACTCATTCGCCCATAAGTCGAACATCAGAGCAGGGGTGTTGCCACCGCTCACCGCTATATTGAACACCTTGCCAGGTTCTTCTTTTATGATTTCCACCAGGCGGAGTATCAACTCCCGGGACGCCTCTATGGACGAGGGAAAAACTTCTAGTCTCATAATTCACAATATTGATCTGTGTTTGTCAAATTCTTACAGGGATTCGTCCAGTCAGCTCCATGTTCGTGCATCATAGCTTCACTTTCCAAAGGTCCCCACGTACCTGCAGGATAGCCGTAAAGAGGTGCATCGGGATTCTCTTTCCAATAACGGAGTACCGGTTCGAAGAATTTCCATGAGGCTTCCACTGCATCACTTCGAGTAAACAAGGTCGGGTCACCCTGGATACAGTCGTCTATCAGACGTGCATAAGCGTCGCCACTAGGCACACCACCCAACTGGGCATAACTGAAGTCCATTGTCACCTGACGGACTTCGAAGCCTGCACCGGGGACTTTCATTCCAATCTTGAGGACTATTCCTTCGTTTGGCTGCAAACGAAGAATCAATTTATTTGCCCGTGGACAGTTTCCACCGGCACAATGAAACATCTGGTGGGGTGTCTCCCGGAAATGCACAACGATTTCTGTCACCTTTGTCGGCATTTGTTTGCCTGTGCGGATGTAGAACGGAACACCGCTCCAACGCCAGTTACCGATACCCAATTTCATGGCAATATAAGTTTCCGTGCGCGAATCGGGGGATACGCCTTTTTCTTCACGGTATCCTTTCTTGCTGCCGGAAGCAGTATATTGTCCGCGAACGATGTGTTCGTTTAAGTCTTCTTCATCCAACGGAGTCAGAGATTCGTAGACCTTCACGACTTCGTTACGGAAATTATCAGCGTTGAAAACAGCAGGCGGCTCCATAGCCGTGAGGGCTACAAGTTGGATAAGATGGTTCTGCACCATATCACGCAAGGCTCCCGCCGTTTCGTAGAATCCGCCACGCTGTTCGATACCGAGATTTTCGACGGCAGTGATTTCTACATAGTCGATATAGTTCCGGTTCCAGAGCGGTTCGAAGATACCGTTAGCAAAACGGAAAGCCAGTACGTTCTGGGCAGTCTCTTTGCCAAGGAAATGGTCGATACGGTAAATCTGCTGTTCGTTGAAGACCGAAGCATAGATTTTGTTCAGTTCACGTGCCGATTCGAGGTCGTAGCCGAAAGGCTTCTCAACAATGATACGTGAATGAGGAGTATTGAGTCCGGCTGCTTTCAGATGCAGGGGCACTACGCCATAAAGTGACGGCGGAGTGGCAAGATAGAACAGCAGGTTATCAAGATCTACCTCGTTGGTCAACTCTACTAGCCGTTGACGAAGTGTCAGGTAACCTTCTTCTTTTGCCGGGTCCATTGGCAGGTAATACAAATGAGAGACAAAGGCATCCATCAATGCCGCATCCTGTTCTTCAGACTTCACAAAAGTCTGAAGTTCACCTAATATATATGAACGGTAATCCTCGTCAGAGTAGATTGTACGCCCGATACCCACGATACTGTAATCTCCGGTCAACCGCTTCTCGCGGAAGAGGGAGCAAAGGGCGGGCATCAATTTACGCTTGGTAAGGTCGCCGGACGCACCGAAGATAATCATTGCAAATTTATCCATTGTCGCTTTTTATTTCTTACTTATAAAACAATCTTATCACTCATCATATCCTGTCAGACATTGTACGTGCCTGACTTCGTATCGCCACCGTGGCCCGTCCAGTTTTCGTGGAAGAACTGTCCGCGCAACTCGTCTTTACGTTCGAAAGTATGCGCGCCGAAATAGTCACGCTGTGCCTGTACAAGGTTGGCGGGCAAATCGGCAGAAGTGAGCGAATAGAAATAGTTCAAGGCGGAAGAGAAAGCAGGAACAGGAAGTTCTTCTTTCATAGCTTCGGCCACGAGGCTCTTCCAACCGGGAAGTAACGTTTTCATCTCTTCCTTGAAATAAGGAGCCAACAACAAGTGCTTAGGCTTGTCGGTGGCTTCGAAGGCGGCTGCAATGTCGTTCAGGAATATGCTGCGGATGATGCATCCACCACGCCACATACGGGCAATGGAAGCCAAGTCGAGATGCCAAGCGAAAGCGTCGGAAGCACGTTGCAACACAGCGAATCCTTGGGCATAGGAGACGAGCTTGGAAGCATAAAGAGCAGAGAAAATATCCTTGACGAGTTCCACCTTATTATATATAGGTTGTGTATCTTGGCACTGGAATTGTTTGGAAACCAGGCGGCGCAAATCTTTCTGGGCGGAGAGACTGCGTTCAAACACGGCTGTGGCAATCAGTCCTAACGGCATGCCGAGTTCCATAGCATTGATGACCGACCATTTGCCTGTTCCTTTCTGTCCGGCAGCGTCCAGAATCTTATCAATGAGATAACCGCCGGCTTTGTCTTTATGACGCAAGATGTTGGCAGTAATTTCGATAAGGTAACTGCGAAGTTTGCCTTCGTTCCAACGGGCGAAAACGTCTGCCATTTCCTCATTGTTCAAATCGAGCAGTTTCTTCATTACCCAATAGGCTTCGGCAATCAGTTGCATGTCACCATATTCGATACCGTTGTGAATCATCTTCACGAAGTGACCGGAACCAGCCGGGCCTACCCATTGGCAGCAAGGAGTACCGTCCGGCGCTTTTGCCGCAATGCTCTGAAGAATCGGTTTCACTTCCGGCCATGCTTTTTCCGAACCGCCGGGCATGATGGAAGCACCGTTCAAAGCCCCTTCTTCACCACCGGACACGCCACTGCCGACGAAAAGGAAACCTTTCGATTCGACAAGCTCGACACGGCGGTTGGTATCCTCGTAATTGGAATTACCACCGTCGATAAGAATATCACCGGATGAGAGCAATGGGAAAAGCTGCTCCATCAGTTCGTCTACCGGACTTCCGGCACGAACCATCATCATTATTTTCCGGGGAGTAGCTATTGAGTCTACAAAAGCTTTTATATCTGTGAATCCTTCGATATTTTTGCCTTTTGCCCGGCCGTTCATAAAGCGGTCTACTACTCCTTCTTCCACTCCGGGAACGGTACGGTTATAAACCGATACATACCATCCCTTACTCTCCATGTTTAAAGCAAGATTCTCGCCCATCACAGCCAAGCCGATAAGCCCTATATCTGTTTTATTCTGATTTGCCATAACTTGTATATTTTGTAATAATGTTTGTCATAGTAACAATTGAAATGAACATTTGTTCAATATATTTAGATTAAAATATTATTTTTGCGGGCAACAAATAGAAACAGAAATGAAGAAAATCAAAATCGGTTTACTGGCCCGTATTGTCATCGCTATCATTCTAGGCATTGCCATCGGCACTTTTTTCCCGGCTCCGCTGGTACGGATATTCGTCACTTTCAACGGTATTTTCAGTGAATTTCTGAATTTCTCCATTCCGTTGATTATCCTCGGACTGGTCGCTGTGGCTATTGCCGACATTGGCAAAGGCGCGGGAAAGATGCTGCTCATCACTGCTCTGATTGCTTACGGGGCTACTCTGTTTTCGGGTTTTCTCTCCTATTTTACCGGAGTCACGATATTTCCGTCGCTTATCGAACCGGGCGCGCCACTCGAAGAGGTGAGCGAGGCACAAGGGATTCTCCCCTACTTCTCCGTATCCATCCCCCCGTTGATGAATGTGATGACGGCTTTGATTCTCGCTTTCACGCTCGGGTTAGGGCTCGCTTCGCTGAACAGCGATGCGTTGAAGAATGTGACACGGGATTTTCAGAAGATTATCGTCCGCATGATTAGTGCGGTGATTCTGCCTTTATTGCCGCTTTACATCTTCGGCATTTTCCTGAATATGACACATTCGGGACAAGTATATTCTATCTTGATGGTATTTATCAAAATCATCGGAGTAATCTTTGTCCTGCATATATTCCTGTTGGTTTTCCAATACTCCATTGCGGCACTGTTTGTACGCAAGAATCCGTTCAAACTGCTCGGTAAGATGATGCCGGCTTATTTCACGGCGTTGGGTACGCAGTCATCGGCCGCTAGCATTCCCGTAACGTTGAAACAGACGAAGAAGAACGGAGTTTCGGCAGATATTGCAGGATTCGTAATTCCGCTGTGTGCCACGATTCATCTGTCGGGCAGTACGCTGAAAATCGTAGCTTGCGCACTGGCGTTGATGATGATGCAAGGAATACCGTTCGACTTCCCCCTCTTTGCCGGTTTTATCTTTATGTTGGGAATCACAATGGTGGCGGCGCCGGGCGTTCCTGGCGGGGCTATCATGGCTGCTTTGGGAATCCTACAATCCATGCTCGGTTTCGATGAATCGGCTCAAGCCTTGATGATTGCTCTTTACATTGCAATGGATAGTTTCGGAACAGCTTGCAACGTCACTGGTGACGGAGCTATTGCGCTGATTATCGACAAAATGGTGAGCAAAAACCGTGCTGAACAACTGTGCTGAAAAATAAATGAAAAGTGGTTTGCATATACAGCAAAAAATGCCGACATTTGCACCTACATTTTCAATTATTAAAAACATAGCGTATGAAAAAAGCCCTAATTTCAGGCATCACCGGGCAGGATGGTTCTTATCTTGCCGAGTTTTTATTGCAAAAAGGTTACGAAGTACACGGTATTCTCCGTCGTTCTTCTTCGTTCAATACAGGACGTATTGAACATTTGTATTTTGACGAGTGGGTGCGCGACATGAAACAAAAACGTACTATCAATCTGCATTATGGGGATATGACAGATTCCAGTTCGTTAATCCGTATTATCCAACAGGTGCAACCGGATGAAATCTACAATCTGGCCGCCCAAAGCCACGTAAAAGTTTCATTCGACGTTCCCGAATACACAGCCGAAGCGGATGCTGTCGGCACACTGCGTATGCTCGAGGCAGTACGCATCCTGGGACTGGAAAAGAAAACCCGCATCTATCAGGCTTCTACTTCCGAATTGTTCGGCAAGGTGCAGGAAGTGCCACAAAAAGAAACAACTCCGTTCTATCCCCGCTCTCCGTACGGGGTAGCCAAACAATATGGTTTCTGGATTACTAAGAATTACCGTGAAAGTTACGGTATGTTCGCTGTAAACGGTATCTTGTTCAACCATGAGAGCGAACGCCGTGGCGAAACTTTCGTTACCCGTAAGATTTCTTTGGCTACCGCACGTATCGCGCAGGGAGAACAAGATAAACTGTATTTAGGTAATCTGGATGCACGCCGCGATTGGGGATATGCCAAGGATTATGTAGAATGTATGTGGTTGATTCTGCAACATGATGTTCCCGAAGATTTCGTGATTGCTACAGGAGAAATGCACACTGTACGCGAGTTTGCGACACTGGCTTTCAAAGAGGCAGGTATCGAACTTCGTTGGGAAGGTGAAGGCGTGAACGAAAAAGGCATCGATGTAGTTACCGGAAAGACTCTGGTAGAAGTTGACCCCAAATATTTCCGTCCGTCGGAAGTGGAACAATTGTTGGGCGACCCGACTAAAGCGAAAACTTTATTGGGATGGAATCCGTGCAAGACTTCATTCGAAGAACTGGTAAGTATCATGGTCCGCCACGATATGGAGAAGGTAAAACGCATGATAGCCACCAAACATTAAATGAATTTCATTTCACCACAGAGGACACAGAGGACACGGAGGATTTTATTTTTTCCTCTGTGCCCTCCGTGTCCTCTGTGGTGAACTAATAAAAGATAAAATGGAAAAGAATGCAAAGATATATGTAGCAGGACATCGCGGACTTGTGGGATCTGCTATCTGGAAGAATTTGCAGGATAAAGGATACACCAATCTGATAGGCCGCACGCACAAAGAGCTCGACTTGCTGGATGGAATGGCTGTCCGCAAATTCTTCGATGAAGAACAGCCGGAATATGTATTCCTTGCCGCCGCCTTTGTAGGAGGCATCATGGCAAACAGCATCTACCGTGCCGACTTTATATACAAAAATCTGCAAATTCAACAGAACGTTATCGGAGAGAGTTTCCGCCACAACGTGAAAAAGTTGCTCTTCCTCGGCAGCACGTGTATTTATCCACGCGATGCCGAACAGCCGATGAAGGAAGATGTATTACTTACTTCACCGTTGGAATATACCAACGAGCCGTACGCAATCGCCAAAATTGCCGGACTGAAAATGTGCGAGAGCTTCAACCTGCAATATGGCACAAACTATATCGCTGTAATGCCGACCAATCTCTACGGTCCGAATGATAACTTCGACCTGGAACGCAGCCATGTATTGCCTGCCATGATTCGAAAAATCCATCTGGCTCACTGTTTGAAAGAAGGCAATTGGGAAGCTGTACGCAAGGATATGAACCTGCGTCCAGTAGAAGGTGTCAATGGTGACAGCTCCAAAGAAGAAATCCTCGCTATTCTAGGAAAATATGGTATCAGCGACACGGAAGTGACGCTTTGGGGTACAGGCACTCCGCTTCGTGAATTCCTTTGGAGCGAAGAAATGGCAGACGCCAGCGTATTCGTCATGGAACATGTGGACTTCAAGGATACCTATAAAGAAGGTGACAAAGACATTCGTAACTGCCACATCAACATCGGAACCGGTAAGGAAATCACAATCCGCCAACTAGCCGAAAGTATCGTAGAAACCGTAGGATATCAAGGTAAACTGACTTTCGACAGCAGTAAACCGGACGGCACTATGCGGAAACTGACCGACCCTTCAAAGCTGCACGCGCTCGGATGGCATCATAAAATCGAAATCGAGGAAGGCGTACGGAAAATGTACGAATGGTACTTGAAATAAGAAGTAAAAAAATCTGTTGATATGCTATCAGCATCATTATTTTAGCTCATAGCATATCTGATTTTCATTATAGCATATCTGAATTAGCTCATAGCATATCACAGATTTTCTCCCTCTCCCCCCCTCTACCCAAAAATTCTTCACTCGTAGTTCTTCATTCTTAATTTAATTGTTATATTTGTACTTGTTAATACCAAATGTGCAAAAACAATGGAACAAAGTTTTATAGCTTACATTGAAAACAGTATCAAGAATAATTGGGACTTGGATGCCCTGACCGATTACAAGGGTGCCACCCTACAGTATAAAGACGTAGCTCGCAAAATCGAAAAACTCCATATCATTTTTGAAGAAAGTGGAATCCGCAAGGGAGACAAGATTGCCGTATGCGGAAGAAACAGTTCACATTGGGGAGTAACTTTCTTGGCTACGCTGACATACGGAGCGGTTATCGTGCCTATTCTCCATGAGTTTAAAGCAGACAATGTGCACAACATCGTCAACCACTCCGAAGCGAAATTGCTACTTGTAGGAGACATGGTATGGGAAAACCTGAACGAATCGGCAATGCCGCTATTGGAAGGTATCCTGATGATGAACGATTTCAGCCTGCTGGTATCACGCAGCGAACGCCTGACTTACGCCCGCGAACATCTGAATGAAATGTTCGGTAAGAAATACCCAAAAAACTTCCGAAAAGAACATGTCGCATATCATAAAGACGCCCCCGAAGAATTAGCCGTTATCAATTATACTTCCGGCACGACCAGTTATTCCAAAGGAGTAATGCTCCCCTACCGCAGTTTGTGGTCGAATACCAGATTTGCATTTGATGCGTTGGATTTGGAAGCCGGAAATAAAATCGTATCCATGCTTCCTATGGCGCACATGTACGGATTGGCTTTCGAATTTCTTTACGAGTTTGCCGTCGGATGCCACATTTACTTCCTGACCCGCATGCCGAGTCCGAAAATCATCTTCCAGGCATTTGAAGAAGTTAAACCCAGCTTGATTGTGGCTGTCCCGCTCATCATCGAAAAAATCATAAAAAAGACCGTACTTCCAAAACTTGAAACTCCTGCTATGAAGATATTATTGAAAGTACCTATCATCAATGATAAAATCAAAGCAACAGTACGCGAGGAGATGATAAAAGCATTCGGTGGGAACTTCAAAGAAATTATCATCGGGGGAGCTGCATTCAATCAGGAAGTGGAACAATTCTTGAAAATGATTGATTTCCCTTATACGGTAGGATATGGAATGACGGAATGCGGCCCGATTATCTGCTACGAAGACTGGACAAAATTCAAGCCGGGTTCTTGCGGAAAGGCTGCCCCCCGTATGGATGTACGGATTCTGTCTTCCGACCCGGAGAATATCGTCGGAGAAATTGTATGCAAAGGTCCGAATGTAATGTTGGGATATTACAAGAATGAGGAAGCTACACAAGAAGTTATCGATAAAGACGGTTGGCTGCACACAGGCGACCTCGCATTGATGGATGCCGAAGGCAATGTAACTATCAAGGGACGCAGCAAAAACCTGCTTCTCAGCGCAAGTGGGCAGAACATTTATCCTGAAGAAATCGAAGATAAACTGAATAATATGCCGTACGTAGCCGAAAGTATCATCGTTCAGCAGAACGAAAAACTCGTCGGTCTTGTTTATCCTGATTTTGATGACGCTTTCGCTCACGGTCTGAAGAATGAGGACATCGAACGGGTAATGGAAGAAAACCGGGTGGCACTGAATACAATGCTGCCGGCATATAGCCAGGTTTCCAAGATGAAAATTTATCCCGAGGAATTCGAAAAGACACCGAAGAAGAGCATCAAACGGTATTTGTATCAGGAAGCTAAAGGTTAAGGCTACTAAACATGGCATAGAAGAATATAACTTAAACCGAAGATAAAGAGATATAGAATGAAGATAAAGAAAACAATAATCACGGCGGCTATCCTAATGGCTGCCGTTTGTTTGCCGGCACAGAACAAGAGTGCCGGTATTAATATTTCCATTTGGAAAGATATTTGCACGCAACCGCATGACAGTACGCAGACTACTTATGTGAATATCGGTCTGTTGTCTACTATGAATCGTCTGAATGGGATAGGAATCAACGCATTGGGAAGCGTAATCCACGGTGATATGAACGGTGTTCAGATTACAGGATTGGCAAACTTGGCAGGTGGAACAATGCGAGGCGTTCAAATAGCCGGTATCAGCAACATCAGTGGAGACAATACGGTAGGATTTTCCACTGCCGGACTGGTTAATATAACCGGTGACGGTACACGAGGAGTAACCATTGCCGGACTTACCAGTATTGGTGGAGACAACACCTCGGGAGTAATGATAAGCGGTTTTATGAATGTGACAGGGAATATGGCTTCAGGTGTCCACTTTTCCGGTGCAGCGAATATCACAGGACAGAGTTTCAATGGTATGATGACTTCCGGACTTTTGAATGTGGCAGGCGAAAACATGAATGGTCTGCAAATAGCCGGCATTGCCAATATTACGGCTACAAAGTTGAATGGCATGCAAATAGCATTGTGCAATTACGCTACAAAAGCCCGTGGACTACAGATTGGTCTGGTCAACTATTACAGGGAAGATATGAAAGGACTTCAATTAGGATTGGTCAACGCGAATCCTAATACAAGAATACAGATGATGGTATATGGCGGTAATGCGACTCCTGCCAATGTAGGTGTACGCTTCAAGAACCAATTATTCTATACGATTTTGGGAATGGGTTCCATGTACCAAGGACTGAATGACAAGTTTTCTATGAGTGCGTCCTATCGTGCCGGGCTGTCTCTTCCTATTTATAAAGGGCTCTCCATTAGTAGTGACCTCGGATACCAGCATATAGAAGCTTGTGACAATAAAGATGAAGTAATTCCAAGACGCCTGTACGCATTGCAGGCACGTGCTAATTTGGAATATCAGTTCACCAAGAGATTCGGTGTCTTCGCGACAGGTGGTTATGGTTTGACCAGGTTCTATAATAAATCAAGCAATTACGATAAAGGAGCCATTATCGAAGCGGGTATTATTCTTTTCTAAGTTAGTCTCATCTCTAAAAGAAAGAAATAATAAACTACAAGCTCACTAGAAAAAAAAGGAATAGCCCTGTAAGAATGAGACTTCAAATTCATCGTTCTTACAGGGCTTATCTATTATATAATGTATGACTTATCTATTACACCTTTTCTTTAATCAAACCCGTACGATAAGCTACAAGCAACTTCTTCAAATCCTGAATTTGCGTCACAAGCTCTTTCCCTTTATCGGTATCCTTCACCATCATCCGCTGGGAGTTAAACTCTAAAACAAAGTTAGTCGATTTAATATCCAAGCCCTCTTCAATAGCTTTCTGACGAGACTGAAACGGTTCATGCTGCACAAGCTGCATCCCATGAGAGTGATAAACAAGCGTATATCCCGCAATTCCCGTTTCCGGCTGATAAGCTTTTGAGAATCCGCCATCAATAACGAAAAGCTTGCCATTGGCTTTCATAGGTTGCTCTCCCTGAATCGTTTTCACAGGTACGTGACCATTGATAATATGCGAATGAGGACCTAAAGCCCCGAACTCGGCCAATATCTGGTCACATATATCTTCCCGGTTACGCAGCGTATAATAATGCCCCTTCTTCTCTTTATGCAACTCTTTGTCGTCCACAAAATAACGTTCGAAAGTAGCCATCTTATCCTTGTCGAACAAAGGAGCTTCCGGGCCGCACCACATATACCAGATATAGTCCATTGCAAATTCCTTGTCCTCTTCCCCATCTTCATCAAAATATGCGGTACGAATCAATTGGTCGGCCTTATCCAACAATTTGCGCCCCCAGTATTCCTTATCCCGTATCCTGACATGCCTGAAGCTGCCATCTTCATTCAAAGGCACAGAAGCATGATAAAGAAGGTTAGAATTGGAAACCAGATACATTCCGCCATATGTAAACAGACAGCGCATATGCTTCTTCAGTTTCTCACTATTCATAAACGAATAATGAATCTTCTCCACCAGTTCGCGCTCTTCATCCGTCAAACGATAAGGGTCGGCAGGGTCTATGGTCGGAAAGTTCGTATCGCGAAGCACATATTCTTGACCTTCATAGACAAAGACGCCACGCTCAAAATCTATCTTCTCCAGCAGTTTGCGGTTTGCCATCCCAAACTCCGGACGACGGTCGATAATCTCAGCTTCCAGTTTAAACTGGATAATAGTGATAGCCTTGTGCATCTGGGTTATCAGGCGCAAAGTCTTTTCATTATAATGAGCATCGGCAAAATTCATTTTCGGCATAAAGATGGAACAAGGGTCATCAGCATAAGTATCCATGGCGAAGGTAGCCAAGGGAAGCAAGTTGATTCCGTAACCATCTTCAAGTGTTGCCAGATTGCCATAACGCATAGACATGCGGATAACGTTAGCAATACAACTGTCATTGCCGGAAGCAGCACCCATCCAAAGAATGTCATGATTGCCCCATTGAATATCAAAGTTATGATAATTGCACAAAGTATCCATAATAATGTGAGCGCCCGGGCCACGGTCGTAGATATCACCTACAATATGAAGAGAGTCGATAGTCAGACGCTGAATCAAGTTGCACATGGCAATGATAAAATCATCCGCACGCTTTGTAGTAATAATCGTACTGATAATCACATTGATATAAGCATGTTTATTCGGTTCAATGGAAGATTCGTGCAACAGTTCCTGTATGATATAAGAAAATTCGGCAGGCAGGGATTTACGCACTTTGGAGCGGGTGTACTTGGACGATACATTCTGGCAGACTTTCACCAGTTGGTTCAACGTTATCAGATACCAGTCATCCAAATCCTTTTCACGTGCTTTCACGAGTTGGAGCTTTTCTTCGGGATAGTAAATCAGAGTACAGATTTCTTTCTTTTCCGACTCACGGAGAGTATTACCGAATATTTCATTCACTTTACGTTTTACCGCACCCGACGCATTTTTCAGCACATGTTGAAAGGCTTCGTATTCACCATGTATATCTGTCAGGAAATGCTCCGTCCCCTTCGGTAGATTCAAGATAGCTTCCAGGTTGATTATTTCCGTACTTGCATCGGCAATCGTAGGAAAACTTCGGGAAAGCAGTTGCAGATAGCGAAGGTCGCTCACAATACTTTCAGGAGTTATATTACTTTGAGCAGTCATTTTATTTTATTACAATTTACTAATTACCAATTATTTTACTTCTTAATGTTCTTTGTTTGGAATCATACGATTCGGTTATTCGTGATAAATATAGTACTTTTATGACACAAGTCTATTATTTCTCAATTTTTAATTCTCAATTTTCAATTTAACAAGAACATCAACAACACTTGCGCGATAATCACCCGCAGAAACATACACAGCGGATATACTGTCGCATAAGCTACGGACGGATTGTCACCGGGGATTGTATCATTTGCATAATTCAACGCCATCGGATTCGCCATACTTCCGCACAACATACCGGACACCGTACCGAAATCTATCTTCATCATCTTGAAGGCTATAAAGCCTACCAAGACTGTCGGGACAATCGTCAATCCGGCTCCCAAAGCAATCCATAACAAGCCTTCCGGGCGGAATACAGTGTCGAAGAAATGTGCTCCGGCATCCAGCCCCAAACAGGCGAGATACATAGAAAGTCCCAGTGCACGGAGCATCAGATTTGCGCTGCGAGTAGTATAGGTAATCATGTGTATCCGCGGTCCGAACGTACCCAAAAGGATACCGACAATAATCGGTCCACCCGCCAATCCCAGCTTCACGGGAGTGCTGACACCCGGAATGGAAAAAGGAATGGCACCCAATGCCAATCCCAACACGATACCGATAAATATAACCACCAGATTAGGCTCTTTCAAACTCTTGACAGCATTACCCAGTACTTTCTCCACATTTTGAATGGCCGCCTTCTCTCCTACTACTGTCAAGCGGTCGCCCAACTGAAGTATCAATTCCGGAGTGGCAAGCAGTTGCACCCCCGAACGGTAAACTCGGCTGATATTAATCCCATAATGATTTCTCAACCGGAGGGCGCCCAGCTTCTTTCCGTTCAACTCAGGACGAGTGACGACGATACGCTGGGAAACCAGTTCGCTGTCAATCGCGTTCCAGTCAATATCCTCTTTGTTCCAATCCGTATTTTCCTGTTCCCCGAAAAGAACGGTCAAGGCTAAAGCATCTTTCTCAGCAGTTATCACCAGCAGGCGGTCTCCTTCTTTCAATACTTTATCGGAAGTCGGGATACTGACATGCCCATCCCGCCACAAACGGGAGATGACAAACTTCGGGTAACTCATATGAGCAATATCCTTTATACTCTTATTGAAAATAGCAGGATTGTGTACTTGAAACGCTGCAATATAAGTTTTGTTCGCATCATCTTTCTCTTTTATCTCCAAGTCTTCTTTGCGAACCAGTACTTTGCGAATTAATAAAACGGCAAGAATTACACCGACTACTCCCATCGGATAAGCCACCGCACATCCCAAAGCAGGCGTACTGCTCTCCATTCCCATCTGTTTCAAGGTCTGTTGTGCAGCTCCTAATGCCGGAGTGTTGGTCGTTGCGCCACAAAGGATACCAACCATATCGGGAAGGGACACACCCGTGGCATAACTGACTACCACCGTCAGCAATGTTCCTAAAAGAACGACTCCGAGCGCCAACATGTTCAACGTCACTCCGCCTTTACGGAAAGAGCTGAAGAAACCGGGTCCCACTTGCAGCCCAAGGGAATAAACAAATATGACGAGTCCAAAACTTTCTGCATAATTCAACATCTGCGCATCCACCGAAAGCCCGAAATGCCCGGCAAGAATACCCGCAAAAAAAACAAAAGTGACTCCCAAGGAAACTCCCCAGAAATGCACTCTTCCCAGCCCCAGACCTATTGCTGAAATCAGCGAAAGCACCACAACAGCCTGTAAAGCAGAATGTTCGAGAAATAAACTATATAACCACTCCATGTATATTTAAACTAATAGGGCGCAAAGATAAAAACTATTTAGTCCCATTCAAAACTTTTAGCTTTCATTTCGCGCCCCATATATAGTCTGATTCTTAACATCCTGAAATCTTATTGGCAACCCTTTTACCGCCTTACCTATTATTTTGTTTTTAATCTTTGTAAAACTTCTGTCTTTACTTTATTATCCTTTCTCTTTTTACCCGCATATTGACATTTACAGACTTTTCACCTATTGTCCCATTACATATTCTTTGTTATCTTTTCCCCTGATATTCCACAAAGTTATTCCGTCCGTCCAGATAACCGCTCAACCTGTTGCCACCGATATATACGTCATCCAGATATGATACATCATTCGGTCCATAAGACATACGGATAGAGGTCTGTGCGTAGTTATCCCAGCTCCAACGGAATTTATATTCAAATTCCTCTACGTATCCGTTGGGATACTTCACCCGTATATAATCAATTCCTGTACGATCTAAAAAGAAATCCAGTTCCTGACGGCAATAGTTACCATCTATATCCCAATAAGAACTCGCCCACGTGCGGCTGCATAAATCGACAGAACGATTGTAATAACCTCCGCTAATATTGTCATCATCATAAAAGCTGTCAATTTCTACTTCGCAAGAAGTAAAGCTTATCATCAATACGGCCATCAAAGCCAAGCCTAAGTATCCGAATGTGTTCGTTTTCATATTCTTTTATTTTTAATGGTTATTTATTATTATCTATCATTTATCTTTCGATATGACAAAAGTATAGAATGAAATTTCCCCATAAAACTGAAAATTCCTACTTGTCGAGAGGAAATCCCCTAAAGCTTCCGGAACTGATAAAATTCGTTTCAAGGAATTATGAAGTTCATTTCAAGGATTTCTTGTATCTTTGTCCCCCACTGACAACACATAAAATCATCTGTCGCATGAAGTCTATCAAATCGCATATCACCCAATTACTAAAGGCTCTCAACGAGGGAGTATTTGAAAAGGAACATACCATCGCACTTTCCCTGCTGTCAGCTATGGCAGGTGAGAGCATCTTTCTGTTGGGTCCCCCGGGGGTAGCCAAGAGTCTGGTGGCTCGAAGGCTCAAGCTTGCTTTCAAGGATGCGGACGCTTTCGAGTATCTGATGTCCCGTTTCAGTACACCCGACGAAATATTCGGCCCTGTTTCCATATCCAAGTTGAAGGACGAAGATACATACGAACGCATCACAAAAGGGTATTTGCCCACGGCTGCGATTGTTTTCCTGGATGAAATATGGAAAGCCGGACCTGCCATTCAGAATTCACTCCTGACGGTTATCAATGAAAAAATATATCGCAACGGACAGTTCACGGTGCGCGTACCTCTGAAAGCCTTGATTGCCGCTTCCAACGAACTACCCGCCAAAGGTGAGGGACTGGAAGCATTGTACGACCGTTTCCTGGTTCGCCAGTTTGTAGGATGCATCGAGCAGGAATATGCTTTCGACCAGATGATTTCTTCCACGAAAGAGATGGAACCCGAAATTCCCGAGGAACTCCAAATAAACGATGAGTTATACTCTAAAATACAAGCTGAAAGTGAAAAAGTAGGAATCCATTATACAATCTTCGAACTGATTCATAATATCAAACGGGAAATAGAGCTGTATAACACAGGACGCGATGAAAATACCCCGCCCATCTATATATCCGACCGCCGCTGGAAGAAAATAGTAGGCCTGCTCCGCACTTCCGCCTATCTGAACGAGTCTGCGGGAATCCACTTTTCCGATTGTCTCTTGATGAGTGCCTGCCTGTGGGACGAAGTCGCCCAATTGCCCATTATCGAAGAAATGGTAGAACAATCCATAACACGGGGTATCCATGCTTATCTGTTAGGCGAAAAAAGGCTGGAACAGAAACTGGATAGCTTGAAAGAAAATATGAAATCCGAACATAGCCTGCGGGAACTCAGTGACCCGGGAATCCAGGTGGTAGATACATTTTATCATCGCATCGAGGGATATCATATCGCCGGAAACCTGCTCATATTTGCTTCGGACTACCAATCTCTGAAAAAAGACAGCAACCGGCTATTCTATATCCAGCAAGACAAGTTTCGCCCTGTCAACAAAATCCTGAAAGCCTACGACTTCGTAAAAAACAGGAACGTTGCACAAAAAAACATTTATTCTCTCCGAAAAGGAAGGCGCTCTGTTTTTGTCAACAACCAAGAGTATCCGCTATTATGCTACGATAATTGTACCCCTCTGCCGGCACAGCAAGATGACAGTACTCCGTTCGAATTCACCTTGCAGGAAGTCATCGACCTGCTCCATCAGCTGGAAGTGGAATATAAGACGATTTCAGAACGGGAGACTGCATATACGAAAGAACATCTTTTCCTAAGTCCGTCGCAGAAAAGCAAGATAAAACGGATTTTAGGAGAGACTGCACATATCATCGAAAACTACCGGAACGAGCTTCGCATCATCGCCCATGCCCATGAACAAGAGAACAGAGAGTATTAGGCTCAAACACCTGCAAGACATCTACTACGAGAAATTGCAGAGGACAGCCTACGACGTGTATGACGAACAACTGCACAATTTGATTATCCGCCCCGAAGAACTGGATGCGGATATTCATCAGTATTTTCGCCATACACAACCCTCTTTGCAGGATTTCTATTCCCGTTATGCATCGCAATGGGAATATTTCTACGAAATGGATGAAGCGTCCGATGCCAAGTTTCTCCAATTTCTGAAGAACAGCGCTTATCCCTTTTCCATGAAATATCACCTGGTAGACCTGAACGTGAAATATTATCTCCAACGTTTTGCCGTTATCAGCCCGCGTTCCAAGGAATGGAAAGCTCTGCGTGCTCTCTTTTTCGACAAATGGCATACGTTGCTCTCAAACAACGAGTTCAACTACCAAATGGAGCATATCGAACAGCTCTGTGATGACTTTTACCGTCTTCAACTGTCACTCTCCAAACATCTTCCAGTGCGCGGCGGTTCACGCCTCGTCTGGCTGCTCCGCAACCACAAACAGATAGCGGAACAAATCCTGGAATACGAAGAAACCATCAAACGGAATCCTGCAATCCGCGAATTGGTGGAGATATTGGGAAAGAAGCATCAAAGCAGCCGGAAACGTTTCAAAATGACTGCGGGCATTCATCGGGAGCAAATCGTGTCCCATGCCACACGCAGTGATATTACAGGCATCAGTGAAGGAAACGATTTGAACAGCCTTCTCCCTCTCGAATATTGCTACCTGGCAGAAAAAAGCCTGCAAACCGTATTCTTCGAACGTTTTATAGAGAAACGGCTTCAAGTCATCGATTACCAATCGCACGAAAAGCAAGCTATCAATGACAAGAAAACGGCAGGAAATGAAGTCTCCGAAGAAGCTGAAGGCCCTTTCATCGTCTGCCTGGACACTTCCGGTTCTATGGCGGGAGAACGGGAAAGAATCGCGAAGTCAACCTTGCTCGCCATCGCCGAACTGACGGAAGTACAACATCGGAAATGCTATATCATCCTTTTCTCGGATGATATTGAATGTATTGAAATCACCGATTTGGGAAGTAGCTTCGACCGTCTTGTTGATTTCCTGAGCCAGTCTTTTCATGGTGGCACGGATATGGGACCCGTTATCACTCATGCTTTGCGAAAAATCAGCAAAGAAGGATATATGGAAGCAGACATCATCACAGTGTCCGACTTTGAAATGCATCCTGTCGATAATATGTTAGCCAAAAGCATAGAGCGGGCAAAAGCCAGACAGACAAAGATGTATGCCATTTCCTTAGGTGGCAAAAGCGCTGAAGCCAGTTATCTGAAATTATGTGATAAATATTGGGAATATAGCATTCAGAGCACCGAAAAACTTAATAAATATAGAATTGAAGAATCAAATATTTAATCAATGTTATAAAACATGCGTTTTTCCTTGTTTTATTTGCTAACTTCACAGAAGTTCGTACATTTGCAATGTGTTTTTCATAGTATTAGATTTAAGGTTAACAAAAAAGATTGGCTGTCTGGGATAGATAGCCTTTTTT
>NZ_JANJZR010000058.1 GCF_024623065.1 Bacteroides acidifaciens
ACGGAGACTATGTGACGAATAAAAACTGGTCGGTAAAGCCTATCTAACATAATCTCAGGAAAATTTAAACAGGCTCTAAGTCATCCTAAATACGTCATCACAGTATGTTCTGACAAGGGAGTATTCTCACTGCAATGAAAATAAATACTCATCATAATGAGAAAAAGTTCTCACCATGATGAGTATTTTTTCTCATCACGGTGAAAATACTTTGAGAATTATTTCATCTTATACACCAACGTCCCACCCTTCACAATATCTTCATGTGATATTGAATTCTTCGTGTAAGGTTCTCCATTCAGCGTAATGCTATCCACATACAGATGCTCTTCAGACAAGTTCTCTGCAATAACCGTGAAAGTCTTTCCATCAGCCAGATGCAATACCATCTTCGGCAATTGAGGAGCACCGAATACATATTCCCCGCTCACCGGATCTACCGGATAGAATCCCATTGCGCTAAGCATATACCAGGCTGACATCTGACCACAGTCATCGTTGCCACAAAGTCCGTCGGGTTTATTCTTATATTGGGTATCGAAGATTTCACGAACCAGCTCCTGCGTACGTTCCGGACGACCGGCCAATGCATACAAATAAGTAACATGGTGGCTCGGTTCGTTGCCGTGAGCATATTGCCCAATCAAACCTGTCACATCCGACAGGCTTTCACCTTCGAGCTTAACTGTGAACAAAGAGTCCAACTTGTTCAAGAAAGGTCTTTCACCGCCAAACAGACTGATTAATCCCGGCACATCATGCTGTACATGCCAGGTATATTGCCATGCATTCCCCTCAGTATAGTCACCGCCAATACTTTCGGAATGTCCCAACGCACTCGGATTAAACGGAACTTTCCAAGTTCCATCAGCCTTTCGCGGACGCATAAATTGAGTTTCCGAATCGAAGAGGTTCTTATAATAATCCGCACGTTTTGCGAAATAAGCGGCATCTTCATCTTTTCCCATACGGCGTGCCATGTCGGCGGCGGCATAATCATCATACACTGACTCCAAAGTAGAAGATACCGACTCCGCTTTTATCAAGTCGGTCGGAAAATATCCGTATTTTGTATAAACTTCCCAGTTCGACTTCAATGGATGAGAGACTGTCAGAGTTTTCTTTATCATATTAAAAGCGCGTTCGGCATCAAAGCCACGGAATCCCTTACGATAGGCCTCAGCAATAACTGATACACCGTGATTGCCAATCATACAGAAATTTTCTTTTCCCCACAACGCCCAAATAGGCAGGAAGCCTTGTACTTCACCTTGCTCTATCAACGAATTTACAAAACCATCCACACGCTCGGGAATCACTAATGTATAGAACGGATGAGCGGCACGATAGGTATCCCACAGAGAGAAGGTGGAATAGAAAGTTCCTATTCCGGATTTCACTATGGAGTCGGCAGCGTTACGGTACATACCGTCTACATCCGAGATTTGATTTGGCTGAATCAGCGCATGATAGAAACAAGTATAGAAATCGGTCTTTTCATCATCAGTACCGTCTATTTCAATACGGCTCAGATAATTATTCCATTCATTATGAACGGCAGTTTTCACTCCGTCAAAGTCCCATGCAGGAATTTCGGCTTCCAGATTCTTCTTTGCTCCATCTACACTGGTAGTGGAAAGGGCAACTTTCATCATCAGTTCTTCGCCCGGTTTCATGTCGAAAGTAGCAACGATGCGTTTTCCTTTTTCTGTTTCTCCCATTGGAAGATAAAGAGAATCTACGACAGGGCGATTGAATTTCATCACGAAGAAATAATCCTGATCTACCCATACGGTATTATTGACATGCCCGGTCAGTGTCTGTGCATCTTCCCAGTTTACTTCGCAACTGTTCACTTGTGAATGATACTGTGCTTCTCTCCATGCAGGTCCATGCTGCAAGTCAATCAAGACTGAAGCCGAATCGGCTTTATGATAAGTGTAACGATGCAGAGCTGCATGAATAGAAGCGGTCAGTTCCGCTTTCACCTGAGGATCGGAAAGTTCAACCGTATAATAACCCGGAGTAGCGGCTTCTTTATCTTTGGAGAAATGGCTACGATAAGCATCCCATGCACGGGCACGTGTACCAGTGACGGGCATTACCAGAATATCTCCCAAATCCATGCATCCCGTTCCGTTCAGATGGGTCTGAGTGAATCCCCAAATCAACGTGTCCTGATAAACATACTCAGAACAGTATCTCCAACCGACTGCACCTGTTACGGGACTAGTCTGCACCATTCCGAAAGGATAACACGCACCGGGAAATGTATGACCGTTATCAGCAGCGCCAATAAAAGTATTAACATATTGAGTATAATCCTGCGTTTCCGTTTTTTCTGTCGGGGTGCAGGAAGAATAAAAGAATAAGCCTGCCAAAGCAGTGGTTACCAAAGAGATTTTTCTTTTCATGCAAATATAGTGTTAAGTTAATGTCGCATCACAAACCATGCCACAAAATTAAAGATTTCTTCCCATTCAAAACGAGTGTATATTGACAAATATACTTAAATCTTAAACGAAAGAAGCACGGATTTATACAGATTCATTGTGATAAAACAAAAATTCGTACGACTTATTGAATAAATATCAACTCAATTATTTATCTTTGTTAGCTTAATAATAAGCTGGCGCAAAAAAACAATAAGTACAATGAAAGATTTCTTGAAATTCACACTTGCCACGGTGACAGGTATCATTTTGTCAAGTATTGCATTATTTATCATCAGCATGGTAACGTTGTTCGGTATCATTTCTACTTCGGATACAGAGACAATAGTAAAAAAGAATTCCGTAATGATGCTCGATTTGAACGGTACGTTGGTGGAACGTACGCAAGAAGACCCATTGGGCATTTTATCACAGTTACTCGGTGACGAGTCCAGCACATACGGACTGGATGACATTCTTTCGTCCGTCAAGAAAGCCAAAGAGAACGAAAATATCAAAGGAATTTATTTGCAAGCCAGTTCATTGGACGCATCCTACGCTTCCTTACAGGAGATACGTAATGCATTACTTGATTTCAAGGAAAGCGGAAAATTCATCATTGCTTATGGTGACTCTTATACCCAAGGACTTTATTATCTGTCCAGTGTAGCCGACAAAGTATTGCTTAATCCCAAAGGGATGATCGAATGGCGTGGTATCGCTTCCGCCCCTCTCTTCTACAAGGATCTGCTTCAGAAAATCGGTGTGGAGATGCAAGTATTCAAGGTAGGAACCTACAAATCTGCCGTCGAGCCGTTCATTGCTACTGAAATGAGTCCGGCCAACCGCGAACAGGTTACAGTTTTCATCAACTCCATCTGGAGACAAGTGACGGAAGGTGTAGCTGCCAGCCGTAGTCTTCCTGTCGATTCTCTCAATGCTTATGCAGACCGTATGTTAATGTTCTATCCGGCAGAAGAAAGCGTGAAATGCGGATTGGCCGATACGCTGATTTATCGTAATGACGTACGCAACTATCTCAAAGAGATGGTGGAAATAGATAAAGACGACCGTCTGCCCATAGTGGGACTGGCAGATATGATTAATGTAAAAAAGAATGTCCCCAAAGATAAAAGCGGTAATATCGTTGCCGTTTACTATGCATCCGGTGAAATCACAGATTATCCCAGTTCCTCTGCTTCCGAGGAAGGTATCGTAGGTCCCAAAGTGAGCCGCGATTTACGTAAGTTGCAAGAAGATGACGATGTGAAAGCTGTGGTACTCCGTGTTAATTCTCCGGGCGGAAGTGCTTTTGCTTCGGAACAAATCTGGCATGCGGTGAAAGAATTGAAAGCCCAAAAGCCCGTCATCGTTTCCATGGGTGATTATGCAGCGTCAGGCGGTTATTATATCTCTTGTGTAGCCGATACGATTGTTGCGGAACCTACAACTCTGACCGGCTCTATCGGCATCTTCGGAATGGTTCCGAATGTCAAAGAATTAACAGAGAAAATAGGCCTGACATATGATGTAGTAAAAACCAACAAATATTCAGATTTCGGAAATATTATGCGTCCTTTCAATGAGGGTGAGAAGTCATTATTACAGATGATGATTACCCAGGGATATGACACATTTGTAGGCAGATGTGCCGAAGGGCGCCATATGACAAAGGAAGCAATCGAAAAGATTGCCGAAGGACGTGTGTGGACCGGTGCAACAGCCAAAGAGTTGGGATTGGTAGACGAACTTGGGGGCATTGACAAAGCATTGGATATTGCCGTAGCCAAAGCGGGTATTGAAGGATATACAATAGTATCCTATCCTGCCAAGCAGGATTTCCTGTCTTCTCTATTCGACACAAAACCGACCAATTATGTAGAATCGCAACTTCTGAAAAGTAAATTAGGCGAGTATTACCAACAATTCGGCTTACTGAAAAACTTAAAAGAACAATCCATGATTCAGGCACGTATTCCATTCGAATTGAATATTAAATAAAACGTATTGCATGAACGAGCACTTTTTCAAGATACATAAATGGCTATATCCTGTTTCGTGGCTATACGGAACAGCGGTAATAATAAGAAATAAACTCTTTGACTGGGGATTCCTCCGGTCGAAGAGTTTCGACGTTCCTGTCATTAGTGTAGGTAACCTGGCTGTAGGCGGAACAGGCAAAACTCCTCATACCGAATATTTGATAAAGTTGCTCCATGATAAATATCAGGTAGCTGTACTAAGCCGGGGATATAAACGGCGTACACAAGGCTACGTGCTCGCCACTCCCCAAAGTACCGCCAAGACAATTGGCGACGAACCTTATCAGATGTATACCAAGTTCCCGTCCGTCACGTTGGCTGTTGACGAAAACCGCTGCCATGGAATAGAAAAACTGCTTGCTTTGAAAGAACCCGTAGTAGATATCGTTCTGCTGGACGATGCCTTCCAACACCGCTATGTCAAACCCGGCCTAAGTATTCTATTGACAGACTACCACCGTCTTTTCTGTGACGACACACTGCTTCCGGCAGGTCGTTTGCGTGAGCTGGTCAGTGGAAAAAACCGTGCACAAATCGTCATTGTCACCAAATGTCCTCAGGACATCAAACCTATTGATTTCAATATTATTACTAAACGGTTGAATCTTTATCCGTATCAGCAGTTATTCTTCTCATCGTTCCGTTATGGGAGTCTGCAACCTGTATTCCAACAGGGAGTTAAAGAAACCGCAGCAAATGTAATCCAAGCAGGCAAAGATATTTCTTTATCTTCACTAACGGATACCAATATATTGTTAGTTACCGGCATTGCATCTCCTGCTCCTATTCTGGAAAGGCTGGAAGATTGTACAAAACAAATAGAAACGCTATCTTTCAGTGACCACCATGATTTCACTCACAAAGATATGCAACAGATAAAGGAACGATTCAAGCGATTAACAGGTGAAAAACGATTGATAATCACCACCGAGAAGGATGCGACACGCCTAGTCAACCATCCGGAACTGGACGAAGAACTGAAACCATTTATCTATGCTTTACCTATTGAAATAGAGATATTACAAAATCAACAAGATAAATTTAACCAACATATTATTGACTATGTTAGAAAAAATACAAGAAACCGCAGCTTATCTTAAAGAGAAGATGCACACTAGTCCCGAAACAGCCATCATTCTTGGCACCGGACTTGGCAGTTTGGCAAACGAAATCACCGAGAAGTATGAAATAAAGTATTCGGATATCCCGAACTTCCCGGTATCTACGGTCGAAGGTCATAGCGGTAAGCTGATTTTCGGCAAACTAGGCAATAAGGATATCATGGCTATGCAAGGACGCTTCCACTATTACGAGGGTTATTCTATGAAAGAAGTGACTTTCCCTGTACGTGTGATGCGCGAATTAGGAATCAAGACCTTGTTTGTGTCCAACGCCAGTGGCGGGACAAATGCAGACTTCGAAATCGGTGATTTGATGATTATCACCGACCATATCAACTACTTCCCCGAACATCCGCTTCGTGGAAAAAACATTCCGTATGGTCCCCGTTTCCCGGATATGAGCGAAGCGTATAGCAAAGAGTTAATCCGTAAAGCTGACGAGATTGCGAGAGAGAAAGGTATCAAGGTACAACATGGTATATACATAGGGACTCAAGGCCCTACCTTCGAAACTCCTGCTGAGTATAAATTATTCCATATCTTAGGTGCTGATGCCGTAGGTATGTCTACCGTTCCTGAGGTGATTGTCGCTAACCATTGCGGAATCAAGGTTTTTGGTATTTCCGTTATTACCGACTTGGGCGTAGAAGGAAAAATCGTAGAAGTAACGCACGAAGAAGTCCAGAAAGCAGCTGATGCCGCCCAACCCAAAATGACGACCATCATGCGTGAACTTATCAATCGTGCCTAAACATTATAACCGATTTATGAGAACAGAAATAGCTACTCTTGGTGAGTTCGGTCTGATCGACCGCCTCACCAAGGGAATCAAACTAGAAAACGAATCCAGCAAATATGGAGTAGGCGATGATGCCGCCGTCCTCTCCTACCCATCCGAAAAACAAGTATTGGTGACTACAGACTTGCTTATGGAAGGTGTACATTTCGACCTGACGTACGTTCCCCTGAAGCATTTGGGATATAAGTCTGCCATAGTTAATTTCTCGGACATTTACGCCATGAACGGCACTCCCAGACAAATAACGGTATCTCTCGGATTATCCAAACGTTTCAGCGTGGAAGATATGGACGAGCTTTATGCAGGTATCCGTTTGGCTTGTCAACAATACAATGTAGATATTGTAGGTGGCGATACAACGTCTTCGCTTACAGGACTTGCCATCAGCATCACTTGTATAGGCGAAGCGGATAAAGACAAGGTAGTCTACCGCAACGGAGCGAAAGAAACAGACTTGATCTGTGTCAGTGGCGACTTAGGTGCCGCCTACATGGGACTGCAACTACTGGAACGTGAAAAAAGTGTATTAAAAGGTGAGAAGGACGTACAACCTGACTTCTCCGGCAAAGAATACCTATTGGAACGCCAACTGAAACCAGAAGCCCGTAAAGACATCATCGAGAAACTTGCTGCCGCCAATATCATCCCGACTTCCATGATGGATATTTCCGATGGTTTATCATCGGAGCTTATGCATATCTGCAAACAGAGCAATGCCGGCTGCCGTGTTTACGAAGAACATATCCCCATCGACTATCAGACCGCTGTCATGGCAGAAGAGTTCAACATGAATCTGACCACTTGCGCTATGAATGGCGGTGAGGACTATGAACTTCTTTTCACCATACCTATCGCTGACCATGAGAAAGTATCGCAAATGGAAGGTATCCGCCTCATCGGTCATATCACCAAACCGGAGTTAGGTTGCGCTTTGATCACCCGTGACGGACAAGAATTCGAACTGAAAGCGCAAGGTTGGAATCCATTGAAGGAGGAAAAATAAAATATTCAGCATTTAGCTAAAATACTTCAACACATATAACACTGATAATAAGTATATTAACTTTTTATCAGTGTTTTTTATTTCTAAAAGGCTTGCAGAATCCAAAAGTTTCACTACCTTTGCAACCGCAAAAGAGATATTACCGGAACAAACAGTACAAGGTGCCATAGCTCAGTTGGTAGAGCAAAGGACTGAAAATCCTTGTGTCCCCGGTTCGATTCCTGGTGGCACCACTATCGATTCGGTAATTTCTCAGAGCCCATTGAAATACAATCATTTCAATGGGTTTTCTTTTATACTCCAATACGCAAATTCCAACTGATTCGAGTAGGCGCATAGTAGAGGGCAGTAGAAATTTAGTGGGGATATGCATATATCTTTGCTATTCTAAAAAGGAAGAACTTTTTATCCACTACTCCATGTAAGTTTACCCTAAAGAGTTTAATTTGGGGTATATAGATTCACCATGTGGCAAAAGTGAGCCGGAGGCATACACTTCCGCCTTCAGGAGTGCCTTCAGCCCCAAAACACCGATGAAAAGGGGCTTTTTTGAAGAACTGAAGGCTGAAGGCGGTTTTCTATTTTAATAGTTAGTAGGAGAATTGCCTGTTACAAGTAGGAGAATTGTTTGTAACAAGTACTACACTCTATGAAATGATGTAGGAGACTTGAATAACTCAAGCACATGGTTCGGCTTGTTTCACTACCAGGTCGAACAAATTCATACACATATAATTTTGTTCCTTACCGCACCGGAATGATTTTTTTTAAGGATGTGATTGCCCTGAATCAAATCCCCAAAATTTTCAGACTGAGCCGTTATAATGGCACAGCGAAACTTGACTTCGCTTTCAATGTTTCACTAGCCTCGATAAACATCTCAAAAGTCATGCGGAAACGATACTATCCGTCGCTTTCCATCAGACTGCTAAAGAACTGTCTGAGTAATATTTATATGCTCAAAAGAATTTTAAGCAAGTCAGGTATGAAGCCGAACAGAACATTTAATACTAAACTTATCAAGGAACTCTTTGGCATAGCGGCAGAAGCCGCTTAGCCGATAGGTTGAATTTTTAACGGACTATTAATATTAGGAGCCCGTAAAAAAATGACTAGTATGATTAAAGGAATATACGCCTTATTCTTGGTCTGCTTTGACTTCTTCAATAATCTCGTCAGGGATTCTGTCACAACGCACATACTTATTTATATCGCTTTTATCCTCCGTAGCCGTCCACACCATTGAACCGCTTTCCAGCAGGTCGGTGACGATGTATTCATTATTCCAGTCACCGTTGCCGTAGTCGTAGACACCAGCGATGACTGCACCCAAGTAAGGGTCTTTACGGATGCTGAAACTACCGGTAATGTAACGGGCATACATGCTGTCGAATTTTTGATACATCTCGAACGTTTGGTCCTTGCGGTTAAACTTTATATAGCAATAAGTGTCCTCAGCCAAGGGCTGACCATTCCATTCGGCAAGTTGCCACACTCCGTTCAGATTGGCGGTGGTGACTTCCAGACGAGCAACGGTTAACTCTTCATCATCACTGCAGGACGAGCCGCAGAACAGAAGAGCAAATAAAACCATGAGTTTGAAAATATTCTTCATGTCGAATTTATTTTTTTATTAATTGATACGTTTAACTTTTATATTCAATGTACGGTCTGACGGGCGGGCGCTGACACCTTCGATAATAATCGGGAAGGTGAATTCTGCTTTCGCACCGACAGGAATCAATGAAGCGTCTACTGTGACTACGATATCGCCTTCTCCGCCTGGCGGAATCACTGCCGGATCGGTGTGGAAGGTGACATAGGCAGGAAGTATCAGGGCAGTCAGTTGCATAGGTTTACTGCTGCTGTTGCCGCAGAAGATACGTTCCGTAGACCGATGTCCGGTTCTCACCTCACCGAAGGTCATTGTGTTTTGCTTTAGCCGTAACTTCCCCATTGAATATGGGAAGCGTGCCCATTCATCCTTACCCGGAAGTACGTCTCCCGTCAGGGTAAGCCGTGCTACGGGTGTCTTGTCCGAAGAGGAGAGGTAGACAAACACATGGGTGTCTATCGTGCCGGGATGATTCTTCGGGTGAAACGTCAAGTTGACGACCTGTTGCTTGCCAGGCAGCAATTCCTTGCTGTCGAGCCTGACGGTGACGCAACTGCACGTCGATGTGGCGCGCTTGATGAGGAGAGGACGGTTGCTTACATTGGTGCAGACAAACCGATAGGTTACAGGAACATCGTCTTCAGTCAGTGTACCTATGTTCTGCACGCTCTTTTCGAATCGCAGTACCCGTTCCGCCTGTTTCATCAATGAAGGATTCAGCAACGAATCTCTCCTTGCTTGCAGGGAAGCGGGGCTGTTCTGTGCGTGTAGTGCTCCGAACAGCCCTGTTCCCACAAGGAATACAACTATTCTTATTAGACTAAAGAACTTCATTGTCTCATCAGGTGATTACAGCCAACCGTTGTCATTAGCTTTCTTGCGGACGGTCACGACGATGGTCTGTTCCATTCCGACACTTGGTTTTACGGTGATGCGTGCCGTTCCGGTGGCAATGCCGGTCACCTCCATCAGAGTGCCGTTGACTACCGTTACTTTAGCGACGTTGGCATCGGACGATGTACAAGTGTAAGTGAGTTTCTCACCATCCACGAAGTAATACGCCAAGTTGGTGGTCGACGTTGTGTTTTCCGCTACGTAGACGTTGGGTACTTTCATCTCCGTTCCGTTGCCTTCGATATTGTTGAGCAACAAAGCGGCATTGGCTACTCCGGTTCCCATTTTGCCGATATACTTCGACAGTTCCAGCTGTGCAGGCGAAGCCCCTGGCGATGTATGGTTGCGGTAATAAGTTTTCTTTTTGCCACCGCCATACCAAGTATCTACCGGTTTGACAGATTCTTTCAGCAGACCGATGAACTCGGACGCTTTGAAGTGGCGGCGCAGTTTCACTGCATACGACAAGCCTAAAGCGGCTACTCCCGACACGTGCGGACAAGCCATCGAAGTGCCGTCCATGTAACCGTAGGCGGGGGTACCGTTCTTCATCATAGTGGAAAGAATGGAACCGGCATAAGGATCGTTTTCTTCCCAAAACTCGGGCGATTCCTTGCCGATAGCAGCGTAGTATTCCGTATCACCTCCGGGTGCGCAAATGTCTATTTCCACACCATAGTTGGTGTAAGACGCCGGTGTGAAGTCGGCCGCTGTAGAACTTACAGTGACACATTTGGAGTATGCGCCTGGATAAGCAGGGATACCTGCATACTCGTTGCCGGCAGCGAAGATGGCGAGTCCGCCTTCAATGACACCGTTGGGCGAACCTGCGTTGTGGATGAAGTAGTCCAAGGCCTCTTTTTCGAGTGGATAGGTTGTTTCCCATTCCTTTTGCGTAGCTGGACCGGGGCTGAATCCTTCGGCAATGTTGGCATCTGCTGAATTGTAGCCCCAACTGCACTGCAAAATGACAGCCCCGTTGTCTGCCGCATATTTGATGGCTTTGGCTTCAGCGGTGAGTGTAACGCCTGCGTCGCCTGCAAATACTTGGCATGCCATGATTTTCACGCCCGAGCCGGGAGTGCCGTTACCTCCGGCGATACCGCATACACCTACTCCGTTGCCGTTCATGGCAGCGATGGTCCCTGCCACATGCGTGCCGTGACCAGTGTCGTATTCCGACGACCATGTGATGTTTCCGGAATTTTCTACGAAGTTGTAGCCGTGTTTGTCGTCTACATAACCGTTGTTGTCGGCGTCTTTTCCGGCGTTAAACTCTTCGCCTTCGTTTACCCAAATGTTGTCTTTCAAGTCAGGGTGGGTAAGCATCACTCCCTCGTCCAATACGGCAACAATAATGGAGGGGTCTCCTGTGCATTTCTTCCACGCTTCGTAACAGCCTACGTCGCATCCCTCTACGGCTCCGTTGTTGAGCGGATTCTGGTTCTCAAAGTCGTACGTACCTGTATTGTTGTAATGCCATTGATAGACCAGTCCCGGGTCTGTGAACGTAGCCGATGCTCTGCCGGTGCGGGTTGCAGCATGGCGTTGCAATGCCGATTCATTGACGTATACCCGATGTGCATCGGTCTTGTAGGCGCGCTTGATGTGGCTGTTTCCTTGCACCTTGGAGATTTCTCCTAATTGAGAAATACGTTGGGCAGCTTCTTTCAGGTCGGTATTCTTGTCGAACTTCACTAAATACCACAGATGCAATCCTGCGGCACGGGTACGCTCTTCGTTCTTGGCGTCTGCCGGGAAGATGCGCTCGAAGTGATATCCGCCTAAGATGTCGAGTATCTCATCGGTCGAAGGAATCCCCGAGCGGGTGGACACACCGCCGTTTCTGGCGGCACGGGTCAGTGCGCGATCAAGGATTTCCGTCATTTCGGGTTTGAATTTGATGATAAGTTCGCCTGCTGTTACGTCAGCGGGAAACCGGATTTCCGTGTCTTCTGCCGAAACAGGCGTCTGCTCTGCCTGCTCGTGGTCCGAGCAGGCGGTCAGCGCCAATCCCAACAGAAGTGTATATAAGAATCTATTTCTCATGTTTACTTGTTAGATAATTGTTCTTGTAAATGATTACTACTCTGCGTCTTCCGTCGAGGAGTTGGCTACAAAACGACGGTAGTAGAGCGGATAGGCAACTCCCGATACGGTTGTGTTGCTGCCAGGGTCTTCTGCTCCATAATAATACGTAAAGTCGAAGTTGTCCGCGTCTATGTTGCTGAATCCTACCGATTCTCCAGCGGAGTTCTTACCTCTTTCCTGCTGGATAAAGAATCCGATTTCCGGATACCATTCTACAAAGTAAGGATGGAAAAGCACCCAGTTGGGCAGTTTTCCGGTGAGGAAGTTCAGGTTGATAGAGAGATAGCGGGTCTTGGGCAATACACGCGGAATTTCCTGACCAGTCACGGTTTCCGTTGTCTCATCGGTAGCTGTGAATGTTACTGGATTGTCATCCGTGAGCAACCAACGGCACGTGTCGCCTACCAATTTATCGAGGTAGTCCGCCTTTTCGGTCGAGAAGTCGTCAGACGTGTAGTGTGTCGGTCTGCCCGCTCTCTCGAGTGCCGTTTCCATCTCTTCGTCTGTCGGAAGTTCGCCTTCGATGAAGTTGTAAGCAAGCGTCAGCGATTGCAGATTTTCCCACAAAAGCAGGCTAAGAAGAGCGTCTCTTTCGCTTCCTCTCGAAACATTGACAAACAGTCCGATGGGGCGTCCGTTGTACTTACCGCCTTGTACCAGTGTCAGGTCGGAGAGTGAGTCGGTACGACGCGAACCATTCAGTGCGAGCGAAGTCAAGTACGGGAAATTCTCTTTGTTGACCACTTTCGTAATAGTCGACAGAGTAGCAAAGTTGGTTGCCGACAAGCTCAGTGATTTCAGTCCTGCATAGCCTTCGTTCGTGGCGCCTCCCAATTTGGCGAAGTTTGCCGGCAGAGAGGTGATACCGTACGAATAGAGAACCAACTCTTTCAGATGCTTCAACTCGCAGATTTCCTCGCCCAAGTGAATGTCGCGGATTTGTGAGTTGGCGTTGCTGCGGATGGAGAACGACTCCAAATATTTCAGGTAACGCACTTCCTTCGGCAAGGATTCGCCCTCTTTCATGTCAATCATAACAAAGTTTACCGAACGTATGCGTCCCACCGCTTCTTCGCACGGCAAGTCCTTGTCGGTAGCTTCCCACAGCGTCACGTTTTCCCAGTTCTGCATATTTTCGCTGGTTTCAAATTTAATCATGCTCTGCACCTTCTCGTTGATGGTGATGACTGCCAGTGAGTCGCCCGCACGGTTGTCTTCAATCTTGAGGGCAGGTTTTTGTCTGACGGTGAGTACAACATCCTCTATCGGGTTGCCGTTGTCGTCTACCAACTGATCGTTTGCCGGGTCCATCGGCACGAGGTGAATCTTTGCTACGCGAACGAAGGGAGCTGTATTCATTTCCCAACGGAAGTTGGCTTTCACCGTACGCGGACGGGCTTTTCTGTCCAAGTCCACCGCCAAGTCATCCTGCCGGGGTTGGGTGAGCCATCCGGTGCGTTCGGATTCGTATTCGGCTTTCTCTTCGTCCGACTGTATGCCGTCGAAAGCATATTCGACGCTCCCGATTTTGAAATTGATATTGGTAGATACCACCATCTCGAACGTACGCTTCTCATAACGCGCCGAGTTCTCGATTTCCACATCCGTTTCGTTCAGCAAAATCTGTTTGCCGAAACCGAATTGCGTGACGGTGATAAGTTTCTGTCCCGCCTGCTCGGAAGAGAAACGGATTTGCGCCGTGCGCGCCGTATTCTCTAACGTAGAATCGATGGTGAGCTGACATTCGGCCGCTCCCAATCCGTTTGCTGGAGAGACGGCAATCCAGGGTTTGGATGCGCCTGCCACCCAGCTTATGTCTGACAACACGGCAATCTTCTCCAGTCCGCCTTCCGGGCCGATTGCAATTTCTTCTTTATCCGTCAGCAATCCACCGGGAAGTTCCGTCTTGTTGTCGTCCTTGCATGAAGTGATGCACCCTGTGCAAAGTACCAATCCTGCTATGACTTTATGTAAATATTTCATTTTCTATCTATCAGTTTATTGTTTAAGAGTGTCGCAACCTCGGATATCCTGGGTCTTGTCGTAAATCAGCATATACATACCTGCCTTGATGTAAGGGCAGAGGTGTGTCACGTCGAGCGAGATGTTGGGATTGTCCTTAATCTCCAGTACCCACAGCCGCGGGTTAATGGTTTCGTTCACCTTGCGAATGTCGTTGGCCCCGATTTGCAGTTGGAGCAGGCTCGGGCAAGTACTGATGCCTTCGGGCCATTCGCGCAGGATGCGGTTACCGTCGGCATCGCGCTGGTGGCGGATACCGAAGGCTTTCAACTGGCTGCTATTCAACGGTTCGGTGGGGAACTTGGAGAAGCAGTTGTAGCTCACGTCCATGTTGGAGAGGTAAGGCAAGGTCGTTGCCCGGAAGTCGTCCGACAGGGATTTCAGTTTGTTGAAACGCAAGTCGATTGTAGTCAGCAGATAGGTGTTCTTGTAGTTTCCGTTTTTACCTTTGAGCGAGTATTCTGGAATTTCGGTCATCCGGTTGTTGCTCAAGTTGATGGTTGAAATCGGCGAACCGGTTCTGAACAGATCTGACGGGAACTTGGAGATACTGTTGTATGCCAAGGATATGGTGGAAGCATTGATGCCCTTGAATGTTTCCGGGTTTTCAACGTTTTTGCCGCCTACGGAGCCAATCTGATTGTAAGAGAGGTCGACCGCCCCCATGACATGAACGGAGGATGCATCGAAGATGTTGGGGATGTACTTCAGTTCGTTGTGCGAGAAGTCCAGTGTCTCCACGTCGTTGGTGAATCCGCAGAACTCTTCCGGTATCTCCTGTATTTTGTTGTAGGCGAGGGTGAGCGTAGCGAGCTTCACGTCTTTGCCAAAGGGAGCCAGTGTCTCAATCTCGTTGTCATAACAGTCGAGCATTCCCATTTTCTTCATGTAGCAAAGAGAACCGTCTGTGGGAAATGATTTGAGGTTGTTGTAGCTCAGATAGAGAATCTGCAACTTCTTACCTACGGGCGACCGGGCAAGTTTCGACCAGTCGTCTTTCAGTTGCTTGCCGCTGATGCCTGTGTTAGAAGCGACGTTCAGTAGTTGCATTTCGGGCAGGTTGAATATGAAGTCGGGGAATCTGTCCAACTGTGCACAGTTGTAAATCTCGATGTCCGTCAGTTCGGTCATGCTTTTCCAGTTCAGGTTCTCCGCTTCGTATGCTTTGGCGTATTCCGAATCGGGGTTTTCCCACTCCGTACAGATATCTTCCGCTTTGATGGGAGCGTTGCCGATGTAGAACAACTGCAACCGTTTCAGGCGCATGATGGCTTTTGAGACGAATGTAATCCCGTTGGTGTATTTGCCGATTTGCGCGTCTTTCAGCGAAATGCGGCTGCTCTTGCGGATGGGTTGCTGTGTAGCGTCGTCGTTGATGCTTTTCTGTATCATTTCGGACAAGTCTTGGCGCACGTCGTAATTGAGGAACGTGTTCCGGTAGTGCATACGCAGGTTTTTCAGTTGCGCAGCGCTCATGTCGGCATTCCAGTTTGTCTGGTCGAACATATTTCTGCCGAGCTTTTCGCTGTGCGAGCCTAAGGCGAGCAGTTTCAGTTCGGTCAACTGTCCGATGGCGTCGGGCACTCTTCCTTTAGCACCGAATCCCTCAAGCGTCAGACCTACCACGCGTCCGTTGCTGTTAAGCGTCACGCCCGGCTGGTCGCCCCACATATCCATTTCCTTGTTGAAGTTCCAGTTGGCTCCCGGTGTTTCGCCCGCTCCGTAGTAGCCCCATTCCGTTCCGTTCAGTGCTTCCCATATTTCCTTTAGTGCGATGTAGTCTTTGATGTACTCTTTCGTTTCGGAGAGCAGGATGGGCACATTGGCGTGTTTGGTCAGGCGGTTGTCTTCGATAGCAAACGGTTCGCCTGCCACTTCCTGGGTTTCAAGGGCGGTTTCCACTGCGCCGCTTTTCCGGTAGGTGGTGTAAGCCGTCACACGGTAATTGCCGGTGGGCAGCCATACGGCGGAGTCGCTGGTTGCCACGCCTATGTCCATGTACTTGTCGTTCGGGTTGTCGGGGTTCTCGTGTTCTTTGTATTCCTCCTTATAGGCTACTTTCAGTTTCTTGAATGTAGTCGATTCGCGGGTGAACGTGTTGGTTACCGTAACGTCAATCAGTTTGATGTCCTTGAAAAGATACGAAGCATCACCGGTTGCGCGTGTTTCGGGAAGTCCGGTCTTTGTAAGTTTGAACGTTACGGTTCCACGGCTTTGCACGTCTACGGTGAGGTCTTTCACCGTCAGTCCGCGCGAAACGACCGTAAATGTCTCGTCTGAAGAGGCAGAGATACTGGTTATCACTTCATCAAGCTTATCCAGCAGTTTGTAGCCCACAACTTTATAGTCGCCTACCAGCAGTTGCAGCTTGTCGCTACGCATACCGTACTCCGCATTGGATTCGTTGTAAGCGTTCAGAATCAATGTCTGCGTGATGCTTGCACCGTTGTACAGCATTTCTATTTCTACTTTCTGTGCTTCGCCCAATTTGTTCAGGTCGCCCGCACGTGTTGTCCCACCTTTGGCGTAGGATGCCGATTTGTAGAGTTTGAACTGCACGTAGCCGTACTGGCTGCCTTGCAGTTCCTCCTTGTCATCGGAACATCCGCCCGTCACCATGCCGAAAAGCATGGTGAAAAGGGGGATAAGAAACAGTTTCCAATATGTTGTTCTTTTTGAGTTCATTTATTTCTGTATTATTAAACTAAAATTGTCAAATGTCGGTATTGGAATTTAGAATGGATTCTCACCGATGTTGATAATCAGTAATGCCAGCACTTCTCCATTGGAAGACTTCACTTTAATCTGTTTGCCTTGTTGCAAAGGAAGAGTTTCTGCATTTGCTGTTGACAGAACGATGTAGTCTTTTCCTGCCTTGTTTGTCAGTCCTGCTGAGAATCCGTCAAATTCGTCGTTTTCAAGAATCATTCCATCTACACCGTTTTTGATTTCATAGTAGACTTTGCCGTCCTCAGAAGTAGAGAAAAGCATACTGAAGATGTTAGAAGTATAGATATTGTCGGTTCCGGCACCTTCTATTTCTTCCCCGTCATATTTGGTTGTGCAGTCTTCACCAATCATATTGGCAATCGGGAATAATTCTCCATCCATTGCTATACATGTAGTGAAAGACATTACCACATCTTCTGTTTGAACCGGAGCTCCCAATACATAACTTTGATAACGGGGATTGATATAATCATCAACGATAATGTTCTTTTCCAAGTCGTTTTTGATTTTTTCATATTCTTTCTTTGGGAAAGCCATTACAACAACTCCACGATTGTCATAATTGTAAGAGAACACATAAGGTTCGAATGTTATTGTGCATTTGGTTCCGTTTGTTTTAACATCAACCCAGTCTGTCACCGCATCTTCACCAAAGATAAAGCCGTCTGCCTGATACACAGGTTCCATTCCGGGGAAAACCATGAATGAACCTACTTGTTCGAATGTTACAATTTCGAATTCATCATCACGGGTAATGATCTCTGTTTCTATTTTATCTTGATAAACTGTACTTTTGTTATTGGCATCAGTGCTGATGATTTTCTTTCCGTCTTGACTGATTCTCAAATTGGGATATGCAGGACTGCTGACCAATACTCCTTCTTTTAATCCTTCATAAGCAACAGGGATTTCTGCTGTGCCAATGATGGAGTTATCTGAAGTCATTACAGAAAATATGATTTTGCCACCTTTGTCGGTACCAAATGAATATTTGGGGTCAAGGTCTTTTTTATCTTTGTTGAAAGCCAATTTATATTTATTATTGTCTTTCTCTATTTTTATCCAATCCGGGTTATCGCCTTCTTTGACACCAACAGTCAAATTTGCATCTTCAATATTGGTTTCAATAACAAGATATTCATCTCTATTTGTATCGATATCACATCCTTTGACAACAATCGGATTTTCTGCGCTATATTCTACCGCTTCTTCGCCTTCCGCTTCGGGAACAGATTTGATGGTCAGACCGCTAAAGGCTTTCTTCGAACGGGTAATCTTGTAAATCACCTGCTCTTTGTCGCCCATCTTCAATACGATTTCGGTAGTGTTGTCATTGATATAATCTTGTCCGTCTCCCAAAATCTTGGCTGTTACCGTCTGGTCGCCGGCTTTTCCACTTGTAGTGGCGTCTTCAAAATCACCATTTACGAACTTACACCATGCTGCCTTGCTGGTCAACTGCCAGTCTACCGGTGCATTGAAAGAGATTTCTATCTCATCGCCCACTACGTGAGTCTCCTCCTTCAGTTCAGGAAACGTGATATTCACATCTTCTTTTTCGTCGTCCGAACAACTGGCAAATGCAACCATGCACATCATTGCCGATATAATCAAGCTCCAGCTTATGTTTTTCAAATTTAACGTTTTCATAACTATATTGTTTTAATGTTTTAATAACCTTGTTCTTTTAGTTTTTCTGCTTCCGCCTCACTAATCCATTCGATGAGGTTGATGTAAGTGCCTACTACGCCATATTCGGAACCATCTTTATTGTCTACACTCAGCGTAACGTATTGGAAAATGAAGTCCTGGCAACTGCTGTAGTAGGATGTATAGTTTGCCGACTGGCTCAACCGCAGATTTCCGTCTCCGTGAATGGTTCCGAACGGCTCGCTGGTAAGTCCGCATACGTGCTTGTCCATATCTATCAACGGACGGAGGATATCTTTGCGGTCGAACTTGATTTTGGTGTCGTAGCCGTCAAAGTAGAGTCCGTGCAGCACGATTGTGTTTTCTTCTCCTTCCACTACATCGGAAGTAATCAGACGGATGCCTACATTTTGCATATAGTCCGAAGAAAGGAAGGAGGAAGTGACGCGGCAATAACCCGTGAAGTTGTGAATGTCAAACGGACATGACTTCTGCATCACGACTTTTGCTTTTGTGGTGTAAAGGTTCCACTGCTCCGATTCGGGTACAATCAGGCGCAAGGCAAACCCCAGCGAGTCGGTGACTTCGATATTGTCATACACCCCTTGCACTTCGATGTTGGCAACCCGTTCGCCCGCCTTGATGGTGACGGTGTTTGAAAGCAGCCGATAGTGTTTGCCTTCTACCGCATTGCTTTCCTTATCAATGATTTCCACAGCAAGGTTGCGGTCATAGTCAACCGCCGTAGTAGCCGCAATGGGAACGTTGAATATCTCGTTGGTTTCTTGTACGGCATACTGATAGAGTGTGTCGGAAAACATCAGATAATTCGGACCTTTATAGACCATATTGTCCTGCTCACATCCGACAAAACTGATGATGGCAGCAATCCCCGCCATGCATCCAATGATTAGTTTTTTCATTATCGTATGTTTTAATCTTATTTGTTACTTTCATTAGGTTCCACTATCGAACCGGGAGCATCCAGTTCGTGTTGCGGGATGGGCCATACGAACATTACATCGTCTTTTTCCACCTTCAGGCTGCTGCCGTTTTCCAATGATTGTGCCTGCGGCTTGCGTTCGAATCCTTTGTGCCAGCGTTTCAGGTCATGCAGGCGGAATCCTTCCATGTAGAGTTCCTTCACACGTTCCTGCTCGATGATGTCCATCGCATTGTCCTTGTTCATGGGAGTAGTACCGCTTCCATAGCTCGAATAGCGTGCCAGACGGAGTGTGGAGATGTCTGTTCCCGCTTTGCCGTATTCGGGCTGCTCTTTCTGCACATAGGCTTCTGCACGAATCAGGTATTGTTCCGACAGGCGGAATACCTTGGGCATACATACATGCAAGATGCGGTTTTCTACAAAACTTTCGTTGCCGAAGTACTTAATCAGTAAAGGCCAAGTGAGACCGTAGCTTGTAGTCTGGTTTTGGAAGAATGTAGTCACACGCAAGTCGTTGTTGTCGTAAAGGTTGATGACCCATTCGGCAGGTACATAGTCCGGGCGGAGGCTCACATAGTCGTAGTTGGCAAAGATACGTCCTAAGGCACCACCATAGGAGGTGACGGTGAATCCTACTTGCCAAATGGTCTCTGTTGAGAAATCGTTGGTCCACATATATTTGTAGTGGCTCACACCGTTTGTAATCGCATTGGTGCAGCTCGACAGACGGTATCTGTTGCTTTCGATGACTTTAGTCGAATATTTGATGGCATCATCCCAGTTCTTCATATATAAGGATACGCGCGCACGCAAGGCGTGAACAGTATATTCGTTGAAGTAGGGAGAGTGGTTGTCGTCATACAAATTTCCAGGATAGTCCTCCTCTATTTTCAACAGCTCTTCGGCACGATCAAGGTCTTCGAGGATAAAGTCATACGACTCTTTCAGTGAAGCGCGCTTCATGGCTTCATCGCCACCATAATGGCGTGTCAGAATCACTCCCAATTGGTTGGCGGCGTCTTCGTCGCTCTCGTATGCCTTACAGAAGAGTTTCACCAATTCGGAGTAAGCTAATGCACGGGCAAAATAGGCTTCACCACAACATTGGTCGAGTTTGTCCAGTTGTTCATCATTGGTGACGTTCTTTCTTACATTGTCCACTCTGTCGAGCAGAAAGTTGCAACGGTTGATAACCATATAGAGCGAACCGTAGACGGCCTCAATGTCTGTATTAGTGGCGAGGATGTTCTTCCACCGCCAGATATCCCCGTACACGTTTGTATTTCCATTTACTCCATATACAAAGTCGGTTTGCAAGTCGGGCAACAAGGTAAGATTGCCCGAATAAAGGGCACTGCTCTTGAATGCGTCGTAGATGCCGATTACTGCGAGGTCTACGTCCTTTACCGTCTGGATTGCCTTGTCAAAGGGTATCGAGTCTTCGGGAAATTTGTCCAGACAAGATACACAACAGAGTGCCAGCGCAACCGATGTAATATATAATTTGAATTTACTTATCATTTTTGTTACTATCATATTTAGAATGAAACTTCAACACCTAACGTAAACTGACGCGAAGCTGGGTATTGTGCTCGATAGATATTGCTTGCCACTTCAGGATCGAGCCCTTTGAATCTGGTGAAGGTCAGCAAGTTCTGCCCTTGCAGGTAGATGCGGGCGGAAGAGAAGAAATTACTTTTCTTGAACCATGCCTGCGGCAATACGTAAGCTAATGTCAGATTTTTCAGACGAAGGAACGATGCGTTTTCAAGGAAACGATCATCAAGTTGTGCTACTACGCCATAGCGCGGGATGTCTGTGACGTCTCCCGGTTTTTTCCATCTGTCGTACAGAAGTCGTTTGGACTGGTTGTAGGAACTGTACAATCCGTTACTCTCTTCGAAGAAACGGTCGTTGTTCATCACCCAGCGGTTCGCCATCCAGCTGAACTGTGCCGACAATGAAAGCCCTTTCCATGCAAGGCTTGTCCCAAAACCGCCTGCCCAAGGAGAATCGAAGGTTTTACCTGTCATTACTTTGTCTTCTTCGCGGAATTCGGTGGTCAGTTCGCCGTCTTTTGTGTACCACAGAGCGTCGCCGTTGGCGGGGTTCACTCCGGCATAGCGATTGAGGAAGAACTCGTGTACGGGATGTCCTACAACGAACTTAAGTCCAGTGGTAGATTGCACATACTCCGTCACGCCATTGTAGAGTTCCACCAATTTATTCTTGTTGTAAGAAACGTTGGCACTAACGTTCCAGGTGAAGTCTTTCGTACGGATAATGTCTGCATTAGCTGAGATTTCTACACCTCGGTTCACCATTGCTCCTATGTTTTCCCAACGATTCTTCTCACCAGTCAATGCGTATGATTGCGGTACGAGCATCAGTATATTGGTCGTCTTCTTGTGGTAGAAGTCAACATCCAGACCGATACGGTTGATAAAGCTCAAGCGTAGACCGACGTTGTTGGTCCATGTCTGTTCCCAACCCAAAGTCGAATTACCGCTTTGCATAGGATAGATTCCAGCTTGCCCAAGATAGTTGGGACCTCCTGATACCAATGCAAGATGGTCGTAGTTAGGTATTTCCGAGTTACCGGACGTACCAGTGCTCAGAGCTATTTGTGCGCCCGATAACCATTTAACATCTTTCAGGAACGCTTCGTTCTTGATGTTCCACATGAAGCCAAGCGACCAAAAGCCCCCCCAACGGTTCTGTTTACCAAAACGCGAAGAAGCATCTGTACGTACTGCCGCTTCGGCATAATATAAGTCCTTAAAATTGTATTCGCCACGGAAGAAGAACGACAGATAGTAATAGGAACTATTGTTGTCTACCCAACTGGTAGCGCGCGTACCGGAACTTAGAGTTGTGAGCATATCGTGTGCTTGCCCTACTGCGATTGCCTGGAAACCTGTAGACTGATAGTTTACTGCTTCTTGTCCCAGCATGAAGTTGAATGAATGGTTGTCGTTCAGTGCCCAACGGTAGTTTGCCGTGGTGGTTTCGCTCAAACTGAGGATGTCCGACGAACTGCGACCGGCAGAACCCGATTCGTTGTTGATGATATAGCTAGGGAAAGACTGCATGAAGGCTGTCGAATGTGTATAGTCTACACCAAACTGAGTATGGATGGTCAGGTTTTTAACTGGCGTAATATCGGCAAATACGGTAGACAATAATTTATATTTCTTATATTGCACGGGATTATTAGCCATCCATTCAATCGGGTTTTGTCCCGTTCCCGTCCATGTCCCGTTATTTTCAGAAGCTAGCGAACCGTCTTCATTGTAGGGATTCCAATAGGGGAGCATGAAACGTGAGCCGGCAATCGGTGTATAGAGTGCCATAGCACCTTCTTCCGCCTGCTGCACTTCTTCGTAAGTGGTCATCGTGCTAGTACCTACCTTGAGCCAGTTGCTTGCTTTTACTTCAGCATTGGCACGCATGTTGAAACGGCGGAAATTGGAACTTTGTGCAATACCTTCCTGATCGAAGAATCCGCCCGAAACGTAGTAGTTCAGACGATCGGTGGCACGGTTAACCGAGAGTTCGTAGCTCTGCAACGGTGCGCTGTCGTTGAATACTTCGTTCAGCCAGTTGACATTGGTGCGCGAGAGCAGTTCATAATCCTGTCCTTTATCTATTCCTATTTCCTGCTCAAAGCGGATACGTTCGGGAGTATCCATCAGCATCCATTTATCATCAGATGCGAGTTGAGAAATACCATACTGCGCACGTAAGGTGACTTTTGCTTTGTCGATAGACAGTCCTCTTTTGGTGGTAATCACTACCACACCATTGGCTGCACGTGCTCCGTAGATAGAGGTGGACGATGCATCTTTCAGCACGGAGATAGATTCAATATCCCCCGGACTGATGGTGTTGAAGTCCGAACTGGAGATGGGTACTCCGTCAAGAATAAACAGTGGAGATGTTCCCGAATTGATAGAGTTCGTACCGCGAATCTGGAAAACTGCCGCCTTGCTGGGCTCTCCGGAGTTGGAGATAACCTGCAGTCCAGGCGTCTGTCCTTGCAGCGACTGGTCGAAACCAGCTGCCGGAACATTTTCCATCTTTTCTGCTTTCACAGTAGCTACGGAACCGGCAATGGTTCCTTTCTTACGAGTACCATAGGCTACTACCACTACTTCGTCTATCAGTTCTGCATCCGATTCGAGCACAACGTTCAACGTACCTGTTCTGGCGTTGACTTCATGCTTTTGCGACTGCATACCGATATAAGAAAAAATTAATGTGGCTTTTGCCGTACCTTTAATTTCAAGAGTATAGTTACCGTAGATATCAGTAACTATACCATTGGTACTTCCTTCTTGTAATACTGACACGCCAATCAATGGTTCATTATCCTCATGGGAAATGACCTTACCCTTTACCAGGAAATCTTGTGCATGGAGAGATTGGACAGTCAGCACTGCAAGAAAGACAAACCAAAGAATAAACTTTCTCATTTTTGTCTTTAAACTATTATTGATTTTAATTGAAATTAATTTATTTCGTGTATATACATGTCTTTTAATGATAGTTCTGAAAAAGAAGAAAAGTCATCACGTTTTTTAATGTTTTTCCAAATAATAGGTAACATTTTTATGTTATTGAATTTAATTATCATTTAATACGATATATTGCATAATATTTTGCAAATATAATCAATATTACCAAGAGCCGACTTCTATAAATAAAAAATGAGCACATATAGTTATTTGATTAATTTATAGCACACAAAGCAAATCGCCAAAACGAAACTAAACATATAACCAAAAGCAAAAAGCTACATATATTTACCAGTTATAATATTATAAAATCAGATTTATCCGTGTCACATTGTTCATAATGTTAATTATACAAAAACAGTCATATCATATATATAAATTTACAATATAAAACTGCTTTGTTTGGATAAAATAGTATCGGTAAAATAGAGTATTTTTTAGAAGTTGTTTTAAAATTTATTGAAAATAGACGTTATTGCAATGAATAATACATTATAAATCAGCAGGTTAACTATCAATTCATTCATAGCTTTATGATTATCAATCAATTAGATTTATGAAACAATACTCAACCAACCTTACTGATAAACAGTGGCAAGTTATAGAAAAAATTATAAATCTGCAAGAAAGGAAGCGAAAACATTCTCTCAGAAACACCATGAATGCGATTCTATATCTTCTCAAAACAGGCTGCCAGTGGCGCATGATTCCCAGGAATTTCGCTCCGCGGGAAAGCGTATACTACTATTTCAGCAAGTAGAGCAACGAAGGCATCATTGAGAGGCTATCCTACAAATTTCCTCGTCTTGCTAAAATCCTTGCGGATGGTGGCTATAGAGGAAGCCTTGCAGATTGAGTATTTAACAAATTCAAATGGGAACTTGAAGTCGTCCTCAGACCTGATGAATGCCCGTCAAAGTTCAAGATCATTCCGAAACGATGGATTGTTGAAAGAGCATTCGCATGGCTGGAAAACTTCCGGCGGTGCGATTGGAGCAACTTCGGGTACTTTTCCGTTCTGTTCCATATATCCCAACACAGCAATCACATCTTTCGCATTGGCTACGTGTCTCAACACAATAAGAGATGTATGATAATAGTTTATCACCTTACTGGCGTCGTCCAACTCTTCGGGAGTGGTCGCAGACATGACCTGTTTCATGCTTCCACCCGATCAAGGAACCAATAAGAAAACACCTACGAGTGCTCCCAAAAACAAGATTCTTTTCTTCATAATATTCTGTTTATTAAGTCTTTCGTAGTATAACAATAAAAATCGTTTTTTTGTTATAAGCAAACAATACATACCGGATAAGTTAAAAAAGAACAGGAAGTTCAAGATATTATTGACGATGATTAAGGAATAAACAATCACAAGGGGTATAAAAACAAAAAATGGCTACTCATCGCGAGCAACCAATCTTTTGTTAACCTTAAATCTAATACTTATGAAAAAAACACATTACAAAGGTACTATCTTTCTGGTAAATAGCAAATTTCAGAGTGAAAACCGGTGATAATATAACACGGTTTAATACTCTCGGAAGCGCATTAACAAATAATCGACCTGACATTAACATTTAGCAGTTTTCTTAAATATTTAGGAGTGATAGACTAAGAGAAATGTAAAAGTTTTCAAACAAGTTAGCGAATCTTATTAAAGAGAGTTTAAGATGGGTAACAAATCTCCCACCCGTTTGTTTCAAATAGAAGGTAACCATCAAATTCTCATTATATGAATAGATTCGAAAATAAGGTAGTCATCATCACCGGTGCTGCCAGCGGTATTGGCGAAGCAACCACACGCCGCATTGTTTCTGAAGGCGGCAAAGTAATCATTGCCGACCACTCCAAAGAAAAAGCAGAGCAACTTGCTGCCGAACTCACTCAATCGGGGGCTGACGTGCGTCCCATTTATTTCTCCGCTACCGAACTGCAAAGCTGCAAAGAATTGATTGACTTTGCCATGAAAGAGTACGGGCAAGTGGATATACTGATTAACAACGTAGGCGGCACCGATCCGAAACGTGACCTGGGTATCGAGAAACTGGATATTAATTACTTCGACGAGGTATTTCACCTTAACCTTTGCTGCACCATGTATCTCTCCCAACAAGTGATTCCAATCATGGTGGCACACGGCGGTGGGAATATTGTAAACGTGGCATCTATCAGCGGAATGACCGCCGATGCCAACGGGACTTTATACGGAGCCAGCAAAGCAGGTGTCATCAACCTGACTAAATATATCGCAACCCAACTGGGCAAGAAGAATATCCGTTGCAACGCCGTAGCGCCCGGACTGATACTGACTCCCGCTGCCCTGGATAATCTGAATGAGGATGTCCGCAACATCTTTTTGGGGCAATGTGCCACACCTTATTTGGGTGAACCGGAAGATGTGGCAGCTACCATTGCCTTTCTTGCCTCGAACGACGCCCGGTATATCACCGGACAAACAATCGTCGTAGATGGCGGACTGACCACTCATAATCCAACCGTAGAATTATCATAAAACAATATCAAACGGTACATCGCACGCCTCAAAGATTTAAGTACAATTACTGATCTGCCGTAACGATGTACCGTCTCTACCCCTTCTTGAAAGTCTTCTAGCCCTATTCTCATAAATTAGAAAACATTAAAAGAAAGAAATATCGGCAATCAAACAATAGTTTCGTTCAACAAGTTCAGCTTCCATGATAGAAATGAGACTGAATATACTGAAGAATTTCTGGAAAGACTTAAAATGAAATTGATAAGCTAAGCCGATTGAGACTTACAGAAGAAGAACTGGAATATATGACACGGAATTGCCGATTCCTTCCGAGAGTTTATTGGGAACGGCTGTCATCCTTCCGCTTTCATCCGGATAAAATCAAGATACATTTGGATGAGGCGCATCATCTTCGCATCGAAGTCAGTGATTTTCTCTATAAAGCTACCCTGTATGAAGTACCTCTGCTTGCCATTGTATCCGAAAGAATGTCTATGACGGTGATTTGGGCATTGCCTTATCCGATACTTATACTTCCGGTATCTTCCTCAACAATCTCAGCCGCAAACAGGCGAAACTATTTGACGGTGTCCGCTGCGATTCCGGTAATGAATTTGAATTTATAGACAGTCTGGTATCCCGTTACAAAGAACTGGGAATTGACGCGACCACCAAGACTATCGTTTTCAGCAATGCCCTCGATTTCACAAAAGCACTGGAGATTCAGGAATATTGCAAGAACAAAATCCGTTGTTCCTTCGGCATCGGGACAAATCTCACCAATGACACCGGATTCGAGCCTTCGAACATTGTCATGAAGCTGACACAATGCAAGATGAATGTCAATCAAGAATGGCGGGAATGTATCAAGCTATCCGATGACGAAGGCAAACATACCGGTAGTCCGGAAGAAGTACAGGCATGTTTGCATGAATTGAGACTGAATTAGCTTATTTCCCTATTATCGCTTTATCAAAACGGCTATCCATACAAGCACTGATATCCGTTGTGACAAACTTGCCTTCATAGAACAAGCTGAATATCGTAGCCGGAGTAGGTGCAGCCTGTGCCTGCTCCATTGTCTCCAGTTTAACAATCTCCAAAGGCAGATTTCTTTTAGCGGCGGTTTCCTTCAAAGAACTCATCACATGAAATTCTGCAAACGGGCAACGGTTGGAGAAATAAACAGTGATACCCTTTTTATTAGGGCATTCTCCTGTTCGTACAGATTCATTAAATGTCGGATTCGGAGCATCAACATTCAATTTCTTGACCAACAGACTAAATCCTGTCGGAAGCTGTTCGCAAACAACAAATCCCTGTCTCAACAGCCATTTGGTATCACTCATAATATGAAACTTCTTTGTTCCTACTACTGTCACCAAACCGTCCTTACCTTGCTGCAAAGCGTCATCTATCGCAGTTTGGAGCAGAGCTTTCGCATACCCTTTTCCTTTATACTGCCCAGCTACCCAAAAGCAGTTTATCAACAAGTAATTGTCAGCCTTCACAGGAACCCACCCGTTTTCGGCCGGACCATATTCGATAAATACTTTCGCTCGCTCATTCAAACGACGAAAAACATACCCGTTTTCAAATTGCTTCTTCAGCCATTCCTTTTTCAGGTTATAACTTTCCTGGCATTTCTTATCCGAGAAAGCGCAGCAGATATGTTCTTTCCCTAGGTTGTCTTTAGTAAGCGTGATAAAGTCGATGTTCATGGTAACTTGTTTTTTATTAAATCAATATTATTTAGTAGAAAGTGAGGTACGGGCATAAAAAAAGGAGCAACGCCTTGCTCCAACCTTTGTTAACCTTAAATCTAATACTATGAAAAACACAATGCAAAGATACGGACTTTCCGATTATCTGCAAATTATCCAAATAAAAAAGCATGTTTCATAACATGATTTAAAACTTTCTGAGAAATAGTACCTGTTTTATTAATACTTTTTCGATATTTGAATCCTTTCACAACTCTTTCCAGTCTTTCCAAAGTAAGTTAGCCGGATTGTCTCCAAAGTTGTTGTCCTTTTCTGAAAAGGATAAATGTAGGCGTTGCTTCGATGATGTAGAAATCCGTAAGGGCAGTTTCCCGGTCTACATCTACTTCCACCCCTTCGATCGCGCCTTCCATTAACTTCTTAAATTCCTCAACAACAGATTTCATACGCTGGCAATGAGGACACCACGTTGCGTAAAATTCCGCCATTTACCAATCGGCATTAGCCAGCTTCTCTTGATGCCGTTCCTCACAGATTACTTTCTTCTCTTTGCATCATTGATTACTGTTTTGATTAATAATTGCCACTTCAACAATGCGAAAAGAAAGAAAGTTTAAAGGGTAAACAATAATACACACAGATTTAGAGCCTGTTTAAATTCTCTTCAGTCATAATATTATAGCTCTTACCCCAGCTTTTCTTGTCGCGTCCGTCTATAGTTGGCGGAAGGGGTATTAACAGTTGCGCTCTTGGCTATTAATAGCAAACTTCCCGCCCATTAAGTATAAAGTTC
>NZ_JANJZR010000059.1 GCF_024623065.1 Bacteroides acidifaciens
CCTATTTTGTTTTGCTAAATTTTATCAATTAACTTATTTGTGATCAACGGATTAGTTATAAAATTAACGAAGTGTTATAATTTCCCCAATAATTATTTTAATAACGCATTGATATTCAATAATATTGATGCGTTATTTTCTTATTGGGGCATAATTCCCCAATAATTCCCCAATCTATCTTTGCACTTGAAGATAAGGACGTGCACGCCTTCCTTCATAACAATTAAAATGTATAAGTTATGAAAGAATTAAATTCAGCTCAACAGGCGCTTATATTAAGTTTCTTCTCTCCATTTGTCGATATAATTGCTGAAAAAGTGTCTGAGAGAATATTGTATGCGACCGAAAAAAAAGAGCCAAAATTCTACACCCGAAAGGAAACAGCTAAAATCCTTCATGTCACCCTGCCAACATTGGCGAGAATAACAAAAGACGGACTTCTTATCTCCAAACGTGTAGGTAGTAGAATCCTGTATGAAGCGGATGCTATTGATGAGGCAGTAAAAAAGCAGGTCGTATTCAAATATCGGAGGGCGTGACTATGGAAGAAAAGAAAAAGGCAGTCTCAACGACCGCCAATCTCCTCAACAACAGGAGCAAAGATAGCAAATCATCTCGAATCAAACAACAGATTCGCAAACTATTCTTAGATGGTGGCAAGTACACTAGTAAAGATTTAAACACCCTTACTGGCGGAAATGATAGCCGGAAAGTCATATCCGACCTTAGAAAAGAAGGTTGGAACATTAAAGACGTTCGTCAAGACGATAATAGAAAACTGTATTGGTTAGAGCCGGACAAGCGGCAAATGTCTATTAACTGGGAAGGAGGTATCAATGAGTAGAAAATCATTTGTACTTTATACAGAATGGGAAGATGCCTTCGACGGACAGCCCAACGACATTGCGGGCGAACTCGTTAAAGCAATATTCGACTATGTTAGAACAGAAGAAATGCCGCAAACAGACAATACTGTAGTCAATGCAATGTTTTCCATCTTTAAACCAGCTATTGACCGTAATATAGGCAAATATGATGCTGCTATCAAACAACGGAAAGAAGCCGCTCTCAAAAGTGCAGAAAGCAGAAAACATCAAGCGAACGACCGTAAACGAACGTCAACGACCGTATGCGACCGTAAACGAACGTCAACTGTAAGTGTAAGTGATAGTGTAAGTGTAAGTGATACTCTCTCTCTTAATGGAGAGAGTGTGAGAGAGGGAACGAATAAAGTTTTCGATCTTCAATCAATCAAAGAGCAACTACTATCAGATGAAATCTGGAAAGAATCCGTTTGTATGCAATCTACTTTAGGTGTGTCTTTCATTTCTATGCTTCCCGACCAGTTAGATAAGTTCATTGCTTATATCGTTTCAATTGGAGAGGAACAGAGTATATCGAATATATCGGATGCAAAGAGAAGGTTTACTTATTGGTGGCAGAATCACGGAAGAAAGGAGGTACAGGATGAAAACAAACAAGTATACACCGTCCCCAATTAAGGGAATGCCGAACGCACCTGAAGCAGAACAAGCCGTTATCGGTTCACTTCTTAACTTTGGCGGTGACAAAGTATTCGATGCCATATCTCCCGAACTGAATAAAGATATGTTTTATGATAACCGGTACGCTGTATTGTATGATGCTATCCAGTCGCTTTATGCAAGCAATAAACCATGTGACATCGTATCGGTATCAAACGAAGTCCGCTCAATGGGGAAGATTGAAGAAGCGCCTCCGCACTTCATAGCGGAAACCCTCAATTACGGGTTTGATTCGTTTCATGCCGTCGAACATGCTTTGATGGTAAAACAGAAATATCTACAACGGAAAGCCATTGAATTATCCCATATACTCCAACAGCAAGCCTATGATGATACAGAAGATATCGGAGACGTCCTTTTCAATGCGGGGAAAGCACTGGAGCAAATGCAGCAGGATTTAATCGGGCAAAGTGAATCCCAGTCATTTAAAGACATTGCACAGTCCGCATTAAAAAACATAGAGAGGAAGATGGGATTGTATAGTAGCGGGAAACAGACAGGAATAACAACCGGACTACAAGACCTTAACGATATAAATTCCGGTTGGCACGGTGGCGAGTTGATAGTATTGGCAGCACGCCCAGCCATGGGAAAAACTGCTGTATCTCTACATTTTGGAAAGTCAGCAGCTAGACAAGGTATTCCGGTAGTCATTTTCTCTTTAGAAATGGATTCTGTCAGCCTGTATGAACGTTTCATTGCTTCAGAATCCAATGTACATCCCAGCAAATTAAGGTCCGGCAATATAAGCCAAGATGAGCTACTGCAAATAGATAAGGCAATAGGGGGAATTTTATACAGCTTACCGATAACAATAAACGATAACGCAGCTATAGGAATGAGTTACATCCGTGCAACGTGCCGTTTATACCATCGACAAAACAAATGTGGAATGGTGATAATAGACTATTTACAGTTGGTAACCGAAAGCTCAAATGGAACAAGAAACAGAGAACAGGAAATAGCCCGGATGTCCCGGGAAGCAAAGATTATCGCTAAAGAATTGAATGTACCTGTTATCCTTCTGTCACAACTCAACCGGGAAGTAGACAAGCGACAGGATAAAAAACCTATTCTTGCAGACCTTCGGGAATCGGGAGCCATTGAGCAGGATGCAGACATGGTTATATTCGTTCATCGTCCGGAATATTACGGAATCAGTGTCAAGGATTCATCCGGGCATGAGATTTACAACTATGGTGAATTGTGATTATAGCCAAACATCGAAACGGTTCTGTCGGAACTGTCAAATTCAAACATGACGGTTCCCTTACAAAGATATTCGACTACGATACGAAAGGTTATACAGAAAACAATCCTTTCTAATGAACATTGGTTTTATTGTCTAAGTATTTAGTAGATTGAGAAAGATGAAAACAATAATAGATCATAATCCGCACATTGCACTATCAGACCTAAAAGAGCTGTTCAGGCTTTCTGAAGGATCGGCAAGTTTTACTGCTAATGGAGTACAATACACTATCGTTTTTTCGCTAGAGGAACAAATATGCGTCTTTCTATGGGAGTATAATGGGAAGAAAAAACAGGAGAAGATAGAGTTAAGAAAAGAGCCCAGTAATTTAGGACAGGGCTATGTGTGGTATTTTGTTTGTCCATGCACAAGGCGCAAATGTCGAAAACTATTTTTAGACGGGAATATTATAGCAAGCCGGTACGCATTTAATCACGTCTATAGCATCCAAATGGAAAATAAGCCAAATATATTCTTCCGCAAGTTAGGCAAGTTGGATGATCCTCGCAAGAAGTACGGGAAACCATTATACCGGGGGAAAATAACACTCTACGGTAAAAAAATACAGAAGTACAGGAAAAGACAGCAAATCATCAATGAAAACATAGGGAAGTATATTCCTTCATTCATGTTCAAAACAAAGAAAAATATATGAAACTAAGAGAATATCAAAATAACATAGCTATCCAAGCGGCCAATAAACTAACAGCTTTCGGATGCTGTTACCTATCGATGGAATGCCGGACAGGGAAAACGCTCACGGCTTTATATGCCGCTGATAAATTCAACGCAAAAAGTGTTTTATTCATCACCAAGCTAAAAGCCATCCCCAGCGTAAAAAACGACTATATCGCATTACAACCATCTTTTAAGCTGGAAGTTGTCAATTTTGAAAGCAGCCACAAGGTGACAGGAAAGTACGACCTTGTGATAATTGATGAGGCCCATTCACTGGGAGCATATCCCAAGCCAAGTAAGCGTACACAGGAGATAAGGACCATTTGCGAAGGTTTGCCCGTGCTTTATTTGTCCGGCACACCTTCACCCGAAAGCTACTCACAGCTGTATCACCAATTCTGGGTATGCAGCAAATCACCGTGGAAAAGCTATAAAAGTTTCTATAAATGGGCGAAAGAGTACGTATACACACGGCAGAAGAGAGTAAACGGGTATCTCATAAACGACTACTCATGCGCCAACAAACCAAAGATAGACAATGATACTAGAAACCTGTTTATCTCTTACTCCCAGGAACAGGCGGGATTTGAGGTGAATATCAACGAGCACATATTGCAGGTACAGATGGAAGACAGGACCGGAGAATATATCAGGAGATTACAAAACGATTTGGTTGTAGACATCAACGGCTATACTGTTCTAGGAGATTCACCGGCAAAGCTTTTGACTAAATTACATCAACTATCTTCCGGGAGTGTAATTTCCGAGAATGGCGAGCATTTGATATTTGACAGCAGTAAGGCGGATTTTGTGAAGGGCTATTTTAAAGACCGAAAAATTGCATTGTTTTACGTGTACCAGTCCGAAGCGGAGTTATTACAGTCTGTTTTCCCGAACTGGACGGACAGCCCGGAAGAGTTTCAAGCCTCATCAAATAAAGTCTTTATATCGCAAGTTCGCCGAGCACGTGAAGGTGTGAGACTTGATACAGCGGATGCTTTGATTTTCTTTAATCTCGAATTTAGTTATCTATCATACGAGCAAGGCAAGAACCGCCTAGTTTCAAAAGAGCGCACCAGCCCGGCAGATGTTTACTTTCTTTGCTCTGACTGCGGGATTGAAAACAAGATATTGGAAGCGGTACACGGAAAGCAAGACTTTACACTTTCGTACTATGGCAGAACTAGAAAGTAAAATACAGGCTCGCATCATCAAACGGTTAGAGGCAGAAGGTTATTATGTGGTTAAATTGATTCTGACGAATAAACCGGGTATTCCTGACCTGTTATGCCTAAAGAACGGGAAAGCATCGTTTATCGAAGTGAAAAGGCCGGAAGAAAAGCCCAGACCTTTACAAGAATACCGGATGAATGAATTAAGAAACCTAGGTTTTGAATGTAAAGTAAGAAGAGAGTGAACTACCGAAATTTGACAGATAAAATATATTCAGTCCAAATGAAGCGATTTAAGCCTTTTTCTTTTGCGGAATAATAAGATGAAAGTCGCTTAAACGCAAACAGAATACCAAATAAAGGCAATTAATAGAGCATTGCTCAGCTAAATAAATTATTAACCAATTTAATTTTTAAAATCATGAAACAGAATGTATTTTTTGGAGTAAGAAAAGACAGTGAAAAACATCTTTATGTGAGAAGAGGTGATAACAACGAGGTCCTTATCACTAAAACAGTAAACGGGGAATCCATAACAGAAGAGAACACCGTACACCTAAATGCGGAAGAAGCCCGTAAACTGGGGATTCAGTTGCTAAAGTTAGGTAGTGAAGAACTGCCAAAATCAGGAATAGACCTTAAAGCCGAATCTTTCGTAGACAAAATCACGGTATACAGAGGAATAAACCCGGACGAAACACCGGCCAACCTCGCAGTTATCACCATTGATGAAAGCGATGAGGCCAGACAAGTAAGGGAAGATAGCGGAGAGGAACCCGGCTTTTCCATTGAAGGGGAAGAACTGGAAAAACTCATTTCCGCACTGGCAAAGATTGTATGATTACTAACAAAATCAGGACCAGGCAATGAACATTAAAAATTACAGAGTAGAAGATGTAGGTATAGGATTAGGGCTTTGTACCGATAAAGATTTTATTCCTGTTTCATACGCTGAAGGGGAAGAGCTAGCAAAACACCTACGTCGTACTATCCCGCTAAAGACTAAGACAATTATGTATGAACACCCGGATGCGGGATTGATTGAGATTCTTCGGGAAGATGCTATAAAAATGCTGAAAACATTAGATAGCATCTCCTGACACTAAGATTGTATAACCAATACCGGGCAGGGATGCTCTATTGATTCTCTGCCCAGCTTTACTAAAGTAGTAAACAATAGTAAAACAGACGTTTTAAAGCAAATCATTTGCTACTGTCGGGTATAATGTATAATTTTGAACGTATCTAAATAAAGAGCGTATGAAGCTATACGCAACCGTTGCCAGTCGTTCGGGGTTTCTACTTTGGGAACCCCTTTTTTATGCCTTCTACAGGCTTTTTTCATTGGCAATACAGACAAGGTTTAGACAAGGGTAAATCCCTCAAAAAGGGGCAAGATTAGGGCAAGGGTAAAACAAAAAAAATAACAAGGAAGTAGATATAAAAACGCCCGCACAGGTCAATCATATACGGGCGTTCTCTTTTATCAAATCCTTATAGGTCCCTATTCAGGCTCATAACCTTCGTAATAGTACGATTGTGTAATACCCTTGAATATAACTTCTCTATCATCTACTCGGTTGGTTAATCTTTGATGTAACAAAGTTCGCAGTTCCAGATCATTAATCGGGCTTCTTTCCATAGCTTGCAAATAGAGAACCTTATCCACATTCTGCCAATCAATCACCATGCCAAGACGTTTTTTCAGAATCATATCAAGCCAAATGCGCATAGTACGACCGTTACCTTCCATAAACGGATGAGCGATATTCATCTCCACATATTTAGCAACGATTTCCTCAAATGTCGTTTCCGGCATCTTTTCTATTACCGGGAGCATCACATCAAGATACATGCAGTTGGCAAAACGAAAGTTCCCCTTTGCTATATTCAAAGTACGTATCTTTCCGGCAAAGCTATACAATCCCTCAAACAGATAGCGGTGTATGTCACACAATCCTTTTACGGTTCCTACCTCGATACGGTCTATATCTCCAGTCTCAAACAAAGCATGAGCTTTTGCAAGGCTCAACTTATCTATTTCATTTGTATTCATACCCTATTGCATTATAGATAAATATCTTTGTAAAGAGGCTATTTCGGCCTCAACAACAAGCTTTTGAAAGGCTTCCGGCTTATTCTCTGTGTGAGATCCTTCCAGTGCTTTATAATAGCTTATTTTATCCTCATTGCTGCCTTTTAAAGTAACCAATGTATACCCATTCCGTAAAAGATAAAGATTCATCAATAAACGTGACGTTCGCCCGTTTCCATCAATAAACGGATGAATACGCACAAGTTCATCATGGAGATATGCGGCTATAAGTACCGGATGTACTTTTTCTTCTTCCAACTGCCGGAACTTTATCATAAAATCCTCCATTTGCTTTTCTATCAAATAAGGCTGAGGCGGCATGTGGGTACTACCGGAAATCATAACGGGAACGGTACGGTATTTCCCGGCATTTTCACGATCTATTCCGTGCAAGATAAGAGCGTGTATTTCTTTGATAGTACGTTCACTTATCTCTATATCCTTCTTCGCTATATCTTTGATATAATCAATAGCCTCGCTATGATTGATAGCCTCCAGATGTTCACGCATAGACTTGCCGGATATGGTAACTCCTTCATTTACTACTAATGCGGTTTCCTGTAATGTAAGGGTATTACCTTCGATCCGGTTACTTTCGTAAGTATATTCTATATCCAAGGCATCCTGTATCTTTTGCAGCGCATCTTCCGGTAATGGACGTAAAGCGGATAACTCCCCTTTGAGTGTGTCAGCTTTATCTAACAACAGTTTTAAATCTTCATTCATGACTATTCTACTTTGATGGTTTCTTTTTATGAGCGATTTTCTTTATATCCTCATCTAATTCTTTAATGCTATTCAAATGCTCTAATCTTTTTTGGGCTTCCTTGTATTGGGCATACTCTTGACCTACTTTTTTAACCGCCAGTTCATGGGATATGGTACCTGCACATTCTAAGATTGTTTTTTCGTTCATAGTTAATACCATTCTTAATTTATCTATCCAATCTTTCATATACATTGGCTTGTGTTGTAAAGCTTGTGTTTCCGCATAAGCTAGATATTGTTCTACTATCAACTTCAACACGCCTATTTCTTCTTCATTCAAATAGTTTTTGCCAATAAGTACATCAGCCTTCGTTACTTTTCCCGGTTTTGAAGTGGAAGTAAGCCCCATCATGGGTAGCGTAGCATTAGAACGATAGTATATGAGTTCTGCGGCCGTTTTCCCGCTTACAGCCCAAAGAAGTTTATTTTGTACTTCCTTATAAAATGTCAATGTCATCTCATCGGACGGATCATAATCTATACTTGTAGCGTAAATATCCTTCACCTGTTGATAGAAAACCCGCTCTGATAGCCTTATCTGTCTGATTCTATCTAAAAGCTCTTTAAAATAGTTCATGGAAGAACCGGAAGTAAATCGCTCATCGTTTAATGTAAATCCTTTAATGATATATTCCCGTAGTCGTTGCGTTGCCCAAATACGGAACTGTGTACCTTGATGGGATTTAACACGATAACCAACAGATATAATTACATCAAGGTTGTAATAGTTGGTATCATATTCTTTTCCATCAGATGCAGTTGTTCGGAAATTCCGAACTACTGAATCAATATTCAATTCTCCTTCCTCAAAAATATTTTTAATATGCTCACTAATGGTTGATTTAGATTTTCCAAACAACTCGCATATTTGCGCTTGGGTTAACCAAACCGTTTCTCCTTCAAACAAAACATCAACCTTAATATGTCCGTCTTCCGATTTGTATATTACTATTTCTCCGTTTTTCATATTTATTCTACTTTGATATTATAAAACGATTTCTCCGCTTTCTATTCTATCCAGCAACCGGGACAAGTCCGATACGCTATTTATATTGTAATTGGTATCTCTTATGCGGATTACTCCAATAATACCACCGGAAGAAGATGAGGTAAACAACTCTGGAACGTCAACACCTAAAGCAGATGCAATCTTTTCCAATGTTTCAAGTGTTGGATTTCCATTGATAGCCCGACTTAAACTTTCTCTTTTCATTTCCATTTTATCGGCAAGGTCTTGAATTGTAAGCCCTTTTTCTTTACATACCTCTTTTACTGATAGTTTCATAATTATGTGATATTAAATGTTACAGTTGCAAATATACTCACATGAAACGCATATTATCACGTTTATTCGGTTAAGTAACGTTAAATATCAAATTTTACACGATCCATATTTTGCAAATGTGATAATAAGAGTTACATTTGCATTATCAAAGTAACATTAATAATCACGAAATATGAAAAGATACGATTTAAGCAAAATAATGAAGAAAGCTTGGGCACTATTTACGAACGCCCGTGCAAAGTACCCAACATTCGCCGATGCACTCCGTAAATCTTGGAGCATGGCAAAATTTGAGGTTAAAGTAGCCGAAGAACGCCAGACAATCGAAGCGGAGACAAAAGCACGTGAAGCAAAGGTACGTGAAGAGAACGAGCAAGCCGCAATTAGTTCGGTTCTTCTTCGTGCACAAATCGAAGCCGACCGGATCAGAAGAGAAGCGGAAGCCAAAGCGGAACGCATGAAAGGCGAGATAGCAGCACGCAAAGAGGGTATCTCTTACAATGAGTATCAAAACCGTATTAGCCGTGCAATGGGCTATGGGTGTGGCTCGTATTGTGGTGATTGATTATTAACCCGGTGGGGTCAGTGAAATAACGACCCCATCATAAAATATACACTATGACAGAAACAAAGGTTTACAAGCTCCACGAGAGCAAGCAAGTAGAAGATATTGCTACCTTGCTAAAGATAGAAGGAATAAAGCATAAGGTATTCGAATACGAAGAGTACATAGCAATAGAAGTGACTGGCACACCATTAGAGCTAATAAGAGCCTCAACGATATACCAACAGGTTACAACCATTGAATTATAACGAGATGGAGATAATGATAGTATTTGGGTGCCTGTATCTAGGCTACCGGCTTTTCAAGAAGCCCGGCGAACACTTTTTTGATATTTAATCAATAATGAACGCTACACTAATTATTTGTATCATCCTTCTTGCTTTCTGTATCTGGGATGAAATGTTTAACGATAAGAACAGGAATCAATCAATATAAAATAATAACGCTATGGAATTTTCAGAAATTGGAGAAAAGTTTGAAGGTCTGACGGCAGACCAAGTTTACAACCTTGCAAAGTTCGGCAAGGAGATTTTAGAAATAAACGGCTCTGTAACATTGGCAAGATGTTTACTTGAAGTTATTCCTACGCTCATGGATGATAACAACTACAGAGAAGCCGGATGCATTGTCTTAGCAATAGCGAAAGCAGCCATAGAACTAGATCACCAATGTTGGGGTGAGCACAAAACACTTTTAGGACTTACCGGAGTGAATATAGATGATTACTGTTACGGGTTAAAGGGTGCACAAGAAATTATAGTGTATGGAAATGAAGATTGAACCCGCCAGCAAAGAGCGGACAAAGCAAGGAGAGCAGTTTATAGAAAGACTGCTGAAGATTCTACAGAACAACGATAAAGTAACGGTTAACATTATGTACTGCCAAACTTGCGTTATTGATAGCTTAGCTAGTATAGAATCCGGCACTAGTTATAATGTTAATCTAGGCAAAGACGGTTACACCGTGCTAAATGAAATGGTTTACAACTCACATCAATAAAAAGGAATCATGGACTTATACGAGATATTATTGCAAAGGCTTGTATTACTGACAGATGAATACTTACAGTTAAGGGAGAGAGTAAAGGAGCTTGAAGATGAATTGAAATCGAAGAAATCAACGGCTCCGAGAATTATAAAGATGAAAATAGAAAAAGCAAAATAATAAGGTTATGACAGATATACGTTTAATCAAGACACTTATAGAATCAAATAAAATACTTCGTGGCAAATTGGAAGAAGCGCAAAAGCGCATTGATGAGTTAGAGGGGAGAATGCCCCCTGTAATGAGGTGCAACGTAATAAGCCACGATTTCACAAAAGGGATTCCAAAAGAAGCGAAAGCAAAATAGATTTGTCAGGGGTCTTCGGACCGGCACTAAAGTTGACGCCAATCGACAAAGCCACCCCGGTAACAATACGGTTGCCGGGTTTACATTTAAACGAATATGATTATGAATATACATCAAACATTGCCCCGTACTGATTGCACCCACTTCGCCAAATGCGGCGAACGGTCTATAGCCTATTGCCGGAGATATGGCGCACGTGAATGCCTTTCGTGCCGGCTGGTTAAACGGAAGCCAAAGAACCGGGTTACAGTGGACGGAATAGAGCGGAAGAGGTGCACGCATTGCGGAAAGGTTCTTCCCCTTCATCGCTTCTATGACCGGACGGTAGTACGGAACGGCAAAAGCTATCATTTAAAGACTTCGTGGTGCCGGATATGTATGTCCAGTTCTCAATGCAAAAGGAATAAAAGAAAGTTAACCGGGGAAAATCTTCCCTCGTTGAATACAAAACAATAGCTTTTAAATATAATCGATTATGAAAACAAGAATCATTAATGCAAGCACTGAACTCAACAAAGTTAATCCTTCGTTGGGATGAACTAGAGAAAGAAGACAGGGCAAAGGAAAGTAACGCCCTACCTGGTCCGACAGATTACGGAGTAGGTCATACGGTACATGAACTTATTGAGTGGGTAGGCGCTTTGCAAAGGTTGGGTGGAGCTGACAAAGCCTCAACGCTGGAACTGATGAAGAAGATAGCGGAAGAACGAGGTTTGCCAATGGTTGATATACCCGTTTCTACAGAGAACACACCGGCAGAAAAACGCCCAGGTATAGAAAAGCTTACCCCATCCCCTGCAAAAGAGAAAGATAAATGTAAGATAGTACGCAAAGCATACACTTTGACGGACCTATTAAAGATACAAAAAGTACACGGCAGCACAATTCAACCAGTTGTTAATAGAAAAAGGCTTCATGGAGATTCTATACAGAAACGGGGAACCATACAAAGCAATATCCTTAAAAGGGTTGAAGTACGGAGTGAATAGTACACGCATTGATTATCCGGACACATTGTTACCTGTTTGGTATAGCGATACTTTCCCGAGGCTTGTGGAATTGATAGAAGAGCCGGATCCGTATTGATAAAAATTTGTATCTTTGTAGTTGGAATCATGAACTATTCTTTTAAGTTGGTTGCAACTAAGTTGATTCATTCATTTATATTTTGTGTTTGTGTGTTTGTATGCTTATGCTGTTTCGTCGTGAGATGAGGCAGCATTTCTTATTTACCCGTATTCCTTTCAGGATTTGCGATTTTAGAGCTTTCTCTGTATGTCCGCCCAATAAAAGGAAAACGCTCAGACGCAAACCAAAAGGTGAGAAAACGAGCGTTAAACAAGCGTTATTCAAGTAAAACGGCATAGGATAACGTAGGAAAATCTCACATTATAGTACAAACATACTATTGCTTTCGAAGTAAGAAAACGGTTTGAAAACGGTTATAAATTACTCAAATATGCACTGTTTTTCAACTTATAGACATTTATCTATATTTACATTATTTACTTAAGATTCCAATAGGTGATTATTCCCGTCTTATAACTAGAGAAAACGGCGGAAAACGAGCAAAAAACGAGCAAAACACCCTAAGATTACCCTAAGGATAAACTAAAGAATTAGGGCAAAATTACGGCAAGGGTAAAATGTGTATTTTGACAAATCTCATGATCTATAACTCCTAAAAAGGTGGGAACAAAGTGGGAACATTTTCAGCTAAGAGCAAAGAAAAACCCTCTCAGAAATCATCTGAAAGGGTTTTGCGAGGTTCCTGGCGGATTCGAACCGCCGTACACGGTTTTGCAGACCGCTGACTAAGCCACTCATCCAAGGAACCGTAATTTCTCGTTTGCGGTTGCAAAGGTAGTACAAATTTTGAAACTACCAACTATCCGCAGCAATTTTTCTTTGTACTTTTTTTCTTTACACTACATTCATGTCTCTTCTTCTCCATCATATCCTTTAATTCACAGCCACTTACACAGCTATCGCAAGGATTAGCACTTTCGCGCGTGCGACGAAAAAAAATATAAATCCCATATATGACTCGGACAATACAGAGTACAATCAGTACTCCGACCACCCATTCCTGCCAATTATTCATACAAATAGTCCTCCAATCTGATAAACCGCGAATGAAATAAGCCAAGCTAATACTGTTGTGTAACCAGCAGCAAAGAGTGTCCACTTCCAACTACCGGACTCCTGCTTGATAGCTGCCAATGCCGCAATACATGGAAAATAAATCAGCACAAACAACATATAACAGAAAGCAACCAGTGGAGTTATCGGTATCCGCTCCGCCAAACTAGCCTCATCAGCTTCCGGATCGTCTACATATAAAACTCCCAAAGTGCTAACAACCAATTCTTTCGCTCCTACTCCCGAAATCAAACCGATACCCAGCTTCCAGTCAAACCCCATAGGTGTAATCACTGGCTCTATCGCACGGCCAAGCTGACCTATATAAGAATTTTCCTGCTGTTCGGCTACCGTCTCATATGCGTCATGATTCGGATAATACCCTAAGAACCAAATGATAATAGAAGCAATCATAATAATCCCTCCCATTTTCTTCAAATACTGGGCTCCTTTCTCCCATGTATGACGGAAGATTGATTTAGCTGTCGGCATCCTGTATGGCGGAAGTTCCATCACGAACGGAGTATCGTCACCCTTCACCAAAAACTTGCTGAACAAACGCGCCAACAACACAGCCAGAAATATTCCGATCGCATAAATACCTAACAACACCAGACTGGCATTGTTCGGGAAGAAAGCTCCCACCAGCAGCAAATAGATAGGCAGACGCGCGCTGCAAGACATCAACGGATTCACCAGCATCGTAATAAGACGGCTTTTCCGGTTCTCAATCGTACGCGAAGCCATAATAGCAGGCACATTACATCCGAATCCCATAATCAACGGAATAAATGACTTCCCATGCAATCCCATCTTATGCATAATCTTATCCATAATAAACGCAGCACGTGCCATATATCCTGAATCCTCCATCAACGAAATGCAGAAATACAGAATAAGGATATTCGGTAAGAAGACAATGACTCCCCCTACTCCGCCGACAATACCGTCAACCAGCATATCCTTCAACGGCCCTTCGGACATATTATTGCGAATCAAATCACCAATCTGTCCCACCAGCCATTCAATCCCCATCATCGGATATTCGCCAAGCACAAACGTGCCCTCAAACATCAGATACATAAAAAGGAAAAAGATGGGATAGCCCCAAATACGATGAGTAACGATGGCATCCAGCACTTTTGTAGTCTGTGCCTGTTCCAAGTGGTTATCAGTAAACGTTTCTTTCAATGCACCACTGATAAAACCATATTTTGCATCCGTAATAGCGGACTCACAATCCTCATTCATCGTACTCTGAACACGCTTAGCCATTTTATCACGAATACTGAGAATAGCTTCCGCATTCGGCAAAGTACGCACAAAACTCTCTATGTCCAAGTCGTTCTCCAACAGCTTGATAGACAGGAAGCGAGTGGAATATTTATGGCGGATAAATTCGTTCTTGGAAACTTCATCTTTTACAGCATCAATCGCTTTTTCCAAATCGGGACCATGATTAATGTGAATATGCCGGAATACACGTCCGGTTTTCTTATGTTCACGCACATAGTCTTCCAAGTGTTCCTCTTCATGGTGTTTCCGGTCTTCCAAAGAATCATGCCATTCGGTCAGGTCTCTGAGCACTTCCGGATTCATATTTCCCTGTTTATCAAAAAAGTCGACTCCTTCATAGAGGTTAATGACCACATGAAACAGAGTGTCCAGTCCGCGATTTTTCTTACTTACCGTAGGCAGCATCGGGACACCGAACAATTTGCTCAATAAATGATAGTCCAATGTATTCCCACTGGCTTCCAATTCATCGTAAATATTCAGAGCCACGACCATACGGACATTCATATCAATGAGTTGAGTAGTCAGATATAAATTCCGCTCAAGGTTCGAAGAGTCAACTACATTAATAATAACATCCGGGGTTTCGTCGATAATATGACGGCGAACATAAATCTCTTCCGGCGTATATGCCGACAAAGAATAAGTTCCCGGCAAATCGACAATACGGAAGTGATAACCTTCAAAGTCGAAATAACCTTCTTTGGCATCCACAGTCACACCGCTATAATTTCCTACATGCTCATGAGCACCGGAAGCCAGATTAAACAAAGAAGTCTTGCCGCTGTTCGGATTTCCGACCAAGGCAACATTGATGGTGCGGCGTTTACCTAACGCAAACCGTTTCATCTCTTCTTCTTTTACAGATATATCTTCAGGCAACCCTTCATGGTAAATAGTCTCTTCAGCCAGTTTTATAGCTTCCTCTTCACTGACCACTTCGATCATCTCAGCCTCCTGACGACGAAGAGAAATTTCATAACCCAGAACTTTATATTTAATGGGGTCCTTTAGTGGAGCGTTCAACAGTACTTCAACCGTCTTACCTTTAATAAAACCCATCTCCACAATACGTTTACGAAAACCACCGTGCCCCAATACCTTAACGATGACACCTTTTTCGCCTGTTTTCAATTCGGACAAACGCATAACTCTCAAAATTTTCGGCAAAGATAATTCATAACTTCGGAGCACGCAAATTATTTAGATTGTTTTTAAATAACAGGCGCTTTCATATTCTAATCCCCCAGCCTGCAACTAAAAACAACGCTCATTCACTTGAGATACTTTAATAAACTATTATCTTTGCAGCATATGATACAACAACGGATTATACAATATATAGAAAAAGAAGATTTATTTTCTTCCGACAGCAACATTCTGGTAGCATTGAGCGGCGGCGCCGACTCGGTGGCATTGTTATGCATCCTTCATGCAGCAGGTTATCATTGCGAAGCCGCACACTGCAATTTCCATTTGCGCGGTGAAGAATCGAATCGCGACGAACAATTCGTCCGCCAATTATGCAAGAAATACGAAATCCGCCTGCACACAGTTGATTTTGACACGACCCGATATGCAACCGAGAATCATATTTCCATCGAAATGGCCGCCCGCGAATTACGTTATAATTGGTTCGAAGAAGTAAGAAACAAATGCCAGGCTGATGTCATTGCAGTTGCCCACCATCAAGATGACAGCGTAGAGACGATATTGCTCAACCTGATTCGCGGAACAGGAATTACCGGACTATTAGGAATCCGTCCCCGCAATGGAGCAATCATACGTCCTTTACTTTGTATCAACCGGGAAGAAATCCTACATTACCTGCAAAGCATCGGGCAAGCTTATGTGACAGACAGCACCAATCTGGTAGACGAGTATACCCGTAATAAAATCCGTCTCAACGTTCTTCCTCTCATGCAGACTATCAATCCATCGGTAAAAAACAGCCTGATAGAAACCAGTAATTATCTGAATGACATATCTGCCATATACAATAGATATATAGAGGAAGCCAAAACAAAAATAACCACATCAGAAGGCATCCGAATCCGCGAATTATTAAAAGAGCCGGCACCCGAAGCTCTTTTATTTGAAATTCTGCACCCTTTGGGCTTCAACTCCGCACAAATCAAAGATATTACCAATTCGCTTCACGGACAACCGGGAAAACAATTCAGCAGTAAAGAATGGAGAGTGATTAAAGACAGGGAACTCCTTTTATTAGAAAACACCCAATCAGGAAACAAAGAGGAACTTCCTTTTCAGATTATCAAAGAAGAAAAAGAATATACGCCGGACTTTCCGATTCCGAGAGAAAAGGGAATAGCCTGTTTTGACGCAGACAAGCTAAACGGAGAAATCTCTTATCGGAAGTGGCAGACAGGAGACACCTTTGTTCCCTTCGGAATGAAAGGAAAGAAAAAGATAAGCGATTATCTGACCGACCGCAAATTCTCTATCAGACAAAAAGAGCGCCAGTGGGTGCTCTGCTGTGGTGAACGTATTGCGTGGCTGATAGGCGAACGGACAGACAACCGCTTCCGTATTGATGAAACGACCCAACGTATCGTTATTTACAAGATAGTCTGAGGCTGTTTCTGCTTCTTAAAGCAATCAGACAGTAAAGTCGCAAAAGGCGTATCATATACCCGCGCCTTTTTAGTGCAGGCTTTTACACAGGCACAACATTTGATACATTTAGACTCATCCGTATGCAACTCATCACCTTTGGTTATAGCTCCTGCCGGACAACGAACCACGCATAATCCGCAATGAGTACATACACTTTCATTTTCCACCCAAGGAGCACGGGGAAGCGGCGTACCACTTTTGCGTAACTTGATGACCTTTCTCAAAAAACGAAACAAGGGAATGAAAGGTTGGCTCGGACGTTTGATAGCACGCACATCTACCGGATAAAGAGTATCCATAGCATCGGCTGTCTCTATTTTCTTCCGGATTTTTTTCCCGAACTCCGCAGCCAGAGCCAAATCAGAGTCATCAGGACGCCCGACGGCAATGGGGTGTTCATCGGTGCTATACGAGTGTTCTCCGATAAAAGTTGCCCCGGCAATCACCTTCATTCCATGAGATATGGCAAAAGCATCCAACTCCATCAAAGCTTTTTCATAAGCACGGTTTCCATAAACCACAACTAAAACGGTGGGCGTATCCAAGCCGCGAATCCCCTGCAAACGCTCCATTGCCAAAGGAGCCACATGCCCCCCATACACGGGAACCACAATAATAGCTAATGCAGACGCAGGAATTACAATTTCTCCGGCAGCCTGTTGAGTGACATTTATGGGAAGAATATTTTTTATGCCCGTTCCGTGAACAATCGCCTCCGCTATTTGTTTTGATGTATGTGTAGGCGAAAAATAAATTAAATAAGCTTCATTTACTGTCATACTATTTTCTTTTATATAGCAAAGATACACTTTTACGTGGAAAAAAATGTTTGATTGTTCATGAAACCAAAAAAAATTATTATCTTTGCCCCGTTGAAACATTCTACGATTCAACACATACATCCCTAATTCATAACAAAAAACCAAACGTATACTTGCATATCTATAGCTATAAGCTGTAGTAATGCTGTCCGTAATTCAGCTAAAAAAATATTAATAACTTACCATACTATATGTATAACATTATCCAATTAAACGACAAAGAACTGTCGGAACTTCAAATTATTGCCAAAGATTTAGGCATTAAAAAAGCAGACTCATTCAAAAAAGAAGACCTTGTTTATAAGATACTCGATGAACAAGCAATCGTAGGAGCTACTAAGAAGGTTGCCGCAGATAAGCTCAAAGAAGAACGCAAAGAAGACAAGAAAAAGCGTTCGCCACGTGTAACTCCTGCCAAGAAAGAAGACAAGGCAGTTTCCGCAGCCAAGGGCGGAGAAGTTGCAAAGACCAAAGAAGCTACTCCTGTAAAGACGCAACAACCTTCCAAAGAGGAAAATACAAACAAAGAAAAAGAGACTCCCGCCATTGATGCCAAAAACGAGAACGCTGCTCCGAAGCGTAAAGTAGGTCGTCCACGCAAGAATTCTGAGACAACAGAAAAAAAAGAGGTAGAGAATGCCAAGCCGGTAGTGACCAAGGCTATGGAAGCAAAACCTGTTGCAGCAGAAAAGCCTACTGAAGCTACACAGAAAGTAGCTCCGGTGTCGCAACCTGCTGAAAAGAAGGAAAAACCCAACAAGCCTGTGGTAGAAACCAACAGTTCTACTGCCGAAACTAATAAGTCTGCCGTTGAAGCCAACAAGCCCTCTGAAAAGAAGGCAATAGCAAAACCACAAAAGAAAGCTGCACCCGCTATCGATGAAGAAAGCAATATCTTGTCCAATGCCGACGATGATGATTTTATCCCAATCGAGGACCTGCCTTCAGAAAAAATAGAGCTTCCGACTGAGTTGTTCGGTAAATTCGAGGCAACGAAAGCAGAACCGGCACAAATGCCGGCCGAGCAAGCCCCCTACTCTCAGCAACAACAGCCTCAGCAACACCCGTCCCAACAGCAGCAACAAGCCCAGCAGCAACGTCCGCGTATTGTTCGCCCACGTGACAATAATGCTAACAACAATAATAATTTCCAGCGCAACAATAACCAAAACCAAGCTCAGAACCAGCAGCGCCTGCCTATGCAACGTTCCAACCAGCAGAACAATGCCAGTGAAAACTTCCCGACACAGCAACCACAGGAGCGCAAAATTATCGAGCGTGAAAAGCCATACGAATTTGACGATATCCTCAATGGCGTAGGCGTTTTGGAAATCATGCAGGATGGATACGGATTCCTCCGTTCATCCGATTACAACTATCTTTCTTCTCCGGACGACATTTACGTATCACAGTCACAAATCAAGCTATTCGGCTTGAAGACCGGTGACGTAGTAGAAGGAGTTATCCGTCCGCCGAAAGAAGGAGAAAAATATTTCCCGTTGGTCAAAGTATCGAAAATCAACGGACGTGACGCAGCTTTCGTCCGCGACCGTGTTCCTTTCGAACATTTGACTCCCCTCTTCCCGGATGAAAAGTTCAAGCTTTGTAAAGGCGGTTATTCAGACTCCATGTCCGCTCGTGTTGTAGACCTTTTCGCTCCGATTGGTAAAGGACAACGTGCACTCATCGTAGCCCAGCCGAAGACCGGTAAGACTATCCTGATGAAAGACATCGCCAATGCGATAGCAGCCAACCACCCGGAAGTATATATGATTATGCTGCTGATTGACGAACGCCCTGAAGAAGTAACCGACATGGCACGCAGCGTTAACGCGGAAGTCATCGCTTCCACTTTCGACGAACCGGCAGAACGCCACGTGAAAATCGCAGGTATCGTATTGGAAAAAGCAAAACGCCTGGTAGAATGTGGTCACGACGTAGTTATCTTCCTTGACTCCATCACCCGTCTGGCACGCGCATACAATACAGTTTCCCCGGCATCCGGCAAAGTGCTTTCCGGTGGTGTCGATGCCAACGCATTGCACAAACCCAAACGTTTCTTCGGTGCGGCACGTAACATCGAAAACGGCGGTTCACTGACCATCATCGCTACTGCCTTAATTGATACCGGTTCCAAGATGGACGAAGTTATCTTCGAAGAATTCAAGGGTACAGGTAACATGGAGCTGCAACTCGACCGCAACCTGTCCAACAAACGTATCTTCCCTGCTGTCAACATCACTGCCTCCAGCACTCGCCGCGACGACCTGCTGCTTGACAAGACAACGCTCGACCGCATGTGGATATTACGCAAATACCTTGCCGACATGAATCCGATTGAAGCAATGGATTTCGTCAAAGACCGTCTGGAGAAAACCAAAGATAACGACGAATTCCTGATGAGCATGAACAGCTAATCGACGGAAAACGATAAATAACGAATGGTGGTCAAACTGCAATTATTCCGCAGGTTGGCCACCATTCTCTTTTTCAGGATTCCACTTTTGTACAAAATCCTTTCATTTACGTCCAAAACCGCTCTCCTACCCTTTTTTACATCCCCTTTTTTCCTACTTTTGTTGCAAAATCAATATTACCTAATTCTAACCAAGAATGAAAACGATTTATCCTTTCATGGGTTTAGCCCTATGCGGCATAGCGGCCCAGGCACAAGAAAAGCCGAATTTCCTGATTATCCAATGCGACCATTTGACGCAACGTGTCGTAGGCGCTTACGGGCATACACAAGGATGCACCCTTCCTATGGACGAAGTAGCTTCGAGAGGGGTTATCTTCTCCAATGCTTATGTAGGCTGTCCTCTCAGCCAACCTTCACGCGCAGCCTTATGGAGCGGCATGATGCCTCATCAAACCAACGTACGTTCCAATTCCAGCGAACCCGTCAACACACACATACCGGAAAGCATACCGACACTAGGAAGCCTTTTCTCCGAAAACGGTTACGAAGCCGTGCACTTCGGAAAGACTCACGACATGGGTTCGCTAAGAGGATTCAAGCATAAGGAACCGGTAGCAAAACCATTTACCGACCCCGAATTTCCCGTCAACAACGACAGTTTCCTTGATGTGGGAACCTGTGAAGACGCAGTAGCCTATCTGAGCAACCCGCCACAGGAACCTTTCATTTGCATCGCCGACTTTCAAAACCCTCACAATATCTGCGGATTCGTAGGAGCGAACGAAGGCGTACACACAGACCGCCATGTCAGCGGCACTCTTCCCGAACTGCCTGCCAACTTCGATGTCGAAGACTGGAACAACATCCCTACTCCCGTACAGTATATTTGTTGCAGCCACCGCCGCATGACACAGGCTTCCCACTGGAGCGAGGAGAACTACCGCCACTACATCGCAGCCTTCCAGCACTATACGAAGATGGTATCCAAACAAGTGGACAGCGTACTGAAAGCACTCTATTCCACACCAGCCGGAAAGAACACCATCATAGTCATCCTAGCCGACCACGGCGACGGAATGGCTTCACACCGCATGGTGACCAAGCATATCAGCTTCTACGACGAAATGACAAACGTTCCGTTCATATTTGCAGGCCCCGGCATCAAACAACAAAAAAAACCGGTAGACCATCTGCTCACACAGCCCACACTCGACCTTCTACCCACCCTTTGCGACCTGGCAGGAATTTCCATTCCGGCGGAAAAAGCGGGAATCAGCCTTGCCCCCACCCTAAAAGGAGAGAAACAGAAGAAAACCCACCCGTATGTCGTCTCCGAATGGCATAGCGAATATGAATACGTGACGACTCCCGGACGTATGGTACGTGGACCAAGATACAAATACACCCACTACCTTGAAGGGAACGGAGAAGAACTGTACGACATGAAGAAAGACCCGGGAGAACGCAAGAATCTAGCCAAAGACCCTAAATACACAAAAGTTCTTGCAGAACACCGTACAATGCTCGACGACTACATCACCCGGACAAAAGACGACTACCGCAGCCTGAAAGTTGATGCCGACCCACGGTGCAGAAATCACACCCCGGGCTATCCAAATCACGAAGGTCCCGGAGCACGTGAAATTCTCAACAAAAAATAAAACAGTAAAAAGAGCGAAGGTTTCTTTGTAATCTTCGCTCTTTTTATTGCTTTTGCATATCATCTAACAAACAGCTAAATATCAAGCGAGTAAACACAGAATCCATCGACAACAATTCCAGATACAGGACAATGACATCATCGTTCTATGTAAAGAAGCGTGCTATATGGCAGATATAAAGTACGAAAAGACAGGAAGACACAGTGCGGCTGGGAAATTGTTTTCATCTACCCCGTTACCCCCGAATCGAAATAAAGCACTATCTTTGCAAAGTGTAAACTTAAACACTTAATTATGTATACCAACAAACAGATTTGGAGTGTCAGTTACCCGATACTACTGAGCTTGCTGGCACAAAATGTCATCAACGTCACCGACACGGCATTCCTCGGACACGTGAGTGAGGTAGCCCTCGGAGCATCTGCCATGGGCGGGTTATTCTATATATGTGTATTCACCATAGCATTCGGATTCAGTACCGGCTCTCAGATAGTCATCGCCAGACGCAATGGCGAGGGACGCTATACGGATGTAGGTCCGGTCATGATCCAAGGCGTCATGTTCCTGTTTAGCATGGCACTGATACTGTTCGGCTTTACCAAAGCGTTCGGCGGAAACATCATGCGGCTGCTTGTATCTTCAGAGTCCATCTACGAAGGGACGATGGAGTTTCTCGACTGGCGCATCTACGGATTTTTCTTCTCTTTCGTCAATGTCATGTTTCGGGCATTATATATCGGTATCACACGTACCAAAGTGCTTACCATCAACGCAGTAGTCATGGCATTGACCAATGTCGTGCTGGACTACGCATTAATTTTCGGTAAATTCGGACTGCCGGAAATGGGCATCAAGGGAGCCGCCATTGCATCCGTACTGGCAGAAGTCTCTTCGATTCTCTTTTTCCTTATCTACACATACGTCACTATCGACTTAAAAAAATACGGATTGAACCGCCTGCGTTCGTTCGATCCTGCGTTATTGATGCGGATTCTCAGCATCTCCTGTTTCACCATGCTCCAATACTTCCTGTCGATGGGCACCTGGTTCATCTTCTTCGTAGCCGTAGAACGGCTGGGACAGCGGGAGCTTGCCATCGCCAACATCGTCCGGAGTATCTACGTTGTATTGTTGATTCCCGTCAACTCACTGGCGACCACCACAAACAGCCTTGTCAGCAACGCCATCGGTGCCGGCGGCATCAAGCATGTAATGCCGCTCATCAACAAAATTGCAAGATTCTCGTTCTTCATTATGCTGGGGCTCGTAGCGGTCACAGCACTATTTCCACAGTTTCTTCTGTCTGTCTATACCAGCGAAGCCGCGCTTATCACAGAGTCCGTCCCATCAGTCCACGTGATTTGCATCGCCATGCTCATCGCGTCGGTAGCCAATGTTGCGTTCAACGGCATTTCCGGCACGGGAAATACGCAGGCCGCCCTATTGCTCGAAACAATAACAATCTTCATCTACGGTTCATACATCATATTCATCGGAATGTGGCTGAAAGCACCGATCGAAATCTGCTTTACAATTGAGATAGTGTACTATACCTTGCTATTGATAACAAGCTATATTTATCTCAAAAAAGCAAAATGGCAGAATAAAAAGATATAAATCCGAGAGATTTTTGTACATTTGCAGGCTCAAATAATTAATTAGTAATTAAATAACTATGTTCGATAATTTAAGTGAAAGACTGGAACGGTCATTCAAGATTCTGAAAGGTGAAGGCAAAATCACCGAAATCAACGTAGCGGAGACGCTGAAAGACGTACGCAAGGCACTTCTTGACGCCGACGTAAACTACAAGGTAGCAAAGAATTTCACGGATACGGTGAAAGAAAAAGCTCTTGGCCAGAACGTGCTTACGGCTGTGAAGCCAAGCCAGTTGATGGTGAAGATCGTACATGACGAGCTTACGCAGTTGATGGGTGGAGAGACAGCCGAAATCAATATCAACGCCCGTCCGGCAGTTATCCTGATGTCAGGTTTGCAAGGTTCGGGTAAGACCACCTTCTCCGGTAAGTTGGCACGGATGCTGAAAACCAAGAAGAACCGTAAACCATTACTGGTGGCTTGTGACGTTTACCGTCCGGCAGCTATCGAACAGTTGCGCGTATTGGCAGAACAAATCGAAGTACCGATGTACTGCGAACTAGATAGCAAGAATCCGGTTGAAATCGCACAACACGCCATCCAGGAAGCAAAATCCAAAGGATATGACCTCGTCATCGTCGATACCGCCGGACGTCTGGCAGTAGACGAACAGATGATGAACGAAATCGCTGCTATCAAAGAAGCCATCAACCCGAACGAAATCCTGTTCGTAGTAGACTCCATGACTGGTCAGGATGCTGTAAACACAGCCAGGGAATTTAACGAACGCTTGGACTTCAACGGTGTGGTACTTACCAAACTCGACGGTGACACCCGTGGTGGTGCGGCTCTTTCTATCCGTTCGGTAGTCAACAAGCCAATCAAGTTCGTAGGTACTGGAGAAAAGCTGGAAGCAATCGACCAGTTTCACCCTGCCCGTATGGCAGACCGTATTCTCGGCATGGGTGACATCGTTTCACTGGTAGAACGTGCACAGGAGCAATATGACGAAGAAGAAGCCAAACGCTTGCAGAAAAAGATTGCCAAGAACCAGTTCGACTTCAACGACTTCCTCAGCCAGATTGCCCAAATCAAGAAGATGGGTAATCTGAAAGATCTTGCTTCCATGATTCCAGGAGTAGGCAAAGCAATCAAGGACATTGAGATTGACGACAACGCTTTCAAGAGCATCGAAGCCATTATCTACTCAATGACCCCAGCAGAACGTTCCAACCCGGAGATTCTGAACGGCTCACGCCGCACACGCATCGCCAAAGGTAGCGGAACAACGATTCAGGAAGTAAACCGCTTGCTGAAACAATTTGACCAGACCCGTAAAATGATGAAAATGGTAACTGGCAGCAAAATGGGCAAGATGATGCCGAAAATGAAGAGATAAAAGAAAGAATCATTTCTAAATTCCGAATAGAAAGAGGGAGCCACGGCTTCCTCTTTTTTTGTAAGAGGGTATTGCTTTTCTCTTAGAGCCTGTTTAAATTCTCTTCAGTCATAATCTTATAGCTGATATTTTAACTTTACCCGGCTCTTCTTGTCGCGTCCGTATGTAGTTGGCGGAAGGGATATTAACAGTTGCGCTCTTGGCTATTAATAGAAAACTTCCCGCCCATTAAGTATAAAGTTCCTTCGGACAGGAAGGAAACTTTCTTTTCATTCGATACAAACTATAAACGCAAGCTTTGATTATATAATTGCAAGCTTTGTTTTTATAATCAAAGCCTTTGTTTTTATAAACGAAGCTTGCGTTTATAGATTACGGTTAACGAAAAATAAGTTTACATGCTGATAATAAGAAGTTTACAATTAATGAAAGAGAACTTTTCTATTAATGAATGAAAAGTGGGTTATTAAGAGCCTGCTCCGAGTTTTGCCCAACACAGTTTTGAGAGTTGCTTTCGAGTATATTTTCTGTTGTTGTGAGGAGCATGACGGAGACTATGTGACGAATAAAAACTGGTCGGTAAAGCCTCTAACATAATCTCAGGAAAATTTAAACAGGCTCTTATTATTTTGGTATCTTTATAGATTTCCAAACCATTCTCTTGTAGTTATCCCATTGCATAGTGACCGATGTCATGTCATATTCCACACCCCAACCATACTGATAGCAGCTACCCAACAGACATAACGCTTCCGCCAAGTCCATACCCGACAGATGTTTGCCGTTCACCACCTTTTTCAACCATTTGGTCGGATTTCTCCTTCTCTCTTTTTTCAAGAACATAATCGCCCTCGAAACACAATGTTCGCAGTTTCATATTTTAAAATCTCTGAACTTCTTATTGTTGAGCGCGTTTTCAGCATCAAGATTGCCTTTCTTCACAGCAAGTTTGAAATAATGATGAGCTTTCTTCAAATCAATACCTACTCCTAAACCATTCATATACATATTGCCAATTTCATATAATGCTGTCCCGATACTGTCAACGTATCTTTCCCAGTAACGACCGGTACGTTCTGCCATATGCAGGTATTCCTCCATCGCTTTTGAATAATCAGCCTTGCAGCCTATCCCCCGCTTATAGCAGTCCGCCAATTTCAATATCGCCGAGATGTTAGAAGCTGCTTTGAGATAATTATATGCTCTCCATACAAAAAGAAGATGCCGCAGAGGCATCTTCTTTTTTATACTCCAATCTTTTTGGACAGTTCAGTTATTTATTTTACTTTTGCCCATCACCAATAAATACTTTGAAAATATGACTCTGATAGATGGCAAAGCCATTTCCGAACAAGTGAAACAAGAGATTGCAGCCGAAGTGGCCGAAATTGTGGCTCGTGGCGGCAAACGCCCTCATTTAGCAGCAATCCTTGTGGGACATGACGGTGGCAGCGAAACGTATGTAGCCGCCAAAGTAAAAGCCTGCGAAGTTTGCGGATTCAAATCCTCACTCATCCGTTACGAAAGTGACGTGACCGAGGAAGAACTGCTAGCCAAAGTACGCGAACTTAACGAAGACAGCGATGTGGACGGCTTCATCGTGCAACTCCCGTTACCAAAACATATCTCCGAACAGAAAGTAATTGAAACCATTGATTACCGTAAAGACGTAGACGGCTTCCACCCGATAAACGTAGGCCGCATGTCCATCGGGCTTCCCTGCTATGTGTCTGCTACTCCCAACGGTATCCTCGAACTGCTGAAACGCTACGAAATAGAAACTTCGGGCAAGAAATGTGTCGTGCTCGGACGCAGCAACATCGTTGGCAAACCGATGGCTGCACTGATGATGCAAAAGGCTTATCCGGGTGACGCCACCGTAACCGTATGCCACAGCCGCAGCAAAGATCTGATAAAAGAATGCCAGGAAGCTGATATTATTATCGCCGCTTTGGGACAGCCCAACTTCGTGAAAGCCGAAATGGTAAAAGAAGGCGCAGTAGTTATCGACGTAGGTACTACCCGCGTGCCGGACGCTACAAAGAAATCCGGATTCAAACTGACCGGCGACGTGAAGTTTGATGAAGTAGCTCCGAAGTGTTCATTCATCACTCCCGTGCCGGGCGGTGTCGGGCCGATGACGATTGTATCGTTAATGAAAAACACACTCCTAGCCGGTAAGAAGGCCATTTATCAATGAGGCACACACTGTTTCTGATAATCATGCTTCTCTCCCTGTCATGCACCTCACGGTCGCAGGCAAGGAGAGATTCTATCGATACGACCTTAGCGGACAGTCTTTCCGCCATTGACAGTATTCTACCTGCCGATACGCTCCGACTCCTTTTCGTAGGAGACTTAATGCAACATCAAGGACAAATCAATGCCGCACGGACTGCAAAAGGCTATGATTATTCCACTTGTTTTGAATATGTCAAGGAAGAGATAAATAGAGCCGACCTTGCCATCGCCAACCTGGAAGTCACGTTAGGCGGAAAACCTTATAAAGGGTATCCGGCTTTCAGTGCACCAGACGAGTTTCTGACTGCCATCCATAATGCCGGATTCAATGTCCTCGTGACTGCCAACAACCACAGCCTCGACCGCGGCAGCCCCGGATTGGAACGTACCATCCAACTAATCGACACATTGAAGATTCCTCATGCTGGAACGTATATCAACTCCGAAGCACGCGAAAAAGAATACCCTCTCCTATTAGAGAAAAACGGATTCCGTATCGCCCTGCTCAATTACACGTATGGCACAAACGGAATCCCCGTCACCCTGCCCAATATCGTGAACTATATCGACACGACGATTATCGCAAAAGATATAGAAACCGGCAAAGCCCTAAAACCGGACGCAATCATCGCCTGCATGCATTGGGGGATAGAATATCAATCCTTGCCGGACAAAGAGCAGAAGTTCCTCGCCGATTGGCTGCTCCGAAAAGGTGTCGACCACGTAATCGGTTCGCATCCGCACGTCGTACAACCCATCGAAGTCCGCACGGACAGCCTGACAAACGACAAGCATCTCATCGTTTATTCACTAGGGAATTTTATCTCCAATATGTCTGCTCGTCGCACGGATGGCGGACTTATGGTAAGGATGGAATTAGTAAAAGATAGTACCACACGTCTCAATAATTGCGAATACAGTTTGGTATGGACAGCCCGCCCGATGCAATCGGGGAAAAAAAATCATCAATTACTCCCCATCAACCTATCGGCTGATTCAATTCCTTTACAAGCACGTAACTCTCTGAAAATCTTCACGAATGACGCGCGAACCTTTTTCAGTAAGCACAATCAGGGAATAAAAGAATATACTTTTTACAAAAAAAAGTAGTGGATTTTTTTGGAGATTAAAAGATAATATCTATCTTTGCACCGCGTTAGAGAAACGCAGACATGGTGGCTGTAGTTCAGTTGGTTAGAGCGTCAGATTGTGGTTCTGAATGTCGTGGGTTCGAGTCCCATCTGCCACCCCTGAAGAAACCCTTGTAAGTTAAGTACTTATGAGGGTTTTCTTTTTATGGGTAGTAGGTATTTAGAGACTGAAATCATGCTAAATATTGCTTTTTCTAGGGTCACCCGTAAATTCTAGTGGGGTTATGCATAAATTTTAGTTAGTCTATACAAGAAAAACGGTATATCTATAACT
>NZ_JANJZR010000005.1 GCF_024623065.1 Bacteroides acidifaciens
CATGACAAAGCCCTGGCTTGGGAAAGTCGGGGCTTTGTTTATACAAAAAAGAGGATGCATCGTTTCGACACACCCTCATTTTATCATTGCATCTTTCCAGCGGGGCGAACTTCCTTTCCCTTCCTATGCATATTACTATCCCCGCATTGCTTACGCATAACCTCAAGAGCTTGTTTCAACCGCTCTACTTCTTTAGGATAAAGACTCTTAACATCGTATCGTTCTCCAGGATCACGTCGTAAATCATAAAGCGCCCAGTCTGTATAAGCTTTCGTTCGCGGTCCAGGTGTACCGTCATCGTGAGGTAACGTACCATCATAAGTAATATAAAGATGAGGTTCGACCAATTTGAACCGTTCGTCTCGTACAGCATCCAATTGATTCTTTTGATCATAATAATAAAAATAGTTATGAGGCTTAAAACTTTTATCCCCTTGCATTAACGACAGGATATTCACACCGTCAATTTTCCGTTCTGGTAGTTGTCCGTCAACAATTGCAGTTATCGTAGGTAAAATATCAATGCCACTAGTCAACTGATTACAAATCCATCCGGCAGGAATCTGCGCCGGCCATTTCATAATACAAGGCACGCGTTGTCCACCTTCATATGTAACATGTTTTGCATCCCGCAGACCACCTGTAGAACCTGCCCTCATTCCAAAATTTATCCAAGCTCCATTATCGGATGTAAATATAACCAATGTATTTTCTTCTAAACCCGCTTCACGAACAGCTTTCAAGACTTCCCCCACACTCCAGTCCACTTCCATCATTGCATCACCAAAAAGCCCTTGTTCGCTTTTGCCTCGAAATTTATCTGAAACAGGCAACGGAACATGTACCATTGTATGAGCAAAATAAAGAAAAAAAGGCTTTTTCCGCTGTCGATGAATAAAATCAACCGCATATTTAGTATAAAGTTCCGTCAATGAGTTTTGATCATCCATGGTTTTGATATACCTTTCGATTTTATTGCCATTATAAAGAGGCAACTCCGGACGTTTCATCACCCGCTCGGTTGGCACTTCCCCAGGACGCACCAAATAGCCATAAGGCCACATATCATTCGAATAAGGTAATCCGAAATATTCATCAAACCCTCGTTGCAAAGGTAAATACTCAAACTCACTACCTAAATGCCATTTTCCCACAATTGCAGTTGTATAACCTACTTTCTTGACAATCTGTGATATAAAAATTTCATCAGGATGTACGCCAATACCAGTTTCCGGCTTAATAGCTCCATAAATACTAATCCGATTCGGATAACATCCAGTCATCAATCCAGCCCTTGAAGCAGAACTGACTGAAGAAGGACTGTAAAATTGAGTAAAACGGACACCCTCAAAAGAAAGATGATCAATATTGGGGGTGCTATACCCCTGTGCACCTGTAACAGTCAAATCACCATATCCCATATCATCCATATTAATCAGAATAATATTGGGACGTTTTATAGAAGGCTTATGTACCTTCTCCCCTCCCATCGCAACAAGCGGCGAGAGAGCCATTGAAATAAGCAGTTTATACATATCACATTTCTTTTTACTATTTTATACAAAAATAGACGGTTTTCCCGTAAACAAATGGCAAATATTGAGTTAGTTCCATAAATACAAAACGAATGAACGTACACTTATATACCTATTTATCAAGCAAATAAATAAAAAAGACAATGCATTTATATATAAACTTGTCTATTACTTTTTCTCTCACTATTATCATTAAGACTACAATTTCTCTAGCACAGTGTGTGTGTACATATTCCAAAAGAAAAGAAACCAGAATACTACATGGGACGGGAAAAATTCTAAAAGAGAAACCGATATCAATCAACAGTATCTTACATACAGAAAAGCACAAGATTAACCTCCACCGGTATCTCTTGTGCTTTTCTGTTTTATAGGATGAATGCTCAGACTGTAATATCCAATAAAACTTTTCCTTCTACATTCAGTACCTTAATCCGCAACTTATCTTTCTTCTTCTCCAGAATCATCACCGTAGCACTATCCATCTTATATCCTCCACCGATAACAACCGGATAATTATTGCCTAACTCACCTTTCGGATGAAAAGCATATTTATGAGTATGTGCATTCAAGCTAACATTGAAAGGTGCCTTCTCTAATAAATTAGTCCATAAGTCGGCACAAAGATTTTTTTCAGAATTGCCATAAAGTGGAATATGGTGAATAAGAACACGTTTCTTCGCTTTCTTGAATTCTTTGGCAGAAAGTTCTTTTTTCAGGAAATCGACCTGTTCATTACGCAATTGAGTAAAATCATTCAGACCATAATACACCCAATGAGAGTCCAGTTTGTCTTCTCCGCAGTCCAACATGACAATACGGGTATCCCCCCAGTTGAAAGAACCGTAAGTCTTGTCTCCTACATAGTCGTAATGATCGCGCAAACCAATAGAATATGCATTGCGGATTTCGTGATTACCGCGCATAAAGAAAGTCGGTATGCGGTCGCCATGAACACCTTCTGTCAGTTCGCTGATAAAAGCAGTCGCTTGATTATGATCGACAGGATCGTCTACACAGTCACCGTTGAAAACAACGAAGTCATAATCCACATTCTGTATTTGTTTGCACAGGGCACGGAAAGTTTTGGTATGCTGATGCAGGTCATTAAAAACAACGGCAGTAAAAGAATCCGTATCCGTTGCCGGAAGCGTGAACTCACTGAAAGACGACTGTGCCGTATTGCCGAACACCTTTTTATATGCCTGGTAAAGCAGCATTTCCTGTGAGCATACACGATAATAATACTTCTGACCGGGTTGCAAACCGTCTATACGTATTTTGTGCAAGTAGTTATTGCAAACCACCTGTCCGTCTACGATTGTACGCGCACGTTTCAGTTGAGTAGTGTCCGTTCCATATTCTACCCAGCAATATGCAGGGACGGTAGTTTCCCACATCACTGTAATGCCATTGCCTACCGGATTCTGCAAATAAGGTTTCGTGCGGAATATTTTGTTTGCTTCTTCGGCAGTTCGGAGTTCTACTAATATAGGGCGATGGTCGGAAGCCATAGGCTCATTCAATACCTGTGCGGATATAAGAGCGAAACCGTTTGCATTGGATTTTAATGCCGCAATATAATCTATCGTTTCCTTCGGCTCTGGAGCAGGATAAGTATGCTGTTTGGGATTGGAAAGTAACTGAAAATCCTTTTGCAGTTCTTTAATAAAGTCGGATTCCGGTTCGGCATTCATGTCTCCTGCCAGAAAAAGAGGCTTTTTATAAGGAGTAGTAAACGATTTCACAATCTTCAATGATTCCATTCGATCTTCTTCTGTCAGCGACATATGAGTGCAACAGTAAATGTAATCTTCAAATTCTGCGAGAACCAGGGCACGCTCTTCTTCTCTTCCCGGTAAAGGGATAGTTTGCAGGCGTACCGGAACTTGTCTGGTCAGTAATCCGATTCCGTATTTTCCACCATCAAAATCAATGGCAGGTGCAAAGTAGGCATGCATTTGTGTGCGCCCGGCAATTTCTCCCAACACATACTTCTGTCCGCTCCGCTTCGTCATGCTGTCCACTTCCTGTATAGCCACCACATCGGGAGAAGCGTTGTTTATCACATTCGCTATACGCTGGAAATTACAGACATCATCCATGCCGTTTGCATTCTTGATATTGTAGGTCATCAATTTTAACGTGTTCTGAGCCTGTGCTGAAAAAACAAATAGAATAGCAATAATTAATAAAAGATTCTTTTTCATGTTTCTCATTTTTTGGGGTTCATGTTAAGCGGCTCAAAGGTAGTGAAAAAACAAAAAGCTGCAAAGATCAAACAAAGATGTATGGAACAAACAATACGGATATAATAAAATACACAGTACGATGTTGGTTACTAATTCAAATAAAGCACCTTTCGTTGGAGAAAGTTTAGAAAAGTTCCAAGTAAAATAATTCAAAGAAACGTCTTCTTTAAGGGAAAAAGGAAAAACAGGCAAAAACGATACACTCATAAAGTTTGTCGTTTTTGCTTTTTTAGGTACTTTTGTAATCGAAAAGAACCAAATGCAGTATCTGCAAAAGAATTATGAAACATCCTCTCGACCAATTCCAATATTGCCCCAAATGTGGTTCCTCACATTTCGAGGTCAACAATGAAAAATCCAAGAAATGTGCCGATTGCGGCTTTGTCTATTATTTCAACCCGTCCGCCGCTACCGTGGCGCTGATTCTGAATGAAAAGAACGAGTTGCTAGTCTGCCGACGCGCCAAAGAGCCCGCCAAAGGTACGCTCGACCTTCCCGGCGGCTTTATCGACATGGACGAAACAGGAGAAGAAGGCGTAGCCCGCGAAGTATTGGAAGAAACCGGATTGAAAGTGAAGCAAGCCATTTATCAATTCTCACTTCCCAATATTTACATCTACTCCGGGTTTCCCGTACACACGCTTGATATGTTCTTTCTTTGCACCGTAGAAGATATGAGCCATTTCTCGGCAATGGATGATGTGGCGGATTCCTTCTTCCTGCCTTTATCGGAGATACGTCCGGAAGATTTCGGGTTGGACTCCGTCCGGCGGGGACTTATACGGTTTCTGAGCCAGCATAACTAACCGGAGGCTTCATTAAACTTTCGGCATGCAAATTGCGTTCTAAGCGGAAAAGGGTGTATCTTTGTAGCATTAGAATTCTAAATCTATCCTGGTCATGAGCAAGATTTACCCCATCGGAATACAGAACTTTGAGAAGATTCGCAGAGACGGATATTTCTACATCGACAAAACTGCCTTAGTCTATCAAATGGTAAAGACAGGCAGCTACTTCTTCCTAAACCGCCCGCGCCGCTTTGGGAAAAGTTTGTTGGTGTCTACGCTCGAAGCCTACTTTGAAGGTAAGCGCGAACTCTTTGAGGGACAGAAGTATGCCGTGAATTAAGAACGTGTTACGATGGGTGTCATTTCGTAGAAGATTCTGTCGGCATATATAATCCGTTCAGCGTGCTTAATACATTCTTCAAAATGAAGTTCGGTAGTTACTGGTTTGAAACCGGAACACCTACTTATCTGGTGGAATTATTAAAAGCCCATCACTATGACCTGCACTGTATGGCGCATGTAGAAACCGATGCGGACATACTGAACAGTGTCGATTCGGCTTCGACCAATCCTATTCCTGTGATTTATCAAAGTGGATATCTCACTATAAAGAAATTTGACCAGGAATTTGCTACTTATCAGTTAGGCTTTCCCAATCGCGAGGTAGAAGAAGGATTTATGAAATTTCTGTTGCCTTTCTATGCAAATACAGATAAGGTTGAATCACCTTTTCAAATTCAGAAATTCGTTCGTGAAGTACGCAGTGGCGATTATGAATCTTTCTTCCACCGCTTGCAAAGTTTCTTTGCCGATACACCCTATGAGTTAATACGCGACCAGGAATTACATTATCAGAATGTACTGTTCATCGTTTTCAAGCTTATCGGCTTCTATGTAAAGGCAGAGTACCGCACATCGCAAGGTCGTATTGACCTCGTGTTGCAAACAAACAGATAAATTCATATATGTAATGGAATTTAAACTGGAAGGCAGTGCCGAGGAAGCTCTCAGACAAATAAACGAAAAGAATTATGCGCAGCCTTTTGCAGCCGACCCTCGTAGGCTATTCAAGATAGGGATTAACTTCGGCAGTCGGACAAGGAATATTGAAAGGTGGATTGTAGAATAATACAAGAGCCGGGAAAGTGAAGTACAAGAGCTGGGAGAGTGAAGTACAAGAACGAGACAGAAGAAGTACAATACTTTAACAAATGAAGTAGACGAATCAGATAGAAGTAGCACTTAGTTTTAAATCCGGGCAGGCTCTTTCGATACCTTTTATCCCACCCAACAAAAAGTAGAGAAAGTTGCCTTCAGCTTCTCAAAAAGCTGCAAAATCAATAAATAAATTAAACACATACATCTATCCTGATATATGTCTACATAACCCACATATTGGACATATAGATTCACCGTGCTGTATATATATTGCCACCGTGCTGTACATATATAGCCACCACAATGGATATATATACCCACTAAATAGCTTGATGTCTGCGCCGTGCATGCATATATTCTATCCCCCAGCCCATACCTCTTCGAGCACCCGGCATATCGAATTCTCCCCACGGTTCAGAGATTCTGTTCTCATGGATTGACACCTTTGTTCCCGCACATCAAAGCCTCTAATCTATAATTACAGAAGAAACTGAAAGCTGAAAGCAGAGAAGTTGATGAAAAGTTGGGTTTAGCCCAAAACCTATTAAAAAGACCATTTAAGACCAAAGCACACAATCAGTCCATAATCTTAAATAATTATATTACACCACTCAAAATGAGAAGAATAGCATGACTTTCATTATCTTTGTAATCGTCATTAGTTTAATGGCCATCAAATTAGCCGCCATTAAGAATAAAGCCTGTAGTATGCAATTTTATGACCGAAAGACAGAAATAGCGATAGCCCTGACAGTCCTCAACCGATTCAACAAAACCGCCCTAATCGGAGAGGTAAAAAGAAACCCCATAAGAACAAGCATCTCCGTGTTGGGAAACGTGTTGGAAAAGAAGAGCGAAACTTTACATAAAGAATTAAATGATTATAAAATAACTTTCAAAGGATTGTCTTTGGAAGATATGTAGTACTTTTGCATAAATACCCGATTATGAAAAAAGAAATTATCAGACTCATTTGCGCGGCTATCTGCAGCGCACCCATTATAGGACTTGCCCAGACAGGTGATAAGTTCACCTCGACTGACAACCTTTATAAAGAGGGAAAAGAACTTTTCCTGGAAAAGAATTACGCTGCCGCCCTGCCGGCACTAAAGGCATTTATAAAACAAAAGCCAACAGCCAGCCTGCTTCAGGATGCGGAGTATATGCTGGTCAGTTCGGCATACGAGTTAAATGACAAGAACCGTATCGAATTGCTCCGCAAATATCTCGACCGCTATCCCGATACGCCTTACGCCAATCGAATTTATTCACTGTTGGCTTCCTGCTATTTCTACGAAGGAAAGTACAATGAAGCGATGGCGCTCTTCAATTCTACCGACCTCGACTTGCTCAGCAGCGAAGAACGTGACGACCGCACCTATCAATTGGCTACCTGCTATCTGAAAACGAACAACCTGAGAGAAGCAGCCATCTGGTTTGAGACTCTCCGCGCCAACAGCCCCAAATATGCAAAAGATTGCGATTACTACGTTTCTTATATCCGCTACACACAGAAACGCTATAACGAAGCGCTGAAAGGTTTCCTGCCGCTACAAAACGATTCGAAATACAAAGCACTCGTACCTTATTATATCGCTGAAATCTATGCACAGCTCAAAAACTATGATAAGGCACAGATTGTGGCACAGAATTATCTGTCGGCTTATCCGGACAATGAACATGCAGCGGAAATGTACCGTATCCTCGGAGATGCTTATTACCACTTCGGCCAATATCACAAAGCGGCAGAATCATTCAATGCATATTTAAATAAAGACCATTCGGCTCCCCGCCGGGATGCCCTCTATATGCTGGGACTTTCTTGCTATCAGACGAAAGTCTATTCAAAAGCAGCCGAGACACTCGGTAAAGTGACAACTACCAATGACGCGCTTACACAGAATGCCTACCTGCATATGGGGCTCTCTTATCTGCAACTGGCAGAAAAGAACAAAGCCCGCATGGCTTTCGAACAGGCGGCAGCGTCCAACGCCAATATGCAAATCAAGGAACAGGCAGCCTACAACTACGCTCTCTGCCTGCATGAGACTTCTTTCTCCGCCTTCGGTGAATCCGTTACCGCCTTCGAGAAGTTCCTGAACGAATTTCCGACTTCTCCTTATGCAGAGAAAGTCAGCAGCTATCTGGTGGAAGTTTACATGAATACCCGCAGCTACGATGCGGCTTTGAAATCAATAGACCGGATTGCCAAACCAAGCGCACAGATACTGGAAGCCAAGCAGAAGATACTGTTCCAATTAGGTACACAGTCCTTTGCGAACGCCGACTTCGAACAGGCTCTGAAATATCTGAACCAATCCATTGCCATCGGGCAATACAACCGTCAGACCAAGGCAGATGCTTACTACTGGTGTGGAGAATCTTATTATCGCCTCAACCGGATGACGGAAGCAGCGCGTGACTTCAACGCCTATCTGCAACTGACCACCCAGCCCAATAACGAAATGTATGCGCTTGCCAATTATAACCTGGGATATATCGCTTTCCACCGGAAAGACTATACGCAAGCAAACAACTACTTCCAAAAATACGTCCAACAGGAAAAAGGTGAAAACACAACGGCTTTAGCCGATGCATACAACCGTATCGGCGACTGCCGCTTGCATGTGCGCAACTTCGAGGAAGCCAAACATTATTATTCGCAAGCCGAACAGATGAATACTCCTTCCGGAGATTATTCTTTCTATCAACTGGCTCTTGTATCCGGCCTGCAGAGAGACTATACCGGCAAGATAACTTTGCTGAACCGCCTGGTGGGAAAATATCCCGCTTCTCCTTATGCCGTGAATGCGATTTACGAAAAAGGGAGGTCTTATGTATTGATGGACAATAACAATCAGGCAATCACTTCCTTCAAGGAACTGCTGAACAAATACCCCGAAAGCCCGGTCAGCCGGAAAGCTGCGACAGAAATCGGACTGCTCTATTATCAGAAAGAGGATTACGACCAAGCTATCGGAGCCTACAAGCAGGTCATCGAGAAATATCCGGGTAGTGAAGAAGCCCGTCTGGCTATGCGTGATTTAAAGTCGATTTATGTGGACTTGAACCGTATAGACGAATTTGCGGCTTTGGCAAATACCATGCCGGGACATATCCGCTTTGACGCCAACGAACAGGATTCACTGACCTATGCCGCCGCTGAAAAGATTTATATGCGAGGACGGATGGAAGAAGCCAAGACAAGTCTCAACAAATACTTGCAGACTTTCCCGGAAGGGGCTTTCAGCTTGAATGCACATTATTATCTTTGCCTGATTGGGAACGAGCAGAAAAACTATGATATGATTCTTCTCCACTCCGGCAAATTACTGGAATATCCGAACAATCCGTTTGCCGAAGAAGCCCTTATCCTGCGTGCCGAAGTGCAGTTCAACCAACAACAGACAGCAGAAGCACTGGCTAGTTATAAGATGCTGAAAGAGAAAGCAACCAACGTAGAACGTCGCCAGCTTGCTGAAACAGGGATACTCCGCTGCGCCTTCCTGTTGAGGGATGATATTGAAACCATCCATGCTGCTACCGACTTATTGGCTGAACCTAAACTCAGCCCTGAACTGAGAAATGAAGCCCTTTATTATCGCGCCAAGGCTTATGTCAAACAAAAGGCGGACAAGAAAGCAATGGACGACTTCCGCGAACTGGCAAAAGACACCCGTAATCCATACGGAGCGGAAGCAAAATATCTGGTTGCACAGTCGCTGTATGACGCGAAAGAATATGCTGCCGCGGAAAAGGAACTGCTCAACTACATAGAACAAAGCACACCGCACGCCTATTGGCTGGCACGTAGTTTCGTCCTTTTGTCCGATGTATATGCTGCTACGGGTAAGGACCTTGACGCACGCCAGTATCTATTGAGTCTGCAACAGAATTACCAGGGCAACGATGATATAGCAAGTATGATTGAAAGCAGACTCGCTAAGTTGAAAGGTGAAAATTGAGAATTAAAAAATAGAAAAGTATGAAACACTCTCTTTATATAATAGGCGGACTTGCATTGGCGATTTCCATGCCGTCCGACCTTCAAGCCCAAACTACCCAGCCCAAGGATACGACCATGAATCGTACCGTTGTTGTGGAACAAGAATATAACCCGGATATTATGGATGCTTCGAAAGTAAACGTCCTGCCCAAAGTGGAAGAACCGACGGTAAGCAAGAAAGAGGTAGAGTATGCTACGACTTTCTTTCCGGCAACTTCTGTCCCGGCGGGTCTGATGAATCCTTATACCGGAAAAGAAGTCCAGCCCGGCAGCACTCCCGGATATGTACGCGCCGGATATGGCAATTTAGGCAATCTGGATGTTCTTGCCAATTATTTATTCCGCCTCTCGGATAAAGACAAACTGAATGTACGTTTCCAGATGGACGGAATGGACGGAAAATTGACTCTTCCTTTTACAGATGGTGAGAAATGGAATGCTTTCTATTATCGCACACGTGCTAATGTGGATTACACACACCAATTCAACAAATTGGATTTGAATATTGCCGGAAACTTCGGCTTGAGCAACTTCAACTTCAAACCGGGAAGTGTAAACAGTAAGCAGAAATTCACTTCCGGTGACTTTCATGCCGGTATTCATTTTATCGACGAAACTGCACCGCTTCGTTTCAATGCCGAAACAAATCTGCTGATGTACGAACGTCAACATAATATGCTCAATGGGAATGATGCCAATACAGCTATTAAAGAAACAATCATACGCACCAAAGGCGATGTCACGGGAGCTATCGGTGACCAGCAATCGGTGACTATCGCTCTGGAAATGAATAATCTCTTGTATAGCGGATATCCAAAGGATGTCTCTACCGGAGACGAGTATTTCAAGAACTATACGACGCTTCTCCTGAATCCATATTATGAGTTGGACAACGACGACTGGAAACTGCACGTCGGCGCCAACGTAGACCTGTCTTTTGGGTTCGACAAGTCCTTCCGTGTCTCGCCGGATATTACTGCACAATATATCTTTTCCGACAGCTATGTGGTTTACGCAAAAGCGACGGGCGGCAAGCAACTGAATGATTTCCGCAGACTGGAGAATATCTGTCCTTATGCAGACTCTTATATACCGGCATTATCAGAAGCGAGCACCATCCTCAGTCGTACCTTCGACACTTACGAACAAGTCAACGCCAGCATCGGATTCAAGGCAAGTCCCTATACCGGGGTTTGGTTTCACCTGTTCGGAGGATATCAGAATCTGAAGAATGATTTAATGTATAGCAGCCAAGACCTAAGCATCTCCGGCACCGGTCCAATAGGCAACACACTTGCTTTCCAACAGGAAAACACCAGCAATGTATATGCAGGTGGTGAATTTACCTACGACTATAAAGACATTCTTTCTGTTGCAGCCCGCTATACTTATCGCAACTGGAGCAGTAGCCGAGATGAATATCTGCTCAACATAAAGCCCGAGAATGAAGTTTCCGTATCTCTGGGCCTTCAGCCAGTTTCCGCTCTCCGGGTCAACATCGGCTACGATTATATCGGACGCAAGCAAGAAGCGGTGTCTTTTCCTATGTCGGACGTGAACGACTTATATATCGGAGCCAGCTACAATGTATTCAAAGGAGTATCGGTCTATGCACAGGTACACAATCTGCTGAACAAGAAGTATCAATACTACATAGGTTATCCTGCCCAGGGATTCAATTTCTTGGGAGGATTGAGCTTCCGGTTCTAAAAAAATAAAGGGATAACCCAACAGGCTGCCACACGAATTCTTTCTGAATCATTTTTCAAGATTTTACTAAAAAACATTAGATTCTCCTTATATTATAAGGTAGGGAGAATCTTTTTTTCTACTTTTGTCCCCGAATATTGTGGTACAAGCCATTATAAAAGAAAGAATTATGCAGAAAAACCTTGTCATTGTCGAGTCTCCGGCAAAAGCAAAAACGATTGAAAAGTTTCTTGGGAAAGATTTTAAAGTCCTTTCAAGTTACGGACACATACGCGACCTGAAGAAGAAAGACTTCAGCATCGACGTAGAGAAGAATTTTAAGCCCAACTACGAAATTCCGGCAGACAAAAAGGCTTTGGTCAGCACACTGAAAGCAGAAGCGAAAGAGGCGGAAACCGTATGGCTCGCATCCGATGAGGACCGCGAGGGAGAGGCTATCGCCTGGCATCTGTATGAGGTCTTAAAACTGAAACCGGAAAACACAAAACGGATCGTATTCCATGAAATTACGAAAAACGCTATTCTAAAAGCTATTGAACAACCACGCGATATCGACATCAACCTCGTGAATGCACAGCAGGCACGACGTATCCTGGACCGCATCGTAGGTTTCGAGCTGTCTCCCGTACTCTGGAGAAAAGTGAAACCGGCACTTTCGGCAGGACGCGTACAGTCGGTTACCGTCCGCCTGATTGTAGAGCGCGAACGCGAAATTCATGCTTTCAAATCGGAAGCGGCCTACCGGGTGGTCGCCGTTTTCCTGGTGCCCGACACTGACGGAAAACCGGTGGAAATGAAAGCCGAACTAGTGCGCCGTATCAAAACCAAAAAAGAGGCAAAGGCTTTCCTCGAAACTTGCCAGGGAGCTAATTTTGCTATCGAAGATATTACCACCCGTCCGGTAAAGAAAACGCCACCCGCACCGTTCACTACGTCTACATTGCAACAGGAAGCCGCCCGTAAACTGGGATATACCGTAGCACAGACCATGATGCTTGCACAACGTCTGTACGAGTCGGGATTCATCACTTATATGCGTACGGACTCCGTCAACCTGTCGGAATTTGCAACGATAGGCAGCAAAGACGCCATCGTCAAAATGATGGGCGACCGCTATGTGCATCCGCGCCATTTTGAGACAAAGACCAAAGGCGCACAGGAAGCGCATGAGGCTATCCGTCCAACGTATATGGAAAACCAGACCATAGAAGGCTCACCACAGGAAAAGAAACTGTACGAACTGATATGGAAACGTACCATCGCCTCACAGATGGCGGACGCGGAACTGGAAAAGACAACCGCAACCATCACGATAAGTGGCAGCAGCGATGTGTTTACTGCTGTCGGCGAAGTAATCAAGTTCGACGGCTTCTTACGCGTCTACCGTGAATCTTATGACGATGACAGTGAGCAGGAAGATGAAAGCCGCTTGTTGCCCCCTTTGAAAAAGGGACAGAAACTGGAACACGGCCCTATCATCGCCACCGAACGTTTCAGCCAGCGCCCACCACGCTATACGGAAGCCAGCCTGGTACGCAAGTTGGAGGAGTTGGGCATCGGACGTCCGTCTACGTATGCACCTACCATCTCGACCATCCAACAGCGCGAATATGTAGAAAAGGGAAACAAGGACGGAGAAGAACGCAACTTTAATGTGATGATCCTGAAAGACAATCAGATTAAGGACGAGAACCATTCCGAAATCACCGGTGCCGAAAAGTCCAAGCTGTTCCCTACGGATACGGGTATAGTGGTAAACGACTTCCTGACCGAATACTTCCCGGACATTCTGGACTACAACTTTACGGCAAGTGTGGAAAAAGATTTCGACGAGATTGCGGAAGGCGGCGTGCAATGGACTTCCATCATGAAAACTTTCTATGATAAATTCCATCCGGCGGTAGAAAACACATTGGCTATCAAGACAGAACACAAGGTAGGCGAACGCATCTTGGGAGAAGACCCGGAAAGCGGCAAGCCTGTTTCGGTGAAGATTGGGCGTTTCGGTCCTATGGCACAAATCGGTACGGTAGAAGATGAAGAAAAGCCACGGTTTGCCCAATTGAAGAAAGGACAGTCCATAGAAACCATCACTTTGGAAGAAGTTCTCGAATTATTCAAACTTCCCCGTACACTGGGCGAGTATGAAGGAAAGACAGTCAGTGTAGGTATCGGCCGTTTCGGTCCCTATGTTTTGCATAATAAGGTATATGTATCACTACCGAAAACAATGGACCCGATGGTAATCACTTTGGAAGAGGCAGAACAACTGATTCTCGAAAAACGCCAGAAGGAAGCCGAACGCCACATCAAGAAGTTTGAAGAAGAACCGGAGTTGGAAATTCTGAATGGTCGTTACGGACCTTATATTACTTATAAGGGCAATAACTATAAGATTCCTAAAGATATCGTTCCACAGGATTTGAGCCTGCAAAGTTGTTTGGAACTAATCAAGATACAGGACGAAAAAGGGGAAACGTCTTCCTTCAAACGAGGAAAACGGACTGCGAAGAAGAAATAAAAAAATCAGGGTGTCGGTCAACGTGAGACCGGCACCCTGTTTTTTTTCAGATAAATATCCGATTGTTCTTACATTCGTGAAGGAACTTCGATGCCCAACAGGCCCATACCCAAACGAACCACTTTAGCTACATTTGCCGACAGAGCGACACGGAACACTTTCACCGCTTCGTTCTCTTCGCGCAAAATACTGAAGTCGTGGTAGAACTGATTGTATTCTTTCACCAGGTCGTAGGTGTAATTGGCGATGATAGACGGGCTGTAGTCCTCGCCTGCCTGTTTGACAACAGCGGCAAAATCGGCAACCATTTGAATCAGTCCTTCTTCTTTTTCACTCAATTCAATACCGGCAGGAATCTGCTCGGGTATCACGATTCCCGATTCGGCAGCCTTACGAAGTACGGACTGGATACGGGCATAGGTATATTGGATGAACGGTCCTGTGTTGCCGTTGAAGTCAATAGATTCTTTCGGGTTGAACGTCATGTTCTTACGGGCGTCCACTTTCAGGATGAAATACTTCAAAGCACCCAAACCGACGATACGGGCAATATCATCCGCTTCTTCCTGTGTCAAGCCGTCCAGTTTGCCCAGTTCCTGCGAAGTTTCTTTGGCAGTGGTAATCATCTCTTCCATCAGGTCGTCAGCATCCACCACCGTACCTTCACGGGATTTCATCTTACCTTCCGGCAGTTCCACCATTCCGTAAGAGAAATGAACCAGACTCTTGCCCCACTCGAAGCCGAGTTTGTCAAGCAGGATAGAAAGCACCTGGAAATGATAGTTCTGTTCGTTACCCACTACATAAATCATCTTGTCAATGGGATAATCGGCAAAACGGAGTTTAGCTGTGCCAATGTCCTGCGTCATGTAAACAGATGTGCCGTCACCACGGAGAAGCAACTTATGGTCCAGCCCTTCAGCAGTCAGGTCAGCCCACACAGAGCCGTCTTCCTTCTTGAAGAAGAAACCTTTCTCCAGTCCTTCCATCACTTTCTCTTTTCCTTCAAGATAGGTGTTGGATTCATAATATATCTTGTCGAAGCTGACACCCATCTTCTTGTAGGTTTCATCGAAACCGGCATATACCCAGTTGTTCATCATCTCCCACAATCCGCGTACTTCCGGGTCACCTGCTTCCCACTTCACAAGCATTTCACGGGCTTCCTGCATCAATGGGGAAGCAGCTTCCGCTTTCGCCTTCGCCTCTTCATCATTCATTCCCTGTGCTGTATATCCAGCCATCAGTTCCTTAACTTCCGCCTTATAATGCTTATCGAAAGATACATAATAATCACCTACCAGATGGTCGCCTTTCTTGCCGGAAGTCTCGGGAGTTTCACCGTTGCCGTATTTCTTCCATGCCAACATGGATTTACAGATATGGATGCCACGGTCGTTAACGATATTGGTCTTTACCACCTTGTTGCCGTTTGCAGCCACAATGTTAGCCAATGCGTTACCCAAAAGGTTGTTACGCACGTGTCCCAAGTGAAGCGGCTTGTTCGTATTCGGAGAAGAATATTCAATCATCACCAACGGCGAAGTTTCGGTAGCTTTTACCAGACCATATTGTTCGTCAGCCTGAATCTCATTCAGCAACTGAATCCACGTAGCTGATGCGATAGTCAGGTTCAGAAACCCTTTTATCACGTTAAAGGCAGCCACTGCCGGTTCGTTAGCCTTCAGATATTCGCCAATTTCCTGCGCCGTCTGTTCCGGGCCTTTTCTCGACATTTTCAGAAAAGGGAACACAACCAGCGTCAGATGTCCTTCAAATTCTTTTTTGGTCTTTTGGATTTGCACCATCTTTTCAGGGACTTCCTGACCGTAGAGTGCCTTCAGTCCGCTAATGACGGACGCTACAATTTTATCTTCTATCTTCATAATCAAGTTGTTTCTTGCGCGCAAAGATACAAAAAAAAGGAGACGCATCACGTCTCCTCTTTCCAAATTCTTTCAACTATATGTCTTATTCAACAGCTGCAGACAATTCAGCACCAGCTTTAAACTTAGCTACTTTCTTTGCAGGAATAGTAATAGTTGCCTTTGTTGAAGGGTTAATACCAGTTCTTTCAGCCCTTTCGCTTACAGAGAAAGTACCAAAACCAACGAGGGATACTTTTTCGCCAGCTTTCATAGCATTAGTAACTGAAGTGATGAAAGCATCAAGTGCTTTTTTTGCATCGGCTTTGCTCATTTGAGATTCAGCAGCCATTGCGCTGATAAGTTCAGACTTATTCATAATACGTGAATGATTAATTAATATATATGTTACACAAAAGATTATCTTTCAAGGAATTGATTTCACAAATATAACCGAACAAAACAACATATCAAATAAAAACATAAAAAAAACGCAGCAAATTATTGAAAAAGAGCTAATAGGAAGTCTTTTTCATGCTTTAAAACAGAATTTATTCGTACTTTTGCGTTTATTATCTAAATATTCAGAAATTAAAATGATGCCAACTGTAACTAAAAACCTGATAATTATCAATGTATTGGTATTTTTCGGTACATTCGTTGCCCAACGATACGGTATAGACTTAACGAACTATCTGGGATTGCATTTTTTCCTTGCAAGCGATTTCAATCCGGCACAACTTATCACTTATATGTTCATGCACGGCGGATTCAGCCACATTTTCTTCAATATGTTCGCCGTTTTCATGTTCGGTTCGATTCTCGAACAAACTTGGGGACCGAAACGTTTTCTGTTTTACTATATCCTTTGCGGCATCGGTGCAGGGCTTATTCAGGAAGGAGTGCAGTATATCCAGTATGTGACGGAACTGAGCCATTACGCACAAGTAAACATAGGTACGGGAATCATCCCCATGGAAGAATTTCTGAATATGATGACTACCGTAGGTGCTTCGGGAGCGGTCTACGCCATTTTGCTGGCATTCGGTATGTTGTTTCCCGACAACCGCCTGTTCGTCTTCCCGCTACCCTTCCCTATCAAAGCGAAATTCTTTGTTATCGGATATGCCGCAATCGAATTATGGGCGGGACTAGCCGATAGTGCCGGAGACAATATCGCTCACTTCGCCCACCTGGGGGGAATGTTGTTCGGACTGATTCTGATTTTATATTGGAGAAAAAAAAACAATAACAATGAGACATATTATAGCTGATTTAAAAGAAACGTTCAGAAGAGGAAACATTTTTATCCAGCTGATTTATATTAACGTCGGTATTTTTATTATCGGCACACTGGTTAATGTTTTCCTGCAACTATTCAATTTCAATATCCTTGATATATTCAGTATTTTTTCCCTGCCGGCATCGTTTATCGGCTTTATCCATCAGCCGTGGTCACTGTTCACCTATATGTTCATGCATGCAGGCATCCTACATATCCTGTTCAATATGCTATGGCTGTACTGGTTCGGAAGTCTGTTTCTCTACTTCTTTTCGGCAAAGCATCTGAGAGGTTTGTATGTATTGGGCGGTATCTGCGGCGGTTTATTATATATGGTCGCCTACAATGCATTTCCTTTATTCAGTTCGCAGGTGGCGGGCTCCACACTAGTAGGTGCATCGGCATCCGTACTGGCTATCGTAGCAGCAACGGCATACCGTGAACCAAACTACCGGGTACAACTCTTCCTGTTCGGCGCTATCCGACTCAAATACCTGGCGTTAATCGTTATCGGCATTGATGTATTATCCATCACCTCCAGCAACGCAGGCGGACATATCGCCCATTTAGGCGGTGCGCTCGCCGGACTTTGGTTTGCCGCAAGTCTGAGTAAAGGCGTTGATTTAACTTCTTGGATTAACCGGATTCTGGATGGTTTCATTTTTCTGTTCCAAAAGAAAACATGGAAACGAAAGCCCAAAATGAAAGTACACTACGGCAACAGTGCTACCGGTCGTGAGAAGGATTACGATTACAATGCCCGCAAGAAAGCACAGTCCGACGAAGTAGACCGCATTTTGGAAAAACTGAAAAAGTCCGGTTACGACAGTCTGACTACAGAAGAAAAGAAAAGCTTGTTCGACGCAAGCAAAAGATAAAAGAATGGAACATATAGGCAAAATTGTCGCATTTCTGATACTGGCCATCAACGCTTTCTTTGTGGGAACGTTGATATTAAGTGCGTATAGCCCTTATCTCAGTCCCAAAGCAAACCCGCTTGCTTCCAGTCTCGGACTTGCGTTCCCGATATTTCTGGCTGTCAACTTCCTGTTCCTTATTTTTTGGGCATTTATCAATTACCGCTACGCGTTATTGCCAATCATCGGTTTTCTGGTTTGTATTCCGCAAATTCGGACGTATATCCCTTTCAATTCCACCACCAAAACAATCCCTGAAGGAAGCATCAAACTTCTATCCTACAACGTAATGAGTTTTAATCATATGGAAAAGAAAGACGGGGAAAACCCTATCCTGTCGTATCTGGCAAATAGCAAAGCCGACATTATCTGCCTGCAGGAATATAATACAGCCACCAACAAGCAATTTCTAACGGAGCAGGATGTGAAAGAAGCGCTGAAAGCCTATCCTTACCAGTCTATCCGCCAGCAAGGAAGAGGAGAGGTACAGCTAGCCTGTTTCTCCAAATTTCCCATACTATCCGCACGTCCCATCAGGTACGAAAGCAGTTATAACGGTTCTATGAGATACGTACTGAATGTAAACAACGACACGATTATGTTGATAAACAATCACTTGGAATCCAACAAGCTCACCAAGGAAGACAGAGGAATCTACGAAGACATGATAAAAGACCCGAATGCGCAAAAGGTGAAAACCGGACTTCGGCAACTAGTCAGGAAGCTCGCGGAAGCATCGGCCATCCGTGCGTCACAAGCAGACTCCGTAGCCAACTATGTAGCGGAAAGCAAATATCCGACCATTATTGCGTGCGGTGACTTCAACGAGGGTTCCATCTCGTACACACACCGTATCCTGACCCAAAAGCTGGACGACGCATTTACCCACTCCGGCAAGGGGCTGGGGATTTCCTATAATCAGAACAAGTTCTATTTCCGAATCGACAATATCCTGATAAGCCCCAACCTGAAAGCTTATAATTGCACCGTAGACCAGTCAATCAAAGCTTCCGACCACTACCCTATCTGGTGCTATATCAGCAAGCGATAAGAACTGTGAACTCTAATATAAAACACATATGATGATAAAAAAAACACTAACCATTTTAGCAGTAAGTTGTATGATGTACTCCTGTGCTACGAAAACAGAAAGCAATCCTTTCTTTACAGAGTTTCAAACCCAGTATGGTGTTCCTTCTTTCGACAAGATTAAACTGGAACACTACGAGCCTGCCTTCCTGAAAGGTATCGAGGAGCAGAACCAAAATATAGAAGCTATCATCGAAAGCCCGGAAATCCCGACTTTCGAGAATACAATCGCAGCCCTGGATAACAGCGCGCCTATCCTCGACCGCGTAAGTGCTATCTTCTTCAATATGACAGATGCGGAGACCACCGACGCCCTCACCGAACTTTCCATGAAAATGGCTCCGGTCCTTTCGGAACATGAGGATAATATCTCCCTGAATGAGAAACTGTTCAAGCGTGTGAACAACGTGTACTTGCAGAAAGACTCATTGAACCTGACAACAGAACAGGCACGTTTGCTGGATAAAACCTACAAGAGATTTGTCCGTTCGGGAGCCAACCTCAGCGCAGAGAAACAAGTCCGTCTCCGTGAAATCAACAAGGAACTTTCCACACTCGGCATCACTTTCAGCAACAATGTATTGAACGAGAATAATGCTTTCCAACTCTTCGTTGATAAAGAGGAAGATTTGGTCGGCCTGCCCGAATGGTTCCGCCAAAGCGCAGCCAAAGAAGCAAAAGCAGCCGGACAACCAGGCAAATGGCTGTTTACCCTGCACAATGCCAGTCGTCTGCCTTTCCTGCAATATTCCGAAAGCCGTCCGCTCCGCGAACAAATGTACAAAGCCTACATCAACCGGGGAAACAACGACAATGAAAACGACAATAAAGAGAATATCCGCAAAATCGTTTCTCTCCGTCTGGAAAAAGCCAATTTATTAGGTTTCGACTGCTACGCCAACTTCGTCCTGGACGAAACAATGGCAAAGAACGCCACCAACGTAATGGAACTTTTGAACAACCTCTGGAGCTATGCATTGCCGAAAGCGAAAGCGGAAGCGGAGGAACTTCAAAAATTGATGGACAAAGAAGGCAAAGGCGAAAAACTGGAAGCATGGGACTGGTGGTATTATACCGAGAAACTGCGGAAAGAGAAATACAACCTGTCTGAAGAAGATACAAAACCCTACTTCAAACTGGAGAACGTACGCGAAGGCGCATTTGCGGTAGCCAACAAGCTATACGGCATCACCCTGAGCAAGCTCGAAGGCATCCCAACCTATCATCCTGACGTAGAAGTCTTTGAAGTAAAAGATGCAGACGGTTCACAACTCGGTATCTTCTATGTTGACTACTTCCCGCGTGCCGGCAAAAGCGGCGGTGCATGGATGAGCAACTACCGCGAACAACAGGGGGCAACCCGTCCGCTAGTATGCAACGTCTGCAGCTTCACCAAACCGGTAGGCGACACTCCTTCCCTGCTGACAATGGATGAAGTAGAGACATTGTTCCACGAATTCGGACATGGCCTGCACGGACTGCTGACCAAATGCGAATACAAAGGAACGTCCGGCACAAACGTAGTGCGCGACTTTGTAGAACTTCCTTCACAAATCAACGAGCACTGGGCTACCGAACCGGAAGTACTGAAAATGTATGCCAAACATTATCAGACAGGAGAAGTGATACCCGACGAAATCATCGAAAAGATACTGCAACAGAAGACTTTCAATCAGGGCTTCATGACCACCGAATTGCTGGCTGCCGCCATCCTCGACATGAACTTGCACACCGTAACAGATGTAAAGAATATAGACATGCTTTCTTTCGAAAAAGAAGCCATGGACAAGCTCGGCCTTATCCCCGAAATAGCCCCCCGCTACCGTGTCACTTACTTTAACCACATCATCGGCGGATACGCTGCCGGATACTATAGCTACCTGTGGGCGAATGTATTGGACAACGACGCTTTCGAAGCCTTTAAAGAACACGGAATTTTTGATAAGAACACTGCCGACTTGTTCCGCCACAACGTATTGGAAAAGGGCGACAGCGAAGACCCGATGGTACTTTACAAGAATTTCCGCGGAGCAGAGCCGAGCCTGGAACCGCTACTGAAAAACAGAGGAATGAAATAATTCTGCAAAAAAGCCCTTAAACATCAAATATTTGAGGGCTTCTTACATATAAATGTGAAAAAAAAACTATATTTGCAGCCTTGTATGCGGCAAAAAGCACTTGTGTACGACAGAATTTAACTGAAAATTAAATTAAAAAAGTAATCATCATAAATTAAAAGTAAAATGCAAAACAAAGGATTTGTAAAGGTTTTTGCGGTATTACTCACGCTGGTATGCGTGTTCTACCTCTCCTTCTCCTTCGTAACACGCCATTATACCAACAAGGCGAAAGAAATTGCGAACGGCGACCCGAAAGTGGAACAGGACTACCTCGACTCTCTCTCCAACGAGAAAGTATGGCTGGGTAACTGGACGCTGAAAGATTGTCGTGAGATGGAGATTAGTTTAGGTTTGGACCTGAAAGGTGGTATGAACGTTATCCTTGAAGTTTCCATACCTGATGTTATCAAAGCATTGGCAGACAACAAGCCGGATGAAGCTTTCAACAACGCATTGGCGACAGCTGCAAAACAGGCTGTCAACAGTCAGGATGATGTTATCACCCTATTCATCAGAGAATACCACAAAATTGCTCCGGACGCAAAACTTTCCGAACTCTTCGCAACACAACAGTTGAAAGATAAAGTTAACCAGAAATCAACAGATGCTGAAGTTGAAAAAGTGCTAAGAGCAGAAGTAAAAGCCGCAGTTGAAAACTCATTCAACGTTCTTCGTACCCGTATCGACCGTTTTGGTGTCGTTCAGCCGAACATCCAAAGCCTGGAAGACAAAATGGGTCGCATCATGGTAGAATTGCCGGGTATTAAAGAACCGGAACGCGTGAGAAAACTTCTCCAAGGTTCGGCTAATCTGGAATTTTGGGAAACATATACAGCTAAAGAAATTCTTCCTGCCATGCAATCTGCAGACGCTAAATTGCGTGGTATTTTAACAGAAGGAACAACAGCTGATACAGATACTATTGAAGCAGCCCTTACCGAAGCTACTCCGGTTGAGGAAAAAGCTGTAAGCGCTGCCGACAGCCTTGCAGCCGCCTTGAAAGGTGATGCAGCCGCTGAAGACAAAGCAGCCGTCAACATGGAAGAAATCAAAAAGCAATATCCTCTGTTGTCAATGCTTCAGTTGAATTCCAGCGGACAGGGTCCTGTTATCGGTTATGCCAACTACAAAGACACTGCCGACATCAACAAATACCTGGCGATGCCGGAAGTGAAAGCCGAACTGCCTAAAGACCTTAGTCTGAAATGGGGTGTATCTGCCGCTGACTTTGACAAGAAAAAACAGACATTCGAACTGTATGCCATCAAAGTGACAGAACGCAACGGCAAGGCTCCGTTGGAAGGTGATGTTATCACAGATGCAAAAGACGAATTCAACCAATACAGCAAACCGATAGTTACTATGGCTATGAACAATGACGGTGCACGTCGTTGGGCACAGTTGACCAAACAGAACATCGGCCGCGCTATTGCTATCGTATTGGATAATTATGTATATTCCGCACCGAATGTAAATACAGAAATTACCGGCGGACATTCTGAAATCTCCGGAAACTTCACTCCGGAACAGACCAAAGACTTGGCAAACGTATTGAAATCAGGTAAGATGCCGGCTCCGGCTCACATCGTACAGGAAGATATCGTTGGTCCGTCACTGGGTCAGGAATCTATCAACGCAGGTATTTTCTCATTCGTTGTAGCGCTGATTCTGTTGATGATTTACATGTGCTCCATGTACGGTTTCATCCCGGGTATGGTTGCCAACTGCGCATTAGTCCTCAACTTCTTCTTCACACTGGGTGTCCTTTCATCCTTCCAGGCTGCGTTAACAATGTCCGGTATAGCCGGTATGGTATTGTCACTGGGTATGGCAGTGGATGCGAACGTACTTATCTATGAACGTACAAAAGAAGAGCTTCGTGCAGGCAAGGCAGTGAAGAAAGCACTTGCTGACGGTTATTCCAACGCATTCTCGGCCATCTTCGACTCTAACTTGACATCCATCATCACAGGTATCATCCTATTCAACTTCGGTACTGGTCCGATTCGTGGTTTTGCTACGACATTGATGATCGGTATCTTGATATCCTTCTTTACCGCAGTGTTCATTACTCGTATTGTTTATGAACACTTCATGAACAAAGACAAGTGGTTGAACCTGACATTTACGACCAAGATTTCAAAGAATCTGATGGCCAATACGCATTTCGACTTCATGGGAACCAACAAGAGATCCATGATTATCGTCAGCGCAATTATCATTGTTTGCATCGGTTCATTTGCTATCCGTGGTTTGAGTCAGAGCATCGACTTCACCGGTGGACGTAACTTCAAGGTACAGTTCGAAAACCCGGTTGAACCGGAACAAGTACGCGAACTGATTTCCAGCAAGTTCGGTGATGCTAACGTCAGTGTAATCGCTATCGGTACAGACAAGAAAACAGTACGTATCAGCACAAACTACCGCATCGAAGATGCAGGTAACAATGTGGACTCGGAAATCGAAGCATATCTGTACGAGACATTGAAACCGGTACTGACTCAGAACATTACATTGGAAACTTTCATTGACCGCGACAATCACACAGGTGGTAGTATCGTAAGTTCACAGAAGGTAGGTCCGAGTATCGCAGACGACATCAAGACAGGCGCTATCTACTCTGTAGTATTGGCATTGATTGCAATCGGCTTATACATCTTAATCCGCTTCCGCAACATTGCTTACAGTATCGGTTCTATCGTAGCCTTGACAAGTGACACCATTATGATTATCGGTGCCTACTCACTGTTCTGGGGTATCCTGCCGTTCTCACTGGAAATCGACCAGACATTCATCGGTGCTATCCTGACGGCTATCGGTTACTCTATTAATGACAAGGTGGTAATCTTCGACCGTGTGCGCGAGTTCTTCGGCTTGTACCCGAAACGTGACAAGCGCATGTTGTTCAACGACTCTCTGAACACTACACTGGCTCGTACCATTAATACATCATTGAGTACATTAATCGTATTGCTGTGTATCTTCATCCTCGGTGGTGATTCAATCCGCAGCTTCGCATTCGCAATGATTCTCGGTGTGGTTATCGGTACATTGTCTTCACTGTTCATTGCATCTCCGATTGCATACAACATGATGAAGAACAAGAAAGTCGTAGTACCGGCTACGGAAGAATAACAAACTCCCCAAATAGAAAAGCCTCTTCCGGATATTCGGAAGAGGCTTTTCTATTGATTATTAAAACAAATAGAAGCTATAAGACGTTAATCTTAAAAGAAGCCATTGTAAAACTTAATACAGTATGAAAGCCTACAACACAACTTCCCATAGATTCTTCTTTATAGTAGCCCCGAGGGGAATCGAACCCCTATCTAAAGTTTAGGAAACTTCTAACCCAACTTTGAGTATCAGTCACTTGCGAGACTATTTCAATTTTTCGTAGAACTATAGTAGAACTTTTGCATTTTTGTTGAATACCCCTGCCTCTCCAAAAGAAGAATACAGGGGTACAATGCAACACCGATTTTCAGAATCGGTACTGCAAAGATATGACTTTTATTTCAAAGGACAAAGAAAAACCGGGCGCACTTCACAGCGAACCCGGCTCAGAACAAAAGTTCTACTCTATTACTAACACCTAATCATTTCTTTTTCCGTTTCTTCAATTCTATATATTCCGAATACACTATTTTGGTATGGGGATTGCTACTTACAACTTCTTGCCTAATAGCCTTTGTTCCCCATCGGAAAAACAACCATTGCTTAGGCACTCTATGCACTACTTGAAATAGGGTATCTACAGATTGTATGCGTAAATCCAGTTTCTTATCGGGCATGATTAAGCCATCAACATTTATCCACGGGTCTTTCCATCGTATCGCTTGGACTTTAAGATAGGATGTATCACGGTATATAATGCTATCCTTAACTATGGTTTGTACCTCCACCTCCGTTTTTGTTGCATTCGTGGAAGCCGCTTGTAACCTCTTTACTTTCAAGTCAAGTTCCTTAACGGTATTCGTCAAGTCGGCACAATGCTTTTCCACCTCAGACTTGGATAAAGTCAATGCCTGTACAGAAGCAGCGGATTTTCCGGATTCTGTTTGGTAAAATTCAATTTTCTCCAACAAGGCGGTTTGGTTGCCATCCAATCTTTCCTTTTCTGATTTCAACTTGGAACAATAAGCCCATAGCCCAAAGGTAGCCGCCATCAAAAGCCCACAGAGGGCGATTAATATCAAAAACGCTTTATTTCTCATATTCCTTGATGTATTGGATTATACCCTCTACGTGGGTGTTCACAATGTTTTGTTTCCCCTCCATAGATGTAAGGTAAGCAATATCTTCCTTGTTATCCATGAAGAAATTTTCCGTCAATACAGCCGGGCATTTCGTCTTGGAAAGGATGTAAAAATTTTCCTCCCAATCCGGGTCGCCATCCGAATAGTCACGCCTAATCTTTTGCCCGGTAATAAAGCAAGCGGCAGCATCATACATTCGGTTTGCCAGTTCGTCAGCTTTCGTTTTGCCCTTAGTGGTATAGGCAGACCATCCACGGGCATTCATCCATTCGCCATTCCCGGCAGCATTGCAGTGGATGGAAACAAGCAACACGTTATTAGCTCCATATCGGGCGCAAATCTCGTTCACACGCCTTGCACGTTCAGCCAAAGGCACGTCCAAGTTCTCCTTAACAATGCGTTCCGCTACATAGCCACGTTTAGCCAGTTCACGCACGACTTCATCCGCAATTTCTCTTGTATAGGCATACTCCCTGAAAGTTCCATCCGGGCTGCGTTTACCCGGTGTATTTTCTCCATGCCCATTGTCTATAAGTATCTTCATTCTTGATTCAATTTATGGTAAAAATCTATTTTAATTCTGTCATATACCATTTGTACATTGGTATAAGCTCTGCCATTGTTCACCGTTTCCGCATAAACCTCTGACAACACACATTGCTCTACCCATTCAATCCATTCGGGCGAAGTGTAGCTTGACAATCGTTTCCCTCGATACGAATGTGCATCAAATCGGCTGTTTCTGTCCTCGTGCATATTCATAATCAAGGTGTGTACTTTCGCTTTCGTGGCTTCACGGTCTGCGATGTGGTTTTCTTCACGCACTTTCTTTATTATACGGCAAACCCTCTCAACGGCAAGGTCAAAGTAAATGCTTGATATGTTTTTTATCCGCAACTGCGTTTCGGGTCTTAACCCCTCTGCAATGTCAGTGAGCATATCATTTTGGGTTTTGGTTTCCGTCAGAAGTTCGGCTACCATAGACTGATTGCTTTTAATCATGTCGTTAATGATAGACTTGAACCACTTGAAACAAGCTACCATAAGTGCAGCCGCCAAACAGAGAAACACAGCGCACACTATCACCATAAAGCCAAAATCGCTTATGCCTTGTGCTACTTTCAAACTTTCTTCCATCATCGGTTTTTCTTATACTTGTTTCGCTTGTAATACTCAAAGTTATCCCTATCCTCCTGCGTGATTGGAGTATTCGGTGGAAAGAACTTAAACCCGTACATCGTTCCATAGCGTACCACTTTGATTACGGCACGAAATGGATATTTGCGCTTCGGGTCTAAAACAACATCTTTCAACTTCTTACTATCAGTATAGAAAGCGGATGCACCGATACCCTCGCCATAGGCGATTAGTGTTCTCGTTCCGTTCTCTGTCTGTCTTTCCTTACATCCCGTAAACACCGTGACCTCATTAATCACGGCATCTACTGAGGTGTATTCACAATCGAAAATATCTTCATTCAAGGATTCTGTTTCCTCAAAGTCCATTACCTCGTTCATAAGTCCATCGGTATATTATAGGTTTCACAATCGGCATCCACCATTTCACGGATAGCCAAACGGTCTTTCAAAAAGTTCTCATAGGGGGATTTCGCACTTTCGGCAAGCAATCCCAGCATGGCAGACTGATATTCGTTTACCAGCTTACTTTCTGTCTTAGCCGGGTATCTTGCAGTAAGCAACGTGCTGAAAATATTATCAGCCGTTTTTGGATATTCCACCCTCACGCTGTCATATTGGAACATCGTGCCTGTGGCACGTTCCGCATCAGTCGTAATCTCAATGCCACCCTCTTTGTCTGCAATAACCTTAACCTCTTTGATGTTATGGTTATAAAGGAACGTTCCCTGCCCGTTATTAAGAGAATCTATCACCTCCGGCTTAGTCTTAGCCAGCAGCCCTGTAGTCAAAACATTTGCTTCCATCGTTCAAACAATTATTAAAAATGAATTTACTGTGTTCCTCCGAGCATCTGATTATCCAGCCATATTCAGATGGGAAGAAGTGTTTAATATCCGTTTCATCTTTGATTTCGTATTTATTGATGGTGCGGTGGAATTTCTTATAAAACCTTTTCAGAATACCGCTTCTTAGCAATATGCCGTAATGGTTTTGTTTGAATCCCACATAATCAATGCTACGAGCATCAACCGGGAATATCTGCCAGTTGCTTTTAATCTCTACTTTCAATTCGCCACCCAAGTAAAGCCCCATCATGTCGAGTACGAAATGCAGTGCCTCTTTGTCAGCGCATAGTATCACCATATCATCCATATAGCGATAGTAGTAGATTTTCACCCCAAAACGCTTCATCACTATCTTAGCCAGTTCTTCTTTAACCCAATGGTCGAAATATGCTAAATAGAGATTAGCCAAATATTGACTTGTGAAATTGCCTATTGGCAGCCCCTTGTCTTTACCGTTACTATCTATTATCTTATCCAACAGCCTTAACAGTTGTTCATCCGCTATAGTGTAGCGGATTATCCTTTTCAATGCTGCGTGGTCTATGTTATCATAGAACTTCTTGATGTCAATCTTCAAACAGAACCTTGTACCTTTTCTGTCTATGATTAAAGCCGTATGCACATCCTCCATACATTTATGAATACCACGCCCTTTGATACAAGCGTATGTATTCGCAATGAAGAAGTTAGTCCAGTAACGCCCCAACACATTGATAATGCAATGGTGTACTATCCTGTCCGGGAAGAACGGGGCAATCATAATCACCCTTTCTTTCGGCTCATATATAACCTTAATCCGATATTCACCGGGGGTATAAGTTTCATTGCGCAAGTCCCAGTACAAGCTATCCAAATTCTCCAAAATGTTCTCATTGAACTTGGATATTTCGGTACGCTCTCCTTTGCCTTGCTGTGCCTTATATTGCGCCCGTATGAGGTTGGAGCATTCATATATCAGGTGATAAACATTCTTAATTTTCTTAGCTTGGGAAATGAATATCTTTCCTGTATCACCGACATATAAACCGCAATCCTCAAAATCCGAGTATTGATTAAAGCAGGTATCAGCCGTATAACATAACCCGTATTCAGTCTTTACTACACCCATTTGTGCCGTTGTTCTAAAACAGAGCTTTCAATTACTTACTTGCACCGTCCTAATCCATATTATTTTACCAACTATCAGACGTGCCGATAGTCCCTGTGAGGTAAGGGCGTGGCAGCAACAGTTATAAGTTGAAACCACGGTAAAAGCGGAACCCAATGTTCGCATTCGCATTCGAGGAACGATTATTCGCATTCAGATAACCGAAACCCGCATTCGCACCATTATTCGCATTAGCAGACAAAAGGGCACCAGCCGCCACAACCCTGTTATGTTTTTATTTTTTTCAATCCAACGCCATTTTCGTTGCTCCGTTCACCGAGTTTTGCAGTCCGTCAAAAACGGCACAAGCGGAACCCAACGTACGCAAGCGCAACCGAGGAACGATTACCCGCAGACAGATAACCGAAACCCGCACTCGCACCATGAAGCGCACGAGCAGACAAAAGGGCACCATACCAGCCTACAGCAGACCACGTACTACCACCTGTGGGAGTCCAATAGTAATCGCAATACCCTTTATTACTTGAACCTCCTACTTTTTCGGCAAAGGAATAACCTTTAGTGGAATGAGCCATAGAAAGCACATAGCCCTCAGTTCGTGGAAGCTCCGTAATGGCTTCATATCCGATAGGTACGGTAGTAGCACTATCTGAATGAGAGGTGAATTTTGTCGGGTCTTCGCATACATAGGCAATAGACACATCCGCTTTATGCCAAATTAGTACATCATCAGCAAGCATCCACAAGTATTCATAAGGAGTTTCCAAGCCACGGTAAGAGGTTACTTGTACCACCTTATCGCCACCAGTCCATCCCTTGATGGTGTAGGACACCTTACCCGTGTTGTTTCCCAGCGTTGCAGTAACACCGCAAGGCACAAAGGGTCTGTAACCTCCCCATGTATTCCACTCCGTACCATTAACAACCGGACCACTCCCTAAGCCTCCTTGATGGAATCCGTCAGCAGTCAGCGTTTCGGTGTAAGCATCTTGGCAGTGCAATGAGGCATATTCCACACGTTGCAACCAAGCAATTTCATTGTACACCCTGTACGCCCCGTGGTGTGTTCCGTTCTTGCAAAGAGGACGAACACCAGCCTTTGAAATGGAAGTACGAGGCATACCCAACATGGAGTTGTAAGTACCATCCTTAGCGGCATCACCAGCACCCGAACCACCTCTGAATTGTGCGGCATTCGCTTTGAGTATAACAAATCCGTCTGAATCCCTTGCAATTTCATCGCCATTCCAAGTGAGCCAACATCCCGAAACGGCTACAGAGTTGGTAATATCCACCGTTGCATACCACGGGCTTACCGTCTTTCGTTCCATCTTGATAAAGCCGGGCAACGGATATTCGGAATAGGCACGAATCCATTTCGTCCCCTCTATCTCCAACTTGAAGTAATATTCCGGCTTTTCAAGCATTACATTACCGTCCGTGCTGTCAATCACAGCCGTTGCACCCGAATCCTTTTTACGGCTGTCATTTTGGTTAAGGTAATACTTAACCGAGCCGTCAGGGTTTTCCACAAAGCGTTTCAGCTTCGCTTGAATGGGTAATGTACGGTGCAAATCCAAATTACCCACACGCTTTAGTTTGTAGTCCTGTGAGTTGAAATCACCTTGCACCCCATACCATTGGTCGTAAGGATATTGCGGTTTCGTGTTTCCGCTTCCCAATAATAATCCCATAGCTATAAGTTATTTAATGTTTCACCAGCACCCCAATACACATCATATACCGAAAGGTCGATACCGTTTGGGGATATTACGGTTATCGCTCCGGGCGTCCAATCCCCGATAGGTACGGGGAACATACTAAATTCCTTATCACAAATGAGCTTGCATTTAAGCAGCGTACTTGTTTCCATCGTAACCTCTTTAGGTCGTACAAAGATGGTAAACGGAACACCACCCAAAGCAAAACCATTGGAAAGGTCTGTAACCTTGCCTTTGGAAAGAATCCGCAGGCTATACATTGTTGTTTCCATAATTCACTAAGTAAATCAAGTTTATCTAACTGCAAATATAATCATAAATGTGTTCGCTAAACACATTTTCAGACAAAACTAAACACATGAGGGCTATTTACATCCACCCTTGCCTTTTTTACTTGTTTTCTTACCGCCTTTCTTTGCCATTATAAACACCTCCTTTCAATATATCAATATTTATAATCCCAATCCGGGGCAAACACTACAAAATTGAAATTGCCGTCATTCCTTGAACTATCATCGGAAGTCATTACCTCAAAATAGGTAGAATATTGTACATACACATTCGCCTTTAACGGGTTAGAGCCTCCGCTTATAGTACCATTTCCGCAAACCATTACCATGTAGCCGCTTGGCAGTGTACCATTCGCAAACGAAAGTCTGTAACGCCCGGTATCTTGTCTTGATGCGGTAAATACCTCTCTTAGGTTTCTGCCATCGAAAAACTTGCCGCTTACACTTGCGCCACTACTACCATAGAACGTACCCATCGCCATAATACGGGCAAAACGCCCAGTAGCTCCATTTGTTATAAAATCATCTCTTGAAAAACGGCTTGTTATCGTCCACTCTCCAAGAATTTTACTTGGCGTACTTCCATTACGCTCAAAACAAGTCATTTCGACAATTTCTTGCGGTCTTATTAAAGCATATAAAGATGAACTTGACGAAGTAACATTATCAGTTATTGAAAACGTATTCATCTCAACAAGATAATTGGCTTTACCAAAAGCCCCACTATTATAAAGCCGACATACTTTACCTATATCCTCTTTTTCATAGCCCATAGTAATATTGCGTTCGCTTGTCGTTTCCGGAAGATAGAATAGGTTTACATCGGAGAAATTGCCGCTAAATCCTGTTGATAGTTGCAATGTGCCTTTTAGACGTACTTCGCCTTTATTCCCGTCCATATATACATTTCCATTCTGACTTTCCAAACGTCCGTTACGGAATACCCACCCGGCTATATTGGCGTTTTCAGCCAACAATAGGTTGGTTGCCACACTCTCGAATTGCGCCCCAAAAGTATTCCATTTGCTTGTGTTGGTCGGCACGACACCCGAGAACGTTCCTGCATCAATACGGGCAACATAAAACACATTATTGTACTTTACCACATCTAACCTGTATTTGTTGCCGTAATAAGTTTTGCTACTACTGTACAATCCTTGATATACAGCAGCCGGGCTATCTCCTTTTTCGCCCTTATCACCCGGTTCGCCTTTATCACCTTTCGACCCCGTGACACATATTGCAGCCGTGGTGTCGCTCGTTCCATTCGTATAAGTGATAACCGAGCGTGTCCATATATACCATTTATCTTTCCAAGTTGGGCGTGTTGTACCCCATGAGCCACCAAGCAATGAGGTTGCCGAACTGGATAGGTAGTATTGCTCCACAATGGACGATACCCCAACACCAGTAGTACCCTTGCCGCCTGTAATACAAACCGCCTTAGTGTATGTGGTCGTATTATCGGAATAAGACACTTTCGTTCTACTCCATATATACCGCCCGTCAATCCATGTAGGAGCGGTTGTCTGCCACCCCGTAGTAGGCGCAACGGTATTAGACGTGCTTTGCGCATACTCCACATCTGCCAACGTTACACTCGTACCCGGTTCGCCTTTATCACCATTATAGGAGTTTATACGTACAGGGGTACTCCATTTCTGTACCATCGTGTCTGCCTTGCCATTCATCACGGAAGCAATATCATTCACAGGCAAAGCTCCCATCAGCAAACGCACATCATCGAAATATACGGCAGAGCCGAATACATCATCATCGTAAATAGCAAAGCCTACAGCCATGATATTAACACTGCCACTATGTAATTGCTCCCCGTTTTTGAATACCGTAACGGTGCGGTCATTGAAGCGGAATGCAAGGTGAAACCACGTGTTAGGCGTGATTGCAATACTCTTTTCCACATAGTGCCTACCGTTATACCCGTTCAACATCCACTTTATTTGCCTTTGTTCTGACTTCATCCAAAAACAGAGTGTAAAACTTTCCCCAAAGGGTAAATCATAAGGAATACGGCTCTCCATTCCACCACTCAGATTGAGGGCATATCTCGTTCCGTCCTTTACCACCGTTCCACTACCCAATACGCCATTGTAGCCATTACCCGAAACATCAGAAAAATTGTTTTCCTCAATGGGCAAATAGAACTTGGTACGGTCTGCAAGCCCGGACTTCTTAGCCATGATGCACCACAAGTATTCAAACTCATCAAGTGTTGGCATTTCCGTAGTCCATCCGGCAGGATTGGAAGAATTAATATCCAAAGTGGGGGGCGTTGAAGTCGAGCCATTTTTAGCGTAACGGTATTCGTAGTATTCGCCAGCTCCGGCATCCGTTCCACCCGTACCCGATTCTCCTTTAATTAAAGCCCACGTGTAATCCATCGGGTTGTCGCTGTCTTTCTGCACATAGTCGGTGTATTGCCCTATGTAATCGCCCGGCTCTTCACCATTGTTTGCAGTGAACGACATTCCCCCGTTGTCCGAATACTTGATATGGAAGTATGGAGTACGCCCATCTTCACCGGGTAAACCGGGCGTTCCGTCTTGTCCTTTCGTGTCGCTCCACTTGTAGGCACTTGGTTTGTCGCTATCGGTGGGTATCATATCCACATACAAACCCAACCATCTTCCGGGTGTTTCACCGTTTCCGGCTGTGAACGTTTTGCCGCCATCATCGGAATACTTCTTATGAAGATAGCTACTCTTTCCATCTTCCCCCTTAATAGCTCCAACATCTTTCCAGTTCGTGCCATCCCAAATATAGAGGTTGCCCCCGATTAGATAAGCATCGCCCTCTGAATTTCCAACGGTAGGCAGTTGTGAAACATTGTCCTTAGAACCTTTGATATTGATTGAAGTACCATCAGCACCACGCACACGAAAAGGAATACCCCACGCACCCTCCGTATCGGTCTTGGCGTTCTTTATACTCATCCAAACCACGTTTTCGGACGAAGTTCTGTGCCAACCTCCCGTAGAGCCATCCCCCGTAGGGGTGGCAGGCTTGGTTTCACTGTCATTATAGGTATAGAATACGGATAAACCGCTTTCTCCCTTATCCCCAGTAGAACCTTTCGCCACAACCGACCAATATACGGAATTGGTAGGCAGGTTGCCCATGCTTGGCGTGGGGTTGGTGTATCGGTAAGTACACGTTTCACCATTCACCGTATAAGTCACCTCATCCCCGGCATAGTACACGTACTTCGGATTATATGTGCCACGGAACACCCCGATATGTGAGGTGTCCCCACTATCAGAAAGCAAACGGACGTTGTGCAATGTTAATTGGCGTTTTGCCGTTACGTTCCAATCAATAGAACTTGAAGAATCACCGATACGGAACTTGTTGCCGTCCAAATCCAAATAGCACTCCTTATCGCTTGTTATAATCTTACCCGTAGTGATAGTGTTTCCGTTGATACGGGTAAATCCGTAGGTAGTGGTAAAGTCCCTGAAATCATCATCCGAATGCACCGACCCCAATATACCCACTTGGAAATAATAGTTGTTCGGGTCTTCGGTTGGTTCAACCTTTAGTTGTTCCTGTGTCACATACCAAATGCCATCCGTGCTTTTCTTGGAGCACTTGGCAAACACATAGTACCCCTTTGGGCTTGATAGAGTGAATGAGCCAGCCGCCATGTTCCAATGCTTGATTATCTCATCATCAATAGTCAAGTGAGCCAATACCCCGGCAGAAGCATCAAAACGATTGGATATTCCGTTTACGTTGGCTTGCAGTATCACATCTATCAAAACAAATTGTTGGCTCTTAGACCCCACCGTAAGCATATTGGTGTCAATGGAATTGGGCTTGATGTTTTCGGGGTCAAAATAACCGTCCGTATCATACACCATTGTACGCAGTTCCTCTGTTGTACGCCATCCCCTCCGTGCCTTAGTCAAGTCCCGAAGCCGATTGTTTTCTATGATTGTTTCGTGCCGTCCCACATCCACAACCGTTTGAGTGATTGGGGAAATGGCTGTAATGTCCGAAAGGGTCAGTGTATAGTCATGCTCCACAAGCAGGTTCTTTGTCACCTTTTGGATGCGGATATTCTTCTCAATACCGAAACGCTCATCTTTCACGGGTACATAGTTACCCACATGAAAGACGGTTGTTTCGCTATCGCTTGGCAAAGCGTTCAGAAAGTAGGAGCGTTCAAAGGTAAGCTGATATTGCGCCCGTGCCTGTGTGCGTGGCTTGAACTCGTTATATCCGGCATACCATAAATCTTCCTCTGCATCATCTTCATAAGATTTAGGCAGGTGAATATCCGTAATCTTATACGTGTCACCCTCCGTTATTCGGTAAGCCTCGCTTTCAGTGGTAGGAATAGTTAGCCCCCTGTTGTCCGTAAATGGAATGAGCGTAAACCTTTTTGTTGCATGGTCGTATCCTCCCTTTTGCGCCAATTCAAATTGTTGTCCGGCTAATTTACCCGAAATGAAAGTAATCTTTGCCGATACCTCGTTAATCAGATACTTTGTACCTTTATCGTCTTTCTCGTTCAGGTCAAAGTCCATTGTATCATCAATGAAGCTGTTTATATCATCAGCCACCAAAGCAGTAACCGTACCCGTCCGTTTCGGGAAAATATTATCATACGTCACAGCATCCTCATCACTACCCAGTGCATCCCTCAAATCGCCATCCTCCAAATAACGCTTGTTATCATCGGATATGCCTATATATTCGCTCTGAGGCGGTACTATTGTACCGTCCCATAGTTTGTGTTCCTTTTTGTTCAAACGCACTGGAAACGGAAGCTGTAGGCGTTCTGAATAGTCCCTGTAATCACTCCGAATGTTGGTCGTGCCACCCTCCACCCAAAGTCTTGTGATAATGGTCTTATCATCTACCTTTTGCTCTTTGAGCTTGTACAAGCCGTTGCCTTTGCCCCACTCAAAGAAAGCGTTGCCACCCGGGGGCACAACTTTTGCACCGAACTTTCCTATGTGGATGGTACGCACCCCGTCCTTTTGGGTAATGAGAAACTCCAAATCAAATTCACGGTCACTGCAAAGCATTTGCAAAACCTGTAGGCAATTGTTACGGGCAAAGGAAATGGTACGGGGTTCTGTGTCCGGGCAATTAGCTTCATCGAAAGCCCATAAGCCCGGATAGTCACGGCTCACGTTGTAGATAAGCACCTTTACAAAGTCCCGGATATTATAAGTGAGGTCAAACGTGCTTTTGCTGGATTTCCCGTTTGCATCGGTGTTTCGGTACAGGCTTTTCATCAGCTCGTACATCACTCCGTAGAAAGTGGCATCATGCACATAATGGTTGTCCGAAAGCATTTCACGGTTCACCTTAGTACGGATGGTGTATTCTTCACCCTCCACTATGATTTTATCTCCCTTGCCTAAATTAAGCAACTCAGAGGAAACAATGGAAAGCTGTACGTTATCATCCCCCATTAAGGAACTGTTTTGAGCGGCTGATTTCAGCGTACAAAACGGCTCTTTGGAAAACAAGCGTACCTTTTCACCGTTGCGCCTGATTATTTCAAGAGTTCCCATATCACAATAGCATTGGTTTCAAATTTTTCAATGTCTTCAATCACGCCCGAAACGATTATCTCGTATTCACCGGGTGTAACGTAAGTGTGTTCTATCGTTTGTTCGCTGCCGGACACATCGTAAGTGTGCGTGCCGTCACCCCAATAGATATTAAGCAGCTTGGACGAAGTGACGGTAATCGTAGCCTTGCCGTTTGCAGTTCCACCTATATATCTAAGCACTTTTTTCACAGGTTCATCTTCCACCAGCTTTAAACGGAATGTACCCACCATCAAATCGTTGCTATATTGTCCCCAGCTCTTTTCCGGGTCTGCCTCATCCAGCAATTCCACTTCATATACCAAAGGCTTTGCCTTTCCGTCATAGTCCACACGCAAACGGTGGTTCCCCTCCGCATCGAATTGGGAAAAGAAAAGGTTTACCCATTCCACATAGGCGGCACGTCCCGAAGCCTCAATAAAGCAATCCAGTGTAATGTTGCGTTCCTTGTAGCGTGGTCGCTTCTTATCCCTTACAATACCGTGGTAATTGTCCCAGTTCACTTGCAAGGCTTCTTTGCGCTCCAACCGTCCAACCAATCCGGCACTTTTGGAAACGAATACCCCAAACTCCTTGAAGTTCTTTCCGTCTATGAAATATTCCACATCCGTATCTTTCTGCAACTCGAATATTTCACGGGGTTCTTTCGCCACGTCAAACAGTTTCACTTCGTCCAGCAAGGCTTTCGTCCCAAAAAGTGATTGGTCGTTGATGGAAAGCCCTGTTGGTGTCTTTGGTAATATTTCACTGAATATCCGGGTCGTGTTCTCATAGACGGTAAACATATTGCCGGACTTAACGAAAGCAAAGAAAATCCAGCCATCGGGCATTACATCAAGCCATTGCTCTTTATAATTGTCTATACCGGGCATATTCAGCACCCAGCCTAACTTTTGAGAAACAGGCAGCACCCAAAAACAAAGTGTAAAATTACCGCTAAAGGGTATGGAACGAGCTGTTTCGCATTCGCCCGTACCATTCAAAGCAAGTGATTTACCCACTTTAGATTTCTTAGAAAAATCCGCACCATCCGATAAGGTGGCATCGTTGCGGTACTGTGAAAAGTCGTAAGCTATACTACCGTCCGGGTCATCGAAAGGCAGGTGTAAAATCATGTTCTTATCCATATCAGTAAGTATTTTTATTCATTTGTCTAACTTCTATCCCCACTCCCTCTATATCCGCTTTGGCATTGCCATACAGATTCACAAGCACCTTTGCATCCGTTCCGGCTACCGCCACATACAGATACGAGTTATCGAAAGCGTCTATGGTAACAATCGCATTGTCCGACACGTTTACGGCACTATGGGAATCATGCCGTGCATATACCCGTGAAACAGAATAGCCGTCATACTCCAACATAGCTTTGCAGTCACCATTCAGCACCACATCGGGTAAATTCACCTTATCCGTAACCTCATCATCCACAAACACCCCGTAAACCTCGCATTTGCCTTTGAAGTGTTCCCGTATAAAGTCAAGCGTGGGGTAATTCTCCGATATACAGAAATCTATGCCCTTAATGTAAAGCTGTATCAGTTGCTCATAGTCAAGCCCCGTTCTTAGCTTCATTTGCCACATCCGGCAAAGCCCCTTTGCCTTGCCATCCTCTTTAAGTTGTTGTACCAGTTCCATAACTATGCTATTCCTTGTGATAAAAGTGAACTATCTTTATTTTCAATGCGCTTCAAAGTAGTTTTAATCTCCGTCAGCTCTGATGCACTCAACTTCGTGTTGGCGGCTATTTCTGCTTGGTAAACAAGTGCCTGCCTCATAATAGAGGTTTGGTCGCTTTGGTTTATGACAAAGGCATTCAACCGCCCGGCTATCACACCGCCCGTTTCCTCACTCATGGAAGTAACCGCACCCGTAAGGGGGTCTTGCTGTACGGTTTCTTCCTCCACATCCTTAATCCAATCACCAATACCCTCCAATGCGGAATTGAACAAATCCCCGGCAGCGTTCACCATCCTTTCAAATTCTCGCTTCTCTACATCGGTCAGTTTCCCGTCTTTCATGGATTCTCCCAAATAGAGAACGGCATCATTGATTCCCTTTGCCAAAAACTCACGTTTCAACGCTTCCACAACCGCTTTTTTAAGGACTTCTTTTGTCTTTTCGCCCAATGCTTCCGCTGCATCCTCACCTTTGCAATAAGCATCTACCAACGCATCGGCAAATTCATCAATGGCGGTTTTTACATCCGTTCCGGCAAGCGTTTCCATCATTGACCTATCCAAATCCTCTATCTGTTGGGTAATGGATTCTATTTGCTCGTTCCACTGTTGGATTTTTCCGTTATCGGTTTTCTTCTTATCCTTTTCAGCTTGAATTTGCTTTCTTAAATCCTCTTGTTGCTGTTTGAGGTTCTTTTTCTGAGCCTCATAGATAGAAAACATATCTCCGTTTTCTTCCGCATTCTTCAACTGTTTGTTGAGTTCCTTAATCTCCTTGTTGAGTTGAGCGTAACGGGCAAAATCCCAATTCTTCTTTGCTATATTGGCTTCTTGTTCCAAAGCCCGTATTTGGTCGTTAATCAGTTGGATATTCTTTTCGTAGGCTTCACGTTGGCTATCATTGAACACCCAATAAGTATTATTGTAGGCTCGTTCCAAACGGTTGTAGGATTGTTCCAGCGCATCTATTTCCTTTTGCAGATTTTGAATTTTCTTCTCATACTTGGAATCATGCAATTTGGCAAATATGCCCACTACAGAAGTAACGGCACTTACCATACCCGTAACGCCTCCCAATATGTCACCGCTCATCATTTTACCTACAGAGGCGGCGGCATTGCCCAACTGCCCGAACAACTCCATTGCAGTGCCTAAGCCGTTTGCCAAATCATCCTGTCCCAAATCAGAAAACATGGATGCAATGGCATTGCCGCACGTGGTAGCCGTATCGGTAATCGTTTCAATGGACTTGGTTACGCCTTTGGCGGCTTTCTTCATGTCAGCCTCTGCCTTTTTCACATCCTCATCCGTACCCTTTCCGGCAGCAACATTCGCTTTGGCTTCTGCCAGCTTCTTTTTGGCTTCAATGTAATCATCATAGAACGTGCCTAAAGCCTTAAAAGGATTCTTTGAAATAAGCGTTTCCTTTGCTTGATTCAAACTATCAATCAAAGCACGGTAATCTACGGGATTCAGTTTCAAATCCGCATCTTTTAGCTTTGTTTCAATATCAGCCACCAACTTATCTATTTCAGCTACAGAAAGGCTATCCAAATCGCCAAATAACTTCTTCCAACTATCCGATTGCTTTAACATATTGGCGGTAAGGGTGCTTAACGCTTCTGCCTCCGACTTGTTTACTTGGTTAATCCGTTCTTGGTCGCCCGTCTTTTGAGCGGCAGCACGCAGCAAGGCGTATTCCTTTTGGATGTCATTTCTTTGTTCCTCAAAGGTTCTGTAAGAGGAAAGTATCTTTTGCTGTACTTCTTCCTGTAACTTTTCATCTTCTTCTGAAACAAATAAAGTGGCTTCCGCTTTTTCGTCAGCACCCACAAGCCCGGAACTTCCATTAGCCAGCTTCTCTTTTGCATCGGCTATGGCTTCCAACTTCTCGGCAAGTGTTTGGGCTTGCTGAATGGTCTTAGATACAGATTCCTTGAAAGAATCCATAGCGGACTTTGCCCCCGTGATTTCATTGTATTGCATATTAAGGGAAATAAGTTGGTTACTTTCTCCCTCTGTGAGTGTTCCGGCTTGTTGTTTATCCTTTAGAGCCTTGATTTCATTTTCCACATACTCCTTGTACGATTTACCGCCTTTTAAAAGCGTGGCAAATTGGGTATTGGCTACATCTTCGCCCATGTTACGCACCCAACGGAAATACAAGGCATATTGCTGTTTCTTGTACTCTATTTCACCGTCAAAGAGTTTGTTTTGGGCTTTGTCATATTTCTTGTTTTCAAGTGTTCGCCTTTCATCGAAGCCGTCCTTTTCAGACTTAGATAAGCCACCTTTTCCGGCATCCTTACGAGCTTTAGCCAAAGCCTTTTCCTCTTTGTCTATATTATCCAATGCCTCCTTGTGTTGGAGCGAAAGGGTGCGCTTGCGTTTTTCGTAGCCCTCTTCCAAGACTGCAATACGGTCAGCCTCCAATTTGCGGTCAGCTTCAAGTTGCCTTTCACGTAGTTGCTTGGCGGCACTATCCGCTTTATCCCCCGTGGTATGCTTGGGTAAACGGGCTTCCAACTTCTTTATTTGCGTATCATAGCTCTTATAGTCAGAACTACCGATAATGGCAGCTTCACGCAAATCTTTAAGCTGCTTGATACGGTCTGATATTCCCTTTTCCGTGTTAAGGTTTGTAGTCTTGGTGTTTACAGCACCATTCAATTTATCCAACAAGTCTTTCAACTCTTTCAGTTGGGTATTATCGGCTTCCACCTTTACCTTTTTGGCATTGAGGGTATCAATACTTTTCTGAGTTTCACCTATTTTCTTATCCAGCTCGTTAAACGACATAGCCACATAGTCGGTACTTTCTGTTACAGAAGTCGTATCTTTCGGAGCAATGAACGCTTCTAATTCCTTATTCACCTTGCCTATGGTTTCATCCGCCTTTTTTGCTGATTGTACAATACTTTCAAGATATGTTTTTATGTTACTTTTGAAAGCATCCATTTCTTTATCAGTCGCACTTGTACTTTGCTTGACTTGTGAAACAATGCTGTTTAATGAGTTATTGAACGCATCGGTATAGGCTTGACCTGTTAGCCCTTTCAATTGGTTTGCGGATTCTACCGCCATAGATTCTACCGCATCCCATACAGCCCCCGAAGCTCCACGAATAGAACTTGAAGCCACATCAACAACCTTATTCATCATAACGGTTACACCCTCCGGGGTGGTTTCCATAACTTCTTGAATTTCTTTGTAGGTTGCATCTTCGGCATTCTCTTTCAGCTTATCAAGTGCATCCGTTTGGCTTTGTACCAGTTCTTGCATAGCTTGTTCGGTATATTTAGCCTTGATTTTTTCGGCTGTAGTTTGCTGAATGGCTGTAGTCAATTCCTCATATTTAAGACGCTGTAAATCAAGTGTAGCGTTTTCATCAAGCAATGTCTTATTATATTGTTTACATACGGCATTGATTTTTTCAATCGTATTTTTATGTGTTTGAGTTCCTTTCTCCGTATTTTGCAATACGGCAAAAAGTAAATTCAAATCGTCAATCTCTTTTTTCGTGGTATCTTGAAATTCACCCGTTGCCGTGGTCGCTTCTTTTTGTTTGCCCGTAAAAAGAGTAATTACACTGACTAATGCACCTATCAATCCCATTACCCAGCCGATAGGATTGCTCATCATGGAAGCCCAAAGAGCTTTCACCGCTACCGTTGCTTTTGTCGTGATTGCAGTCAGTACGGAAGTTACAGCCCCTTGTGTTGTCTTTGCCGTAGTATCTGCCACGGAAGCGGCTGTGGATTGCTTGGTGGCTGTAGCTTCAAGTAGTTTTTTCTTTGCGTAAAAATCGGATTGGGTGGCTAAAGCCGTCTTTCGTGCGATAGCTGCGTTATCCTCCGCTGCCTCCATCTTCTTAGTGGCAATGGCTATCTTTTCAGCGTTCCCAGTCTGTTGTGCCCTGTACACTTCCAAATAGGCACGTTCTACAGCCGCCTTTGCCGCCAGTGCATCAGCCCGTGCCGATTCCATCTTTACGGCTGCTGCCTTGACATCGGTACGCATGGCATTTAAGGTAGCCGCACTGTTTTGTGTCTTAACGGCAACCTCATTTTCCAAAGCGGCACGATACACGGCACTTTTAGCCGACAAGTCTAACTTGCTTAGAGCTTGCTTTTGTTCAACGGTAAGAACACTCAGAGCCACCGCCTCATAATTGGCAGAAGAAGCCGTTAGATTCAAATTGGAAAGGTATTCTGCTTGTTGGATGGTAAGCATTTGTTGAATGGTGGCAATGCGTAACTGCTTTACCATGTTGGCGTGTTCCTCTACCGTCAGTTGCGCTTGCAATGCTGCGACATGGCTGTTTTGGGCTGCAACCATCGCTTTTGTCTGAGCTACCATCTGCCCAGTAGCAACGGCTTCCAACTTCATTAAGGAAATCTTAGCCTGCCTTGCCGTGTTATCCAAAAGAGCAACGCCCGTATATCCCTTTGTGGCTAATGTATTCAGTACAATAGCGGCTTTCACGCTTCCATAGCCTATAGCAACGGCTTTCAAAATACGCAAAATATCATCCAAATGCTCTGCCATATAGGTAGCACTTTCAATAGCTCCGGCAAAAACATCTTGGTTATCCGCACCCAACTTGTTTAACGATTGTTCCCACGCATCACCCATGTTGGAAATCATACCCGTTAGGGACTTGCTTTGTTCTTGCATGAGGTTGTAGTAAGTCCCGGCTTTACCCGTCATGTTTTGGAAAGCCTTTTCTACTTCCGCAAAGCCAACCTTACCCTCCGTTACAAGGTTGGAAACTTCATCTTTGGTTACGCCAAGCACTTTAGCCAGTTCCTCATAGATGGGAATACCACGCCCGGCAAACTGCCTAATATCCACGGTAAATGCCCTGCCTTGTGTCCGTAGCGTTCCATAGAGGTAGGCAATATCCTGTAGTGGCGCACCCACGCCCGAAGCCACGTTACCAAGCATTACCAGCTCATCCACCACATTATCCACGGTTGAGCCGTAAGCAAGCATCTGTTTGGCACTACTCGCAATGCCCGAAAGGTCAAACGGAGTTTTGGCGGCTGTATCAATAAGCCTATCCATCAAGCCCTTTGCTTGCGTACCACTTTTGAGCATGGTTGTAAAGGCAATTTCCAACTGTTGAAACTGCCCACGTGTTTGCACGATACTTTGAAGCAAAGTCCCCATACCCTGCCCAACGAGGTAGGAAACAATGTATTTCGCCCCATTTTGCGCAAAGCTCTGAATGGAGTTATCCATCACAGACGATTCCGATACGGCTGTGGATGAAACCTGTTTGATACTCCTTTCCATCGCTTGTGCCGACACGTTGAAATCATTTATATCAAGGGTGGCTTTGAACGCCAACGCTCCGTTTATATTATCCATTACATTATTCCTTTCAGATAATTCTTAATATCATCCTTTGTCTTTAGCTGTACAGGCGGCTTCCCACCATCTTTGTTTCCGTCCGTTTGCTCCGGCTCTTGTTCCACACGTGCCGCATCTGCCAGCATGATTTGTACGTTTAGCCAACTGATACCCCAAAGCAGATAATCGTAAGTCCAGCCAAAGGACTTGATAATTTCCCCACGATTACCCCACGGGCTATTTAGCCCGATTACTCTACTCGGTTTGCTTTGAGTTTCTTCGGATTGGTCGTTCCTATCTCCCGTATTGACCGAATAGAGGACGTAAAACCCCCGGGATTCATCATTTGGCTTATCACGTCTGCCAGCTTTTCAAGCCGGGTAGATGTAAGGTGTTCCATGAAAAACGCTTTCAAGGCTTTCACCTCTTTGTCTTTAGAGGGGTCAGCTACCACGGGATTGTTAAGCACGGCTACGGCTGCAATCTCAGCCATCAGAGGAATATACTTGAAAAGGCGTTTGCTTTCCTGTATGGGTTCGGCTTGTATCTTTTCCTCATCGTATTCTATATTCAGATACAACCGCCTCAAACAATCCATCGTACCCAAATAAAGAGGCTTCAAATGGAAGTGGCGCATATATACACGCTCCATAGTTTGCAAAGCGGCATTGGGTACTTCTGTTTCGGACACATCCCAGCCTTTGGGAATACGTTTGTCACGCCACATCCTTACATGGTTCGGAAAATGCTTATTCCACCAACGGATGAAGCGTGGCGGTTTTACCGGGTTAATTTTAAGCGGTACATTGAATTTCACTCCCATGTTCACAAGTGCCTGTATCGCCTTTTCTTCGATTTCCAAGCGTTCTTCACGGGTCAATTCACGTTCATTATTCAGTTGTTCCATTTGTCTTAAAAGTTAAAAAGCCCCCCATCCGGGGATAGGAGGCTATCGGTTCTCAGACTTTTTCAGTGTCATGCTACTGTTGGGTCGCTCATTTCCTCGCTTGCTTGCAAGTTTGATTGGAACTTGATAGTCATAGGCACAAGGCAGATACCCTTTGAAGAATAGGTAATTTCGAATGTCGGGATGATACGCACATTGGCACATCCGACAAACAAGCCCTCTTCCGGCTCAATCCACATAGCCCATTCCTTGTATTCCAACTTCTTGGGACGAATCCAAACACGCTTACCATCTTCCCCGGTAGGTGTTCCACCGAAGTAACGTGCAAGCTGTGTCAAATCCGGGTCCATCAAGGAAAGTTCAATAGCCGTAGGTGTTTCACCAACAAGCGTGATAACCTTGCTTGAAGTTTCCGACTTGTGTTCCGTGATTTCCGGGGAATCGTCTTTCAGACTACAAGTGTCTTGATAGACATCGCCCAAATCAAGCCATTCATTGCCTTTTGCGGGCATATTTCCGTCACTTTTGGCAGGGGCGATATAAATCTTTTTCAACCCCATTGTTGCTAAAATCGGCATAATCTTAATTTTTATTGGTTGATACTCTTTTCTCTTACTGTAAGCTCCAAAGCAAGGGAAACAAAATGTTCGTTTTGGTCTTTCTCCTTAATCGGTGGGTTAAACCGCCCTATGTTCCAGTTATAGCCTTTCCCACTTTCATAATGGTTTTTCAACACCTCAACCACCTTTGCCCTTATCTCTATGAGCCTCTTAAAATGTGTCCTGTAAACGGCTTTCCCCTTGCCTTTGGCTATCACCTTATCCGGCACATGAATATTCACGTTTATCTGACCGTAGCGCACGGATGCTTCACCGTCTATCGTATGAGGGACAATTATCACATCCTCTTTGGTGTAGTCGTTACGCTCGTAATCAATCACACCCGAAATGAAGTTTTTCACCTCGCTTGCTTGAAGCATGGCGTAAATCCTTGTTGCTATTTCCTCAGTCGTTATCATGCTGCGTTCCCGAATAATTCGATTGCTTTCTTATTAGCTTTCATCACCAACTTGTTAATCTCGGCAGGTAGTTCGCTTTTGGCTTTCAGTTCGGCAGGTAGAATCACGTTGTACCCTTTGGCTTCCACGTAGGCGGCATAATTCATTCCGGCTACTATAATGAGGGAAAAAGTGTTTGGCAGCGTGGCGGCATACTTCATTGCAGCCTCCAACATGGCTTTCGCACCCTCTCCGGGCTGGTCTGACCCACCATAGTAAACGATTTCCTTATTCTGTACCACGGCATAGCCTATAGAGTTGGTTAAATTGCCCGTTTGGTCTTGGTAGTTGTGGCTATCCTTAGCATACTTAGCCAGCTTTTCGCCCATGTATTTTAACAAGGTTACGAAAGCCAATTCAAGTTGCTTTTGGAAAGCAGCCACGGGGTTTAAGATAGCCCCTTTGTCAAACATCGGCATTATCCCCATATCTCTATGTATTTAGGGTTTGTATCATCTATTCCCGAAATGGTGAACTCATCCACACCTCCACGCTCCAAAGTCACTTCCACACGTGCGCCTATACTCAAATCACCCTCAAAGTAGGATGGTAAAAACACATCAAAGGTGTATGAATACATTTGCCCGTCCGTTCCCAATCGTTGCTTGGCAGGTATGAATTTCTCCACTTGACACTCACAGCCTTTCACCCACACGGGCGCATCATCGTCCGTGTAAAATCCCGTTGCTTCATCCCTCGTTGCTTCAAGGGGCAAAGCGGTGTATCTGAAAGTTCCGTTATTCCGTGCCATATCACCACAAATTAGAGCCGTCCGTAATGGAAGAAACTTCGACAAAATCCGAAACGTCCAAACCGTTCTCGTTGCAAAGGTCTTTAATGCGCTTCTCCAACTTCTCCACGCTGTAGCCTTGTGAGGACTTACCTAACGTGTCATTGGTAAGCACAATCATCCGCTTTAGCACCTTTATAGCGGCTATGGCTATCGTGCGTTGGTCTGTGTCGGCATTGTACTCACTATCCCAGTCGCTTATCTTCACATCAGCAAGTGCCTTTTGCAAAGCAAGGCGGCTTGGGGTATAGGGTTCAAGCTCACCCACCAACGCATTGTATTTTGTCAAAGTTCCCATCACTACTATTTTTCAAGGGCTTCTTTCAAAGCCGTTACACTCTCATCTGAAAGGGCTTCAATCGCTTTGGTTACACCTTTAACCCCGGCATTTTTGGCAACGGGGGCATTGATGGATTCCAAAGCATCCTTTACCACATTCAAATCATATTCATTGTCTTGGAAAGTGACCTTTTCAGCCTGTTTGCTTTCCAAAGACTTAATCACACAAATGCCCCTTGCAACCAAATCATTAACTCGGTTAAGCTCATCGGTATGCAAGGTTTCACCTACCTTGTAGATTTTGCCTTTGTCGTTTTTGTCTATAAACGCTTTCTTTACTGTCAGTTCCATAAGCAAAAGGTTTAGCCTACTTCAAGAGATGTTGCGCTCTCAAATTCGGATTTAGTCCAATAGGTACGTGCCACACCGTTTGCATCGGCAGGAACTTCCTTTTCTTCAAAACCACGGACTTGCAAACAGATAATAGCACCAATCTCAGTGATAAGAGGCAGCAAGCGTCCAGAGCCTTGTGTATATTCGGCTGCAACTTGACCTGTGGATTCCCCAGTACGCCACTTGGCGATACGAATACCACCGCCAGCGTTCATGTAGTCCACGTTTTCTTCCTCTATCAACTCGCTATCTTCAATGGCGGGCTGAATTTCACCGATAACCCCGGCAGGCTTGATACAGATAAAGTTGTGATTCCACGGTTCAAGCGATTTACGCTTACCGTCCATATCCATACCCATTTTACGGGTAATCACCGTTACAGGGGGGATTTCATTACCAGCAAGCAAATCTGCCATCTGAGCCGTTGTTACGGTCTGAGCCTTTTTATCGTTACCATGTACCAACAAACGGGTCGTTTCGTCCATACGCAACCAAAAATAGAGGTCTTGGCTCATAAGGATTTCGCCCGGCTCAATGCCACGGTTACGCAGGTCACTACAGATAGCCGACAACATCAAAACGGGGGACAACTTGCCAGCTTTGGTATTGGCAGAGTTCCACAAGAAAGCTGATACCAGCTTGTTTGTTTCCGGCATTTGATAATCCACCTCGTACTTACGTCCACCCGGATTGTTGATTTCCGGCACGAACTGAGCCACACCCCAATTAGAGAATGCCATCAGAGCGATAAAGTCCATCACGTCCTTACAGCCCAAATAAGCATCTTTCATGTCGTGGGTAAGGAGCTTTTCAATTTGCTTCACCTTAGCGGATTCACTCAAACGGGGATTTTCGTAAACCTCCATCAGTTTACGGTAATCACGTGCATACATGGGGAACTTGTGACCCACACGGGGGATTTCCTTAGTCCACACATCGAAGCCGTCAGAACGCCTCATAGGTGTAGGTGATTCATCACCAATCAATGTAGCCATGATACGCAAGTTGTACTTACCTACAAGTGCCTCGGCAGTCAATGACATTTGGGGCGTGTTGGTAGTAAACCAGCTATCACAGTACATCTTCTGAAAAAGGGTTGTTTCACGTTCGGAAGCCTTATCAAAAGTCTTTTTCCACGTTGCTAAAAAGTCAAGCGGTTTGCCGTCCTTGTGAAGCCCTTTGAATGTTGAAAAAATAGATTTCATGTCGTTACGCTAATTTTAGTTAGTGTGATTTCGTTAATTTCACGTGGGGATTCCCTTTCAAGTAATCGCCCGTAGTGTCCTTTTGCCCGGCAGGGATAGGCGGCACACGTCTTTCGTACATTGCGTATTGCATGGTGTCGGCAGAAACATCTACAGAGGTTTCAAACTCGCCTACTTCCACATCGGCAATCAGTACGGAGTTGGAAGTGCCACGCTCCTTTGATTTTGCGGCAGTTTGTCCGTCCGAAACAACCTCTACCAATACATCATCCTTTACAAGCCCGGCAATGGCTTTGGAGAGAGTGACAATGTAATTGTTTCCGTTTCGCTCAATCTTTTCGATTGTGGGAACATCGGCAATGGCTGTAGCGGCTGTGCCGTCTTTCAGCACCAAATCACCAACGGCAAAGCAAGGCTCGTAGAACTCATCCACGTACAGGCTTACTTTCTTGGTGTTTTCCGCATCCACTTCCACCACTTTTGCAGTCTTGATGACTTGCACCGTCCTTTTCACCTCATCCTTGATAGCAAGCGTTCCGGCAGGCACGGTATCGCCAACAGCGAAATGTTGGTTTTCCACGTCCAGATTGAAGCCGCCTTGCACGATAGAGGGCGAACCCGTGAAAATGGGTCGCATCCCGGTAAATGAAGCAGTCTTTCTTTTCATTTCATCTTTTATTTTACGGTTATTGATTCCAGCAAGCTATCAGCAGCTTCATCAATTTGCTTTTCACTTGCCGCCTTAGAACCCCCTGAGTGTTCATCATCAAGCCCATTTGTAATAAGCTCCTGTTTGTAAGCGGAAACGGCATCCTCAATATCTTCATCATCGGAGATTGATTTTGCCAAACGGTCACGGAGATAAGCCGGGATTTTGTGCTTTTCCATAGCCTTAACTACTTCCTTCGCACGGGCTTCTTTGCTTTCTTTGGCTTCGTAGTTAGCAATCTTTTCCTCCATTTCCTTTAACCTCTTTTCAGTCGCTTCGTCCAAAGCCACCTTGCCCTTACGTTTAGATTCTTCTTCCTTACGCTTTCTTTCTTCCTCTTCCTCATCCTCGGTTTGGGTTGGTTTCTTTTTGTTTGCCCATCGGGTTGCTTCACCTTGACTTTCCTTAGCCACTTCCGCAATCAGATTTGCCGTACTTTCTATTGCCTCATCATCGGTAGAATCATCCTCAATGCTGCCACCCATTTTTTCGGTTATCGCTTTAAGGTACTTCTCCGAAAGACCAGTGTCTTTACACAAGCCTTTGACTTTCTCAAAGAGTTTCTTATTCATTGTTGCTTTTGTTATTTAGTAAGTTGAACTTCTACAGAGCAAAGATATGAAATAAAATCATATATGCGTTCTATAAACACACATATTTTACTCGGTAAATTACTTGCCTATTAGCATCTTACGCTTAAAAACAAGACGTAAAAGCGATTTTTCATTTACTATATTCAATATAACAAATATGTGTTTGATTAACACAATAGGAATAATATTTTTCACTCAACAAAAATATATCCTCAAAAAAGCACAAAATATATCCTGTTTTGCAGTAAATATATCCATTCGAGCATTTCCACCCATCTTAAATAAAGGAAATTACCACTAAAAGACTATCAAAACCAACTATCACATAGGTATTTTGAAAATATATCCAAAAATATATCCGAATACTTTGTTATATTAAATATATAGCCTATATTTGCATCGTAATAAGATTGATAACGTTTAAAATATATGTGATATGGATGTGAATTATATTCTAATAAAAGGAAACAAGCATTTTAAGTGCCACAGTTTAGCAGAAATGGCTATCTATTTTAGCTTGTCCGTAACCAGCAATGGAAGCGTAATCTGTGATGGCTACCATGATACAATGTCTTATTCTAAAGAGTGGAGCCACGAAGATATTATTACCGATTTCATACGCAACAGAGTAGAGAAAGTAGTACCTGATGTTGAAATATACAAAGTACAAAAATAATAATGCAACACTAAATTTTCAGATTATGGCAACTAAGAGTATTGATAAAAAGAAAACATTGGAATATGCGGTAGCATTTTACTTCTATGATTCGGGATGTGTAAACTTTATGATGGGTAATATCATGTACCAGCATATCAAAACCATTTATGACGAAAGGGCAGACGGCAGAGGGCAAAACACATTAGAGGTAGTTTACAACTACAAAAAAATGAAATATGAAGTGCTGTGCCTCACAAACAGCAAATTAGCTCAAAAAGAAATATCAATACTATAATACATATTGCCATGACACAGAAAGAATTTGAAGAAAGAACCGGGTTGAAGCTAACAGCGGACAACTATATAGAGGTTGAAACTTGCTACATGAATACAGACCTTGATAAAGATGCGTTTTGCAAGTTGTGGATGAAAAACCCGGCAGCTCTGAAAGAAATAGAGCAAAAAACGGTGTTAGTTCGTGAACTTTACGAAGAACGCAAATGTCTTGAAAACTTTCTTATAGAACAAGCCGAAAAGTGGAGTGCATTAGATTTAAGAGAAAAAGCAATAACCATGATTGGCGAGCGTGAATACCTCAGAAGAAAATTAGCAAAAGGATACAACCTTTGGGAATTAGACAAAGAACTATTAGACGAAATTTTAAGAAAGTAATAACCAGTAGGGTAGCAATCCCCTACACAATACAAATAAGATTATGAAACTTTTAGAGATACATAAAAAGGGTATTAATGCCCACAATAAAGAAGTAAGCTATTACGGCTTAGATTACACGACTAAGAAAGTGTTATTTGAAGTCGAAGAACTCAATGAGGCTATTGAGCAAGCCGTTTCTTTTGGCTATCAAAAATGGGCTGAAATAACAATGATGTTCTAAGTTTAACCCGGTAGTCTTTGGGCTACCACAATGCAACACCGAATGAAAAGATATTATTTGCAAGGCAAAGAGATTAGCGAAAAACAAGCTAAAGCCATTGAAGCCCAAAATCAGAAGTACATAAGCAGCAATGATTTTACGCTTTGGGCAAAGTGCCAATTTGTAACAGTAGTAACCAAGTAAATTTCAGAATTATGAATGAATACACTTACATCATTTTCGACCATAACGGCAGACGTTTGGGAAAGATTGAGTTTGGAGTGCGCAACAGCGTACCATCCGCAAAAGAAATAAAAGAAGCCATTAAAGATGGCTTTCCCAACGGGACGACTTATAAATTACTCGTTCCAATAAGCGTGTGTATCAACCAATAAAATTTTAGGATATGGGAATATTGAAAGATGCAATTTTAGCGGCAATACAGCAGGAACACCCGGATGCTCATTGGGTGGGAAACGAAAAACCCCACATGATAGAATCTACAGCGCAAGCAAAATACAATGACGTTAGACGTGTTGAACGCAATTATACTAAAGGCGTTCACAAGGCAAGAAAGGAGGCTCACAATGGCAATAGTAACAGTACAAGACATTTATAGATGTGATTCATGCAAGGCAGCATCAGACGAATTAGGAAGAGGATGTAAGCATGGTATGCTCTTCCCTCTAATGCTTATAATGGGAAACTTTACTGAGTGTATGAACTATGAGTTTGATGCCGAAAAGGTAAAACTTCAACTAAAACGAAAGGAGGCAAAATAAGATGGCAACACTGATAAAGACAGACGGAAGTAAATTGGAAATCCAACCTCAAAACGGGCTGGACTTCCAACTGGATGAACTGCAAAAGTTCGTAGATGGTTACATTGATATTATAAACCTACACAATGGGGATATTCTCGTAATCAATGATAATGGGAAAGACGTTTTAGATTCCAACGAAACAGCCACGGAAATAGCGCATAAACACAATGCTATTTTTGGTTGGGATTATATTTGTGGCGATGTCGTTATGTGTAAAGATGAGGAGGTGCAATAATGGAAATTCATAAATTCCCTTATAACTGGAAGCTGGCAGAAGCCAATTTCACTAAAGACAAAGGCAAAGTGTTTTCTTGTTTTGCGTGTGGTGGCGGTTCAACTATGGGCTACAAGTTGGCAGGGTTTGATGTGATAGGTTGCAATGAAATAGACCCTAAAGTGAATCAGGTGTATGTAACCAACCATGCACCACGGTTCAATTTTTTAGGGGATATAAGAGAATTGAGAGAGAGAGAGAGAGAGAGAGCTACCGCCCGAACTTTATAACTTGGATATTTTGGACGGCTCACCCCCATGTTCCACTTTCTCCTTATCCGGCAACCGTGAAAAGGATTGGGGCAAAGAAAAGGTGTTCAGAGAGGGGCAAACGGCACAAGTTCTTGATACACTTTTCTTCGACTTCATTGCTTTGGCAAAAGCACTGCAACCAAAGGTTGTGATAGCGGAAAATGTGAAAGGCTTGCTTATGGGTAATGCCATAGATTATGTAAGGCGCATTTACAAGGACTTTGAAGATGCTGGGTATTATTGCCAACACTTCTTACTTGATGCTTCTAAAATGGGAGTACCACAAATGCGAAACCGGGTGTTCTTTGTATGTATTAGGCATGATTTGGGCGTGAATTTCTTGAAAGTGTCTGACCTCTTCAATGTTGAGCCACATATTTGCATGGACTTCAACGAGCCGGGGATTTGCTACGGAGAATTTGCGGATTACATGGGCAAACCATACGGCAAGCGCATGAAAGAAATGTTTGATAATAGAACACATGGGGATATTGATATGTCAAATGCTTATCGGAAGCTGACAGGCAAAAGAGGATTTTTCAATCAATGTTATTTGTATGAGGATGAAATTTGCAACACGCTTACGGCTCATGCAGACAGCACGATTCCTTTTAATAAGCCTGTGTATTTATCAAAATCTGAGGTGTGCAACGCTTCTACTTTCCCGCAAGACTATGATTTTTGCGGTTTTTCACCGCACTACATTTGCGGTATGAGTGTACCGCCTGTTATGATGGCGCAAGTGTCTACACGAGTTTACGAACAATGGCTATCAAATTTATAATTGGAATGAAAACACTAACAGTTGGAGAACTTATACAAAAACTTAAAAAAATGCCTAAAGCAGCCAATGTTTGGATGCTAACAGATAGAAAAGAATCAAATTGGGATGAAGATAATGCGACTTTTAGGCGTGTTCATGGAATAACTTACGTTGAAAAAGAAATCGTATATCCAAACGATGGTTTTACAGATAAAACAGAAATTAATGTTTTACTTGAAATAGAAGAGGATGAGATATGAGAAAGTTACGTGCAATATGGCAGCTTATCAAAGCTGATAAATGGGCTTTATTCACTTATGAAAATGCCCCGGAAGACCCAGTATGGGCAACTTTCCCATTTTTTCGGTGGAACATATCGGAGAAATGCGACTACTTTTTCAGACTGATTAAAGAACGTCTGTATAGTATTGATAATTACAACAGTGCTTTAACTAATGAGCGTAAAATATATGAGGATAACGAACAATGATTGAAAAATGGTACGAGGTATCTTGTGATATATGCGGTTGTAAACTTATTCAATATGCAATGTTTCAGCCAACGCCTACCGAATTACGGAGAAACGGTATAAAAGTTAAAATCTATAATGGCAAGATTCACACTTATTGTGATGAATGTTATGAGAAGATAAGAAAAGGAGGTAAACGATGAACACTACATTAAGAAATGCTTTCAAGAAAGCGGAAGATAAACACCGTGAATCAATTATAGCACTACAAGCTATTGATAAACATCTTGCTTTTTCAGGATTTAGAGGGAACGAGCCTAAAATATCAATGGCGGCAGGGGATGATATTTTACTTGTGTGGCAATGTAAAGAAATGGATAAAGAAACAATCATCGAAATCATGGAATCAAGAGGGTATATAACACCCGATGATTTTGTAGGAGTGTTCGACTAAAGTATAAAGCAATGAGGTACGCACTTAGGAAGCAAGCTAAAATAGCCTCTGTGTATAGTGAGGCTTATTTGAAAGAACACATCATAAGCAGCCTTGATTCTTATTTTGGCAAATGCGATGATGAGCGTATAACGGATGATATTTCACAAGAGGGATATGTAACCAGTACTGGAGAAGATTATCCACTTTTGAAAATAAACGACCTTGCGGATGATAACGCTATGTTGGAGTTCGCCGTTATAGGTTTGGAATGTGATATATTAAAATTGTCTTTTTTAGGACGAATAAAAGGATAAACACAATGAATAAAGAACTGATTAAAAAGGAAGCAGATGAATTTGCTAATAAAGAATACGAGATAAGCGATATTGATAGAGATGCTTTACATAAAGGGTTTTATCATGGTGCGGAATGGCGCATAAATTCGGTATGGCACAATGCGGATAAGAAACCAAAAGACGGAAAGTATCTAACAATAATAAAGGTGAAAGGAGAGCTTATAATTGAAATAGCCCCGTGGAGAAATGGAAAATATCAAGGGACACACCATATTGGAGTGTATTTTGGTCATGCTACGATTGTCAAATATGCCAATATTTACGATTTACTACCATCAGAACAAATCGAATAAGAAAGCATTAACCATACTAAGTACAATAAACTTGGTAAACATTTGTTTTATTAAATATAATATGGTAATTTTGCGTTTATAGAACACATATAGCAATGAAACAGCAAAGAAAGGTCATTCATGTAGAATTGAAAGAGCCATACAAGGGCAAACGTCACTACTATTTTGGCAGCATTACCGCTATATATGAGCTGTTGCCCACCGAAGTAGTAGGATGCTCGAAAGAAACCCTTTGGAATGTTCTAAGGAATGACGAACACAAGGGTAGAAAAGCCATTATACGATATGGCACACTCCATACAAAACAATCAAATAGAGGCATAAGAAAGGAGGCTAACAATGGATGAATGTATTACGAAAGAAATGACAAAATCCCTTTTGAAAGCATTTGAGGGTATAAACGAATCTTTAGAAGATTTTCAAAAGGCTTGTGCATCTACAATAGAATCTACAGAAAAGCATATTGTATCGGCTCTTTTTTTAAGAGAATCTGCAATGCTCATTAAACTGGCAGAATCTTCATTTGTTACACGATGGTACTACAAACATAAGTACCGTGAAGCTAAATATCATAGAATTAAAGCAGAGCGTTTTTTTAATCAAAATTTCAAGTAATATGTTAGGAGCAATTATAGGCGATATTGTAGGCTCACGCTTTGAGTTTAACAATACAGATAACTACAACTTTGAATTATTCACAAAGGATAGCACGTTTACAGACGATACCATTTGTACTATAGCGGTAGCGGATGCAATCAATACGGGCGCAAATTACAAAGATAAGTTTCTCCAATGGTGTAGAGCATACCCCAATCCGAAAGGGGCATACGGCGGCAGCTTTGCCCGCTGGATAGCCTCAGACACCCCACAACCATATAACAGCTTCGGCAATGGCTCTGCAATGCGTGTTTCCCCGGTTGCATGGGCTTATGACAACTTGGATAAGGTTTTGATGGAGGCAGAGAAAACGGCTATAGTAACCCATAATCACCCGGAGGGAATTAAAGGAGCTGTAGCAGTCGCACACGCTATTTATTATCTGAGGACAACCCACAATCAGAAAGCATTTGAGAATATAATGCAATCGTACTATCCGCAATTCATGGTAAACGATTATTATGCCGGAGTATTTGATGAAACGTGTCAAGGCACTGTGCCGCTTTGTTTGAAAATTATTCGTGTAAGCACCTCTTTTGAGGATGCAATCAGACGGGCTATTTCATGGGGTGGAGATAGCGACACGATAGGGGCAATAGTCGGCTCAATGGCAGAAGCCCTTTGGGGTGTCCCCAAAGAAATTTCAGACAAGGCATTTGACTTGTTGCCTACTGATATGCTCAATGTAGTTGGTGATTTTTTCGGAAACTTAAATAGAAAACAATATGTATAAAAACGATTTACAATCATTTTGCCGCTTCTACAAAGGCGAAACGGTATGCCCGTTCAAAGATGGCGATAAGCAAATGTTTTGGCTTTGTGAAAAATGGTGGACTGAGCAAACTATACCTGCCACCGATGCTGGATGTGAACTCATTACCCCAATTCTAAAGGAATACACTGATGCCGGATTATCCAGTTTTGAATTGTACGATGGTGTGCCCATCACATTGAAAGCGGTGCTTTTCAATAGGTACTGCAAATATGCTGAAAGGGTGGATATAGAGGATTTTAGAAAGCTGTATCGGACTACATACATAAAAGATTAAAGTAAAGGCGCACCGTAATTGATGCGCCTTTCTTTTGTTGTCAATACTTGCAATAGAATCCCATTGGAGTAGAAACCATTTCCTTTATCACTTTCGGGCTTTGTTCCAAAACTTCCATATCTATATACCATTTGCCATTTGTGTATTCGGCTTTAGTGATTCTGAATTTAGTGCCACGCTGTAGGATAATTTCATTTTCCCCCGTTGTTGTAGGCTTAGAAGTTCCGTTCCACTTCTTACCCGGACAATAGTCCCCATTGTCATGGCTTGAACCAAATGCAGAAAAAGGCTCTGCGTAGGTCATTTGTGTACCTTTCGGACAATAGATATTCAGACAAACGGGCTTACTTCCAAAGTTCGTATTCCGGCAATTACCACACGACATAAAGGAATCATCCGTACCAACCTTGCCAACAAGCTTAGACGGGTCAGATATATAAGCATCCAAATCAGACAGCCCAAACCGATAGTTTACAAAAGCACTGATTTCGTCACGCTTTACCCAAACATCATCTTTAAGTGTGCTTCGGGCTATATATTGGGTCATATCGGCAATATGCTTTTCAGCTTCGGACAATCTACTACCATAGTAGTGATAATATCCCTTGATAGCACGCAAAGGCTCTGTTATGTAACTACTACCAGCCGTATATTGATACATAGCCGCCTTTTCATTGGTGCTTGCAAGTTTCCACATATCCACGGCATTATCAAAGAAATAATCGTTTGCATCTGAACTATGAATAAACCATTTCGCCTCATCCTTTCTTTCCTGCGTAAAATCGGAATCCTTAAACTTAACCTCCTTTACTTTTGATTTACGCTTGGCAGCGGCTTTTTCAATGCTTTCTTTCCTTGCATTAAGTTCCGCAATGGTTTGTTGTGCCATTGCTTTATCATTGCCATTGATTGCATTTTCAAGCTGTGCAATGAGCGATTGGTAAGGCTTGGACTTGGTAGAGAACTTAGATAGGTCGGCATAGCTATCCTTAATGGCATTCCAATCTATCTTATCTTGAACAATGCCAAGCTGTTTAATATAGGCTTGTTGTGACACCTGCCACGTTGGGTACTTCTGTTGTACATTATGATAGTTACCACCTAAAAAGTCGTATACTTCAAAATTCAGTTTCTTTAATTGTTGTTCCAAAGAAAGGCTATCCCATTGTGCCAGCTTATCAGCAACCGCCTTGTTTACGGCTTTTGCATCGGCTAAAGAGAACTTTTTAGCCACCTCCATAGGGCTATCTATGTAACCCAGTGAATAAATCTCCTTACCTATGGCTTTCAGTTTATGGGCTTCCAACATGATAGCGGACAAATCAGGGTGTTTTAGAGCCTCAGCTAAAGCCGTAGTATCAACGTCTGAAATACCACCCATAACACGGAGCATATTATTACCATAGTGATAGGTCGCTTTCCTCACATTCCACCGTTGCCGGATGGCATTTGCTTCCGCTTCCGTCCGGGCTTCGTGCCGGGCTTTTGCTATCTCTTTTGCTGTCGGTGGATAGATAACCTTTTCATTGTCCCGTAGGAAGTAGGGCAAAGTCCCTTTCTCCGTTGCATCCTTGATGCGTTGCTCATTATCTTGCATCCACCCGGTAAATTGGGATGGCAGCTCTTTTACCTTTTCCTCACATTCCACCGTTGCCGGATTATCCCCGTCCAAAATCTTATCCAGCATTTCGTCCAATTCTTCTTGCTTTGCCAGTACGGGCACTTGATAGCAACGGCAATTCGGGTGCCACCCTTTCCAACGGAATGTTTTAGGGTACACACCTTTCAAATCATCGCAAATGTCAGATACGGGATGATTGTTGGATAGCTTGATTTCAATGCCTACCACAAAGTCGAGTTGCGCCCAACGCTCAAAATCGGCTGTACGATACGCAATGTTGGTTTCAGTCCGTGCAAGCCTTTGGGCGTTACGTGCGGATGAACGGTACACGCCACGCCCGGGATGAAAATGTTTCGGGTTATCATCCACCCATTTGTAGGAGTTGGCTTCTTTGTCCCAAACCCTGCGTTTCCACTTTCTACCATAGATAGGTTGCCCGTTCTCATCTTCCCCTACCTTGATACGGAAACGCCTGTAAAACTTATCGGGGTCTTGTAGATACTTCTTTATCTGAGCCGCCAAACGATTAGCCGGAACACCCTCACCAATCGCCAAATCTAAAGTATTTTCCAGCTCATCACGGAACATACCCGTATATCGCCAAACCTTTTGAGAGAGATTCAAACCACCGTCACCACTCTTACGGGCAAAGAAAGCATCCATAGCCTCTTTGTTGCGCTTGAAGAAACGTGCAAAGTGATTATCTTTTATTGATTGTTCACCGAACACACTTTTAACCAAAGCATCGTTATTCTCGTTAGATGCAAGCCATTCCTTTTCTACACCGCCCCGGATAACTTGGTAAACACGGCTGTACATATCCCTAAGAATGGGCGTAACTTCCTCACTATACCCATAGTCGGCAAAAGAGAAAGGCTTCCCATCCTCCAACTCCGTACCCTTTACCAAGTTAATTATTCGCTCAAATGCTTGTTGGTAGATGATACGGACATTGGCAGCGTAACCCTCCGTTCTATTGAAAAGCTCCGCTTGCATCTTCTTATAGTCTATGTACTTCTTCTTTGCCATGCCACTACTTTAGTTTGAAGTTGGTGCAATAGTCCTTATCTAAAAACTTGCTGTATTTATGGAAAGGGCATTTGCATAAGAACGGTTCGCCTTTCCAGTTCAATTCGTGGAAGTCGAAAGCGTGTTTGCAGTCCCTACAATGGTAGTTCTGCGTTGATGCTTGTTTTTTCTTTGCCATAGTCGCTATCATCTAAGAAACTGTATAACAAATCTTTTTTAGTATTGAAGCAATTACATTCATTATGCTTACAAATTGGGTCTTTATCACCAAAACTTCTATACTCACTTCTTTGCACCTCTACATATATAATTTTGGTATAATACTCCCCCGAAAGGGAACAAGTACCTACAGGTACATCACCTATTACCTCCACTTCAATATTGCTAATTTGGATTTTCTCCGGCTTATTATTGCGCATAATCCAAACCTTATCGCCAACATTGTATTTTGTCTTTATTTCCATTATTCAGCCCCTCCGAAAACGTCCATTTTGTTTAACTCCATTTGTTGCTCCATCCGTTCCGCTTCTTCTTGTTTTAGCCGCTCTATTTCTTGTTTCGCATCTTTTACAAGGTAGGACAATTCTACATAGGTTTCACGGCTCAATGCCCCATCATTGTATTGCTTAGATAAGTCGGCAAGCAATTCGCTCACATCTTCCCCGAAAGGCTCTTGGAACTCATGCCTTAACAGCAAGGCATCATATTCAGCCTTATGCCGATAGTCAAGCACATTACCTAAAATAGCTATCATAAGGTTAGCGTGGCGTTTCATATAATCATCGTGCTTTTCCTTGTGGCGTTCAGCCTTAATAACGGCAAGCAACATCACTTTGCGTATAGCCTTTGCCGAAAGGTTGCCTAATGATTTCATATTGTCAAAATCAATGTTGGGCGTGAAAGACTTTGAAAGAATGTGTTTATCCAATCTTTCAAACTCATTCTTTTTGCTTTCGCTCGCCTCATTCCATGTAAGGTAGCGTACATCACCGCCATTTTTGAGAATAAACAGTTTGGCTTCTTCTTCCGACTTTGGCAAGCTATTGAGGATTTCAGAAGTAGCCACCATTGCCGGGTTAGAAAAGCGGTCATTAGTATCTGCATCGGTGCTTTCCATTATTTCAGAGCGTTCAATCATGGGTTGCACCTCCTTATGTTCGGGCGTTTGCTCAAATATCAGCACGGGAATTTTCCCTATTGGATTATCCTTTATCTCAACCTCCCAACCCATTTTGCCACGTTTGGCACGATATACAGTCTCTTTAGTGTATATATCCACATGGTAAACGGTATTGTTGCCTGCCTCTGTCAGATAGTAACCCCATGCAAAAGCGGTAATCCGTTTGTATTGGTCACGAATGGTATAAATATCATCGTTGTTTTCCCGGCTCAACACATTCAGCAAAAGGGATGGTTTATTATCACTATCCCGGTACACATGGTAAAGAATGGCAGAAATGCCCTCCGCACCAGCCAAACGTTTAGCCTCTCTAACTTTGGCATTGAAATGTATTTCATTCAGCCAATCTTTGTAGTTCTGAAAAGCATAATCCGTACCCGTTGAAAGCTGTTGCCATTTTACGGGTCTGCCATAGAGAAACACCAAAGAAATTTCATTGATGAATTGAGGGTAAGGAATAGGGATTTTCCACCGTTTACTCCAACGTAGAAAGTTGCCTTTCTTATCGTAAACGGCTCTATCCTTACGCTCCATCACTTTGTGAGTGTCAATCTTATACTCACGTAAATTATTGGCGGCTTCTTCCGCATGGGCTTTCATCATGGAAAGAGCACGGGTCACATCCTTAGCCGTCAAAAGGTCGGCAAAGTTTTGTTGGTAGCCAATAGCCGCCTTTACCTCGTTAGAAATAATGTTTAATAATCCCATTTTGCTTTATTGTTTTTAAGCGGTTATACCTAATCTGCGTTCTATATCATCGGGTATATCATACTCGTTATAGTCAAACCATGCTCGCATCAGAAACATATCCCTCCAGTCCGGGGAACAACCAATATCCATCTTGATTTCTTCTTTGGGTTTCAATTTTAGTTTCCCGTCCGAATCAGCTTTCCATGTTTGCAGTTGTTCCAGTTCCCTTATGATTTCTTCCTTATCGGCAGTGCTTATCAAATCCTCATCTATCCCCACTTCCGTAGCGTTTATGTGGTCTGCCAGCTTGTAGCCGCATTGGGTCTGTAGGTTTTGGTAGTTTTCACCATTGAAAGGGGTAGAGTTGTTCACGAATCCCTGAATGTCGCAATTATCCACCACTCCACCGCCTACACCGTCCTCATCAACGATACATTTATGGTTGGGTATTCTATACTTCTTTTGCTTGTTGATTATCCACGTCTGAATGTCGGTAGTCTTAGACACGGGAAAACATTGTAGCTCTATGATATGCCAACCGTCCCAAACGGCAAGACGGGCATAGTCAGCTCCGAAGCGTGCAATATCGCCTGTAATATAGTTTGTACCTGTCTTGATTGAAATCTTATTCCCGAATATCTCACAGATTGCATCATGTGAACAAAGGGCGTTGGGGTTATCGTCATATTCCCAATTACCTTTCAAAAGACGTTCACGCTTTACTTTATCCTTTGTGGTTTTCAAGCCCTCTATATAATCGGGGTCTATGAATGGATTTTCTTGTACAAGGCAAGCAAGGTAGTACATATATTCGGGCAATTCCCCTTTCTTATCCGGCTTGTAGAATGTATCATACATCCAATTCTTTTTAGGGTTGCACGTAATGAATAACTTTCGCCTCAACCCCAGTTCATTGTTAAGGTGTCGCCCGATACGTGTTTTCAATGTATCATAAGCTCCAAAATTCACCTCGCCACCCTCTTCAATCCAGCCGCCTGTATATTCGATTGAGCCGTAACGCTCATACAGAGGGTCGCCCGGCTTATATTGCAAGTCCAGCAAGTCAATGCGTGAACCGTTGAAAAATTCGATATAATTGTATTGCCCGTTATACTTGTACAAGGTATCATCAACCCCATATTGATTGCAAACCTTGTAAAATGTGATAAGTGTAGATTGTGTGATACGCTTTAACTCGGCACGTCCGATAAACCACTTTGAACCGGGATAACAGAGGCACATAAACAGAAGCCACACCGCACCCGTCCATGATTTTGCACCCCCGGCAGCACCTCCGTACAAAAGTTCAACGTGTTCATTGTCGGTAAGTATCTTCAAAGCGTGTTCTTGCTTCTCATGCTTCAAACCATCCTTTACGGTGATGAAGTCGAAACAACCACGCTTGAAAAGCTCAATCTTCACTGCAAGTGCCATCGGCACGTCTGTAACCTTACTTCGTGCCATTGCCTGCCTTTATTTTTTCCAGCAAGGAATTGTATTGTAGCAACTCATCCGTAGTAAGAGCCGACAAATCCATGCTGTTGTTGGTTACTTGTGCGTTTACTTCGCTCTCTATCTGTTGGGTGGGTTTACCGAAAACCCTATCAAACAGACTATCTACCGTATAAGTCCTACCATAGCGAATATCTGCGTTAATGGCAGACACCACATTTAGCACCCACACGGGCGTTTTCTTGTTGGGCGTTCCGTCTTTGTTCTTAACCAACCCCTCCAAAGTTTCGGGCGTACTTTCCATCAAGAAACGGATAACCTTATAGTAGTCCTCTTTGCTCATTTCCGGAGCTACCTTTTTGCCCGTAATATCTTTGATGTATTTATACACGGACGGCTTCCTACCCGAATTTTGGGGTTGGTTATCAGATGAAAATCTATTCCCTATTTTATTTCCTTTCTCAAAAAGTGCCATCCGTTGATTTATCGTTGGTTTATGTGTTCTGCAAACACATTTATGAAGTAAAGAAAATCGGATAGCGTGATACCGTCCGATTCCCTTTACCCGGTTAATTATTCTATGATACTCTCTTGTGCCTTGTACTTATCCCAAAACCAAAGGATGGTATCACCGCCCTTTTCGTCTATCATTTCATCGTAGGCATCCAATTCCTCCAAAAGGGCGTTCGCCTTGTCAATTACCGAAGTGAGATGCTTTTGCTGATAATCATCAGCATTCCAAACCTCGATTTCACCATTTAATTGCTGCTTGATTACCTTAATCTCATCAGCGGTTAATTCTATCTTCTCCATGTTGCATTGAATTAATTTAAGCAAAAATACCTCTATAGTTTGTATTTCTTGCAGATTTCCTTTACTTTCTTGGTATATTTATCACTTTTACCATGTATCGCTTTAGTAACGGTTTCAGCCCAGAACTCCGACACATTGGTTTCCGCATACTTTCCATACCCGGATTTCTTATTGTCTTTCTTCCAAGACTTAAATAATTTATTCACTTCCTTTCCAGCCGCTTTTTGGTTTGCCCCTGTCATATTTGCATTCCATGTAGCGTGTGCCAACTCATGTGTTACGGTATGGGCTACCGCTTTGTTGGTTTTCGTACTCCACCCACTCGCATAGCCTCTCTTGTGTGAAGCTTCCACAGCTTTTTTCGTTTGCATGAAATGCTTTTTATTAAGGTAAACACCCTCCGACTTCCCATTAGCCGTAACGTGTACGCCATAAGTGCCAGCCGATAGTTCTGCCAACTTTACATTCTTTTGCCTTACACCAAGTACGGAATGATAGCGTGAAATAGCTTCTTTGGTTGCCTTATACAGAGCCGGGTCTTTCATGTTTACCAAAGGCTCAGGCTTACCAACAGAGCCTTTATATGTTGCATCACCCGGTTGCAGTCCTCCACGTGTTCCGCTTGAATTTCGTCCCATAATACTTTACTTCTTTTTTGCGTTAATAAAATCTGTGACGTACAACAGCCCATGTTTACGGCAGAACTTCTGAATTTCCGTACCCCCACCGTAAACGATAAGGTTTGGTTTTTCAAGCCCGCTTATTTCTTGGGCTACTTGCAAATCAGATTTAAGGCTTTCCATCCAACCGTCCAGCCCACGGGTAAAGAAAGCATTATATCCTTTGGGAATACCCATTTTGTTGTACTCAATAAACTTGTGAGAAACATTCAAGTCAGCATAAACCTTGATTCCGCATTCTTGGAAGTAACGGGAAAGCCAGCGTTTCTTGTAGATAAGCTGAATGCCCCACGCTACAGGTGTTTGGTCGTGGCAGCTACAATTCGGCTCTACCACTGCCTTGCATCCGCTTGTGAGCAAATTTATCGGGTCTTTGAAAAGAGCCTCAAAGCGATAATCATCCACATAGAAATGATACGTTGCCACATCTTTACGCAAACGGCTGTTAGCACCCCACGGGGACAAAGGCAATTCTACTTTCCCGGCTTGCATATCCAGTAAGAGGTTTGGAATCTCAAAGACGTTATCGCTTTCATAAAGAACGTCCTTAAACATGGAACGGTAGAAAGATTCCTTTTCGGCTTCTTCCTCGCTTTGTTCCTCATCGTCCGTTTCTTCCTCTGCGTTTTGGTCGGCTTCCGTTTCCTCTATCTCTTTAGCCGCTTTCTTCTTACCCTTTCCGGGCTTCTCATCATCGGATGGAAAATCAAGCCCAATAAAGCCGAAATCTACATCTTTCCAAAACTCATCCATTTGTAAGGCATTGCAATCCCAATCGCCATTGTTGATATTATCCCTCAGAATAATATCCTTTTCCTCATCCGGGGTCAGTTCCGAATAAAGAATAACGGGCACATCGGCAAGTTTCAGCTTTCTTGCAGCCTTCAAGCGTTGGTTTCCTGCCAATACCACCAGTTTACCGTCACGCTCCATAACCGCCAAAGGTCGGTGTTTCCAAAAGCCGTTTATCTTTATGGAATCCACCAGCCTTTCAAAGTCATTCTTCGTAATGGTACGTGGATTTTCAGGCAACAAAACCAGCTCCGAAACTTTCTTGTATGTAATCTCACTACATTTCATTCTCAACCTCCGTTTCGTCTTTGGTTTCGTCATTCTCCGAAGAATGGGAATCCGGCATTAATTGTTCCTCATCATCTTCTACACAGAAGCCCTTTCTAAAAAGTTCACAGAGCTTCACAAAGCGGTAACGCCTGCGGTACTTCACATATACCAGCTTTGCACCTACGGAATCTTTGCCAATGGCATAGAAAGAACCCCGGTAATCAACGGGCAATGACACCGCACCATAGATACTAACCGAATCATCGGACACGCTCGTAATGGTTGCGTGCCTATCGTATTTGCCATTGATATAAACGTGTATCTTTTCCCCTTGCTTCAAATGCTCTTTTGGGGCAAACCTCCAAAAGTTCCTACCTATATACTCGGTCATGAGCAACAAGGCTAAAAAAAACAGCGTTAATCCGATAAGAATATACATACCCATAGCTTATTTGTTTACTTGGTGAATCATATTGCAAATATACTAAATATGCGTTTACCAAACACATATTTGACCGTAAAAAGAATACTAAAAGCCATAAACCAACATTGCACCATCACGTCCATGCTCATTTGTCTGTTTTTGCCATCCAGTCAAAGCCTTAAACCGTTCTTGTGTCAGCTTGGTTACATTGCGTTTCGGGGCAACCATTTCATATTCCACGCCCAACTCTTTTAGATAATCCTCCCATATAGAGGCATCCCGTTTCACAGAGCCTACGCCTTGCAACTTCTTACGTTCCATTTCACGGCTCATACGCTCCGTTCCGAACCACGTTCTTTGCCGGGGGTCTTCCACCCTTACAATCACTTTGTCACCTATACCAGCCTTATACTCATCATACAAGGAACGTACACGCTCCATCGCTTTATGTATAGGCAAAGAGCATACTTGAAGTAGGGAACGCTGCTTGCTATCCCAAACAGCGAACCCGGTATTTACACCCGTATCAATCCCCACATAAATCATTATTCAGCCTCCATTTCTCCATTGGGAATCTGATACAGAATAACGCCCTTAATCTCGTTTGCTTCGGCTCTATCTCCGAAAATCTGAGCCATCATAAGGTTATTAGGCAGATACTTGTACCTCACCTCTTTAATGAGCGGCAAACCTATCGGGGCTTCACTTATCACGTGCAACGTCCATAGCCCATCCTCTTTAGATATGGTTACAAAGGCATTCTTATAGAGGAAAGAACCAACTTTATACACTCCGTAATCATCCACATCGGTAAAATCCGCTTTTGCAGTTTCTTCCAGCTTCTTTATGAAGTCGGGGCGCATACGCTTCTTTTTCTTCTTGAAGTATTCAGGGTAAACCACCATACCTTTGTTCTCTGCGTTGGCTTTCGCCAATTTTGCTTGCAATTCTTCTTTGCTCATAGGTCAAATAAATTTTTATAAAACTCAAAATTTTTGTTTTCTATCTTTATATCTTCCGGGTAATGAGTGGCGCATCCGTACCATTCATTGTAGCATTTAGGACAAAACCAGCAATTTAGCACGGCTACATAATAGCCAGTATTAGAAGTACCGTTACATCTATCGCAAATACCAATACCGCCAATTTTAGCCAACTCGTTTCGGCTCAACTCAATCACCTTAAACCTTTTGGGGTTATCTACTATTTTAGCCATATCAGTATATTGTTTCTTGGTAACTTGAAGTAGGAACTTTCCCGGATAGGATAGCGTTTCCACACGTGATAAGCCCGTTATCTTCATCATAAGAGGGGACAAACACAATAACATCGAATCCGTTGCCTTTCAAATCTTCCTCCACTATCAGATAGCCGACACATGGCACATCATGGCAAGCAGGAAAAGGAAGTATCTTAAAATTACCCATCTTATAGCCTTTGCCCTCTTTAACCACCAAAGAACGGGAATCCCAAACGCCCTTTGCAGTCCATACCTCCCGTAATGCCAACGTGTGAAATCCACTATCCACCATTGCCTTAATATATTTGGCGTGGTCGTTGTGGGCGTGTGTTACCACACACCCTACAACTTTTCTCAGATTGAAATCCAACGCTTTCTTGACTTCTTGGAAACGGATGCCTGCCTCTATAATCAAAGCCTCCTTACCGTTATCCAAAATGTAACAGTTTCCGCTACTACTTGAACCAAGAACAATCAGCTTCATACGCTATCAATATCCGGGGTCAATAGTTTCCATTTGTTGCTCGCTTGACACGCTTTCAAAGCTCACATCTTCCGCATCAATCAACTGTTTGTTTGCGTAATTGTCGGTCAATATTTCACGCTGTGAAGTTTCGTCACCCTCGTAGTCATTGGTGATGGCATTTTGCATTTCTACGGACAAATAGCCATATTTACTCAGTAAATTACGGATAACGGTTTTTTGTGCCATTCCGTGAAAGTTACCCATCCAACCAACCTTGTTGCTATCGAGAGAAACGGGCAAATTAGCCAAATTCAGCAACTTTTCAACCGTTACATCCTTATCGCTTGTGATGGCTTTACTGTATCGCTTTGCATGGTTTGCCATTTGCTCCACTGTCATGTACAAAGTCTTGCTAAAGCCGTTCATAAGTTCAAAGTAACAGAAATAGCCTATCACCTTATCGCTTTTCCTTTCACCGTCAAAGGCTATTTCCCCGGTCAGTTTGTTTACCTTGCGCAACTCACCATCATACACCACATCCGCATTGATGGTACGGTATTGTCCCGTGCGCATGGCAAGCTGAATATAACCCTTATAGCCCATTTGAAAAGTCGGCTCATACACTTTAATCCAGTTGCCCTTTTCATCCTTTTTGGAGTTTTTGAACGGGATAATGAAAGCATAGCCCAAAGCCTTGTTTATTGGCAAATGTAACGTGGCAGCTTTGAATGCTTCCATTACCACCTGTTTAGGATTACATAGTTGCAGATTGCTATCTCCGTTGTATAGGTCAATTACAGAGGCTACGAATGTTTCCGAATTTTTACCAAGCGCATTTTTGAATTGTTCTTGTACGCTTTCGGCATTCATTATGCTTTTAAGAATATCTACAGGCTTTCTTTGAGTAGCTACCTGCCCACCATTTGCAGCCTGTTGTATGGCTGTAGTCGCTTGCTGTGTCATAATCGCATTTATTTAATGGTTAGTTCTTTGTCCGTAGTTACCACCAGCCGGATAATCTGACTGAGTGATGGGATTATTTGATTCACGCTTTCCGCATTATCAACGAAAATCGGTGCAGATACCCCCTTTGCCGTGCAAATGGCATTGATTATATCTATTCCGGCATTGATTTGTCCGGCATTGTTCACGTCAAGGAAAGGTGTACCGTTCACGGTGCATACACACGTAAGTTTTTCGCCTCCGTTCAGTTGTTCGTTCACAAAGGAGAATGATACATATCTGAACATTCCGTTAATGCGTTTCAACAGCTCCGCATCCTTATCCTTTTGGAATTGGAGTGCCGTAAACTCCCATTTTTCAAGGTCTGCCAACTTTTGATTGTTGGCAATGCGCTTTTCTTCCAAAGAAGCGATTTCCTTTTCAGCCCTGCCGATTTGTTCACGGTTTGCCAAACGCTTGTATAAACCTTGCACGGCTTCATTCAAAGTTCTTTTCTCCGATTGCAGTTCCGACACGTCCACAATCTTTGCATCCACTTTGAGCTGATTTTCAAGTTCTACAATCTCGTTCTTGATGTCAATGTAAATTTGGTCGGATGCTATCATTGCTTCCACGTTTTGCGCCTCGGGGATAGAAGCCTTTGCTTGTTGAATATCGGCATTGATACGCTCTATCTTTTGTTCCAGCTCCTCGATTTCGGCATTGGTACGGTCTTTAAGCCCTTGCATTTCTTCAAGCCGTTGCTTTTTAGCCATGCCAGCCTCTTTATTCGCTTTCAGACGTGCCGCCTTATTAGCGTTGAAATTGGCTTGCATTTCACGCTGCTTGGCTTCTATATCCTCAATTTCCAAAGGACGTTTGCAAGTGGGGCAAATAAATTCACCCTCATTATAGGTAAGTTCCTCCTTGCTGATAAATGAAAATTCACCACGCAATGCGGACAATTTGGTATTAAGCTTTTCTATCTCAATATCCATATCCGCAACCGATTGCCTTTTTCTGTCTAAAGAGGCTTTTTCAGTACGCAACGAATATTCCAATTCGTTCAGCTTCAAAGATGCCTCATTGCGACCTTTGTTAGCTTCTGTAGCGATTTCATTCATTCTACTATTGAGTTGTAGGCGTTTTTCACCTATTTGCTTTTGGATAAAAGCCTTACGTTGATATTCCTGCTCATTCAGCTTTGATTTGTCGGCAATTTGTTCCTCTATCTGCTGAATACGGGCATTTTTATCCTCAATCTCACTATCAATGGCTACCCAATCCTCTTCCTCCGGCATAAGTTTACGAGCCGTTTCTATCTGAGAGGGAATAACTGACAATTCATCTTTGCAAGCCTTTTTCTTGGCGGCTACCTCTTTGGCGTATTGGGCGATGCTCCTGCCGGACAACTGAGCCAGCAACTCCAAATATTCGGGCTTGGTCTGCGCTACGTCTTGGTCGGTAAGCGTTCCTACCATATCCAAAAGGATTTCTTTTTGCGCTTCCGGCTTCATTGATGTAAAGTAGAAAGGGTTGGTTATCATTCGGAAAACATCTTCCGGGATGATGGCAGCTACTTCACTATCATACTCCTTTTTGGTAGCCAACTTAACACCGTTCAAATAGAACTCTGTTGCATGATTCTTTAGGCTTTCTTCCGTAGTTCCACGTGGCTTGACCCAGTTTTCCACATAGCAGCGTTGCAGTGTTACCGTCTTGCCATCCACTGATAGTACACCAGTAACGGAGTGTTCAAGGTGCAAAATAGGCTTGCCGTCCGAATCCAACGTTTTAATGTTGAAATTACTATCCGACCGTCCCGTACTGTCTTTTCCAAAAAGAAGCCAAAGGAATGAATCGAACACAGTTGTTTTGCCCGTACCATTTTCTCCAGCAACCAGCGTTTCCGCATCGGAGAAACCGATATTTAGGCTTCTGATTCCCTTAAAATTCACAAGGGATAATGATTTTAATTTGATTGTTCGCATATCACTTATTAATTATAGAGTTGATTTTCTCTGATTTATCTACTGCCATAAGTTCGGCACGTGAATACAATACTTTGGAATGTATAGAGCTACCGCCACGGATAGTAGAAACTCTGCCGTCTTTTTGCCAGCGTTTCACCCGGCACTCTTGAAACAATCTGTATGCTTCACGTTGTGAAATGAGGTCTTTTGCCGGGATAGTCTGTTTTACATAGTTGGCAGCACCCAAAGAAGCCATTTCCATACAGAGATTCTTTAACTCGTATAGTTCCATCTGAATTGCCATAAGTCAGTCCTTTTTGTAGCGGTTCTTAAAATATTCTCTAACACTTACTATCCCATACTCATTGTCGGTATAGAAAACCCATGCCAGCCAAAAACAAGCCATAGCGGTAAAGAAGTGAAATGAGGCATTACAGAACAATGCCCCAGCAAGGGCAATAATGCCAAGAAGTAGCGTAACGCCACATTGGATAAGGTTTGCTAAAGTTTCTCCTTTCATCGGTGTTGCATTTGTTATTTGAAAAGATTGTTAGTCATAGCATACCGCATAAATTCAGCCATTGAATGTACTCCAACCTTTCGGAAACTGTTTTTTCTATGGTTGTTCACGGTATTTAAAGAGATAAACAGCTTTTCGGCTATTTCTGAATCGTTTTTCCCATCATAGAGCATTCGCATAACTTCTATTTGCCTATCGGACAACTTAGAGTTGAATTTAGGAGCGCAAATAACTTTATCATGTTTGCATTCTCCACGTAATGGACAACCTACAAACTCAAAATTAAAGTTCCAATTCTCATCTACATCAATCATGTTGTCATACAGACCGAAGTTGCATTTAATGAATCTACGCACCGCTATGAAATCCCGATACCTCTTGTTGTTTGAATTTTTAGAGTATATATCCATAAGCGCATCGTATGCTTCGGGATAAAACTCCCTCAGTATAGCCAAGAAAGCTTGGATAAAGTCGGTATCAGTTTCTTTCAACTGCCTTTCGGCTTCTCCGATAGGGCGCATAGTAACTTCACCCTCCGGGGTTGTGTAGAACTCTATAGCTTTCATTCTGTAACAGGAAATAAAATATCGGCTGGAACGCCCAGTTTATCACTAATCATCTTTTGTTTGAGGGCATCCGGCTTTTGTACGCCATGAATCCACATTCGTACCGTCTTGGTACTACACATACACAGAGCCGCTATTTCCTCCACAAACTCAGTTTTTGGAGCTTTTACAGCACTCCTTTCAGGCAATCCTTTGTAAATCTGAATAAAAGACTGATAGTCTTTTGGGGTTACTTTTTTCATTTTCTCTAATTTATATGTTCTACAAACACGCTTTTTGGCTATATTTGTAATGTCATTTATTTAATTACGCAACAAATATAGGCTATATATCCGAATATAACAAAACTTTTTGGATATATTTTCTATTAAAAATATTCCATTTATATGCAACGATTTGATTTAAAGAGTTTTAGAATTGATAGAAAACTTACTCAAAAGGAGTTAGCAGAGCTATTAATGTGCAAACAGAACTATATTTCAAATATAGAAAACGGAATTAAACCAATCTCAAAAGAGAAATTGGATATATTGCAGTCTAAATTCGGTGATATTTCAAAGTATTATTCGGATATATCACCAAAGCAAAATACGATATTAAAAGAAGTCACTCCCGAAGATTTCATGTTTGCTGGTGCTGACGCTTTTTCAAGACAAGTCGTAAAGATGATGAATGACAAGCTAATTGCACCTTATGGAATGTTAGTAGAAAAAGATAAGGAAATAGAACGGTTGAATAGATTGATAGGCAGATTGCAAAACGAAATAGAGGAACTTAAAAAGGGAAGTGCCCAAATGGAGAATCCTGCCGGATGTGCCAATGCCGTATAGTGTTTGGTTTAAAGCAAAGAAAGTATTGATATGGAAAAGTATTACAGAATGGTTATAAACCTCTACAAAGAAGTTCTTTTAATTAACCGGGTAAACCCCGATAGGGTATTAGATGCGCAAAGGGAAATATCCAACGCTATTACTACGGCTATAATAACCAATGAGCCTACAGGTGAATTGGAGTTGCTAAAATCCGATATAGAGAACTTGAAGAGCCATATATCGCAATGAATACCGTTATAAGCAAGCAAATAATGGAAAGGTTCTATAGTGCGCTGGATGCCATTATAGCCATGAAGAAAATAAGAGGAGTAAATACATACTGTAGGCTCAACAACATAGATAGAAGAAATTTTATTGCGCAAAGAAAAGACTTGGAGCGTGGATGGTTTCAATTATCTTGGTTGTATCCTATGGTTAAGGAGTATGGAGTAAGTGCCAAATGGCTGCTTACTGGATTTGGAAGAATGTTTGAAGAACAAAAATAGCCCCATGCAAACATTATTAGTCTGCATGGGGCTATTTCTTACAAATATTCCATATCACAAATTAGCAAGCCATTTCTTGCCAGATTTTGTTCTTAGCCAAATCATAAATGCACCCGTCACAACTATTCCAACGGTAAAGATAGCTCCTAACATTTCCATATCTATTATTTTAAAATTGTATTTCCTACTTTAGCAAGCATTATAGTCCAAACACTCCCTGCTGTCAAAACATACCAGTTTATACCAGCTTCCACATTGGCATATATCGGAGTTATTCCACCAAGAACCAAACCCGCAAATGTGAGTTGCGCCAAGTTAAAAAAGAATCCAGCAAGTTTTTCACGCCTCACTTTATCTTTCTCCTTGACTTCTTTCTTAGCTTCTTGTTGTACGCTCCAATTACCCATATAAACTACTATTTTCTACAAAGGTACAAAATCCCCGCTTATTTGGAAACAAAAACCTATATATTTTTGATACGTCATTATAAATATAACACTGCAAGACTATTTTTATAACAAATAATACACTATATTTGCTGCTGAATTAAAATATCACTAAATAGCATTGGCTATTGTTGTAGGGATTAAGAAAACGACCAAATTTCAGAAACAGCCCTCAGACAATTTGCTAATGCCTGCGCTTTGCGTGGGCATTACTCTTGTATGGGCTGTTAGGTGCTTGGTCGTACCTCTTAATCCTCGGAGTAATCCCACGCTTTCGTGTGTATTACAGTAGCTTGCTAAGTACAACCGTTAAATACACACTTATGAAAACTTTGCTAATGCTTTGCCTGATAGCTTTGATAACAGGAAATTCCTTTGCTCAAAACACGTATAGTGAAATTGGGGCTAAAACTGAATACATAACAGAGGTTAAGGGTTCAAAAGATTATTTGTTTTTAAATGCCCAACAGTGGGCGAGTACTAACACCACAGAGTGGGATTCGTCTATTGACACAAGCGATAAAGAAAGCGGGACAACCATTCTAAAAGTATCTTCATACCTATCTAAAAAAAATGGAGTAAACAGCTACTCTAAAATCAGAGTTAACATGAATGTGAAAATTGATTGTCGGGAAAACAAATACCGCATTATATTCTCAAACTTCACATCAAGTGTACAGCCTGATAGAAATGTCGAAACTGAATATCTTCCCACAAGTTCTTTAGAAAGTATGATTGAAGAGTTAGAGATGATTACCAAATTATCTGAATATGATTTTAAAAAAGAAACTTCATGGGGTTATGATAACATCATAAGCGTACGAGAAAAATACATTAGCCAAAATAAAGAGTACAAAGAAAAGATACTGACATTTGACAGTAATTCAAAAAAGGGGAAAAAAGAAATTAAATACCGGGAGAAGTGGATAAAAGAAAATGAGATTATTATTTCTTATTTAGATTACATCCTAAAAGGATTTGGTGATAAAGTCACTGAAATAAATAGTTCCATCAACAAGGTAATGAATGTAAGTGATGATTTTTGATACATAGAGGCGGTGCAATCAGCATCGCCTTTTTTTGTTCTTCCCCCACACCCCTATTTCATATATTTACTCTTAATTAACTATATAATATTATATATTAGTATATATTATCCCTTATAACTTGCATAAAATTTTGCCTAAGCAAAAATAGGCTTGTAAATCACTGAACTATAACAGCTTACAAATTTTGCTTAGGCAAACGCAAAAAGGCTATATTTTTGCTTAGGCAAAATAACGCTTATAACACACTGTATTTCAATCATTTGCAAATTTTGCTTAGGCAAAACACTATTTTTAGGCTTAAAAACAACTATTTATTTGATTATCAGAATATTATAATTTTTGCTTAGGCAAAATCATTTTGCTTAGGCAATTTGCTTAGGCAAAATTTGCAACTATCTGATTATCAGAGATAATACAGATTTAGAGGATAGATAAACACCTATTAAAATTTTGCCTAAGCAAAAATAGGCTTGTAAATCACTGAACTATAACAGCTTACAAATTTTGCTTAGGCAAAACACGCTTATTTTTGGGTATATACTTCTTTTCTGTTACATCATCCAAAGATAGCTTGACATAATCCAATACCTTACGGTTGGCAGCATCTATGCTGTCCCACGATTTCGCAATATAAATATCCGTCACTCTCATATTTTCGTCCACGTGGTTAAGAGCTGTGTGAACGGTGTATTTATCTACTCCGGCTTCATTGCTTGCAATGGTTGCCCATGTATGGCGGGCTGCGTAAAACTCCAAATCATCTATTCCCAAATCATCACCAATCTTTTTCAAACCCTTGTTAATTGCAGCCGTAAAGCTATCCACGCTTGAATACAGCTTGTAGAAATTAAAGACCCTTTGCCCGGTATGGTCTTTATATTTTTTCATAAGGGCTTTTAGTTCCGGCTCTATCCTCACAGATATTTCCGCTTTGTCGGCTCTCCGATTCTTTGTTTTTGTCCGTTGGTATGTAATTCGTCCTTTCTTCAAATCCGTACAAGTGTACAAATCTACCGCATTCATTCCGATTAGGCAGAAACTCAAAAGAAAGACATCCTTTGCGAGATTGTACCTGTTTGTCCCCGGTTGCATAATCAAAGAATAAGGCAGCTCCGAAAATTTACGAAGTAAATCCGTAGAAATAGCCCTTTTTCTTGTAACTGGAACTTTTGGAATTTCCACCCTCTTAAAAGGAGAATAGGGAATGCGTATCAGCCCGGCATCCTCATCGTTAAACTCTTTCTTTGCTCGGTTGTGTATGGCTCTTAGCTGGGATATATATAGGCTCTGTGCCCTTTCTCCGTGATTGGCTTCGGGTTTGGAACGTGCCGGATTCTCTTTTATCCACTTTATCCAATCATTGATAAACTTAACCGTGATTTCTTTTATGCTCACGCTATCCCTGCCAACAAAGCGTACAAGGTTGTTAATAGCTACTTGGTAAGAAAGCGCATTGCCTGTATGCCCGGTTTCCTTTAAGTGCAATATGTATTGACGGGCATAAGCCACTATATCCAAATCGAAGTGTTCCCCATTGTCGTTAGTGATTGCATCTACCACCTGCTCAACGGTCATGGATTTAAGCCGTTCCCCCATGCGGTCACAAATGGAACGGTATTTCTTTATCATATCATCGGTGGCATCTATGTACTTTTGGTTTTTCAATTTGAAAGTCGTGCGTGTCAAATCATCCTTTGTCACGTAATAAGTGGTCGGGATGTACTTTTTCCTCTTTTGGTGTATAACCCTTATCTTTATATTATATGTGCCGTCAGCCCTTTTTTGGTGAGCGTACACCTCTGCTTTGAATGTAGCCATAATCTTTGTAGAACTATAGTAGAACTTTTATCCGCAAATATACCTATTTTTTGCTGTAAATGCTGTAAAAAAAGAAGTCCACCCCGTAATGGAATGGACTTGAAAAGTAGCTCCGAGGGGAATCGAACCCCTATCTAAAATTTAGGAAATTCTTGTTCTATCCGTTGAACTACAGAGCCTTATGTAATAATTATCGTTATAACTTCCTTTTCTTATTTACTATAAATCTAAATTTTACTACCTTTGCCATTGTTTGGAAGAACATACGTTTAGGAAACTTCTATTCTATCCGTTGAACTACAAGGCCGTTTCAAATTTGTTTGCAAAGATAACGGTTTCTGTCGATTTAACAAGAATAAAAATGCAGGTTCCTTTCGGATATTTCAAATAATCGGCGTCAATAGAACAATAAAGTACGTTTTATTTTGATAATTCGTTTGACTTTCCGACCTTTACGCTCACAAATTGAAAGTAAAAAACAGTTTTTAAATTAAATATAGTAATTAAAATTATGGCAGACGAAATGATGGTTAAAGAATTGGAGGAAGTCGTAGTACGTTTCTCCGGCGACTCCGGCGATGGCATGCAGCTGGCCGGCAACATCTTCTCGAACGTGTCGGCTACAGTGGGAAATGACATCTGTACATTCCCCGACTACCCGGCAGACATCCGCGCCCCACAAGGTTCGCTGACCGGTGTTTCCGGTTTCCAGGTACACATCGGTGCTGGACAAGTTTACACTCCCGGAGACCGTTGCCACGTATTGGTAGCAATGAACCCTTCCGCACTGAAGACACAAATCAAATTCTGTAAACCGCAAGGACTTATCATCACCGACTCCGACTCGTTCGAAGCCAAAGATTTGGAAAAGGCACAATTTAAAACCAACAATCCTTTTGAAGAACTAGGCATCAAGCAGGAAGTACTCGAAGTGCCCATCTCTTCCATGTGCAAAGAAAGCCTGAAAGACTCGGGACTGGACAATAAATCGGTACTCCGTTGCAAAAATATGTTTGCGCTCGGATTGGTTTGCTGGTTGTTCAATCGCAATCTTGCCGCAGCTGAGAAAATGCTGCGTGAAAAATTCGCCAAGAAACCCGAAATTGCAGAAGCTAATATCAAGATATTGAACGATGGTTTCAACTACGGAGCCAACACGCACGCTTCTGTCTCTACTTATAAAATTGAAAGCAAAGCTCCGAAAGCAAAAGGGCTTTATACAGATATTAATGGTAACAAGGCAACTGCCTACGGATTGATTGCCGCTGCCGAGAAAGCAAGACTGGAACTCTATCTGGGTTCCTACCCTATCACTCCGGCTACCGATATTCTGCACGAATTAGCCAAACATAAATCATTGGGAGTAAAAACCGTACAGTGCGAAGATGAAATCGCAGGTTGTGCATCCGCTGTCGGTGCCGCTTTTGCCGGTGCTTTGGCAGTGACTACAACTTCCGGTCCGGGTGTTTGCCTGAAGAGTGAGGCGATGAACCTTGCTGTCATCGGCGAGCTTCCATTAGTGATTGTCAATGTACAGCGTGGCGGTCCGTCTACCGGTCTTCCTACTAAATCGGAACAGACCGACTTATTGCAGGCCCTTTACGGACGCAACGGCGAAAGCCCGATGCCTGTAATCGCCGCAACATCACCGACCAACTGTTTTGATGCCGCCTATATGGCATGTAAGATTGCCCTGGAACACATGACTCCGGTTGTATTGCTGACTGATGCTTTCGTAGCTAACGGTTCTGCCGCATGGAAACTTCCTAATCTGGACGAATATCCAGCCATCAATCCTCCGTATGTAACTCCGGACATGGCAAGCAACTGGACTCCTTATCAACGCAATGAAGAAACAGGCGTACGCTATTGGGCTACTCCGGGAACAGAAGGTTTCATGCATCGTATCGGTGGTCTTGAAAAGAGCAACGAAACAGGCGCTATCTCTACCGAACCCGAAAACCACAACAAGATGGTTCACCTTCGCCAAGCCAAAGTGGACAAGATTGCAGACTATATTCCCGAACTCGAAGTGTTGGGTGACGAGGGCGCGGACTTGCTGATTGTCGGTTGGGGCGGTACCTACGGACATCTCCGTCTGGCTATGGACTATATGCGCGAACATGGAAAGAAAGTGGCTTTCGCTCACTTCCAATACATCAACCCGCTGCCGAAGAACACTGCCGATGTGTTGCGTAAATATAAGAAAATCGTGGTAGCTGAACAGAATCTGGGACAATTTGCAGGTTACTTGCGCATGAAAGTGCCCGGATTGAACATCAGCCAGTTCAACCAAGTGAAAGGACAGCCTTTCGTCACGAGAGAATTGATAGATGCATTCACTAAATTATTGGAGGAATAAAAGATGAGCGATAAAGTATATACCGTACAAGATTATAAAGCAGGTCAGCCTCGCTGGTGTCCGGGATGCGGTGACCACGCTTTCCTGAATTCACTGCACAAAGCCATGGCCGAACTGGGAACAGCTCCGCACGATATTGCCGTCATTTCGGGTATCGGTTGTTCTTCCCGTCTGCCCTATTATGTAAATACATACGGTTTCCACACCATCCACGGACGTGCAGCCGCTATTGCAACAGGAGCTAAAGTAGCTAATCCGAATTTGACTATCTGGCAGATTTCCGGTGACGGTGACGGTCTGGCAATCGGCGGTAACCATTTCATCCATGCTGTGCGCCGCAACATCGACCTGAATATGATTCTATTGAACAACCGTATCTACGGATTGACCAAAGGGCAGTATTCACCGACATCTATACGCGGATTCGTAAGCAAATCTTCGCCTTATGGCACCGTGGAAGATCCCTTCCGACCGGCAGAACTGACGTTCGGCGCCCGCGGACGTTTCTTTGCGCGTTGCGTAGCCGTTGATGGTGCCGCTTCGGTAGAAGTATTAAAAGCAGCAGCCAACCATAAAGGTGCTTCTGTTGTAGAAGTTCTGCAAAATTGCGTTATCTTCAACGACGGAACTCACGCCAGCGTTGCCACCAAAGAAGGACGCGCCAAGAATGCTATCTATCTGGAACATGGCAAACCGATGTTGTTTGGCGAAAACAAGGAATTCGGATTGATGCAGGAAGGCTTCGGGCTGAAAGTAGTGAAACTGGGTGAGAACGGTATCACAGAAAAGGATATCCTTATCCACGACGCACACTGCCAAGACAATACGCTTCAACTGAAACTGGCTTTGATGGAAGGTCCCGACTTCCCGATTGCACTCGGCGTAATCCGTGATGTAGACGCTCCGACTTACAATGATGCTGTCGTTGAACAAATCGAAGAAATCAAAGGCAAGAAGAAATATCACAATTTCCAGGAGCTGTTGATGACTAATGAGACTTGGGAAGTGAAGTAATTCACTGTCTACAATAAAATAAAAGATGGAGAAAGAGGCTCAGTTCCCTTTCTCCATCTTTTTTATACTTTGAAACTCATTACTATATCTTTGGATAAGTATAAGGACAGGTAATCTACTTCTTAGTATTCTCCCCAACCTCCCAGTGAAACCATCCGTTTCTCGGTTTGAAACTAATTACGAAATAGCTTTACTAATCATGTTCAATTGTGAAAGCAGGAAACATCAATTAATAATTTATTAGCGTACCGAAGTAAACAGAACCATATACTGAACTTACTCAAGTCTCCTACATCATTCCACTGAGTGTAATACTTATCTTGGTCAATTCTAGTACTAATAACTCATTATTATGCCATCTGTGCAGAAATCGCATACTACCATCCAACCGTAACTTTCAGAGGCAAACGATTGGAAGCCGGACCGGCAAGAATCTCAAACTCGCCTTTTTCCACTACAAAGCGGTGTTGATTCATATCGTAAAAAGAGAATGCATCCTCATCCAACACAACAGAAACCCGCTTCTTCTCCCCTTTCTTCAAGAAGACCTTTTCATATCCTTTCAGTTCTTTCTGAGGACGGGGGACAGAGGAGTGTACATCATGCACATACACCTGTGCCACTTCCGAAGCATCCATCTTACCTGTATTCTCGATATCAAAGCTAACGGTCACCTGATGCTCACCCGTTTTCTCCGCAGCCATATTGCTATAAGCGAAAGTAGTATAAGACAAACCGTAGCCAAACGGATAGAAAGGCGCTTTTCCCGAACGGTCGTATCCACGATAACCGACAAAGACACCTTCGGAGTAATCGACACGCTTAATTTCCGCTTTCAGGTTCTCATAATAGCTATCATGCACCGGATTATCTTCCCATTTCCGTTCGATAGAAATCGGTAGCTTGCCGCTTGGAGAAATCTTACCGGTCAGGATTTCAGCAATCGCCCGCCCGCCTTCCTGTCCCGGATACCAGGCCATAAGAATAGCTTTCGCTGCATCATACCAGTTGGTGAAGTCCACACCGCCACCGGCGTTCAGTACAACCACGACATTGGGATGCATAGCCGCAATCTTCTTGATAAACAGTTCCTGATAGCGGAGCAAAGCAAACGGACGGTCAAAGCCTTCGCCTTCCGTGTTACTGTTGAAGCCTGTGCAGAACACTACATTGTCCACTTTGGCCAGTCCTTGACGAAGTTTGGCCTCATTAAGGCTATAAGCGTTGAAACGGATGATGGCCGAAGAAATATTATCAAAGAATTCAATCCGGAAACGGTATTCCTTACCGCCCTCAACCGGCAGCTCAACTTCACGGCTGGAGTAGGAATGATTTCCCCAGTCGCCAGTAATATGCTTGTCGTTCACAAACAGGCGGTAACCGTCATCACCACCGATGTGGAGTTTCAACTGGCCGTCTGCCTGTGGGACATAACAGGCTGTCCAACGGACTGAAAAGGCATCCGTCGGAAAACCGTCCAACGGTGCGCCATAGCCCCAATCATAATCAACTGATGATTCCGTGCGTACAACTTCCGGCTGTCCCAAAAGCGTCTTGTTCTTGAAGTATTCAGCCTTGAAGCCTTTCACCTGACGATTAGCGTCAGTATAAAACTCATTTACAATATCTTCATAAATCACATCATCCGTCAATAATACCAGATTCTTTTTCTTCTGTTCCTTCAAGCCTTGAGCCACTGAGACGGTAGAAAAAGGAGTGACAAAACCACTGCCGCCACCGGTAGGTATCAAATCTGCATTAGGACCCATTACGGCTGTTTTTCCTTTCAGCGGGAGCAGGTTTGCTTCATTCTTCAACAATACTACACCTTCGCGTGCCAACTCTAAAGCTGTCTGGCGGGAGAATGGATTATCCAACGGAATATTACTGTCTTTCTGTTCCTTATCCAACATTCCATAAGCAATCAGTGTCTGCAAGATATGCTGCACTTTCAGGTTGATGGTTTCTTCGGTCACCGTGCCCGTTTTGATGGCGGGGATAAGGTTGTCGGCATTCATGAAACGCCCTTTGGGCATTTCGAGGTCAAGTCCCGCGTTAGCTGCGCCGATGGCGGAATATACCGAGGTCCAGTCCGACATCAGAATACCCTTGAAGCCCCAAAGATTGCGCAAGACATCAATATTCAGCCATTTGTGTTCGGTCGCATGGACACCGTTCAACAGATTGTAGCTGTTCATCACAGCACTCACGTTCGCTTCCTGTACAGCCTTGCGGAAAGCCGGAAAATAAATCTCGTGCAAAGTACGCTCGTCTATGTCAGAGCTGGCATGGTGGCGGCTCCATTCCTGGTTGTTACCGGCAAAGTGCTTGATGGTCGCAATGACTCCTTCCGATTGCACGCCCAAGATATATTGCTTGGCAGTCTCACCAGTCAGGTAAGGGTCTTCACCGAAATATTCAAAGTTACGGCCGCACAACGGAGCACGATAGATATTCACGCCCGGACCAAGCAGAATACTTACCCCACGAGCTTTGGCATCCTGTCCCAGGCCTTGACCCAATTTATAAAGCAAGTCACGATTCCAGGTAGAAGCGGAAAGGATGCCGGACGGATAAAGGGTGCTTTTAGGAGCATGGTTACGGATTCCCTGCGGGCCGTCAGCAAGACGTATTTCAGGGATTCCCAAACGGGGAATGGCACGCAGGGAAAAACTCGTATATCCGGAGATATACTCTATTTTCTCTTGCAAAGTCATTTTTGATACAATCTCCTTCGCACGTTGTTCTACTTGAGGAGTAATTGTCTGTGCATGGGTCAGGATGCTGCATGCGAGCATACATAGACCGATAATGCCTGTTTTCTTTTTCATGATGGTCATGTGTTTTAGTCTATCAATTCTATTTTAACGGTCTGTCCCAGTACGTGAATATTGTATTCTCCGGTTTCGAGGAATCGTCTGCCGTCCTCATTGACAAATCCGAAATCACGTTCCAGATCGATATCGAAACGGAAAGTCTTCGTTTCTCCGGCTTTGATAAATTGTTTCTCAAAATGTTTCAGTTCTTTCACCGGACGGGTAATCGAGCAATACGGGTCGGAGATAAACCAATGGACTGTCTCTGCTCCGTCGCGGGCGCCGATGTTGGTGACAGTCACTTCAGCCGAGAGCTTCTCGCCACGCTTCACTTTAGTGGCAGAAGGGGTAACAGTGCCATACTTGAATTCTGTGTAGCTCAGTCCGTGACCGAACGGATATAACGGTTCGCTTGTGATATCTTTATAAAACCCCTGATGTCCGCGACCGCTCTTGCGACGGTTGTAATAGATAGGAATCTGTCCTGTGGAGTAAGGAAAGGTCATGGCAAGTTTGCCGGAAGGATTAATACGTCCTGACAATATTCCCGCCATCGGAAGCGCACCATTCACACCCGGCTGCCAGATTTCCAATATGGCATCAGCGACCGGTTCCAGACGGTTCAGTTCCAACGGACGACCGTTGACCAATACCAGTACGACAGGCTTGCCGGCTTTCTTCAGTTCTTTTGCCAGTTCTTCCTGCATCTGCGGTAGTGCGATGGAAGAACGGGAAGCATTCTCACCGCTCCAAGTCATCATTTCGCCCAAGCAAAGAACAACAACATCAGACCAGCGTGCAGCGTCCAATGCTTCTGCAAATCCTTCGCGATTATCTCCTTGTGTATTGCAACCTAATGCGTAACGCAGTTCGGCTTTTCCTGCAAATTCAGCGGCCAGACCGTCATAAAGCATTGCCACATCCGTATCCTTTCCGTGACCACGCCAGGAGCCTAACAAGTCCCAGCCATTTTTTGCCATAGGACCTATCACGGCAATCTTCTTTTTATCCGTCAGCGGTAAAACGTTGTTTTCGTTTTTCAGCAATACCATGGATTCTGCCGCAAGCCGGGCGGCAATGTCCATGCTTTGGGGACGGAAGAAACGTTCTTTCTCAGTTGTAACGGGAGTATAAGGACGTTCGAACAAGCCAAGACGGAATTTCAGAAGCAAGACACGGCGGACAGCCTCATCCACTTGAGCCATTGATACCTTGCCTTCTTCTACCAACTCCTTCAAATGACGGTCATAAGCATGAGACATCATATCCATCTCAAGACCGGCGGTAAATGCATACCGGGCGGCTTCCTTTTTAGTTGCCGCCAATCCCTGGTTTTTCAACTGTTCGATAGCTCCCCAGTCGGAAACGATAAAACCGTCATGCCGCCAACGGTTCTTTAATATCTCGGTCATCGTATAAGGGTTTGCCGAACCCGGTACACCGCTGATATCATTAAAAGAACTCATCAGAGTTGCCGCACCGGCTTTCACACCCATTTCATAAGGAAGCAGATAAGTGTCCCAAAGAGTTTGCCGGGAGATTTCGGTATATACATAGTCACGTCCGGCTTCGGATGCCCCGTAGCCTACATAATGTTTCAGACAAGCTGCCACACGGTTTTCTGCCGACATATCATCACCTTGATACCCTCTGACGGAAGCTGCGCCGAACACTCCGTTCGCATAAGGGTCTTCACCATAACCTTCCGCCACACGTCCCCAACGAGGGTCACGCGCCACGTCAATCATCGGCGAGAACGTCCAATCCACTCCCGACATACGGGCTTCCTGCGCGGATACGGCACACGCCTGCTCCACCAAATCCGGGTTCCAGGAACAAGCCTGCGCCAACGAGATAGGATACACGGTACGGAATCCGTGAATGGCATCATAACCGAAAATAATAGGAATACCCAGACGGGATTCTTCCATCGCTTTCTTCTGCATATTATTACGCAGTTCGGGAGTTGCTTCGAAGTAAATCAGAGAACCGATTTCCGCCGGTACTTTCTTTACCTCTTCGCCTACATTATTCACATTGTTGTTCCGTCCCAAGGTATATTGGTTCAACTGCATCACTTTCTCTTCCAAAGTCATGCGGGACAAGAGGTCGTCTACACGTTTCTCAATCGGAGCCTTTGCATCTTTATACAGTGCCTCCCCTTTTTTATCCTTTGCCGAAAGGGTACATACCATACCCAGCAAACACAAGCCATAAACTAATACTCTTTTTCTCATTTGTATTTTCGTCGGTTAGTTAGCAATAGACAGGTCGGTTACCTTATACGGATGCTTTACAGCCGCATGGGCAGCTTGCTGGGCAACAGTTTTCCGTGCCTCATCCAGCCCTTCCGGGGCATAAGGATTCCCGACTACATTATGTTTGAAGATGCGTTCGAACCAAGTGCAGGCAGCGGTATATCGGCCTACCTTCACATCCAGATGATAGCCGTCCCGATTCAGATGGTCGCCGATGAAAGAGGTACGGGCGTTCTGTATGGCAGTGCCCGAAGGGATGACAATCTTTATCCTGTTCACCTTAGCCGCCTTCTTCACAGCATCGGTAATGGCCTGATACATGGTGAGTTGATTGCAGTTGTAGTTTTTAAAACCACTATGCTTGGAAGTAGACGCATATGCCCAGGTTTGGTGCAGCATCAGCTTTGTTTTCTTTGGAAGACGCGCTTTTACATATTCTATAAGTTCCGGCAGAGAGGCTTCATACGTCTCATACATTCCCGAAAAAGGACTTGCCTGTTGCAGGCTGACGTAATCCCAGTCTTCATCTACCAGCACCGCTTCCAAAGACATCTTGCCCTTTTCCCGTTTCTTTCCATCCGTACCGATTTTCCGGTAGGCATAGGCGAGAGCATTGTCACGGGCATTTTTCACATGACGTTCCAGCGAACAGCCGCCGATAAACATATTGCCGATGATGGTTGAAATGCCTTCGGCTTCCGCCAGTTCATGCAGATATTGCTCCACGGCATCCTGCGAGAAGCTGTTGCCGATGGCAAGTATCCTGACCGTTTTCTGCTGCGCATACGCTCCTCCGGCAAGAAGGAGCAGTATGAACATACCAATCACTACATTTCTATATTGCTTCATTATAATCAATATGATAAAAAACAGACTTTATTTCACCGGACTGATGCATAGTGCATTGATGTGTCCTTCCGCGGCCAAACCGGTATCAATCCCTTTCACCTCGACAATGACCTTGCCTTCCGAATCCGGTTCTATATTCTCAAACTTGGCAATGTATTCCTCGAAAATTGCGGCATTAAATGCGGCAACATCCTTGATGCCTGTCTTCACTTTTTTAACCTCACTCTCCGTTTTACCTACCAATTTGTAAGAAGAGATACGGGCGTCTTTGCTTCCATTGAAACGGATGGCTAAAATCATAAAATTATATTTCCGGGCTGCATCCAGTTGAGAGATTTCTATTCTTCCCGGGCCTACATCACCCTTATTTTTCTCTCCTCCCACCAACAAACCGTCTTTCCATGCAGTCAGCGGAAATTCCACGCCATCCACCGTCACCGGGCTGGCCGGTTCGGAACCGACTCCGGCATGAGTCGCGGTAAATCCGCCAAGCACTCTGACGCCAATATTCGTATAATTGTTTTCCGCATCTTTTATCCAGCTTGAAGTTGAACTTTCCTGATGCGAGGTTATATTATTCCACGGAGTGGCAGAGAGTGAAGTCGGGCCGAAATCAATATAGACGGGAGCTTTCAAGTCGGTGCCAGCTATTTCCGGTTCCTTGAAGTTAACCATATCAGTCACTTCATCGGGTTTCTGCACAGCGTAATGAGCCGCATTTTGTGCCATCTTCACCACCTGCGGGTCAATCGTTTCGGGAGCATACGGGTTGCCGACAACGTTTTGTCCTGTAATCATCTCAAACCAGGTGCAGGCAGCGGTATATCGGCCGTAAGTAACCTCCAGATGATAGCCGTCGCGATTGAACGCATCACCCAAGAAAGAGGTACGGGCATTCTGGATAGCAGTGCCCGAAGGAATCAGCAGGTTCAGTGCCGTATGATTCGTCACCGCTTGTCGGGCAGCAGACACAATGGCATTGTACATAGTCATCTGGTTGCTGTCATAATCCGGGAAACTTTCATGAGTGGAACTGGAAGCGTATGCCCAAGTCTGGTGCCACATCAATTTAGCCTGCGGACAACGCGCCTGTATACCGGCAATCAAATCGGCAAGCGCTGTGTACGTATCATATTTACCGGATTTTCCGCTCGCCTGCTGCAAGCTGATATAATCCCAACTTTCATCGGCCAATGCCTGAGACAGCTTATATTTGTTTTTCAGCACCTTCTCGCCATCTACCACTTTACGGTATTCATATGCCTCGGCATCCGACTGTAAATTAGCCAGATGCCTGTCCAAATCGCATCCGCCGATATACATATTGCCAATAATAAAATCATGTCCTGCGGCTGCGCCCAATTCATACAGGTATTGCTCCACCGCGTCTTGGGAGAAGCTGTTGCCGATGGCAAGAATCCGGATTGCCCCTTGCTCCACCGTAACGGGAATCGTGGCAACAAGCGGTTTGGTATCTGTAGGACATTCGATAGTGACGGACGTGTTTCCGGCAGATACACCTGTGATTGTGACATGCCTACCGTCTGCATCTACCGCTACGCCAGCTATGTTTGGATTTTCGGAAGTACAGGTATATTCAGGCTTCAGATTCTCGTCACCGCCTACCGATACATTCAATGTAACCGTTTCGCCTGTGGTGACGGTAACTTCATTGGAAGCTACCACCATCCATTTGCCGTCCACATAGACGATTTTCTCTTCAATCTGCGTCACTATCTTCTCCGACTCGGAGCAGGATACCAATACTCCTCCGACAGAGAGGAGTGACACTATAAATAATAATCCTGCCAACAGGAAGTTATTGTTCCATTTTATGGTTTTCATAGTCATCTACTATTAGTTATTGTTTCTCTTTTTCATGTAATAATCTCTCATCAAATACCACGCTTTCTTACGCATACCTTGGTCGGATATGAGGCCTTTGCGGTTCCAACCATCCTGATTAGTCGGGTGGAAACGGAACGGGGAACGGAAGTCGAACAGAATCCAGGGCGATACGCCACGCAGGTTCGGGATATTGTCGAACATACGGATATTGTCTCTATACAGACGTGCCTGGTATTCTTCACTCCAAGAGCTGACTACGTTCTCATCACCGGACTGACCATACAATGCTTCGCCGCCAAATTCCGAGATAATCAGCGGTTTGTCCGTCACTACTTCCCATATGGCGTCTTTCGGCTCCACAGGCCACGGATGATACCAGCCCATATATTTATTGACAGCTACGACGTCCAGTCGGGAAGTGAAAGAATCTTCCATTACAAAACGCTGCTTCTCACTGTTGAAGCGCACGAGGTCGAAAGCGGCAACATACAGACGGGTAGTGTCCAGTTGTTTTCCCGTTTCGAGCAGGGAAGTAAGAAATTCGTTCCGTTCTTTGGAAGGTTGTGTTTCATTGGCAACGCCCCAATAACCTACTGCGCAGCGGTTCTGGTCGCGCTTAATCATTTCAGAGAGCATCCTCTGCGCTTTCTTACGGGTATCATTGTCTGTAAAGTCAATGCCTTGCCAAATGGGAATCTCCTGCCAGAGAAGGAAGCCCATCTTTTCTGCCAGGCGTACTGTGTATTCATTTTGTGGATAATGAGCCAGGCGAATCATGTTCACGCCAAGCGCTTTCGCTTCATTCAGCAGCATGGCTGCATCGGCTTCCGAGAAAGCGCGCCCCATACGTTGCGGGATTTCTTCATGAAAAGAGATACAGCACATAAATGCCGGCTTCCCGTTCAGGTAAATATCAGTTCCTTTCACGGTGATGTTGCGGAAGCCGATTTGCTCTTCCACACGGTCGGTATTTGAAGACACAGTCACATCATAGAGTTTCGGTTCTTCCGGCGACCAGCGTTGCAGCTTCTTCGCGTTCAATACGGTTTCCGCCTTTCCTTCTGCATCGGTGGTAAGCTCCGCGTTGATTTTGAGTTCAGGGATGGCAACCGTCACTTTCTCACCTGCTTTTTTATCAGAAAGACGCACACGGGCGATGATGCGGTCGGGAGCGTTTTTATCCAGTTGGACGAAATAATCTTCTATAAATGTCCGGGGAGTTTTCACCAGCAGCACATCTCTTGTGATGCCGCCATAGTTCCACCAGTCGAATGCCATAGCGGGAATGGCGTCTTTGGTGCGGCGGTTGTTCACTTCTACCGCCAGGAAGTTGTCACCGTCTTTCAACAGGTGTGTCACTTCCACTTGAAAAGGGGTGAAACCGCCTTCGTGCTCTGCTATCTCTTTTCCGTTCAGGTAGACTTTGCTACGATAGCTGACAGCGCCGAAATAAAGGAACTGGCGTTTGTCTGCCAAGCGTTTGGCATCAAAGTGACGGGCATACCATACAGTGCCTTCGTAATATTTCAGTTCGGGCGACTGGGAGTTCCAATCTCCCGGAACGTTAAGACGCAACCCGCCTTCGAACGCGTATTCGTAGAAATCAATATTTCCTTCCGGTTGCCGGTTCTCATAGATTTTCATCCGTTGTCCCTGGTCGTACAGGTCGATGATGGCATTCCATTTACCATTCAGCGAATGGATGTCACGGCCATATACATTCGTTATCAGCTCTTGTGCCGCAACGCTTCCGGCAAAAGCAATCAGCAACAATAGACAGAGGTTTAATTTCTTACCTGTTTTCATTTATCTATTAGTTTATGGTGTATTAGTATATTATTCGTTTTTCGGTTTATCTTTCAGGAAATTCATTACCCAGTTCCAAGCTGCACTCCACTGTTCGGCATAGGCATAATGGGCGGTCGTCTCAGCTACAAACAGTTCTTTCGGAGCATTAATGACGTTGTAAGCGGAGTAAGTGGTGGTAGGCGGACAAACCATATCATTATAGCCAAAAGTATAGAATCCCGGCACTTTAACCTGACGGGCAAAGTTGACTACATCAAAATACTGAATGGTTTTCATCTTTTCCGGTGTCCGGTTCTTCTCATCCTTCAACATATGCGGCCAACCGCCCGCACGACCGTGGGCATAACCCGCCACATCGCACAAGGCCGGATAGAAAGCAACCAATCCTTTGACACGAGCATCCAGTCCGGCAATTACAATGGAAAGCGCACCGCCCTGGCTTCCACCGAAGGTCGCCAGATTGCCATTAAATTGGGGAAGTGTGTAAATGAAATCAATGGCTCTCACACAACCTGTATAGACCCGCTTGTAGTAGTACTTGTCCCGATTGTCCATATTGAACGAGTGGTAATTCTTCAAAGCTCCGTTATAAAGGCGGTGATAGACATCCCCCTCCATATTGACCGGAATGCCGTGAATACCGATTTCCAATATGATGAACCCCTTTCCGGCACGCTCGGCCTCTCCGTTATAGGAACGGATGCCTGCGCCCGGCACTTTCAGAATGGCCGGATATCTCCCGGAAGCCTTCGGGACACAAAGGATGCCGTACATACGGGACGCATAGTCATTGTTCGCGAAAGAGACATGATATACGTTCACTTTATCCGTACACCTTTCCGGCAGTAAAGTCATTATGGGTTCCAGTGCCCACTTTTCTGCGGTTTCTTTGGTGGTCTTCCAAAATTCCAGAAAGTCGGCAGGCAACGAAGTAACCGGTTGCAATTTCTCGGGAGAAAAGCCGACAGTAGCCACACCTTCATACTCACGCCCTTGGCAAGTGACGAAAGCGCGACAACGCAGGAACCCTTCTTTTTTCATGGTACCTGCGTTAATTTCAAGCTTTTCATTCTTCAAAGGCTGTTTGCCTGTCTGATGAGGTTTCATCATGTCTTCCGAAATCTCATAGCGCACTTCCAGATTATCCTGCGGGATATTGCATTTCAATACCGCCACCTTGAATTTCACTTTTTCTCCCGGTTTATACAGCCAATTGGTGTGGTCGGGAGTGACCCGCACTTGAACCAGTCTTTCCTGTGGCTGTCCCCATGCAACTATCTGCATGGAGACAAATGCTATCAGGAGAAGAAGAAAACGTACACTTTTTATCATAGTTCCCTATTTTATTTCATTTGTCATTACTATATTAATATTCCATTTATCAGCTGTTAATACCCATTGTCTCAACTATTAATACCTATCCGCCCAACTATTAATACCTGACAACTCAACTATTAACATCCAACAGCAGAGGCATTAATGCTTCTCTCCACGCATCGTAGCACCCTGTAAATCAGAAGTTAACACATCATTCGTCATTAACGTAAAAAGCAGATAGCCGCCTTTTTTTATGGTTTTACTTCGTATTGATAGAGTGCGAAAGAGTTCTTGTCATTCAGCTCGAAACTTACTCTGCCCTGTGTGCCGACTTTTGCGGCAAACTTCCCGCCACTTCCCATCACAGGGGTAAAAGTAACCTTCTTGCCCTCAGGAAGCCAAGTGTCAATAGTCCCCCTGGCTTGCTCGTTATCTTCGCGGTAAACCACAAGATAGCCTTGCGTGCCGGAGACGATCGATTGGAATCCGGTCCACGAGCGTCCCGAAGGTTCTTCACCAACGGGCAATATGACGCCTTGATGAAACCGGAGTTGCAAGGGTTGGTACTTCTTGAGCAGAGATGCCGTAGCATAAGCCTCCTCGGGCAAGTTCGAAGCTTCCATCCAAGCCAACGGCTGTGCCGCCAAGGTGATGGCAAAGAGGTAATCGAAACTGTAACGGGCGGGGGCAAAAGGGTCGGCAGCGTCATACTTGTCGGCATTGCGCCATTTATTAAGAAACTCTATCTGCATCTTCTCCGCCGGTACATAGCGAGACAGCATCCAGAGGTTGCGCAAGGTGCGATAAGGGTAATAGTTGCCCCAGTCGGTATAGCGGTTTTCCAGGAAGATGTTGCCATACTCGTTCATATAGTGATACCCGCCGCGACGACCGGCAGTGGCATCGAGGTTGAAAATCACTTCATGGTTGGTCTGCTCCAACACAGTATCAAACAGTCGGCGCAGATTCTGTTCGGCTGTCTTGGTAGGTATCTGCAGGCCGTCTATCTTGAAACAGCAGATGCCGTACTTCTTATAAAGTCCGATAATGGCCTGCGCATCTTTTTGCCAATCGGCAAAATCATTCTGTATGCTGGGATTGAACCACAATCCGATGCGAATACCCAACTTCTTGCCTTTCTCTACAATAGGTTTCAGTCCATGAGGGAATTTCGTGGGATTAGGCGTCCAGTAACCGGCATTCTTCCAAATATCCTTAAAACTACCTCCGGCAGTCTTCGAGTTAGGGCTTTTTCCGCTCTGCCAGCCATCGTCCAGCTGAAAGAGGGTGATGCCCATACGTGCGGCACGGTCCAATTCTGCCAGGCAGAAAGCCTCATCTATTCGGGCATCCTGGCTACGGTCGCCCCAGGTATTGAGCATAATCATCTCATCCTGTGCGGCGGTGTGGTGGCGCAGTTGTTTCTGATAGAGGCGCAGGGCAGTAAGCGCTTCTTGCTCGCCGCCGGTATAGATGCCGGTGACGCATCCATAAACGCGGGTCCAGCTATCCGGCTTTACATCATGAGACGCAATGCCCAGCCCCACTACCATAAAATCACTAAAGTCCGCCACGAAGTCAGAGCCCGGATAATGCAATTGGGTACTGCTGCTGGGAGCCTCTTTCAAAAAAAAGAAGCCTTGACGCGTAGTGACGTCATGAGCAAAAAGCAAATTACCACGATACGTATTGCGACGGTAAGGAAGCCAGGTACGCCCGGTCACCAGATTGTCGTTCCAATCGGTGTAGTCGAAAAACTCTATTGTGCGGGCACTCCAATGATTGCCGGACAGTTGCAGCCTGTCGAGCGTGGGAGTTCTCACCCCCGTAGCCATATCGGCCGTGTGCTCTATATTTTTGCGGTCGGCGTTAGAGCGGTTGTCCTCCTTATTCAGGTAAAGTTCCACTTGCCCTTTCAGATAGGTGTCGCAAGCAATGGCGGGACAGTCTGCGTAAATGCGATAGCGGCGCTCTATATTCAGCGAACCGATGGTGCAAGCCACGGTAGCCTGCAGATAACCGGCATGGATGCCGTTCGTCGGTATCTCGTTCACGGTCAGCGTGGCATCCGTAGGGATACCTTTCACAATCGAGAAATCGGGTTGTTTGCCCTGTGCCGGAATGGTTTTTCCGTGTTGCTTGTCAGTAAGGCTGATGGTAACAGGCGCACCGTTATTCCACAGCATGACACGTTCCATACAGTTATTGCCCATACGTAGCGTGTCACCTTTCAGAACAGCGTAATACTGTTGTCCTCCCCAAAGCGGCAAGGTACATATTGCCGATAGAAATATCGTGATAATATTTTTTTTGCTCATAGTTTGTCTACGGTTTGATGTAAGCTCCCGGAACTTCCAACAATTCGTTGGGTTCGTTGAAGCGTTGGTTATCGGGCACATCACGTTTGCCCAGGCCCGCTTGCATAAGTTGCTTCAGTTCGGGAAGGTGATGATGATAGATGTCGCGTGGCTCTACACGATGCTTGTGGCAGAGTCCGGCTGCCATTCCTACTACTTCACCCATCATGCCGGTAGTACGCATCACACGTACCGTACCCAAAGCTACATGGGTGCAGCTCATATTACGGCCTGCCATAAAGAGATTGTCCACATTGCGAGAATAGAGACAGCGATAAGGAACGGCATAAGGATGAATCCAACGATGCACCGTAGCCGACTTGAATTCATTGCCGGGAAAGCGGACACTGTTCACGCTGTCGGGGAAGTGAAGGTCGATGCTCCAGGTAGTGGTGAACGAAGCATCCTCGTGCGCCACATTCTTGTCTATATCGTCCTGTGACAGTACGTAGTCGCCCAAGAGACGGCGTGATTCACGTTTGCCTGAAACATACCCCACCCAGTCGAGGGAACGATTAGCATACTTCTTATCGCCTGTGTAGTGATTCTTCAGATAACTCCAGTTGGAATATATCACCAAAAGTCCATAGTCGCGTACACGTTCAGCTTCGCTGACTTGATTGCGGTTCATACCTGTTTCCCATTTCCACTCGCCCATAGTTACAGGCTCACAGTTTTCAGCGTCAAAGCGCACGCCATATTCAAAATGAGGGAAGGAAGTTTTCTTCTTCATATCCTTGCTATACCATTGTATAGAGGTCCCCATCACCAATGAGTCGGGTTGTTCGGGAGCAAGGCTCTCGCCATATTCATCGCGGCCTTCACGCCCCATAGCCCAATCGGCGCCGGCCAAATAGCCTATGGTAGCGTCGCCTGTACAGTCGCTAAAGAGAGGAGCGGTAAGTTCGGTTTGTTCGCCCGTCTCGATGTGCTGGATAGTGACTGACGCAATACGGTCTGCTTGCATCTTCACGGCTACCGCACGCTGAGAGGCATAAAGGGTAATGTTCTTTTCGGCATCTATGAAGTCTTCTTTCTTCTGGTCTTCGTAGTAGTCACCCGGTTGTGCATTGCCGGAACGTTCATGACCGAACTCGCGTATCATACGCCCCAATCCCTGATTAGGCCCCATTTCGATGATACCGCCGAGGTGTACACGAATCTCCGACGAGTTATTGCCACCCAATACAGGACGGTCGTTCACTAATGCCACCTTACAGCCTAACCGGGCGGCCGATGCGGCAGCACACATACCGGCTATTCCCCCTCCTACTACCACAAAGTCGTATTGACGAGCGGGCACCGTCTGTTGTTGTCGCAAGCGGTCACGTAGTGCGGCTGTCTCTGCCGTATCCCAGGTAGCGGGTTGCGTATTCGCATCGGTTGTAAGGTAAATGGCATCGCAACGACCATCGAAACCAGTGAGGTCTTTCAGCGCAAGAGTGGTAGTCCCTGCTTTCAATACTGCCTTTCCGGCAAATTGCCATTGCCAGGAATTACCGGTATGTCCTAATGTAGCTTTCAGCAATCTGCCACCTAAAGCTAGGCGGAATTTTCCGGGCCCCTCGGCATCGGTCCAAGGTGAAGTCCAGTTGTAAGTACGGGCATATACGTAGTAAGTGCCCGCTTGGGGAATGTTGATTTCTGCCGTAGCATCCGCCACAGGGATACCCATGCCATGTGCCATGAGATAGGGCGACCCCATCTGATCCATGAACTGCTGGTCGAGCACCCAGCCGCCTCGCCGGCTGAAGCTTTCTGCTTCGATGAGCAGTTCTCCGGCTACAGCCACAAGGCTACAGGCTACGGCTATGCATGTCAGTAAGATTTTTTTCATCACAGCACAGCGTTTTTTTTGATTATTGAATAGTTATATCTCCCACTTTCACCCAACCTTTGGCGGTTTGATACTCATCGCGGGCAGAGAGCAAGATACCGATAGCGTTCTCTTTGGTAGTATCTACCAGTCCCACCGCCCAAGTGTAAGTACCTGCGGCTACATCGGTGAGTTTGATGCTACTCGTATAAGTTTTTGGTTTTCCGCTCATCCAGGTAGCAATGTCCGCTTTCTCTTCTATATAGATGCGGGCAGGCTCTTCGGTGTTCTTATCAAGCAAGGCGATAGCCAGTTTGTATTTGTCACCGTACTGTGGCAGATTGGTAGGGCAGTACCCCCAGCCTAAGTTCGACCAACGGTGAGTCAATGATACGTTGCTACCGCTACGGGCTGTAGTAGGAATAGACAGACGGTCGGGGTAGAGACGGTAACCACCTTCGGATATAAATTCCTTTACCAGGTGGAAAGCGGTGTTAAACCAAGAGTGCGTTTCACCGGTATTCACGTTGGAATCAAAGCGAAGGTCCATCATATTGACATAACCACCCTTAGCTTCATCATATTCCCCCTGGCGCACTTCGGCAAAATTCTTATAACCGTCGCCGGCAATAGAACCACCGTGGGATGATTCCACCCAACCACCTTCCATAGTGATAGGTACGATACCACGATAAGCGGCAGCGATGCCACGCTCCCAATCCTTATAATATTGTTTCATACCAAAAGCATCGTGACGCAGGCAGAAACCTTTGGCTACAGCACGTCTCACCAAATCGGCGGATATACCGGTATCAACATCACCAGATTCTTTGGTAGAAAGCAGACATCGGTGATAGTTTATCATGATAGGCACTTTGGTGAAAAGGCGAGACATTACATCGGTAATCCATTCGAATACAGCTTGTCTGGGGCTCTCATCACCTGTAGAGTATTTCAGTGTGTGAGTTTCCCCCCATTTGCCCAAGCCAAAGCCGCTTACAAATTGAGTGACGTCGGGGTCATTGTATTTGGCAGCGAAAGCGGTGAGGAATGCTTCATACTCTTTCTGAAAGATGGGGTCGTCAGGATAAGGCGTCCATACGTCTACACTACCGGTAGTAGTGGTGAATCCTTCGGCACCGGCTTCTCTCACATACTCGGGACAGGCATTTTCATGCTTGTCGCGACTGTCACACACAAAGGTGAAGGCGAGCTTCAAGTTGCGTTCTTTAGCTCCTTCCACCAACATGCGGAAGCGCTTTGCCGGTTCGGTCTGTAAAGTTTCATCCCATACATATTTACCTCTTTCAGGATTGAAATGACTCCAAAGACCACGTATATAGAGGGTATTACCATAGTCGGATACTTTCACGATACCTTCGGACGACTCGAAATTGTCGTAGAGATTCCAGAAATCCATCATCATGCCACTTCCGATACCGGCATAAATCACCCATCCGCTCATGGGATTACGCAGCAGTTTATAGCGTTCGGGCTTAATGCTGACGGTAGTGTTGCCTTCAATGTTCCAACTATAGTCGGTGGTAAGGTCATCATCGTCTGAACAAGCAGTGCCTATAAGAGCCGTAGCAGCCAGCAGGCACATCGACAAGGTCTTGATGCTGTTTTTTATTATTTTGTTCATAGAATATATGTCGTTAATTGTTATTGTTTAAAAGGTAGAATAAGAAGTGAAGTGATTGAAGCTTCACCCCTTATTCTGTTCAATTTTGGATTTATTTAATATCAAAGAGTACAGTGTTATTCTCTATATCCACTACTACATAGTTACAGCCTTCGGGGATGAGGAAATAAGCGTAGCGGTTATGACTCTGCCCAACTACAGCACCCTCTATCTTACCGGCCTCTACTTCTTTATAACCGTTACGTTTACCCCTTTCAGCATCAGCTGTAGAACCAACAAACCATCCGTTATTGGCATATCGCAGCGTACAGAAGTTTACCCAACCAGCATTCTTCTTTCCATAATCATCTGCTTTTTCAGTCCTAGGCAATACGTCACCTTTATAAACAAAGACTTTCGGATTGGCAAGGCTCTGAATAAGGTCATACTTCACTTGACAGTACTTAAGAGGCTTTCCGGTTTCTTCGTCAGTACCTGCATCGTAAGCAAAACCATTGAAGCCACCATACATGTGCAGTACATTGACATCCTGCTTCCATGGGTTTATCCCCAGTGTTGTATTATTAAACGATACGGTAAGCGGTTTCAAATCAGTAGCAGCCGAATAGATAGCAATGGTCTTTTCCTCCTTATTCAATACAATACGATAAGTCCCGTCAGCCGGAATAGTCCAATACTGCCTGTCTACTTTGCTGATAAGTGCTTGCCCGAACGTTGCCAACTGACCATCTTCGATGTCGTGGTTATCTGCCACTTCCGGCACAATAGCCATCGATTGTTCGCCCTCGAAAGTGAGCGGTATGTAAAGGCTACCGGCTTTCAATTCACCGCGCCAAGCATAAAGTTGATCATTTTCGAGAGTTTGAGCTATCTCAATTTGCTCCTCACCTACAGCAGTACCCGCCAGGAACATTTGCTCAGCCTCAACTACCGCACCGGCTTCTACTATCTTCACAGTCCGTTTGCTCATATTCACAGTGATGCGATACGTAGCCGCTGACGGAATCACCCACGAATTGGCTTCGGCACGGTCGGATATAACACCTGTCATTTCACCGGTGGTTATAGGAGCATCGGCAGTTTCCGGCCCAATGGCATTCAATTCATCGGCATAATCAACAGGGAAGTTTATCTTACCGGCCGCCAAAGCGCCTTCGTAACTATAAATCTTGTTTATCTCGTCTTTCAACGTCAATTTTATATTGTCTTCGCCCACAGCGGAACCTCCCACATAGAGATTATCGGCTTTGTACTGTTTAGGACCATACGTTTTTATCTTTAACGTAGCCGTAGCAATATCAGGTACCATCAGACGGGGACCTTCAAAATTGGCTGTTACAGTAAACAGTACTTCGCCAATAGTACTGGTGGTAAGTCCGAAATGGTCGACCAGTATTTTCTGCATCTCCTCGTTGGTGTACGAGCGAAAGAATTCTCCATCGTCGTCAAACTCCTTGATATTCGTAGCCTCACTACCGATGAGCTGCATCTCATATTTGTAAGTCGTGATATAATCCTCACCAAAATCGTGAGCGGCACTCCACTTCAGAGTGACAGCCGTTTCGTTGGGTTTGCTCTCATCGAGCTTGATATATTCACCCGAAGGAGCCAGTTCAATCTCCGACTGATTGCGTGAGGCAGTATTGTCTATATCCTCTTCGCACGAGGTGGCAAGCATGCTCATCATTCCCACGGCCACCACACCAAGGCTTCTATATAAATGTATTGTTTTCATGTTCGTAATAGTTTATAGGATTAATAACCCGGATTGTTGGGCAATAAGTTGGGACACAATTCCACATCATGTGTAGGCAGCGGCCACAAGTATTCGCGTTCGGGAAAAATGCGCTTGGCGCCCTGCGAACAATAACCGGCATTGAAGAGAGCTGAAAAGTCAGCCAGACCATCTTCGTCGATTTGCGGGGTCATTCCCCAGAACCAAAGGTTCTTGTTCACTACATTGTTCAGCAGTTCCGTAGGATTGATTAGCATGATATAGTTGTAACCGTTCAATGCTTTCCCTGCCAATTTCCAACGCATCAAGTCTTGCAGACGTTGGTTCTCCATGGCAAACTCCATACGGCGTTCTATACGTAGCACACGACGCAACTCCGTCTGGTCGGTAGTAGTAACGGCAGGATAGCTGTCGGTTGCCGTTACATCTACGCCATAGGCACGGGCACGTACCATATTGATGGCTTTCAGCACACTGTCGTCAATCCGGTTCAGTTCTATCATGGCTTCGGCATAAATCAACAGTACATCGGCATAGCGTATTACGATGTAGTCTTGCTCTACCTTTTGGTCTACTGTCCAGGAAGCATCAATACCTTTCTTCCACAACAAGCCCGTATATGAGCTATATTGATTTACGATACGGGTATCTTGATTGCTCTGTGTCTTGCCCGTAGTATAGTTCATCACAGTTTTAGCTGCCGGACTGGGGTCGTACTCGAAGCCACAGTGCTCGGTGTTGAACTCAACAATAGTCATCGCACAGCGCGGGTCGCGGTTCTTAAACGGATTGCGGGGGTCGAACAACTGAGACTCGTCGATAGGCAGTCCGTCGGTACAGAGGTATGAAGCGAAGAGGTCCCATGAAGGATTATATGAACCATATCCTCCGGCATTACGGGGAAGAGCGTTCTTCACAATCCAAGAGTCGAGTATCACACTGTTTTCAATAGAGCGAGGTATCACAAACACCTTCTCATCATTCAGTTTGGTGCTCTGCTTGAAAAGCTTGGCATAATCGGGCTCCAAAGAATAAAGCTTGAGATCCATACAAGCCTTGGCAGCTTGAGCAGCTATTTCATAGTCGCCCATATAGAGGGCAAAACGTGCCTTCATAGCCAGCGCCGCACCTTTGGTGGCATGGATATTCTCACCTTGTCCATAGCTTTCGGGCAAACCGGCTATCGCTTTATCAAAATCAGCATACACCAAAGGTATCACTTCTGCTTTAGGCTTGCGACCACGCCGCAAAGCTTCGGAGATGGTAATAGTCTCCTCTTGATAGGGTACATCACCATAAAAGAAAATCAATTCGGCATATTTACAGGCACGGCAGAAGTAAGCCTCACCGGCATAGCGGTCGTACACTTCCTGAGTCACAGAGCCCTTTGCCTTGTGAATATTCTCAAGCATTGTGTTGGCGCGGGCAATGAGTTTGAATGATTGTTGCCACAAGGCATATACTTCGTACTGCTGACCGTTCATGGTTCCATCAAGTATGGTTCCGCCACTTCCCGGATTACGGTTCGTCTGACGATAGGTAGTGTTATCCGACCACTGTTCGGACGAACTAAGAGGTTCTTGCCAATACCCCAAAATGTAAAAGTCATTGGAAGCCAGTCGTAATTCTGTTTCGGTTGTGTACCATGATTCGGTATTACCTTGTGATCTGGGTACCAGGTCCATACTCTCACAAGCAGCAAGCCCCAGGCACATTCCGGCTAATAATAATATCTTTGTTTTCATATTCTACTCCTATTTATTTAAAAGTTAACTTGCAGACCCATTACTAAAGAAGTGGTAATCGGATAAGCTTTGTAGTTCATTTCAGGATCCCAACCATCGGGGAAATTACTCAAACAGAAAAGGTCACTACCGCTCACATAGAAACGGACACGATTTATGCCTGCCTTTTGCGTCCAAGTTTCAGGCAGGGTATAACCCAATGTGAGGTTTTTCAAACGGAAATATGAACCGTTGAACATCCAAAAGCTAGATGTGGCGTAGTTATTGCTCTTTGATACGTTCGAAAGGCGGGGATATTTGGCCGACAGATTCTCTTCAGCGGTATTGAAGGGACTCCAATAGTTACCTTCGAGAATTGACGGCACGTTACCAAAGTTATCACGCAAAGGTTGCACCATGGCAGTAGAAAGGTACGAATTCTGTTTGCCGATACCTTGGAAAGCAATGCTGAAGTCAATCCCCTTGTAGGAAGCATTGAATGTACCGCCATACTGGAAACGAGGAAGTGAGTTACCCAAGGGGACACGGTCGTACTCGGGGCTGATGATACCATCGGGTACACCATCAGGACCACTGATATCACGATATTTCAAGTCACCCACCGTTACGGTAGTACTTGTACGGGCCGAATTATTCACTTCTTCCTGAGTCTGGTAGATACCGTCGCATACATAACCATAGTATTCATTGAAAAGCACACCGGCACGCTTAATCTTACCACCGCTGATTTGCTCGCCATCATTCATATAGTCAATTTTTGAGAGGAAGTCAGAGAAATTCACATTCACGCCATACTTGAAGTCTCCTATCCGGTCGTTCCATGCCAGTTCAATATCATAACCATGTGTAGACATCTTACCCGCATTTGTACTGGGATTGTTGTATCCCATGAAGTAAGGGATTTCGATATTCAGCAACATATCCTTAGTCTGCTTCCAATAATAGTCAAAGTGGAACTGTAGGCGGTTGTTGAAAAAGTTGGCATCCAAACCGATGTCGGTGCTGGTAGTGGTTTCCCAAGTAATATCTTCTACAGCCAACACAGCAGGGCGGGCTGTCTTATCAGAAACAACACTTCCGTCGGCCATATAGAATAGTGAATTACCAAAACTCATCAAAGCAATGTAGGGGAAATAATTGTCACCGATACGTTCGTTACCCAACATACCCCACGAACCACGCAACTTCAGGAATGAAAGCCAGTCCCAATTGAGGTTCTTCATGAATTTTTCTTCGCTCATTACCCAACCTGCCGAGAATGAAGGGAAGGTACCCCAACGATACCCTTTGGCAAAACGCGAACTACCATCGTGGCGTACATTGGCCTGAAACAGGTAACGATCGGCATATGAATAGATAACACGGCCGAAAACTGAATTGGAAGTATATTCATTGCCTTTACCGCTATTGGTCTGGAAATCTTCCGAACCGATATTGAGGTAAGGATAACCGGTAAGTTCGTATTTATCACGAGCAGCAGTCAGTTCTTCGTCCTTCATGTAGTAGTTCTCAAAACCTGCCATCACTGTAAGATCATGCTTGCCAAAGGTTCCCATATAATTAGCAATAAGCTGGCTGGTTACGTGATAATTATCCTTACGGGTTTCCTCAAGCGAATTGGTAGTCCATGTGCTGCCGGAGTCGAAATAACCGCCAAAAGTTTCAGGGTCGTCGGCGAGGGTATATCCGCATGAGTTTTTAAACGCTTTCTTCTTTTGATAATTGATAAAAGGAGATACGATACCCGAGATGCTTAATCCCTTGATGGGCTTGAAAGTCAGCGAACCTTTACCAGCCACCTGGGTACTGTGAGCCACTGAGTTACCACCGGCTACAAGCAGTCCGTAGGGATTTGCGCCACTCTTACCTGAAGCCAGACGACCATCATCCCAAGTAGCGGGGTAGATAGCAGGCATCTTACGCATGGTATCGAAAGGATCGAAATTCTTAGTACTATTCTTAGCATGACGGATATTCACGTCTATTTGGGCACTGAGTTTGTCGTTGATATTAAAGTCGTTGTTCGAACGAAACATATAACGTTGGAATCCACGACCATCGTAAAGTCCGTCCACCTCGTCATACGAAAGAGTAGCTACCGACTTTACCGCTTTGTTACCGCCCGATACGGAGAGAGTGTGAGTCATACGGGGAGCACTCGACTTCAAAATCAAGTCAGTCCAGTCGGTAATGGGATAGTTGTTGGGATCGGTAGCATTATACTTTACCCAATTCTTTGTCTGGTCGGCCGTATATTCCTGAAAAAAGCCGCCGGTAGGATTATCGTTGTACTTCAACTCGTTACTCATCTCCAAGTAGCGGGTGACTCCTACCATGCTAGGTTGTTTGGTAGGGATTTCCCAACCGAATTCGGCATTGTACTTCAAGTTGATTTTACCGCTATCGTTACCACGCTTGGTAGTAACCAAGATAACACCGGCAGCAGCTTTCGAGCCGTAAATACTGGCAGCCGCAGCATCTTTCAGTACTGAGATACTCTCGACATCGTTAGAGTTCACATAGTCGAGCGAACTTTGTACACCGTCTACAATTATCAACGGACTCGATTCACCCATAGTAGTAATACCACGCACACGGATGGATGCGGCACCTGAACCGGGAGCCGAGTTTTCACGCGTCACCATCACTCCCGAAAGTGATCCTTGCAAAGCATTGGAAAGCATGGCTGTGCGTTTGTTCACCAGTTCTTCTCCTTTCACGGCTGCCACCGCACCGGTAAGGTCTTTCTTCTTCACCGTACCGTAACCGATAACCACTACTTCATTAAGTGCTTTACTGGCTTCTTCCATAACAACAGCATACATATTCTTGCTGTCTATCCGCACGGTTTTGTCATTATAACCGACATAGCTGATGAGCAGTTCGCTACCCTCAGGAACATCCATCTGAAACTTACCGTCAAGGTCGGTAATGGTAGCAGCTTCACTACCTTTCACACGAATTGTAGCACCAATCATCGGAAGATCGGTAGCATCGACTACCTGTCCCGAGATACGCTTCGCTTTTTTCACCTGAGTGGCAGCCCTTTTAGAAGGATTGGCAGTGATAGTCACCTGGCGGTTCTGGATATGATATTTCAAATCAGCAAGCCGGCATACTTCCGCCAAAATAGCATCAATCGATTTTCCTTGCAATTCGATGTTTACTTTGTTGTTGAGACGGTCTTTCACAGGTTGGTCATAGACAAAAACATATTGGCTATGTTTCTCAATGTAGTCGAACACTTGTTTTACTGTCGAATCTTCGGCTTTAAGGATATACATCCCATTTACCTTTTCGAACGAAACAGTCGACGCGCTGGAATAAGCGGGCACAGACAGTAACCCAGCCAGGCAGAAAGCTTTTGCCAAGCTCACCACCGTAGTTGTGATTGTTTTCCGATTCATAATATAAGATTAATAATTAATATTTATTGCATAACGATTTATGAGTAATCTGCCGGTTACTTGTTGATTTTAAGTTTACCGACTTTGCACCATCCCTCAAACAGAAGATTCTTATCGACCGCCATCTTCAAACCCGGCCGGCATGCTTTGGTTGTATCAACCAGACCGATAAGCCAAGTATAGCTTCCCTTTTGAAGACCATCCAAATTGATAGTGGTAGTGTAATGACCATCATGGCCTTGCACCCAAGTTGAGAGGTCGGCCTCATCTACAAGCTGTTTTTTCACAATGTTATGATGAGTATCCATCAAAGCGATGCAGACTTTATATTTTCCTTTCCATTGGGGAATATTGGTAGGACAGTATCCCCAACCCAAATTGCGCCAATTATGTTGCACGCTTACCTGTTCGCCTGAACGGGCTTTATTTGCGAAACTTACCTTAGTAGGATAGAGCCGATATCCTCCCTCACGTTCGAAACGCTTCACCAAATCGAAAGAGGTATTAAACCATGAAGCGACTTCATCACCAATGCGAAAATCCATCATATTGACATGGGCGTTGCGGCTTTCTTCGTACTCGCCCAAGCGTACATCCTCCGAATGACCTTCACGATACTTGCCGCTGGGGTCAATCCAATAACGGTGATGTGCTCCGGTAATCCATCCTCCCTCCATAATGATGGGCAAACGAAAGCGGTAAGCGCGGGCAAAATCTTTTTCCCACTGCTCGTAGTAACCGGTCATCCCAAAAGCATCGTGACGAATGGTGTATCCTTTGGCAATGGCTCTTTCGAGCAACCTCTTACTATCAGGGTGTGGTTCCGCCCAACTGATGGTATCTCCTACCAGACGATGGTAGTTTATCACTAATGGCACACGCTTGAAGGCTTTTGCATAAGCATCGGTGATCCATTCGAATACTTCTTCTTTTTTTGAGTAATCATTATATTTCACACCGTGTGCTTCCCCCCATTTGCCAAGTCCATAGGCATCAATAAAATCCACTTTATCGGGATCGTCAAAAGCAACGGCAAAGGCTTGAAGGAATTTTTCGTATTTCTGTTGGAATACGGCATCGTCGGGATAAGGCGACCATATTTGGGAATTATTAGGATCCTGAAAACCCTTCGCACCGGCTTCCTTTACATAGAGAGGTGTATTCTGTCCCTGGTCGCGACTGTCTACATTGATACGGAAAGCCAAACGCATACCACGTTCGCGCACCGAAGCAAGCAATTTATAGATACGTGAGTCCGGATCGTTCCATACATACTTTCCCTCCTTATTCTCAAGCATATTCCAATTGATGCGAATATAACATGTACCGGCGTAATCGCTCACACGAACAGTGGAATCCCCACCATTTACAGGCATAGCATCATAGCGTTGGGTCTGCCAAAAGTTTTCATCCCATGCACGTCCCAGGTACATCACCCAGCCCGTAAGGGGATTTTTGAGTACAGAGGTAGTATCAGGCTCAAAACATACTGTCTGTTCAGGCGCTTTTAGTCCTTTAGTTACAGATACTTGTGTATGTGCCGAAGACCATCCACAGAATATCAGAGCCGCTATAAAAAGCATAAATGTGCGTGTGTATCTTTTCATATTTTTCACTGGTATTAATGGAGTACAACATTTCCTTTTGAAAAGGGACGTGAATCTCCTATACCTTACTATGAAGGCATTACAAATTGGTTAATAATAAGTTTCTATGTAATTATTTTATTCAGGAATAATCAATAACAAATATAATTACTCCTTCACTAAGTAGATCGTATCACCATGAATTTTCATTCGGGTTTGCGTCATGGTTTCAATGGCTTTCAAGGCTTCACTGACATGATCACCCAGCATTAATTTGCCATAAAGTTTATTAGCTGACATCTTATCATCAAACAGAATAGTCACTCCGTAATAATGACTGAGCCGTTGGGCTACAGACTCTACACTTTCACCGGCAAGGTTTATCATCCCTTGCATCCAGCAAGTATATTCATCGGTATTTACTAACCGTTTCTCAGCAAAACCACCCTCCTGCAAATTTACCAGTTCATTCGGTTTCATGCGCACCCTATCATTGTTGGACGTTTTGAGTTCTACCGAACCTTGTACCAACACAACCTGCGAATCCGAAACATCGTAATTGTTCACATTAAATTTGGTTCCAAGCACCTTCACTCTAAAATTATCAGAATTAACTAAAAAAGGATGCTCCGCATCGTGTGCCACATCGAAGTAGGCCTCACCTTTCACGTATACCTCACGGTACTCGCCATTAAAACGTTTGGGATAGCGGACAACAGTACGCGAATTGGCTATGATTCTGGTACCATCTGCCAACATCAACGTCATCTTTTCGCCAACAGGCACTTCGACCTCTTCATCGTAAACATCAGCCATCATTTCCATAACTTCCGCACGATGCAAACCGTCCGTTGTATTCTCCCCGATTATATATTTAATACCTATTAAAAGAAGCAGCGTCGCAGCCACCGAGCCGACACACATCATAATGCGCCTCTGCCTGGATTTACGCTCTTGTTGGTGCATTTTCAAAAAAGCTCTTTTCTTAATGGCGGAGATATCTATCTCAGCCGGAGTGCTATGTTGTACGAACGACTTCAACTTGATATCATCCGGCAAATCACCATATTTATAATCATTTATATCTTTATCCATCTTCAATTCTTTTTATCCTTTCAATTTCTTTTTCCTGCAAACAATCTTTTCACCTAAAACTTCTTTCTATTTATAAAGACGCAGAGGTTGAATTTATCTATAGGGCTAATTCCCACTTTTTTTCTTTCAGTGCTGTTTTTTTCTGAATCACCCGCCTACAAGTCTCTTTCGCAAAGCATTCATAGCATACCCTATATGGTAGTTCACTGTAGGAAGTGAAATTTGCAACATATGCGCAATTTCCGCATAAGGCATTTGTTCCAGTTTTGCCAGGAAGAATACATGCTTGCACTTGGGCGGCAAACTATTGATTGCTTCATTCAAACACTGTATCTCTTCGCGCGAAAGCATATCATCCATCGGAGTCTGCATATCGGGGAAAGAGAAATTCTGAAGTTCTTCAAAAGAGATCTCCTGATTACCCTTCACCTCTTTACGCAAATAAGAGATTGATTTACGATAAACAATCGTATTCAACCAACTCGACATACTGGCAATTTCCAAAAGCGTCTTACGTAGTTTCCACACTTCAAAGAAAACATCGCCTACCACTTCTTCAGCCATTTCCTTATTACCAAGAATACCAAAGGCATGATAGTATAACCTCTTCGAATATCGGTTCATAAAACTGTTAAAAGCCAGTTCATCCCCTTTGGAAATCAACAAAAGTTCTCTTTCCAGGTCTTCCATTTAATTAGATTACTATTTTATATATTGACAGGCGCAGAATTCTTATGTATTATATAGGTCAAGTCCCATAATATTAACTTTCTTTATCAATTGGCATATTCTCCCGCAACAATGAAAAGAAGTATATCATCACTCGGTAAACGAAGTTTGATATAGTTCTTCCACACTTAACAGCTACCATCTGGTTCTTACAGAACGAGCTTTTTAGTTTTGCTACAGTTCTTCTCCATAAAGACACAAATTATCTTGCCATTTTATAGATTTCATTGCCCGCCATCAAGAAAGCACCGACTCCATAAACTTCCGTCATATCACGGGTCACTTTCTTCGGGTCGGCACCGATTTGCTGTACGTAACCCAGTTTTCCATCCGGTTCTACAGCCGATAACAATGCCTTCCATCCCTTTATCATCACAGGAAGATAAGTCACCTTATCCAATAACCCCTCATTGATGCCGTAAGCAATGGAATAAACAATAAAAGTTGTACAGCTAGTCTCCGGTGACGGATAAGAAGCAGGGTCTAACAGACTTGCGTGCCAGAATCCATCAGGATGCTGCAATCCGGCAACACGTGTAGCCAGTCTCACAAACAGTTCCTCATAGAATTTGCGGTTCTTGTCTTTTCGAGGTAACTCTTTCAATATTTCAACCAGCCCACCAAGCACCCAACCATTACCACGACCCCAAAAGACTTTCTTTCCATTAGCTTCACGCTTATCAAAATAGCGCCAGTCACGGTAGAATAGATTTTCTTCCTTATCGAACAAGTAATCATAAGTCGACTTATACTCACGGTTCATAAACTTGATGTATTTCTTGTCTCCGGTCAGCATATACAGTTTGGCATATACAGGAGGAGCCATGAAGAGGGCGTCACACCAAGTCCAGCGTTCCAAAGTTTTCAAGTCACCTTCCACTAATTTGAAACTGCCTCCAGAAGGATGATTGATAATCCATTCCGTACGAGCCAATGTTGGTACAATCATCGCTTCATCCTTATATTTGCGATATAAATCCAAAAAGGATTGTGACACGGCAATATCATCAGCATGATAAAACCGTTTGTCCGGCTGCCAGCAATTCCGGCGACCTATACGGATAAGCCACTTATAGTAAGTATCATCACCGTCTTCTTTTTCAGCCAATTCCGCCCAATCCACCATGCCGACATAAAGAGCGCCTTGCGGCCAGTTCAAGTCGTCATGTTCAGGGGCGGGGTGTGGATTGGCAATCTGCCAATCCGCCACCTTTCGCATGATAGACTTAACTTCGGACTTTTGGAAAGGGATTTCTACCGCTCTCACGAAAACACTGCATAAAAGGTATGCGCCTAACAAGAATATCTTTCTCATATTATCAATTCTTTACTTTCAGTCTATCAATTCCAATTTCACCTTTTTATCCTTCACTTGTACATAATAAGTACCTTTTTCCAAAAAGCGTTTACCGTCTCCATCAATAAAGCCCAAGTCACGTAATAAATCCACTTCAAATCTGAAAGTTCTGGTTTCACCGGCCCTAATCGTTTGCTTCTCAAAATATTTCAATTCTTTTACCGGACGGGTAATCGTTGAATAAGGGTCTGTAATGAACCAATGGACAGTTTCCGCACCATCCCTGTCGCCTGTGTTGGTCACCGCAACTTCTACTGACAGTTTATCTCCCCTTTTTAGTTGAGTAGCAGATGCCTTGAGGTCGCCATACTCAAAAGTAGTGTAGCTCAATCCATGTCCGAACTCATAGAGCGGTTCTATCGTCAGGTCTTGATACTTGCCCTGATGAGGACGGGCACTCTGCCGCCGATTATAATAGATGGGAATCTGTCCGGTTGCATACGGAAAAGTAATGGGCAACTTGCCGGAAGGATTGATTCTTCCTGTCAAAATGCCCGCAAGCGGTTTGCCTCCGGCAATGCCCGGTTGCCAGATTTCAACAATGGCGTCACAAACCGGCTCCAGACGGCAAAGTTCCAACGGACGTCCGTTGGAGAGAATCAGCACAATCGGTTTGCCGGTCTTCTTCAGTTCCATCGCTAATTTCTCCTGTATCTTCGGCAAGGCAATGGAAGCGCGCGAAGCATTCTCCCCGCTCCAGTTCCGCTTTTCACCTAGACAAAGCAGGATGACATCCGCCTTCCCGGCCGTAGCGACAGCTTCGGCAAAGCCCGATTCATCCTTACCGTCAAAGTCGCATCCTTTGGCATACAGCAGTTGTGACGGGTCTTTCAGTTCCAGTTTCAGCCCGTCATAAATTCCTACCACATCACCGTCCTTGCCGTGAGCCGTCCAGGAGCCTAACAAGTTCCAGCGATTTTTACCTAACGGGCCTATGACCGCCACCTTTGTATCCGCCGCCAATGGCAAACGTTTCTCCTTGTTCTTTAACAGCACAAAAGACTCTTCCGCCAATTTCTCTGCTATTTTTATATCTTCCGGCTGCAAGAAGCGCTCCTTTTCTGTCGTCTCTCTTATGTAAGGATTCTCAAACAAGCCCAGGCGGAACTTCAAACGAAGGATGCGGCGAACGGCATCGTCCACAATCTCCATCGGCACCTTGCCCTCCCCTACTAGTTCTTTCAGGTATTTGTCATATCCGCGGGACATCATGTCCATATCCACGCCTGCCATGATTGCTTTTTCGCTGGCTTCCTTCAGGTCTTCCGCTGCTCCCTGGGAAATCAACTGTACTATGGAACCCCAATCCGAAACTACAAATCCGTCATGCCTCCAACGACCTTTCAATACCTCTCTCATCGTATAATGATTGGCAGAGGCGGGTACACCGCTTATATCATGAAAGCCACTCATCAGGGTAGCAGCACCCGCCTTCACTCCCATTTCATAGGGAAGCATATAGGTATCCCAAAGAGTCTGCGGAGAGATTTCCGTATATACGTAGTCACGTCCCGCTTCCGAAGCTCCATAACCGATATAATGTTTCAGGCAAGCGGCAATATGCTCCCCGTCCGCCAAATTATTACCTTGATATCCTTTCACTGAAGCGACAGCAAAAACTCCGTTCGTATACGGGTCTTCCCCATATCCTTCGGAAACGCGCCCCCAGCGAGGATCGCGTGCCACATCAATCATCGGCGAGAACGTCCAGTCCAGTCCTGCCAAACGCGCTTCCTTGGCAGCCATGGCGCAAGCTTTCTCAACCAAAGCCGGATTCCACGAACAAGCCTGCGCAATGGAAATCGGGTAAACAGTACGGAATCCGTGAATCACATCGTGCCCGAACAGTACAGGTATCCCCAACCGCGACTCTTCCATCGCTTTCTTCTGTATGTTGTTACGCAGGCGGGGACTAGTGCTATAATAAAGAAGCGCACCGATTTCCGCAGGGATATTCTTCACCTCCTCACCAATATTGTTCGCGTTCGTATTCCGTCCCGCAACATACTGGCTCAGTTGAAGCACTTTCTCTTCCATTGTCATCCGCAAGAGTAAATCCTCCACACGCTTCTCCGTCGGAGCTTTCGCGTCTTTATATACGGCAGGCTTCTCATTCCTCGCCTCAAGCATGCAAAACGCCGTCCAAAGGCACACCCCACACGCTATCAACCTTTTTTTCATCATGGTTTCTTTCATTTAATTAAATATAGCTTTATCTGACAGGCGCATGGTGCGCTTGCCGTTACTTTTCAGTTCAAAAACGGTCAGGGAATTTGCCCCCTTTTGCAATGTTTCTGCTGGAAGTTGTATAGATTGCTGCGCATTCTGTTCCCAGTAAGAGCCCGCATAATGTCCGTTCACCCATACTTCTCCCATTCCCCAACCGGAGACATCCAGATAAGTATCAGCGGGGATTTCTACTGTAAAAGTCCCTTTATAGAAACAAGGGCGACCACCGTCCGTTTGTGGTGCGAAAGTCAGTTCACCGACTGCACAATCGCGTACTGCCAAAGGAATCATTCTCCAATTCCCTATTTCCGTATCCGACAAGGTGATACTGCCAAAAAGCCCTTTGGAATTATCCAATATCTCCGGCCCATAGGTGATACGGCCGATATTTTCCGCATATAGTTGCAAGGTGTGCTTGCCTGCAAGCACCCGTAAGGGGATTGCTTTCTTCTCTTCCGTCATCCATCCCTGTAACTTTCCATCTACATATACGGCGGCATAGTCTCTTACATTTTCCACCATCAATACCGGGTTCTCCTCCTCTGCCGTGATTGTGGCCTCATAAAGGGCGTATCCGAACTCAATTCCCAACTCATTCATCGGCAGCAATTCCTCTGCCTCCTGCACTTCTCCGTAAATTTGCTCCAAAGAAGCCGTCTCCGACATCTGTATTTCCTGTGCCGATACAGATGTCAGAAACAAAAGACTTAGAATAAAACTAAAACTTCTCATTCTTTCCCTATTTTCTTAAGAACGATTCTATAAACGACGCTTCTACATCTACTTGCGGGTTGAAGCGGTCACTCTTCACATAGCGGTCGATACTAACCAGCAGTTGTTGAGTGGCAGGCCGTTTCTCCATTTCTTTCTTTGTATCCAGTGCCAACACCATCAGCTTCCCATTTCCTATTCTGGCTTCAAAACCGATTCCCAGTTTGTGGTTAGTTTCATAACTGTCTATCACCTGAATGAACGGACGCAACTGACGTGGCGCCTCATCCATTTCGATTACTTTGGCATGCGTTAAGATGTCCCACCATTGCCAGTCAAGGTGTTTTTCCGTAATGAAATCGTCGAACATCGCCTTGTCTGTATGAATCAGACAACCCAGTGTCATCGGTTTCCATTTGAACATGATAGGATTCCAGAAATGATTATGGAAATTGGAACTACGCCCTATAACCTTAGCCGGCATGGGGCATAGGACAACTTTCCTTCCTTCTTTAAGGAATTGTTTAGCCCTGTCGTCAAATACCGTCGTATAGAGAACATCCGCCGTAGACTGCATCAGTTCTTTCAGTTCCCGACGAGGATATACCCAAATATCCCAGCTATTATTGATTGTATTATTCACCGATAAATGAACAGTCAGCTTTTGAGGAGCGGTGATACCGTTAAGTGCATAACTAAATTCTCCTGCGGAAAAAACACCATGATTACCGATATTTTGTGTTTTTAGCTTTCCACTTTTCAGCACCTTGCCGTCCGCATCTGTCACCCACCACTTAAACTTAGCGTTTTTCAGGGCAGAGGGACTATAATTATAGATTTCCGCTTTTCCTGTGAATACGTCATCGTTATAGTACGAACGTTTCGAAAAACGCAGCAGAGCCACAGTCGGAGCACAGAATTCCCGGAACTTCTCCGGTGTAATTAGTCCTTTAGAATTCCAGAAAGGATCGAGGATACCGACAGGCGCATATCCTTGCCCCGTAAAGTCATTAATAGACAAAAGCTGGAAACCGGATTTCAGATAAGTACGCAGTTGAGCTTCAATCACGTCTTTATATTCGAGTACGGTTTGCGCACCGGAAACCTGATAGAAATCATCTGCCTGATCCAACATGCCATGTGCTTCCAAAGAATCACGATACACTTCAAAATTGCGTGCTTGTACAGGGCCGGTAAAGTTAGGAATCTCCTTAAAATTAGGATAGATGCAGCGTTGTCCCGATTCATGGGAAATGACAGGTACGTCAATACCCAATTCTTTGTTTTTATCCCAGTCGGTAGATGGTCGTCCTTCATAAATAGCCATGTGACCTTTAGTAGTCTGGTGAGTGATATAGAATTGGTCGGACTTGACACGGGTACGGGCCGTCGAACCGCTATACAGTCTGCGGCTGTCAGTGGTACGTCCATAATGAGTAAGTTCTTCGATAAAATCAAAATTACCGGTAATCTCATTACCATTGCAATAGAGAACAAAGGAAGGATGATTGCCATACTCTTTCAGAATGGCTTTCTGCTCGCGACGGAAGAAATTATAACGGGCTTCGTCCGGTTCAGCATCTTTTCCCCACATCGGCATTTCCACTTCAAGATATACTCCCAATTTATCAGCCACCCGAAATGCAGCCGCAGGCGGACACCAAGAATGAAAACGCATGTGATTCATTCCATAGTCTTTCAGGATAGTCAGCACACGTTCCCAAGACGCATCATCCACCGGCGCATAGCCTGTTTTAGGGAAGACAGCGTTCTCTACTGTTCCACGTAAGTGTATCCGGTTACCATTGAGATAGATTTTATCCTTATCCGCCGTTATTTCACGCATTCCGAAAGTAGTAGAACGGCTATGTTGATAGTTTGCATTGTCAGCACGGATAGTCAGGTCACATTGCAATGTATAAAGATTGGGAGTAAATTCATCCCACAACCGGACATTCTTTCCTAATGCGATAACATCTTCTACATAAAAGACAGAATCATTTCCACTGACGGTTATCTCTTTATTCAAATCATACGAATTGCCTGATATTGTAAAAGCCGCTTTTCCGGTAACAAGTTTATGAGTATGATTCAGTATTTTCATTTTCACTTTTACCGAACGGTCTGACACATCCGGATATAACTGCATATCATCAATGTACACAGGGTCTACAGCCATTAACTTCATTTCACCCAATATGCCATTCCAGTTGATTTGCGTAAATTCGGAATGAGCATGATCCCATTTGTGGGTATCATACTGATAACGATTGTCAATACATACGGTAATAACGTGTGTCTTACCCGGTTTCACAAAATCTGTCAGTTCATGATTGTGAGGAACACTGACATAATCAATCTTACTAACCTCTTTCGTATCCACATAAATGGAACTTAGCCAATGTGTCCGTTCAAAATACATGAAGATACGTTTCCCTTTCCATTCCTTCGGAATAGCAATCTCACGTTGATACCAAGCCGGCCCCATGTATTCATATACACGGGTCAGACGGTCAATATGCCGATACGGAGATTTGTAACCTATCTTGTAATCATCCGTAATGGCCGGCAGGACAATCGATTCTTGCAAACGATGTATATAACGCACATCCAACGAACCACGCCGGAAATCCATCACATCCGTCTGAAATCCCCACTTACCGGATAAATCTATTTCCTGCGTCTGCGCTTTCAAAGGTGATAATTGGGTTATCAGCGCAAATGCAACAAAAACTAACTTTATAAACTTGTTCTTCATATAAATATCTATTAGTGATCTTACTTCAAATGTTTATCGGCAAACTTCACAAACTGCGTCCAGTCATACAGATTAATATCATGTTTTCCCGAACGGATATGATAACCTATAGTGCCTGACAATACAGGCTGATTGACAGCCGGCATTTCTTTTACCGGCAATCCCGGCAGCCCGAACAACTCATAAACAGGAGAGGCATATACACCGGAAAGAAATTCCCCTTTCGGGTCAGCCCAGCGGTCTTCTTCCGCACTGGCAATATAGACCGGACGGGGAGCCATCAGAGCAATCAATTCATGCTGGTCGACAGAGCGAAGCCCTGTTTCATGGGCCGATCTCTGCCCCATTCAAATAAACACGGCAACGATAGCTGACAGCTCCGAAATAAAGGAACTGACGTTTATGTGTCAAACGCTTTGCATCAAAATGACGTGCATACCATACTGTGCCTTCATAGTATTTAAGCTCCGGCGTTTGTGAATTTCAGTCACCGGGAACATTCAGCCGCAATCCTCCTTGAAAAGAATATTCATAGAAATCAGTGTTGCCTTTAGGACTTTGATTTCTATATACCTTCATTCCCCGACCTTGGTCATACAAGTCAATGATAGCATTCCATTTGCCGTTTAAAGAACGAATATCCCGACCATATACATTAGTTATCAGGTTTTGAGCTACTGCATTCCCTACAAAAAGGATAAACAGCAACATACACACGATTGTCTTTTTTCTGATTTGCATTAAATTATCTATTTACAATATTAATATTCTTCTAACTATCAACGATTTACGCTCACGCTACTGAGTATATATATCCAGCATGGTGAGTATATATATCCAGCGTGGTGTATCTATATACCCACCACGCTGGATATATATGGCCTGTAAACAGGATAATTATCTTATTTCATAGCGATATAGCATAAAGTCATTCTTCTCAGGTAGAGAGACTTTTATTGTTCCTTTTCTGCCGACAGTCGTTACCATCAGTTTCCCATTCCCCAGTATCGGCGTACACATAACTTCTGCACCTTCGGGCAACCATGTTTCCACCCATGTCTCCTCCCGTGCATTATCTTCCCTGTAAATAAGGAGATAACCGTTTTTTGAATGACAAAGAGACTGAAATCCAGTCCACGAGCGCCCCGAAGGCTCTTCTCCAATCGGTAAAATAGTTCCTTGATGGAAATCATACTGCACTTTCTTATACTTCTCCATTAAGTCTTTAATGCCAAATGCTTCTTCCGGCAAGTTGGAAGCCTCAAACCATGCCAATGGTTGCCCCGCCATGGTGGTCGCAAACAAATATTCAAAAGAATATCGGTGCGGGGCAAACGGATCATCTCCATATTTCTCCGTATTTCTCCATTTATTCAGAAACTCGATTTGTAATTTCTCTACCGGAACATATTTGGACAGCATCCACAGGTTGCGAAGCGTCCAGTACGGATAGTAATTCTGCCAATCCGTATAACGGTTCTCTAAAAAGATGTTTCCATATTCGTTGAACATATGATAACCTCCCCGCCGACTGGCTGTCGCAGCCAAATTGAACATGACTTTATTATCCGTTTCCGCCAATACTTTATCAAACAAGTTCCGGAGATTAATCTCCGCTTTCTTGGTAGGAATAGTCAATCCGTCAATCTTAAAAATACGGATACCATATTCACGATACAATCCTATCAGTGTTTCGGCATCTTTCTCCCAGTCGACAAAATCATTCTGCACACTCGGATTAAACCACAAACCAATTTCAATGCCCAGTTTCTTTCCTTTCTTTACTATCGGAGCCAATCCGCGGGGATATTTGACAGGATCCGGTTTCCAATAGTCCTTATTGTCCCAGATATTCTTAAAAGAACCTTTAGCTACCGCTGAGTTCGGACTCTTGCCCACCTGCCATCCATCATCTATTTGAAAATGAGTGATTCCCAGTTTTGCGGCACGTTCCAACTCTTGCAGGCAAAATGCTTCATTGACTTTTGTGTCCTGACTACGGTCGCCCCAAGTGTTCATCATAACCATTTCATCACGATTCCGGAAATGACGGCGAATATTCTTTTGGTAACTGCGGAGCGCTGTCAGTGCCTGCAATTCACCCTCGCCATATACCCCTGTGACGCAACTATATGTTCTTGTCCATGTATCTTCCTGAATATCCTTTTCAGTAATTCCCAGTCCTGTAATCATGAATTTCCCGAATTCTGCGATGAAATCAGCACCTTTATAGGCTAACTGGACACTGGAACAAGGGGATTCTTTCAGAAAGAAAAAGCCGGTGCCTGCTTCCCCGTTTCGAACAAAGAGCAAATTCCCCCGATAACTGTTTTTACGATAGGCTATAACATCCCTCTCTGCCAACAAATTGTTGTTCCAATCTGTCACATCCCAAAATTCAACAGCCTTGGCATGCCAATGCTGCCCTTTAAGATATAATTGATCCAAAATAGCCGTAACGGATTTGGATTTCATGTCTTCAACGAACTCGATGTTTTTCCGGTCAGCCGCATTTTCTTCCCGTCCGCCAAAAACGCTGTTAACACTCCCTTTCAGATAAGTGTCACATGCTATGGCCGGACAACCGTCATATATACGATAAATCCGTTGTATATCCAATGTTCCCAAAGAAAATGTAACTATCGTCTTCAAGTAGGCCGGATGAATATCAGTCGCAGCCACCTTTTCTACCCGACAAGCTCCTTTGGAAGCTTCCCGGGTATCTTTGGAGATAAAGAAGTCCGGTGCCTGCTTTACCGTGAAAGTTGTTTTCCGGTTTGCCTTATCGCTCAGACTATAAGTGACAAGATTACCGTCATTCCAAATGAATTTTCGTTCAATACACTCATTTCCAATCACTAATGTATCTCCCTTCAACTCACTATAGCAGGTTTTCTGTGCATAAAGAGAAGACAGAGTACAGGCCAAGGCCAATACTATCAATAGTTTTTTCATGGTTAAAAAGTTATTATTATTTCTTCAAGGTACATGAATCCTGTAACCTTTCGTTAACCCCATCAAGTAGCTGATTGCCTGTTACCTTACGGTTACTTCCTGCAATTTAGCCCATCCGGCATTCAACATGTTCTCCGGCACAGCCATTTCCAAGCCGATCGCATTATCCTTGGTAGTATCAACAAGCCCCACTGCCCAATAATAACTCCCCGGAGTTACCCCTTTGAGACGTAAATCAAAAGTGTAAACTGCAGGGATACCTTGCATCCATTTGGATAAGTCTGTCTGTTTGTCCACAAACACCTTCTGCACCCTATTCCGACTGTCCATCAGCGCGAAAGCCACTTTATATTTTTGGTTCCATTGCGGAATATTGGTAGGGCAATATCCCCAGCCAAGATTATTCCAACGGTGTATAATCCGAAGTTTCTGATTCTTTGCCACATCTGTAGGTAAGGAAATCATATCCGGATAGAGACGATAGCCGCCTTCCGAAATAAACTGTTGCACAAGAGGGAATGTATTGTGAAACCACGATTCCATTTCACCCACACGGAAGTCCATCATATTGACACGCGCCTCTTTACTATCATCGAATTCTCCCTGACGCACATCTTCGGGATGTCCCTTCCGATAATTGCGGGGATCCACCCAAAAGCTGTGGATTTTGCCTGTAATCCATCCGCCTTCCATCAGTATGGGGCGAACGCCGAAATATTTCTTGGCAAAGTCACGTTCCCATTCACCATAATACAGCCCCATACCGAATGCGTCATGACGCAAAGAATATCCTTTTTCAACTACTTCATCAAGCAAGAACTCACTGTCAAGGTCATACTTATTATCGTCCCAGTCCTTACCGGCACCCACAAAACGATGATAGTTGATGACAACCGGAACGTCTCTGAATGCTTTCAGATACAAGTCTGCCAGCCAGTCAAGTACAGGTTTACGGGGCTTTTCATCTCCCGTAGAATAAAGCGTAGTGTGATACTCGCCCCACTTTCCCAGACCTGTTCCGTCGATAAAGTCCACCTCGTCAGGATTGCCAAAGTCTTTGGCTAAAGCCCAAACGAATTTTTCATAATACTTTTGAAAAATAGGGTCATCAGGATAAGGTGACCATCTTCCTCTCCACACGAAGCCCTTCGTACCAGCCTCCCGCACAAAGTCGGGCGTAAAGTCATAGCCTTTATCACGGCTGTCGACCACCACCCTGAAAGCAAGACGCATTTTTCTTGCACGTGCTCCCTCAATCAGCATTTTCAGCATGGGATCCGTATTCCAGCCATAAACGTTTTCTTCAGGATTCAACTTCCTCCAACTGGTACGGATATAAAGAGTATGGGCATAATCGGACACCTTTACCGTTCCCACACCGGGTACCTGCATATTGTCACACTTCTCCCAGAAATCTTCCTTCACACCGGGGGTGGCATAAAGCACCCAGCCGGTTTGTGGGTTACGCAACAAGCGCTGCCTGTCTGGTTCTATTCTTATTATCTTGTTATCCCGTGCCAAGTTCTGCTTCAAGGTTCCGGCATCCGACCCGCCGCTTATGGCAGCGGCTTGAAGCGCAAACACCCCTAAAAACATAGACACCAAAAGTCCTGCTCTCATTTTATCTTTAATCATACAACTCATCATATGTATTTACTTATTTTACCATAAGTGTCTGTAATTTCAACCAACCGGAATCCAGTAGGTTGGCATCCTTGTTCACGGCCATTTCGAGTCCGATTTCATTGTCTTTGGTAACATCCACCAAACCTACCGCCCATGAATAGGCGCCAACAGAAACGCCTTTCAGATTCAACTTGGTGGTATAAGTAGTCGGGGCTTCCTTCAGCCAAGTCGACAGGTCGGTTTGCTCGTCCACAAATATCTTTTTCACTTCATTATTATCATTCAGCAATGCAAAAGCCACTTTATATTTCTGATTCCAAGTTCTGATATTAGTAGGACAATATCCCCAACCCATATTGCGCCAGCGGTGAACAACAGTAACATCCTGACCACCATTTGCCGAAACAGGCAAAGAAACCATGTCCGGATAGAGACGGTAACCGCCTTCCGCTATAAAGCGTTGCACATAAGAGAAAGCTTTTTCAAACCACGATTCTGTTTCTCCTAGACGGAAGTCCATCGTATTGACACATGCCAGCATGGAATCTTCAAACTCTCCCTTGCGGACATCTTCGGGATGACCTTCCCGATAACGATAAGCATCATCGAAATACCAATAACGGTGCGTGTCGGTCACCCATCCACCTTCCATAATGATAGGAAGCTTATATCTGTACTTCAAGGCAATATTTTTCTCCCAATCTTTATAATAGCCACTCATACCAAAAGCATCGTGACGCAGGATGTATCCGTTATTGAGGGCTATGTTCAGCAACGGCTCCGCATCAGGCGGCACTGTTTCCTGCCAAGAATCCTGATAAGTATCGCCCAACATACGGTGATAGTTGATCACCAGAGGCACTTTCGTGAAATGACGTGCATACAACGCTGTAATCCACTCCATTACCTGAAACTTATTTCCATCGTTAGCATAAATCATAGCGTGCGACTCTCCCCATTTACCCAATCCGTAACCGTCAATAAAATCTACCTTATCGGGGTCATTGTATTGGCGGGCAAAAGCCTCGATAAACTCTCCATAGTGCTTTTGGAACACTTGGTCATCAGGATAAGGACACTTATTGTTTGCTGTATTATACCATTTACAGCCTTCATCGAATACGAACTCAGGAGTATTCTGTTTTTGGTCGCGCCCATCCACCAGTACACGCAAGGCGATACGTAATCCTCTATCATGTACACTTTTAATGATACGTGAGATATCGGAGCTAGGGTCATCCCAAGCATATTTTCCCTTTTGGGGCTCCAATGTCTTCCAATTCGTACGCAGGTAGCAGGAAGAGGCGTAATCGGAGACTTTTACGTATTTTGCCAAATCAGGCACATACATGTGGTCATAGCCTCTTTCTTGCCAAAACTGTTCGTTTTTCTCACGTGCCAGATACAGTACCCAGCCATTCAGAGGATTCCGAAGAACACGTGTCTTATTAGGGTTAATCCGCACCGTTACATTCTCGGCAGGGAAACCTTCATTGCCGGTGTTTCCCGTTTCACTTTCACTATCCGAGCAGGCGACCGACACCATGGAGGTGAAAAACAATGCCCCTAAAGACATTGCTGCATATTTCCAATTTATCTTCATTCGTTTATTCTTTTTAAAAAGGGTGTACTGCCTTTCGTGCAGGGCAGACACCCTCTTTGGATTACTTTAATTTTCACTCATATATATACGTTGATTTCTCAAGTCTACAATAGTGAGTATATTACCCATAAGCCAAGTAAAATGAGACTCACGTTGCTGTACTGAATGTCCCATTCCAATCGGCGTCCAAACATTAAGCTGCAAGGGCACTTTTTGCTTGAAATTAGGATTATCACGCTCCTCTTCCGGTACTACGGGACCGATACTCCATGAGAAGTTAGGACCACCCGGGAAATTCGGATTTATAGCTTGAACATTGAGAACAAACTTGCCATTTTCCTTTTTACCCGGCTCTGAACCCCAATCTGATACCCAGGTAGTTTTACCTACAAGAATCTGAGGATCGGCTAAACTCTGTTTAAAATGACCGTCTTTCAAATTATTTGTCCACTTGGTTATGTCTCCATACGCCCAAAGATTCGTAACCTCTACCCTATACGGTCCACCACCCGATTTATCCGGGAATTCCGCAACATACGGCTCCAGTTTCTTGTCAGGAGAGTAGATTTTCAGTTTGCGGGTCTGCGTGTTCAAGATGACACGATATTCACCGTCTTTAGGTAAGTTAAGCATTGTAGGCTCATCACCCAATACAACATCTACCTCTTCACCGTCTATCCAGTTATTAACGCCTTCTGCCAACTGAATATAAGTGTCGCCCTGTTCAGTTTCCAAAGCAATACCCATCTCACCTTGTACTAAGTCTTGCACAAATGCATATTGGAACTCATTCTCCATGGTTTTGCTCATTACCAGCTTATCATTGTCGGTAGAAGTGCCGGAAAGAACAATGCGGTTTGCTTCCCATACCAACGGGCGGTAAGGACGCACATTTACAGTAACGGTACGTACCTCGGGCTTGGCGTAGCGAGGTCCGCCTTCCCACTTCGCAATGACACGAAACTGTACGGGCACTACTTTGGAGTAGTTCTGTCCCCACTTATCCACCAGCAACATTTGTAGTTCTTCGGTAGTATAGCTTTTATTAAACACTCCATAGTCCTCATCGACACGCACACAGGTTTCAAACCCGCGTCCTTCGATATCTATTTTAGTCACATAAGAGATGACATAGTCTTCGGGCATCTCACGAGCCGGTGTCCAGTCAAAACTCAGTGCCACGTCATTCGGTCTGTCCCTGTCCAGTTCTATATCCGTAGCCGAAACAGTCAGTTCCATCGTCTCGCCGGGGTTGGTGAGCCACGTCAGGTCGGCTTCCTTCTCTTCCTTACATCCGCCAAGGGCAAGCAGAGCCACCAATGGCAGAGCTTTATAAAATAGTTTGTTTCTCATACTTCATCTTGATTTTATAGTGTGAATCAATTCATCCAACCCGGCATCTGTTTCAAGTTCGGGTTCTTGTCTATCTCATTCTGGGGTATCGGCCACCAATAGCTTTTGAACTTACGAGTCTGATAGCGCACTCGTTTATAAAATTCATCTCTATTCCCCTTTTCAGCCAGCATATTCATGCCATAGAAGTTACCGTCCAACACATCTTCGGCCTCTTTCCAACGGCGCAAGTCGAACCAGCGCAAACCGCCTTCGCAATTCATCTCCACTCTTCTCTCGCGACGAATCAACTTACGCATTTCTTTCGGATCAGTTGGAATTTCGAGACCGGAAGTTCCATATTGCGGAATGCCGGCTCTTTCGCGAATCTTATTGATGTATTTCACAATATCTGCCTTGTCGACATCGTAAGTGCCTTTTGCCATGCTATATTCGAGCGCAGATTCCGCATAGCTCAGGTAGGCCTCCGCAAGTCGGTAGAGGATGCCTTGGCGTGACTTATAAGTACCGGTATTCGTTGAATGAACGAACGTCGGGTCTACATGCTTCCGAATCAGATAACCGGCTGACGGGTTATCGTGCGAGGGCTGGCCGTCTTCTCCATTAAAAAAGAAATTCGTTGTTTTTCCTTTTCCCCAATGATACTGTTCGTTGTAGACTACCGAAATATAGAAGCGGGGTTCACGGTTGCAATACATATTAAATGTGTTCTTCGGAGCTACCACATGAGAGTCACCGCTGGCCTTGCTACCCGCTACGGCATAATGCCAGTTAGTAGCACGTACATCATCTTCGGTCGAGTAACCTGTTTCGCTGTATGCAGATTCCGGGTTAATGTCAACCGTTTGTGTATTGCCACTGTTGTTATATCCTAAAATAGGCATTTTACCGTTCTTCATAAAGAAATCGTCCACCAGCAACTGAGTAACACCTAGCGAACCAGACCCACCGGCACCACGAGGAAGAGCTTGGTCGTCAAACCAACCTGCATTATCCTTAGTACGCGGGAAAATAATTTCCGTATTGCCTTCCTTATAACGAAGCATCATCATGTTCTGATAAGAAAGGAACGGATCAATAGTTACTCCATCAGACAAATATTCCTTATATAAAGCGTGTCCCGCTTTCTCGGCTTCGTCAATCAGCAGTTTATTGGCGTCTTTCGCCCGTTTCCAATGATTTTCATTGAAAGTGGAATTAAAGATTTTCACACCATCTACATTGGTCATAGCTTGCATTTCGGGGTCCATTCCCTTCCCGTCAGGACTGGGATTCACCAACTGACTGGCGGCAAACGTCAGCAGACGGGCGCGGATAGCAAGGCAAATCAGCGAAGTGATACGACCGTATTTATTTGCTTCATCATAAGATGCAGGCAATTGTCGGGAAGCTTCCAGCAATTCGTTGGCAGCCCAGTCTACCACTGCATCGAAAGGTTCTTGTTTCAGCAACAAGGATTCACCCGATAGTTCTACAGCCGCTTCCCGAATAATAGGAACTGCTCCGTACGTCATCGCCATCATAGCGTGGTAGTAAGCAATGAAAAAACGACACTCCGCTTTCATATAATTAACCTCCTTTTCAGATACATCAGACAAAGGATGCGCATATTTAATCAAAGTGTATGCTTGACGAATTGCCTTTGGATACTTATCCCAATAAGTCACTACTCCCGGACTGATAGGGGTCCAGTTTCCATTCTGATATTGAATCGCCTTAAATCCCTGTGACTCCCACCCTACAGAAGGTGCAAGTTCGTCACCAATGGCGTCCGGACCGTCATAAATATAAAACTCCGGCATTACAGAATAGAGATAGGAAAGCCAACGTTCCAGATTGCCCCTGTTGGAAAATACATTCTCCAATGTCAACTGGTCATCCGGCATTTTGTCCAGATAATCAGAGCATGAAGTTAAAGGCAATACACCCAAAACGCCCAATAATATATATGTAATAATTCTGTTTTTCATATCATATTTATTTTAGAAAGTAATGTCAAAACCTACTGATACTGATTTCATAGCCGGATATTTAGCACCGTCACCGGTTGCCAGCTCCGGATCCCACAGATTGAACTTTGAGAAGGTTAGCAGGTTCGTTCCACGTACGAAAACACGGGCATTGGAAATCACAAACCCTTGCAACCATTTCTTCGGACAGGAGTATCCTAATTCTAAATTTTTCAGACGCAAGAAACTCATATTGCGCAACCACCAAGTAGACTTCTGGCTATTATTGGCATTCGGTCCGTAATCGGCACGCGGATAGAATACATCCTGGCTTTGGTTATCCACCGTCCAACGATCTTGATAGTTATCAAAGATATTATACATAGACCCCTTATTGGATGCCGGCATAATATTGGAGGAAAGGATGCGCCAAGTGCGCCCGATGCCCTGGAACATAGCTCCAAAATCAAGGTCTTTCCAACGTAAGTTCAGCCCGAACCCGTAAACGATTTCCGGATTCTCGGTACCTCCGATAGCCATTTGGTCATAAGTATCGATAACTCCGTTCTTATCGAGATCCACATATTTAATATCACCCGGGCGAACTTTTGCTGTAAAAGTTTGGGTAGGAACACTCTCTTTCAGAACTCCGTTTTCCACATCTACAAAATCATCTTCTGTAAACAGACGGTCGTGGACATAGCCGAAAATCTGCCCTACCGGATGACCGGTTTCAGCACGAGTTGTTCCAATGGTTCCCAAAGGTTCATCTTTGTCGATGATTTCATTATGGGCATAAGTGAAGCTACCCATCAGACCGATAAAGAAGTCTTTACCGATTTGCTTGTTGACGTTCAATGTCACTTCCGCTCCTTGATTCTTCACTTTACCACGGTTGCCCCATGGTTTTCTATAGAAACCGGAGGTAGCAGGAATAGAGTTCAACTCTACAAGGATGTTGTTACGGCGTTCGTCGAAAAAATCTACCTGAAGGTCTACCATACCATTGAACAGACCCAGTTCCAAGCCAACGTTGGCTTTGTTTACAATTTCCCAAGTCAAATCAGGAATACCGAAGTCACCCTCTACCATGTTATTACGTCCATAATCTCCGTCCAAGCCCCAACGGTATAAGTCAGGCACATCATTCCATTGATCAAGGATAGTGGATATATAGGCGAAACGACGTCCTTTCAGATTAGCATTACCTACCTGTCCGTAGGAAGCACGCAACTTCAATTTAGAAATCGTGTTGCGAAAAGGCTGCATGAAAGGTTCTTCCGAAACAATCCAGCCAACAGCAGCCGACGGGAAGAAACCATAGCGTTTTCCTTTGGCGAAGTTTTCAGTACCGTTGTACCCAAAATTGAATTCGGCTACATACTTTCCACTGTAGGTATATGAAGCACGTCCGGCCAATCCCTGATTACGGTAAGGCAGCGATTCCCCCTTATCGTAATGGCGGCGGTTGAAGAGTAGCATGGCAGATACGGCATGTTTGTCAGCAAAGGTACGGTCATAATTCAAGCTTGCTTCCATATAGATACTCTTGTCACCATATTCTGCCGATTTGGAAGTACCCAAGAAGTTACCACCTTGTTGTTTTTGGGCCAGAATCAATTCGCCCTCTTCGTTTCTGCCGCTAGCGGCATTCCAATATTCTATTTTCTTGGAACGAGTCACTTTGCCGGTAGAATAACGGTCAAATGAGAAAGTTCCTTTTATTTTCAAACCGGGAGTCAAAAATTTCAGGTCTTGCTCCAGAGAAAATAGCGTCTCAATCTTACTGGCAGTAGAACGGGCGAAACCGCTCTGAGTCGCCATTGCCCAAGGATTACCTTCTTCCTGCCAAGCAGGAATCTCACCGGATGAATAGCGAGTGGGAAACATGAACGGAGTAAAACGAAACGCACGGCTGAAAATTTGGTCCGTACTTTCAGGTGAAGAGTTACGATCCTGAAGATATCCCCCGATATTAAAACGAACTTGAGTGGTGGGAGAGAGTTTCAAGTCAACATTGGAACGTACATTGTAACGTTGCAATTTGATAGTAGGATCCCAATCCAGGCTCTTGTCGCGTGTAAGAATGCCACGTTCGTTGTAAACCGCAGCCACAAACGAATAACGCAAATTTTCCGAACCACCGGATACATCTACTGTAATACGTTGGTTGGCAGCATGGTCTCTAGAAATAGCATCAATCCAATTTACATCAGGATACAAATCGGGGTCATATCCCGCACGTGTTTTGGCAATCCGGTCGGCATACATCGGAGACTGTCCGGTATCATCCAATACATCATCCAGCAACTGCATATAATCGGCAGCCCCGATATAGCTGGGAAGTTTTATCGGTTGCGTGAACGCAAATTCCGATTTCACCACTACCCGAGGCTTACCCACATGTCCGCGCTTGGTATTAATCAAAATCACACCATTCGCACCACGTACACCATACACTGCACTGGCAGCCGCATCTTTCAATACGGAGAAGGACTCAATTTCTTCCACATCAATATTATCCAAGCTACGCTCGATACCATCCACCAGCACCAATGGGTCTTTACCCACATCCTGAAAGGTACTGATACCACGGATCCAAAACGAAGAGTTATCGTATCCCGGTTCTCCGGAACGCTGCACACCAATTACACCTGTCACTGTGCCAGCCAAATTGTTACTCAATGAACGGGAAGTAGAAACATTCAATTTTGCCGGTTCAACAGTTGTGATAGAACCCACTACAGACTCTTTCTTTTGTGCGCCATAAGCCACAACAACAACTTCATCTAACTGACCAACATCTTCTACCATTATCACATTCAGTACTCTACGATTATTGACCTTTTCGTCTTTCGGTACAAAGCCAATATAGCGGAAGGAAAGTTCAGCATATTTATCCGGCACAGCAATGCTATATGCACCATTCATATCCGTTATCGCATTCACCGTAGAGTCTTTTTTCATAAAGATTGAAACACCAATCAAAGGTTCACCCTTCTCATCGGTAACGTTACCCACAATCTTAAAACCTCGAACTTGCTTTATCGCAGGAACCTGTTCCGGCACTGAAATCGTAATCTGTCTTCCCGACATTTTATAATTCAACCCCGTTTTTGAGAACAGCTCATTTAATACAGCGTCTATTTTCTTATTGGAAACTGAAATGGAGACTTTGTTATTCAGATTCTTTTTCACATTCTCTGAATAAATAAATATGTACTTACTATGTTTCTCGATATAATCTAAGATATCTTTAACCGTAGTATTCTCATATTGAACTGAGAATAAATCTTCTTCGGAGTCCCAACTGATAGAATTTGCCCCGAATGAAGAGAATGGAATCATAAAAAAGACGTTTATTATGCAAAAAAGCTTAAGTCTTTTCTTTAGATGTGAAAAAATAGTTTTCTTTACCATAAAAATTTCTTTTTAGGTTAACAATTTTGGATTTATTGATTTAACGAAGGAATTAATATCGGGTAAATACGCCAATATTTATCCGATTTTTTGTGTGTCATAATATTATTTGTTCTCCATAGGCATATATATTCAAAAGATTAATTAATAAGTTACTATTTATTCAAGTATATACTAGTATCACTTCTTTCTATCGTAAATGGCAATGTCTGCCGAATACATTCAATCACTTCATCTATATCATCCTTTAAATCGAGTTTTCCATAAACTTTCTCACTACCAACACTGGGATCACATTGTATGGATATACCATAGTAAATACTTAGTTTTTGAATAATCTGAGACAATTCATTACCATTCAATAACATAATTCCATCTACCCAGCTAATATATTCAGCTACATCTACCCTCTTTTGGGAAGTTATTGCGCCATCAGCTATATTCAACAAATCATTAGGGGTCAATTGTGCCTTTTTCTCATTTTTATCAGTCACTTCCACAGAGCCTTCTACCAACACGATATTAGTTGTCCCTCCTTTATAATTGGAAATACTAAACTTTGTACCTAACACTCGTAAATTAAAACCATCCGACTCCACGATAAAAGGATGTTTCTTATCATGAGCAACCTCTAGAAACACCTCTCCCTGAGCATATATCTTACGAATGTCACCTTTAAAACGACGAGGATAAACGACTTTAGACTGAGAATTTACTACTAAACGAGTCCCATCTGACAACTCTATTCTTGCTCTCTTTCCAGGAGGGACAAGCAACTGATTATATTCTTGTTCATCCCTTGCCTTTTCCCCTTCTTCTTTAATAACCTGAGAATTAACCGCAACCTTTCCTTCTTTTGAATATTTGATAAAGGCATCTTCGTCTAAGTTCAATTGTTCTTTAGCAGTTATAAGAGTTACTTCATCAACAGCCTGGCTATCCATTCCTTCTGCAATAGCCTGCAAATCAACATCAACAATAGTTGTTTGATTCAGAAAATAAATAGTTGATATACAAATCAAAACAGAAGCAGCAATAGAAACGGAAGTTATCAATAAATAGTTCCGTCTGCGTTTCTTTTCACCTTCTCGTATTTTTATGCGCGTTTTCTCTATAATGGAAGAAGCATTAATTTTTTCTTGTTCGCAGCTTTCCCAAAAGAATCTCAACGTCTCACCTTCAGGCGTAGTGGTAAAATCATCCTCAAGTTTTTCCTGAGAATTCAGTTTACCAAATAATCCTGCAAGGCGAAAGTATTCTTTCAAGTTCATATTTTTTTTTAATGTTGTTCTATTATTAAAGACGCAACCTCAAAAAAAATCTCCTAACCTAAAACAAACTTTTTTTCAATTTTATCAAAAGAAATACGAAAAGCAGAATAATACAGCCATCAAACGTCCGCCAATCAGAGATATAATATAAGAGCCTGTTTAAATTCTCTTCAGTCATAATATTATAACTCTTACCCCAGCTTTTCTTGTCGCGTCCGTCTGTAGTTGGCGGAAGGGGTATTAACAGTTGCGCTCTTGGCTATTA